>CAIRNJ010000001.1 GCA_903879915.1 uncultured Elusimicrobia bacterium
AATTGTTCAGAGAAGTACTACCAAAAGGCGCACAAACATTCAAAAATGGAGGCTTGGCCAAAAGATTTGCAACGGAGCACCAACAAGCTATTTCAGCCTCATGTTAGGATTAGAAAATGCTGCCGCGGCGCGGGCCGCGCGCCTTACGGACATGCCGGCAAAATGGCTATAATCGTAATAGCGATGCTCAAAGAAAAACTCATCAAGAACACCCTCTGGGGCGTTTCCGAACTTATCGTCGCTATTTTGGTGGGGCTGCTGCTGCCGCGCATTTTCCTGCTGAACGCGGGCCGCGAAGTTTACGGGCTTTTCCTTACGCTTACGTTGTTCTCCACCTACGGCGTGCTGACCATGCTGGACTTCGGCATGGGCGGCGCCGCCATGACCTTCGTGGCCAGGTACCACGCCTCGGAGGACGAAGGCAGGCTGCGCAAACTCTGGTCGTTCGCGCTGCTTTACTATTCGTGCACGGCGCTGCTGGCCGTGGCGGTGGGCCTGGTGATAATCGGCTTTTACGACACGAGCATAGCCGCCCGGCTGGCCGCGATGCAGATCTCCCGCCTGGTGCTGGTCCCGACGCTGCTGATGGTGGGCGTGGCGTTCCTCTCGTACCAGTGCGACTCGTTCCTGTTCGGCTTCAACGACTACAGCTACGTGAAGCGGATAACCATAATCCAGAACGTCCTGCGCGTGGGGCTCATCGCGGCCGCGCTGAAAGCGCGCGGCGGGTTCGAGCTGATAATGTGGATGATGGCCGCGCTCTCGGTGGTCCGCTTCGCGCTGCTGATGAGCCACCTGAAAACGCGCTACGGCCGCTACACCGTGCTGGCGCCCTTCTCCCGGGAGGACGCCAGGGAATGGTTCGGCTACAGCGTGGTGCTGCTGATAGGCAGCCTTACGGGCTTCGTCTTCAACTCCTTCAACCGCGTGCTCATCTCCGTCTTCCTGCCGATAGCGGCCATGTCCGACTTCGACGTGGCCTCGAAGCCGCAGACCCTCATACGCGGCCTGCTGTCCGCGCTCAATTCCGCGGTAATGCCGGCTTCCGCGCATTACCAGTCGGCCGGCAACAGGACGAAGCTGCGCGAACTGTTCATGCGCGGCAGCAACTGGCTGCACATGCTGCTGCTCCCGCCGCTGGTCTTCATGACGCTGATGATGAAGGATTTCGTGCTGCTGTGGCTCGGCCCGGGGCAGCTGGGCGTAGTGGTCTACGCGCAGGCCATAATGAGCTACCTTTTCGCGCTGAGCCTGCCGTGCGCGCTGGCCAACGTGATGATAGTGGGGATGGGCGAGGCGAAGCGCTACATCCCGGTGCAGATCGCCGCCAGCGTCCTGAACATCGCTATCAGCTTCGCCACGGTGGCGCGCTACGGCCTCAACGGGCTCATCTTCGCCCTTGTCGCCGGGTACGTGCTGGCCAACTCGGGCCTGCTGGTGGTCTTCGCCCGCACCCTCGAGCTGCAATTTTCCTCCTTCCTGCGCGAGATGATAACTTCCTACCTGAAGCTCCTGGCCGCGGCGCTGGCGGCCGCGGCGCCGCTGCTGCTGCTCAAGGCCCCGCTGGCGCTGCCCGGTTTTGCCGGCCTGGCCGCCGCGTACGGCGCTTTCATGTACTGGCTCTATTACGCGCTGTTCATGAACGCGGAGGAACGGGCGTTCTTCCTTTCCGGCGTCGCGCTGCTCCGCGGGAAACTGCGCGGGGCCTGAACGGCCGGCCCCGGAACGCCGCGCCCGCGATATATTCTTGCCCCGCAAAAAGGGGTATAATTATTCTGAAGCACTTCCGCGGAATTCCAAAAACGGAGCGACCATGATCACCAACTTCGCCAAATCCGACGCCCTTGTGAAGAAAGCGCAGCAGCTCATCCCCGGCGGCTGCCACACCTACAGCAAAGGCGCTGACCAATCGCCTAAGCTCGGGCCCAAGTTCATCGCCAGAGGGAAGGGCTGCTACGTGTGGGACGTCGACGGGAACAAGTACCTGGACTGGGCCATGGGGCTGACCTCCGTGATCCTGGGCCACGCCTACGAGCCGGTGCTCAGGGCCGTGCGCGCGGAGCTAAAGAACGGCAGCAATTTCCAGTGTCCCTCCCCCGTCGAGACGGACCTGGCGGAATATTTCCTTTCGCAGGTGCCCGGCGCCGACATGGTGAAATTCGCCAAGAACGGCTCGACGGTGACCACCGCGGCCATCAAGCTGGCCAGGGCCTGCACCGGCCGCAAATACCTGGCGTTCTGCTCCGACCACGGCTTTTTCTCGTACGACGACTGGTACATCGGCAAAAAGCCCAATAACGCCGGCGTCCCGGCGGAGATAGCGGCCCTCTCCTTAACCTTCAATTACAACAACATCGCTTCCCTGGAAAAGCTGTTCGCGGCCTACCCGGGGCAGCTAGCCTGCGTGATCCTCGAACCCATGGAGTTCGACCTGCCCGCGGACGGCTTCCTGAAAAAAGTGCGGGAGCTGTGCACGAAGAACGGGACCGTGCTTATCCTCGACGAGATGATCACCGGCTTCCGGCTCGGCTATCCCGGCGCGCACGCGGCGCTGGGCGTGAAGGCCGATCTGACCACCTGGGGCAAGGGCGTAGCCAACGGTTTTTCCTGCTGCATGCTGGCCGGCAAGCGGGAAATAATGGAAGCGGGCGGCATCACGCACGACAAGGAAAGGGTTTTCCTGATCTCCACCACCCACGGGGCCGAAACGCATTCCCTGGCGGCCGCGCTGGCCTCCATCAGGGAAGTAAAACGGACCGGGCTTACGGCCCGCAACATGCGCCTCGGCGAAAAGCTCAGGAAGATGCTGCTCCCGGTGATACAGGACGCCGGGCTTTCGGAGCACATCGTCATCAAAGGGCATCCCGGCTGGCAGCTGCTGCTGTGCAGGGACGCCGGCGGGGCGTTCTCCGACGGCTACAAGACGCTGGTTTTCCAGGAGGCCGCCAGGCACGGGCTGCTTTTCCGCGGCACTTTCACGCCCAGTCTTTCGCACGGGGACGCCGAGCTGGAAAGAACGGCCGAAGTTTTCAGGAAGATATTGAAGGTCTACGCGAAGGCCGTCGACGCCGGGGACTACAGGAAATTCCTGGTGGGCGACCCGGTAAAGCCGGTATTCCGCAAGTTCAACTGAGCGCGGCGGCTGGTCACAGCGGTTTCCAGAGCGCCGGGTTTATGATGCTCTCATCGTCGACCCGGCATTTCTCCAGCGCGGCGGCCAGCGCGCCCGCCGGCGCCGGAGCGCCCGCGAAGTCTTCCAGGTTGGCTTTAAGCTCGGCCAAAGAAGCCACTCCCACCACCACCCTGTCTATCAGCCCGTTGGCCTTCACCGCCGCCAGGCAGAGCCTGGTCATGCTTGTTCCCGCCGCGGCCGCCGCGCCGCGCAGCGCGGAGAGCTTTTCCTTTACCGCCGTAAAATAAGGGTTGAGCGCGGCCGGGTCCAGCAGCAGCAGCCCCTGCAGGAACACGGACCGCACGTGCAGCTCCACTCCCGCGGCCTTCAGGCGGGGCATTAAAGCGTCGAAGCGCCGGTCGAAGATATTGTACGGGAACTGCAGGATGTCGAAACTTACGCCGGCGTCCAGCAGCCGCTCCGCTTCGGACGGGGAATAAACGGAAAAGCCGGTCCTTTCGGCCAGCCCCAGGCTTTTCGCCCGCAGCAGCTCGCCGTAGATCTCCGGGGCCCGGCAGTACTCGGCGAAGGAGTGCAGCATCAGGCCGTAGACCCGTTCCCGCTTCAGCCTTTTCAGCGACGGGGCCGCGGAAACCGCGCCCTCCGGGCCGCGCTTGAGCTTGGTGACTATCCTGAAATCCAGTTGCCCGGCGGAGAGGATGTCACCCAGCACCTCCTCGCTGGAGCCGTAGGCCTGGGCTGTGTCCAGAACGTCCACGCCGGAAGCCGCGGCGAGCCGCAGCATCTGCGCGGCTTCCGCCGGCGGCACCTGGCCGCGGGAATTGGAGATGCCGTAGGGAAGCCCGAACTGCACCGTCCCCAGGGCTAATTTAGGCGCGGCGGTCATGCGATAAGCTTCCAGGCCAGCGGCGTGCCGCGGGGAACGGCGCGCGCGGCCCTGCGCCCCAGTATTTTCGGCAGGAACTTGGGAGGGAGGCCGTAGCCCGGCCTGATGGACCGGACATTGCCGGCGGTAAAAACCTCGCCCCTCTTTATGTCGGCTACGGCGAAAAGCGAGCGGGAGAAATTCCGGCTGAGCTTCGACGCCCGGGAAAGGGCGTAGGTTACCCCGCCCAGGCTTTTTTCGGCTTCCCGCACGGCTTTCACCATGCCGGCGAATTCCGCCGGCTCCAGCGAGAAGGACGCGTCCGGGCCGCCTATCTTGCGGTCGAGTATAAAATGCTTTTCTATAACTTTCGCGCCCAGCGCCGCGGCCGCCACGGCCGCCGAGCCGCCGGCGGAGTGGTCGGAAAGGCCCGCCACGCAGCCGAAGCGCCTGGCCATGTCGGGAATGGTGGCAAGGTTCATTTCCTCGAACGGCGCCGGGTAGGAAGAGGTGCACTTCAGCACCGCCAGTTCCCTGTTCCCTTTTTTCCTGCAGGCCGCCACCGCCTCGGAGATCTCCGCCAGCGGCGAGATGCCGGTGGACATGATGACCGGCTTTTTCCGCGCCGCGATATATTCGATAAGCGGGAGGTCCGTCATTTCGAACGACGCTATCTTGTAGACCGGCACGCCCAGCTCGGCCAGGAAATCCACGGCGGTCCTGTCGAACGGCGTGGAGAAGAAGATCAGCCCCTCTTCCTCAGCCGCTTTTTTTATCTTGTAATGCCAGTCCCACGGCGTGTAAGCTTCCTTGTAAAGGTCGTAGAGCGTGCGCCCGTCCCACAAGGTCCCCTGGTCTATCCTGAAATATCTGTTCGCGCAGTCGATGGTCAGCGTATCGGCGGTATAGGTCTGGATCTTGATGGCGTCCGCGCCGGCCTTCTTCGCGGCGCGCACCGTTCTAAGGGCCACGTCCAGCTTCTGGGCGTGGTTGGCCGAAAGCTCGGCTATCACGAACGCCGGCGCGTCCCCCCCCACTTTGCGCCCGCCTATGTTAAGACTTACGGTTCTTTCTTTTTGCGGCATATTTTCTCATCTTCAGGGCGTTAATTTTTTCCGAACGCTCGAACTTATAGCCCGCCCTTTCGAAAGCTTTTATCGAAGCCCCGTTCTCCGGCCGGATGTAGGCGTTTATGCGGCGCACGCCCGGGAAATCCGTGAACAGCCTTGCGGACCCCGCCGCCAGGAGCGGCGCCGCCAGCCCTCTGCCGCGGAACGCGTCCGAAATGCTGAAGCTTACCAGGGCTTCCGGGCCGGGAACGTCGTAGCGCAGCTGGCCGATGAATTCCCCGGACGGGGTTTCAGCGACGAGGAAAGAATGACGCGGATCCTCGATCTTAGCCGCGAACCACCGCTTATGGACCGCCCACCTGATCTTGGCGGTATTGATGGAATTGGCCCTGACAGCGGGAGAATTAGAGAGTTCGAAGATATTCCGGCAGTCCCGCCCCGCGGCGGGCCTGAGCCGGAAAGCGGGGTGAGAGGCCCCGGCGAAAGCCCGGCGCACCGCGTCCGCTATCCGCCGGGCGCCCAGCCCGTCCACTTTCAGCCTCCCGCGCCGGCTCATGGCCAGGCGTTTTGAGAAAGTCAGCTCGGAGAGCAGCGCCTCTATTCTGTTAAAAAGGCCTTTATCGCCCTTCCAGCCGGCGAACAGCAGCGAGCCGTTCTTCACCCAGCCTTTGATATTCAGCTTCTGGTTGCCGGCAAAACCCACGCCTACGGCCGGCACGCCGCAGGAGGCGAGCTCGTAGGTGGTCTGCCCGCAGCCGGTCACGCAGACGTCGGAGGCGAGCATGGCGCGCCTGACGGCGGCGGCGGAAAAACGCTTTCCGGCGCCGAAAACTACGATCTTGGGGCCGCCGGGCCTGCGCAGGAAAGCGGCGAGGCGTTCGCCCAGCCCGCCGGTATCCGTCCCGCCGAAAGTAATAAGGATGCCGCGTATATTCCTGCGGAGCGGCTTTTTCCGGCGTTCCCGGAATTCTTCGCGCAGGGGAATGTAGGCGGGGCCCAGGCAGTATTTTACGGCCTTGTCGCGCGGATAGGGAAGGGTTTCCGCGCCTATGGAACCGTTCACTACCACGCCGGGAGGGTAGTGTATGCGGTTATAGTCGTCGAAAAAGACCGCGAGCTTCGCCGCGCGCGCGATCCGGGCGCAGAACGCGGCGCCGGCGCGGTAGGAATCCACCACGGCTATCCCGCCGAAATTTTCGCCCAGCGCCTTTTGGGGGTATTTGCGCCAGTCGAGGACCCTGAATCTCTCGCCTTTGAGAATGGCGCGCACGGAGGCGTCGCCGTTCACTATCAGCTCGGTATCGCCGCCCCCCGCGCGGAAAGCCCGGGAAAGCGCGGCGCAGCGCGTAAGATGGCCGAAACCGGTCCTGGCGCCGCCGTCGGTAAGGATCTTGATCTTCATTTTTTAATGCGGGCGGAAATATAAGCCGCGGCCCGGCCGAGGTCCTGCAGCTTCAGCACCTTCACCGCCTCGGCCAGCTCTTCGCGGAGCCCGGGGAAAACTTTCTTGGCCGCTACTCTGCGGTTGATAGTGCGCAGCCAGGGCTCCCTCTTGAGGAGGGCCAGGATATCGGCAAGGCCGAAGGGCCTGCCGGGCCTGTAAAGGGCTTTGTAAACCGCGCACAGCAGCGCGTAATCTTCGGGAGTGTCGAGCGTGATCCGGATCTTCTGCTCGGAAAGGGACCTGGGCGCTTTCAGGAATTTCAGCCTGAATTTTTCCGGCTGGCTGTAGATGCCGAAGGTGACGTGCTCGCGCGCCTTCGCGTCCGCCGAGCCCAGATGGACCCGCTCCAGGGCGGCAAAACTGAAGACCTCGATGTCCAGGCCGTCGGGATACGGCGACTTCAGCACGTTCGAGGCGTAATCCGCCTTCCCGCGCGTATACGCCCCGATAACCCCGGAAATAAGCTCCGGGTCCATGCAGGGACAGTCGCTGGTGATGCGCACCACCGTGTCCAGCCCGTTCTCCCTGGCGGCGGAATAATAGCGGGAGAGGACGTCGTTCTTGGAGCCCCGGAAGACCCCGGCGCCGGCTTTTTTAGCCAGTTTTACCACCGCGTCGTCGTCCCGGCCCGTGGTGGTGGCGACGATCACTTCGTTCACGAGGCGGCACTTCCTGACGCGCCCGATCACCTGCTCCAGCACCGTAACGCCGCCGCCGTACGGCAGCTCCAGGGCTATCTTGCCCGGCAGCCGCGTGGACGACATTCTGGCCTGTATTATCGCGCCTGTTCTCATGTTAATGCCGGCTTTCTCCTCTGGCGGAAGCCGTCGCCCGGGCTCAGCCGGCGACGGCCCGGACGGCGTCTATCACGCGGCCGGCGTCGGAATCGTCCATGCCCGGGTAAAGCGGCAGGCTGAGGCAGCGGGAATAGTAATCTTCGGCTGCGGGGTAGTCCCCGGGCTTGAAACCGAAATTCTTCCGGTAATACGGCTGCAGGTGCACCGGGATGTAATGGACCTGCGGATTGATGCCGGCGCGGGACAATTCCGCGAACACCTGCTCGCGGCTGCGGCCGAGCCGCGCGAAATCCAGCAGCAGCACGTAAAGGTGGAAGGCGCTGAAAACCCCGGGTCTTTCATAGGGCGTCACGGCGTGCTTCAGGCCGGAGAAAGCCTTGTTGTATTTCGCGGTTATCTCGCGGCGGCGCGCCACGAAAGCGTCCAGTTTCTTCAGCTGGGAGACGCCCAGCGCGGCCTGCAGATCGGTGAGGCGGTAGTTGAAGCCCAGCTCCTGCATCTCGTAATACCAGGGCCCCTGGTTCTCGGCCATCGCGGCGGGGTCCTTGGTGATGCCGTGCGTGCGCAGCAGGCAGAGCCGGTCGTACAGCGCGCGGCTGTTGGTGGTCACGGCGCCGCCTTCGCCGGTGGTTATGGTCTTCACCGGGTGGAAGGAGAAGATGGTCATGTCCGAATATTTGCAGGAACCCACCGCGGCGCCGCAGGCGTAGCGGCTGCCTATGGCGTGGGCGGCATCCTCGATGACGGTTATTCCTTTTTTGGCGGCTATGGCCGAGATAGCTTCCATGTCCGCGGGCTGGCCGGCGAAATCCACCGGGACCACGGCCTTCGTGCGGGCGGTGATCTTCTCCTCGAACCTGCCGGGGGCCAGCGTGTAGGTGTCCGGGGCGATGTCGGCGAAAACGGGGCGGGCGCCGGCGTATATCAGGCAGTTGGCGGACGCCGCGAACGTGATGGGCGAGGTTATGCCCTCGTCGCCCGGGGCGAGCCCGGCGGCCAGGGCGGCCAGGTGCAGGGCGGCCGTGCCGTTGGAGACGGCTACCGCGTAGCCGGCGCCGGTAAGCGCGCACAGCGCGGCCTCGAAGGCCTTCACCCTGGGCCCCTGAGTGAGGAAATCGCTTTCCAGCGCCTCGCGCACCGCCGCCAGGTCCTCCGCGTCGATCAGGTGCCGGCCGTAATTTATGGGCTTAGCGTTCATCAGTATTCTATCGCCAGCTCGCCGAGCTTTGCGCGGATATCCGCCACGGACAGCCACTGGGCGTTCTCGTCGGAGGAATAGCGGAACGACGGCTTGACGCGCTTCCCGCCCTTCGTAAAATGCCTGGCCGCGTTCCACCAGTCGAACTGCGGATAAATTATATAGTGCTTGTCGTATTCGTAGGTGGTGAAAGAATCGTACTCCGTGACCATCATTTCGTGCAGTTTTTCACCTTCCCGCATCCCCACATCCGTGAGCCTGCCTCCGGGGGCCATGGCTTTCGCCAGGTCCGTTATTTTAAAGGACGGGATCTTCGAAACGTAGGTCTCGCCGCCTTTCGCGGTGGCCAGCGCCAGGAACACGAGGTCCACCGCCTGGTCCAGAGTGATCCAGAACCGGGTCATCTTGCCGTCCGTTATCGGCAGGGCGGCTTCGCCCTTGTCTATCAGCATTTTAAAGAAAGGGATCACCGAGCCGCGGCTGCCGGCCACGTTGCCGTAGCGCACTACGCTGAAAACCGTAGCGCGGGCGCCGGAATAGGCGTTGGCGGCGATAAAAAGCTTGTCCGAAGCCAGTTTGGTGGCGCCGTAAAGGTTTATGGGGTTCACGGCCTTGTCGGTGGAAAGCGCCACTATGCGCCGCACGCCCCTGTCTATGGCGGCCTCCACTATGTTCTGCGCGCCGCTGATGTTGGTCTTGACGGCCTCGATCGGGTTGTACTCGCAGGCCGGCACCTGTTTGAGCGCGGCGGCATGAATGACGTAATCCACGCCCTCGAAGGCCCGCATGAGCCTTTCTTTGTCGCGCACGTCCCCGATGAAATAGCGGATGCGGCTGTCCCACTTTTTGTACTGCTGCCTCATCTTGAACTGCTTGTACTCGTCGCGCGAGTACACTATTATCTTGCGGGGCTTGTATTTGGCGAACACGCGCTCGATGAATTTCTTTCCGAAAGAACCGGACCCGCCGGTTATCAGGATCACCTTGTTATTAAGCATGTAAGATCTCCGGACCTTCCCGCGCCGCAAGGCCATTTCAGCCGGAAAAAGCGCTGCCGCTGCCCGCTGGCTGGCAATGAATTAATATAAATATTATAGCAAAAGAGGCTGCGGGTAAGTATCACCGGGACCCCAGGGGCCCCCGGAAAAACGCTTCAAAGGTCTTTATGACGTACCCGAGCATTTCCCCCGTCAGGCCCGGGTAAACGCCCAGCCAGAACGCGCCGTTCATAACCCGGTCGGTGACCGGGAGGGCGGAGGCCGGGCGGCGGGACGGGGCGGCTACGGTCCTGAAACCGCGGCCGGACGCGCGCATGGCGTCGAAACAGGGGTGCTTGACCAGGTTGCCGGCGAAAAGCATGCGGGTCTGCACCTTGTTCCGCTCAAGGTGGGCCACCAGCTGGTCGCGGGTGAAGCCGGCGCCGGCCTTAACGGTTATCAGGAAGCCGAACCAGCTGGGGTCGGAACGCGGCGCGGGCTCGGGAAGGAGCAGGCTGCCGGAATATTTCTCCAGCGCCCGGCGCAGGCGGGCCCAGTTCTTTTTCCGCGCGGCCGCGAAGGCCGGGAGCTTCTCGAGCTGGGCCAGCCCGACGGCGGCCTGCATTTCCGTGGCCTTCAGGTTATAGCCGAAATGGGAATACACGTACTTATGGTCGTAGCCCGGCGGCAGGTCGCCGAACTTCTGGGTGAAGCGGCGGCCGCAGGTATTATCCCTGCCCGACGGGCACCAGCAGTCGCGGCCCCAGTCGCGGAACGATTCGATAAGCTGTTTAAGCTGCGTGTCATTAGTGTAAACCGCACCGCCCTCTCCCATGGTCATATGGTGCGGCGGATAAAAGCTGGAGGTGCCTATGTCGCCGAAAGAGCCGGTAAATTTCCCGGCGTAGCGGCTGCCCAGCGCGTCGCAGTTGTCCTCGATCAGCCACAGGCCGTGCTTAACGCAGAAAGCTGTTACGGCTTTGATATTGAAAGGGTTGCCCAGCGTGTGGGCCAGCATGACGGCTTTGGTCCTTTTCGAGCGGGCCTTTTCCAGCAGCGAGCAGTTTATGTTGCAGGAAGGCAGCTCGACATCCACGAACACCGGCACCGCGCCGTACTGTATGATGGGCGTGACGGTGGTGGGGAAGCCCGCGGCCACCGTTATCACTTCGTCTCCGGGCTTCACCTGGCGCCGGCCCAGCTTGGGCGAGGTCAGGGCCATGAAAGCTATAAGGTTGGCGGAGGAGCCGGAATTGACCAGCGAAACGTGCTTCACGCCCAGGTAGGCGCCCAGCCGCCGTTCGAACTCGGCGCAATAGCGCCCGGAGGTCAGCCAGAAGTCCAGCGCGGTATCCGTGAGGTTTATCAGCTCTTTCTCGTCGTAAACGCGGCCCCCGTAGTTAACGAAGGTCTCGCCCGGGCGGAAAGCGGGCTTCTTGTGGAATTTTTTATAATACGCGGCCACCTGCCTGAAAATGGCGTTCCGGGCCTTTTGTTCCTGATCGGTCATTTTGCGGTATACTCCGATATTTGTTCAAGGCACATCGCCCGCATATCCCGCTTCGCGGCGCAGGCGCGCGTCCAGGCGACTATGCGGTCTATGGCCTGGCCCGCGTGCCAGCGGGGCGCCCAGCCCAGTTCCCTGCGCGCCTTCGAGGAATCCAGCCTGAGGTAATGGGCCTCGTGCGGGTGGCGGCCCTTGTCTATGAGGTAGCCGGGGGCTTCGGCCCAGGCGGCGAACATCCGCTTCACTATCCACTCCACGTCCTTCGCGTCGCCGGCGCCGGGCCCGAAGTTCCAGGCCCCGGCGTAGCGGGGGCCGCGCGTATAAAGTTTTTCGGCCAGCAGCAGATAGCCGGCCAGCGGCTCCAGCACGTGCTGCCAGGGGCGTATGGCGCGCGGGCTGCGTATGAGCACCTTTTCCCCCTTCACCGCGGCGCGTATTATGTCCGGGATAAGCCGGTCGGCCGCCCAGTCCCCGCCGCCGATAACGTTGCCGGCGCGCGCCGTGGCCAGGGCGACGCCGTGCCTTCCGCAGCCGGCCGGGTTAAAAAAAGAATCGCGGTAAGCGGCACAGACCAGCTCCGAGCAGGCCTTGCTGCTGGAATAGGGATCGTAGCCGCCCAGAGGCTCGCCTTCCTTATACCCGCGCAGGCGCTCTTTGTTCTCGTAGCATTTGTCGGTGGTAACGTTCACCACGGCCTTCACCGAACCGCAGCGGCGCACGGCCTCGAGCAGGTTTACCGTGCCCATCACGTTCACTTCGTAGGTTTCGGCCGGGCGGCGGTAGGACTCGCGCACCAGCGGCTGGGCGGCCATATGGATGACGATCTCGGGCCGGGCGGCCAGCAGGGCTTTGCGAAGTTTGTCCGCGTCCCGTATGTCCGAGATGGTCGTTCTTGTGCTTTTGCCCAGCCGGCATAGTTCATAAAGGCTGGGCACGGTATTCGGCTTTAAAGCGTAACCGTAGACCTTGGCTCCCAGCGAATCCAGCCAGACAGACAGCCAGGCGCCCTTGAATCCCGTATTGCCGGTAAGGAAAACTCTCTTCGCCCGCCAGAAGTTTATTTCCATATTTTCCACGGGGCATTGCCTGACTGCCACAAACTCTCCAGCTCTGTCTTGTCCCGGAGGGTATCCATGCATTTCCAGAAGCCTTTGTGCCGGTAAGCGTTAAGCCGACCGTCCGCGGACAGCCGCTCCAGCGGCTTTCGTTCCCAGATGGAGGAATCCCCTTCTTTGATATAATCGAAGATCTTCGGTTCCAGAACAAAGAACCCGCCATTTATCCAGGCGCCGTCGCCTGTGGGCTTCTCATGGAAGGCGGTTGCGCTGCCGTCAGAGGTTATATCCAGGGCGCCAAAACGCCCGACGTTCTGAATAGCAGTGATCGTGGCATACCCGCCTTTTTTCCTGTGGTACGCCGTTAATTTCCCAAGATCTATATCAGCCACGCCGTCGCCGTAAGTAAGCATGAAAGGTTCCTTCCCTAGGTATTCCTGCACCCGCTTTATGCGCCCGCCCGTCATAGTGTTAAGCCCCGTATCGACAAGCGTAACTTTCCAGGGCTCGGCTTTCTTATGGTGAACTTCCATGCTGTTGTTCTTCATGTCTATGGTTACGTCGGCCTGGTGCAGGAAGTAGTTGGCGAAATATTCCTTTATCAGGTAGCCCTTGTAGCCCAGGCACAGCACAAAATCGTTGAAGCCGTAATGCGAGTAGATCTTCATTATATGCCAGAGCATGGGCCTGGTGCCTATCTCGGTCATGGGCTTCGGCTTCAGGTCGGTCTCTTCGCTGAGGCGCGTCCCCATCCCGCCGGCAAGAATGACTACTTTCATGGATCGTCTCCTGGCTGCAAAGAAAAATATCCGCCGCAGGCCAAAAGCGGCAGTAAAGGTGATGGAAGCGCGGTGCTTTTCTCCCCTTTAATATAGATATTATAGCAAAAGGGAACTGCCGGGCTGTGCCCGGGCTTATTATTCCCGGCCATTGTTCCGTTTCGTTCCAGCTCCAGGTTCAGATATACCGGCGGTACACTTCATGCGTCGGAAGCAGGTTCTCCGGGCACTTGCCGAGCCAGGCCCACTGCCCGGGCTTGGGCGGCCCGGACTTGTACTTGCGCGCCTTATCCGGCCCGGATGTCAAACGGCAGCGGTAAAGCAGCGAGATGGAATGGCCGCGGTCCTTTCTGGAAGGGTGGATAAATTCGGTGACCGCAAGGGGCGAAGCGGCGTATTTAACCGCCGCGCCCAGCTCAGCCAGGGCGGTCTTCAGTATCCTGTCGCCGAGAGTTTCCTTATAGCGCACGATCCCGCCCGGGATATGCCAGCCGGGCTCGCCGTAACAATCTTCGCGCCAGGTCAAAAGTGTTTTTCCGCCCTTCTGTATGAGCAGATCGACATTGATCAGCGGGGTTATGCGGCTTGCAAAGAGGAATACGTCGTACGCCAGGCCTTTTGACGGCTCCGCGATCTCCGCCTCCAGGCGGGCTATTGATTTCCTGGTCATACAGGTTTCTGTAAATACTCGGCCTTTGCGGTCTCGAAGCCGAGCCCGGAGACAAGGCCCGGGAAGACATTTATTTTATGATCTCGTCTTCCGTGAAGAATTCATTCCAGGGTATGGGGAATTTATCGCTGTAAGTCCGCTTAATGAACTCTTCATCCATTGCCGGCGGGCACGTATTCAGCTGTTCTTTATACCACTTGATGCTCGCTCCCCTTTTCAGGATATCCTTCAGGGATTCCTCGCGTAAATTCCCCAGGGAGATGTTGGTATATTGACAGCCGAGAACGTCACCGAATTCCGTTATTGTTATGATCCCCTTGACCGCCGGGCAGCCCAGGGACATGCCAAAAGCAGGCGTTAAATGACTGAAGACGCGATAATCCGACTGTAAACTCTTGAAATAATCCAGATCGGTCTGATCTATCATGCCGCTGAAACAGCCTTTATAACTGCCCACAGGCTTGGCAAAAGTAACGAACACGTCGATGTTCCGGCCCGTAAAATAGCTGATAAAGTCCCTGAACTCCTGTGAATGCAGCCGTTCTTTGGTGACCACGGTCTGGATGAACAGGTCCAGGCCGGCGTTCAGGGTGGCATCGATAGCGTTCATGCAGCGGGCATGGGACCCCTTCGCTTTTCTGAATTCATCGTGCTGGGCGGCGCCTAAGCCGTCGATGCTCAACTGGATCCGGTCTATCCCCATCTTTTTCAGCGCAAGAGCGCGCTTCTGGTCCAGGAACCACCCGTTCGAGTCGCAGCTGATATACCATTTCGCGGGATCCATCGCCTGCACGAACGGCTCCAATTTAGGGGACATCAAAGGCTCTCCGCCGGTAAGGACCCATCTTGCCAAGCCGAGCTCATCGGCCTGTTTAGCGATATTCGCCACCTCCTCGGCCTGCAGCGCTTTTCGCGAGGGGTCCGACCGATCGGAGATGGAACAGTGAGTACATCTGAAATTACACTTGTAATCGAATTGGAACTGAAGTATCGCTATACTTTCGCCCCGCTTTATCTTATCGGAGAACTTACAGACTTTTTCATAGGCCAGAGGCTTGTCTTTTTTTAGTTTTTCCCGCTTTTGTTCTTCGCTCTGGGCCACCAGATTGCTTTTAGTCATAGCTTTTCCACCTCAGCTTTTTTGATCAGGGATAACGCCGGGGTACGGTCCAGCCCCAACGCTTTGATCTGCCCTGCCACTTCGTAGTAGAATCCCCCCACCATGATGAGAATGGCGTCCACGGGCCTGGACTTCAGGATCTCGGGCGGCTCAATGGGAATATGCGTGACCGGGGTATACTTCCCCTGTTTGATGTGGGAAGAATCGATTATGTACGGGATCTTGCTGGTATCTTTCATCAGGGACAACAGGAAGAACGTCTGATGCCCGGCCCCCCAGACAGCTACCGACGAGAAGCCGGAAACATAGTTCTGTATGGCGGCCAGCAGCTTATGTTCCTGCTCTTTGAACGAATCCGCGAAATTCACAGGCGCGCGCTTACGCACCGTGGCCGAAAGGATATAACCATCCAGCAGGTCGTTCATCTTTACGACCTCAAAACCGCTGGAAAGCAGCGCTATCGTCAAGGTAGCTCTGGTGAAATAGAACAGGTGATCGACGACCAATTCGGAGAAGACGCTTTCTTTCGCGATCATCTCGAAATTAGGGACATCCACGATCCCGACCCCGCCCGGGGGCAGATTGGCGCAGATCCGCATCAGTATTTTTTTAGGATCGGGAAAATGCTCCAGGTAATTGAAGATCAGGAACGCGTCATAAGACCCGGGCTTTGGCTCTTCTGTAATACTGACGATCTTTTTGCCATCCAGCTTGAATTCTTCCTTAAAGTCCGCAAGCTGCTTTTTCCTCCACTCGGGTCTCATCCATGCGCCGGTCCTGACGGCTTTTTTATAATACTTTACCGGCTTAACGGGAATCTGGACCAACCCGCACCCGACGCACTGACAGATCGGCAATGAAATCCCTTTATCGGAAGCTAAAGTGCTTTTTGTCAGAAGACTTTGCGCCCCGCTTGGCATATTCTCGTATTGCATCGCTTTTACCAGGGGATTCCCGCATATTTTACACTTCATCTTCTATCTCCTAAATTAAAGAACCGAGCCGACAGATTTCCCGGCAGACCGCCCGCTAAAGATATGCGGGCAGTTGAAGGCCGGCGACGATGTACATGATATCATTATTGCCCGACGCCTTTAAATAACAGGCGCTAAGCGCCCTTAGGCATGCTTTTGAGCTCCGGCAGCGGCCGCCGCCCGCGGGTGCGGCAGTTCTTCGGCGCGGCTTCACAAAGGGTATCCGAGTATCTGCTCCCTGTCGGGTTTGTCCCCGCCGGACCCGTACCACGAATAAAGACGCTTAAGCGCCTCGTCCATAGGCGTCAGCTTAAGTTCGGAATCGGCCAGCAGCAGCGAGTTGTCGCCGCTGTATTCCGCGCCCGGCTCCCGGTCCTGAAGCGTCAGCGGCAGGTCCTTGCCGGAGATGGCCATTATCCGGCGCGCCAGCTCCAGGCAGTCATAGGCCTGCCCGGAGCAGAGGTTATACACCTTGCGCGGCGGCCGGCCGGAGATAACCCATTTCACGGCCCGGACGAGGTCGTCTACCCAGAGGAAATCCATGCGGCGGTCGCGGCCTACCACGAGCGGCAGGCCCAGCGCGGCGCGGGCGCAGATATTGGGGATGAAACGATAGCGCCAGTCGTCGTATTTCCCGAACACGCCGAAAAGCCGGAGGTTGTAGATATTGTCCGAGGCCAGCGCGTGCTTCGTCATCACGTACTTGGAAAAGCCATACTGGTCGGAAGGCACATGCGCGTCGAAGTATTCTTCCGCCATCCGCGGCTTCCAGTGCTCGCGCCCGAATTCCGCGCCGGAGCCGAAATAGAGCAGCCTGCCGAAATCCCCGCCGCGCCTGGCCAGGTTAAAGAACATCCGCAGATTGTTTTCCAGGACCTTCGCGGGGTCTTTCACGGAGAGCTTCGGGGCGGCGTCATAATTGGCGCAGTGCACTACGGCGTCGAACCGGCCGGCTTTAAGGAAAGCCGCCACCCGCCCGGCGTCCAGCAGGTCCAGTTCCTGCCTGCCCGGGGCGGAGATGTCGTAGCCGGCGCCCAGCTGCTCCGCCAGGCCGCGCGCTATAAAACCTTTCCCTCCGGTTATCAGAAGCTTCATGCGCTTATTCCTTCACGGGTGCGACTATCATGTTCTTATTGAACTCTTCCCTGTCCAGGAACGGCCACAGGTCCTCGAGCGGCTTTGACACTATCGAGCCGTCGGGTTTCACAAAGGAAGCTATTTTGGGCGCGGTCTCGAGCCAGGGCTCCACCATTACTTCGCATACTACCGGACCCTTTATGGCCAGCGCCTTTTTTACCCCGGAGACGAGGTCCCGCGGTTTTGCTATACGGCAGGTTTTCAGGCCGTACGAGGCGGCCGTTTTCCGTATGTCCGGGATGCTCATGCCGCTGGCAGCGTCGCAGCAGACGTAGTTGGCACCGAAGTGTTTGCTCTGCATTATACGGATGGAACCATAACCGTTGTTGTTAAGGACAAAGATCTTAAGCGGCAGGTTCAGCCGGTGTATGGTCTCAAAAGCCTGGATATTGTGCTGCAGCCCGCCGTCGCCTATTATCGTGACCGTGCGCCGCCCGGAGGCTATGCAGGCGCCGGAACTGGCCGGCAAGCCGAAGCCCATGGAGCCCAGCCCGGGGGTATTGAGGACGCGCTGGCCGGCTTTGACCTTAAAGGCCTGCATGGTGATCTCGGCGCAGGCGCCGGAACTGCCGGGAACGAGCACGTCGTCCTTTGACATAAGCCCGGAAAGCGCGTAGACAAGGCTGTAAGTGTTCACCAGCCCTTCGCGTTTATCAAGCACGCCGTCGCCCACCGGGTAGCGGCCCTTCCACCGCCGGCACCGGTCAAACCAGGCGGAGCGGTCTTTTTTTACGGCTTTTCTAACGCCGCGGGAGAACTCTTTCACGAACTCACCCGCGTCGCAAGCCGCTTTGACGTCCACCGTCATGGCCAGTTTGTCTATTTCGCCCGGATCAATATCGACCACCACTTTTTTAGCGGCGCGGGCGAACATATTGTAATTGTGCCCTACCTGCGGCAGGTCCAGGCGTGCGCCTATTATCATGATGAAGTCGGAATTCTGCTGGACGAAATTAGCCGCCCGGCCGGCTATAGCGCCGGGCCGCCCGAAGTAAAGCGGGTCCGTTTCCGGCATAAGATCGGCGGCGCGCCAGGTGGTAAGCACCGGAACGCCCAGCTTTTTCGCCAAAGCCAGGAATTCTTCCCGGGCGCCGGCGAGCCTGATGCCGTTGCCGGCAAGTATAACGGGGCGTTGGGAAGAGTTGAGAAGCTTTATGGCCCGGGAGACATGCTTTTTAACGCTCTTCGCCGGAGCGCCCGTCTTCGGAGGCGTAAAACCCTTTAGTTTTTTTTCGTCTATTTTCGCGCCCTGCACATCCAGCGGGATATCCAGCCACACCGGGCCGGGCCGCCCGAGGCGGGCCAGAAAAACCGCTTTTTCAAGGTGATAGCGTATGGACTCCGGGGCCATGACGGTAACCGCATATTTTGTAACGGGCGTCACCATCCGCACTATCGGGGCCTCCTGTATGCCGCGCTGGCGCAGGCCAGTATCCCCGGCCAGGTCGCATCTTTTCACCTGTCCGGACAGCACCAGCAGCGGCGTGGAATCTATCCAGGAGGCCGTAACCGCCGTTATGGCGTTGGTGGCGCCGGGCCCTGTGGTGACCAGCGCCACGCCGAGGGAACCGTTGTACTGCGCGTAAGCATCCGCAGCTATCACGGCCGCCTGCTCATGCAGGTAGCCCACGGGTTCAAGTTCGGACTGCCTGCCCAGAGAATCGACAAGATGCATACAGCCGCCGCCCGGCAGCAGGAACACCTGCCTGACTTTAAGGCCGGCCACGAAATTCATCACGTAATCTGAAAGTTTTATCATGTCAAAGTCCTCAGCAACCCGGCCATCCCGCCCTTTTGCCCGTTCCAGGGCCGGGGCGCCAGCAGGCACCTGGCCCCGAGCGCTCTCACCTGCCGGATATTTTCGGGGCTGTCGTCCACGAAAATATCGCAGCCGCCGATGCGCCTGAGGAAGTCGGCCTTGGTGGCGTCATACGCCGGCGCCAGCTCCCCCTGTCTCAGGGACGGGACCACGTGGAAGGTGCGTATCCAGCGCCCGAAATTCCTATAGACCCAGCCCGCGGATTCGTGGGCGGCGCGCAAAGGCACGGAGGTTACGGCGATATGCCGGTAGCCGGCGCCGCGCTGCCTGAACCAGCGGAGGACCTCCTTGTCGGGCGGCAGGGCGGCGTAGGCCCCGGAAAGGCGGAACGCGTCGTACGAACGCAGATACGCGGCCGGGGATATGCCCAGTATCTTATGCGGCGGGTTCTCGCGCAGGTCCGCGTACGCCGCGCGGCGCGTTCCGGCGCGTGAGCGGTTCCAGCCCGCCAGCCAGGCCCGCATCAGGTCGTTAAGCGTATCGTCGACGTCCCACGCGATGGTTTTCATCCGGATGTCAGAAGATCGGCTTGGTGAGCCAGTCCGACCAGAACGTCAGCTCGGTCTTCCTGTCCTTGTTCTGCATGATGGCCGGGTCCTTGTAAAAAGAATCTTCCTTGAAGTGGGTGGTGGAAACTTCCTCGAAGACCGCCCCGGCCGCGGACCTGAAGCTGTGCTCCACGCCGCGTTCGACGACGATCATCTCGCCGTGCTTATACTCCTTCTCCTCGCCGGCCACGGTTATGGTCAGCGTGCCGTAAAGCACCTGAAAAGTCTCTTCTTTCTTCAGGTGGTAATGCGCGGGGTTCTCCTGGCCCGGCAGCATTATGATGATCTTCTTGCAGTATTCCCGGTTTATGCAGTTGATGATGGTGGCGCCGTAACGGTCGATGTTCTCGAGGCCGTACTGGTGGGAAAGTTCGAACTCGATCTTGGGCGGCAGGGCTATTTTACTGTCGATGACCAGCTGGCGTATCTTTAAAACGGTCTCCATCACTTTGGCGCGGATATTGCGCAGGTCCACGGCCCCGGGCAGCACCGGCTGGCCCGCTTCCATCCTGAGCCTGGCGGTGAACAGAGCGTACTTCGACATGTCGTTGGCGAGCAATTGCCCGGGCTGGTTGGGGATGGCGTAAAAAACGTTCTCGCCGGTAAGCTTCTCGCCCGGGCTTATCGCGGACCGGGCGAAAACGCCGCGCTTCAGCCCGCGCAGGTCTTCCGCCTCTTTTACGGAGATCTCGCGCCTCGCGCCTTTCCGGCCGCACATCAGGTAAGCGTCCCCGGCGGCGGCCAGCCATTTCTCTATCTGCCCGGGAACGGACGAGTATTTATTGACGTCATACTTCTCCGTCTTAAGTCCCACGTGGCGTTCCAGCAGGACGGCCCCCTTGCCGATGGCGATGCGCACCGCGTCATAATTATCCGGCTCCTCATGGGTCGAGTAGCCTACAGGCACGCCAAGATACCGCTGGCGCAGGAAATCTATCTGTCCGAGCTCGAATTTTTCTTTGGGGGTGGGGTATTCCCCGACGCAATGCATAAGCGCGAAGTTCTTCTTGCGGTGCTCCATGAAGGAGACCACGCTGTCGATGTCTTTCAGCTCGGCCCCGGCCGTGGAAAGTATCACCGGCTTGTCGGTTTTCGCGACCTTTTCGAGCAGAGGCCAGTCCGTAAAGGAACAGCTGGCGACCTTCAGGATGTCGTAGCCGTGCTTTACTACCAGGTCAACGGAAGGTTCGTCGAACGGGGTGCACACGCCGATAAAGCCGTTGGCGGCCGCTTCGGCTTTCAGCCTGAGGAACTGCTCTTCGGAAAGGCGCGTCTCCTCGAATCGGGCTACATACTTGATATCCTTGCGGCCCCTGAACCCGGGATGGATAAAAGTGTCCAGCTGGCGATACTGGAACTTGAACGCGAACCGGAAAGGGAATTTTCTGCTGACCTTTCCGAATTCCCGTATAACCGCCAGGCCGTGTTCGACGTCGCCCATGTGGTTATTAGCCATCTCCAGGATGAACAACCTGTCAAAAATATCCATATTCGCTCCTGTAACCGCCGCATGGTCCCGCAGAGAGGACCGCCCCGGCCCTGCCCGGCGGGGCGGACGTCAAAGATTTATACGTTCCTTTTCGATCACCAGCGGCCGCCTGAGGGTCTGAGTGTAGATGGCCCCGATGTATTCGCCCAGCACGCCGAGGAAGATAAGCTGCACCGAAGAGAAAAAGAACAACCCGATGACCACCGGGGCTATGCCCACCGAGAAGCTGTTCCAGAACACGAGCTTGTAGATAAAATAGCCCAGGGCCACCGCCAGGTTGAGCGCCGCCAGCAGAAAGCCGGCGAAGACGGCCATGCGCAGCGGCACTTTGGAGTGGTTGATTATTCCCAGCATGCCTATGTCGTAGAGCGTGTAGAAATTGTTCTTCGTCAGCCCCCTCTTCCTCTCCGGCTGGAAGTAGTCCACCCTGGCGGTCTCGAACCCGAGCTCGGAGACCAGCCCGCGGAAGAACGGATAAGGCTCGTCGAGCTTGCGCAGTTCGTCTATGACCTTCCTATCGTACAGCCCGAAGCCGGTATTGTTCTTGGTTATCTTCACTTCGGCGACCCCGTCGATGAGATAATAGTAGAACTTTCGCACGGCGAACATCAGCCCGGATTCCCCGCTGTTGGTCTTCACCCCCAGGACCACTTTGGCGCCGGCCTCCCATCTGCGCAGGAATTCCTCTATAAGTTCAGGCGGGTCCTGAAAATCGGCCGCCAGCGTTATCACGGCGTCGCCATAGGCCTGGGTGTACGCGTAGTAAGGGGAGCGGATATGCCCGAAATTTCTGGTGTTCAAGATGACTTTCACACCCTTGTCGGCTGCGGCCAGCCGCCTGAGTATCGGCTGCGTGCCGTCGGTGGAGGCGTTGTCTATGAAAAGGTGCTCGTAGTCATAGGCGCCCGACTTCCGGAACAGCTCCTTTACCGCGCCGTAAAGGAGCTCGACGTTCTGTTCTTCGTTGAAACAGGGGGTGACGACGCTTATTTTTTTCATTTCTTGTCCGTATGCCCTGGGTCGTTTGTTTTCGGCGCGCCCGCGCCGGAGCCTTTAAAAAAGCGTGTAGACGAACGGCGTCTCCGGCGAGCCGGAGGTAAGCGCGATCAGCGCCCCCAGCACCAGCAGCAGTATGCCTATCGGGATCAGCCAGTATTTCTTCCTCTCCCGCAGAAAAGCCCAGAGGTCTTTGATCATTTCCGTGTCCCGCCGCGGCCCGGCCTACTGCTTCCGGCCGTAGATGTCGCTGAGCCTGACGATGTCGTCCTCGCCCACGTACTCGCCGTTCTGCACCTCTATCATCTCCAGCGGCACCCGGCCCGGGTTCTCCAGGCGGTGCTCCGTGGACTTGGGCACGTAGGTGCTTTCGTTCTCGTGCACCAGCATGGTCTTGCTGCCCAGCGTTACCCTGGCCGTGCCTTTCACTATGATCCAGTGCTCGCTCCTGTGGTAATGCAGTTGGTGGCTCACTTTCTGGCCCGGTTTAAGAACGATGCGCTTTATCTTGTAGCGCGGGCCTTCCTCCAGCACCACGAAGTAGCCCCACGGGCGGTAGATGGTGAGATGCTCCACCACCTCTTTGCGCTTGCGCTCTTTAAGGATCTCCACCACTTCCTTCACGCGCTGCGCCTGCCCGCGCCGCGCTATCAGCAGCGCGTCCACGGTGTCGATCACTATCAGGTCCTTCAGCCCTATGGTGGCCACCAGGCGGCTCTCGCCCATCACGATGGTCCGCTTAGTGTCCAGCGTCAGCACGTCGCCCACTTTCACGTTGCCGTCGTGGTCGGGCTTGATGACCTCCGGCAGCGAATCCCAGGAGCCCACGTCGGACCAGAGGATGTCTATGGGCAGCACCGCGGCCTTTTTGGACCGCTCCATCACGGCGTAGTCGATGGAGATGGACGGCATGTTCTTGAAGTCGGCGGTCATTTTCGCCAGCGTCGCGCCCAGCCGGCGGGCGATCTCCGGCGCGTAAGCCTTGAACTCGGCGAGCATGGTGCCTATGGTGAACGCGAACATGCCGGAGTTCCAGTAATAGCTGCCCGCCGCCACGTACTTCTCCGCGGTCTTCAGGTCGGGCTTCTCGGCGAACTTCTCCACCTTCGAAACCCCGCCGCCGCCGGGGGCCCTGACGCCTTTCTTGATGTAGCCGTAGCCCGTCTCCGGACGGTCCGGCTTAATGCCGAAGGTAACGATGCTGCCGGTCTTGGCGGCCGCTTCGGCCTGCCGGGCGTAAGCGGCGAATTTCCCCACCGGCTGGATGATATGGTCCGAGGGGCAGATGAAGATGACCTCGTCCTTGGCGCACTTCAGCTTTTCGAGGCAGTATTTCAGCACCAGCGCTATGGCCGGCGCGGTATTGCGCCCGACGGGCTCGAGTATCACGTTGTTCTCGATGGCCGGGGAGACGGCCTTCAGGTCCTCGTGCACGTGGAACAGGTAGGCCTCGTTGGTGATCACGAAGATGTCCTTGAGCGGCACCACCGCCGCCAGGCGCTCCACCGTCTGGCACAGCAGCGACTTGGCGCCGTTGAGCTTGATGAACTGCTTGGGCAGGCCGTAACGCGAGACCGGCCACAGCCTTGTGCCGGACCCGCCGGCGAGGATTATCGCTTTCATTATTGTATCTCCAGGCGCTTCATGTCGGCTTCCACCATCAGCGCTACCAGGTCCTTGAACTTGGTCACGGGCGTCCAGCCCAGCTTCGCCCTGGCCTTGGCGGCGTCCCCCACCAGCAGGTCCACCTCGGCCGGGCGGTAGAATTCTTTCGAGACCTCCACCAGCACGCGGCCGGTGCGGGCGTCCACGCCCTTCTCGGCCAGGCCCCTGCCTTTCCATTCCAGTTTAAAGCCGGCGGCAGAGAAGGCCGCCGCAGCGAATTCGCGCACGGTGTGCGACCTGCCGGTGGCGAGTATGTAGTCGTCGGCTTTGGGCTGCTGCAGCATGCGCCAGATGGCCTCCACGTACTCCCTGGCGTAGCCCCAGTCGCGGCGCGCCGCCAGGTTGCCCACGTGCACCTTGTCCTGCAGGCCTTTTTTTATCCGGGCCGCGGCCATGGTTATCTTGCGGGTCACGAACTCACCCCCCCGCAGCGGGCTTTCGTGGTTGAACATGATGCCGCAGGAGGCGTGCAGGCCGTAGGCCTCGCGGTAGTTCACGGTTATCCAGTGGGCGTAAAGCTTGGAAACCCCGTAAGGGCTCTTGGGGTGGAAGGCGGTGGTCTCGTTGCGCTGGGCGGAGCCGGTGCTGCCGAAAAGCTCCGCCGTGGAGGCCTGGTAGAACCGCGCGGCCGGGCGCACTTTGCGTATGGCCTCGAGCATGCGGGTTACGCCCACGGCGTTGATCTCGGCCGTGAGTATGGGCTGCTCGAAGGACATCTTCACGAAGCTCTGGGCGGCGAAGTTATAGATCTCGTCGGGCCGCACCTTCTCCAGCAAGTCCATGATATTGGTAAGCTCGAGAATGTCGAGGTACGTTTCTTTTACGCGGCTTTCTATGCCCAGCTCGCGCAGGCGCCACAGGCCGGAGTCGCCGGCGCGGTCGGCGCCGTACACCTCGTAGCCTTTCGAAAGCAGCAGCTGGCTGAGGTAGGCCCCGTCCTGCCCGCGGTTGCCGGTGATCAGAGCTTTTTTCATTTAACAGTTCTTTACGGCGCCGTAGCCGGCTTTCCTGAGGCAATGCTCGCTCTGCGCGAGCTTCAGGTCGCTGACCGCCATTTCGGCCACCAGCTGTTCGAACTTCACTTCCGGCTTCCAGCCCAGCACGCGCCGCGACTTGGCCGGGTTGCCCAGCAGGGTCTCCACCTCGGCGGGGCGGTAGAATTTGCGGTCGACGCGCACTATCACGTCGCCTTTCTTTAATTTGACTTCCGCCGCCGCGCCGGGGGCGGGGGTCACGGCTTTCACGAAGCCGGTCTCTTTCACGCCTTTGCCTTTCCAGCCTATGGTTATGCCCAGCTCCTTGGCGGCCAGCTCGATGAACCTGCGCACGGAATACTGCCGGCCGGTGGCTATCACGAAATCCCCGGCTTTTTTAGCCTGCAGTATCAGCCACATGGCGCGCACGTAGTCCCGGGCGTGGCCCCAGTCGCGCAGCGCGTTCATGTTGCCCATGTAAAGGCAGCGCTGCCCGCCCAGCAGGATGCGGCCCAGCGCGCGGGTGATCTTGCGCGTCACGAACTCTTCGCCGCGCAGCGGGCTCTCGTGGTTGAACAGTATGCCGTTGGAGGCGAAGATGCCGTAGGATTCGCGGTAGTTCACGGTTATCCAGTAGGCGTACATCTTGGCCGCGGCGTACGGGCTGCGGGGATAGAACGGCGTGGTTTCGCTCTGCGGGATCTCCTGCACCTTGCCGAACAGCTCAGAGGTGGAGGCCTGGTAGATGCGGGTCTTCTTGGCCAGCCCCAGCAGGCGTATGGCCTCCAGCAGGCGCATGGTGCCCAGCCCGTCGCAGTCGGCGGTATATTCCGGCTCCTCGAAGCTGACCGCCACGTGGCTCTGCGCGCCCAGGTTGTAGATCTCGTCAGGCTTTATTTCCGCTATCAGGCGGGTAAGGTTGGTGGAATCGGTAAGGTCGCCGTAATGCAGTTTGAAGCGCGAAGCTTTGGGGCTGGAGGCGTCGTAAAGGTGGCTGATGCGGGCGGTATTGAAGGAGGCCGAGCGGCGGCGCACGCCGTGCACCTCGTAGCCTTTTTCAAGAAGCAGCTCCGCGAGATAAGAGCCATCCTGCCCAGTAATGCCGGTTATCAAAGCTTTTTTCATTTTCAGCCCCTTGCCTCAAGATCAGCCCCCGACATATATGGGGCTTCTTATAATATAGATATTATAACAAAACAGGGAAAAGCGCCATAGGCCGGACCACGGGCAGGCGGCTGGCGGGAATAATTCCTACAGCCTGAGGCGCAGTCCGTCGCTGGCGGCGGCTGTTCCAGGGAATACTTTCCGGGCCAGGCGCAGGGCCATGGCCCGCAGGGCGGGCTTGTGATACCTGGCGGCCGAGAAATGGGTAAGCACCAGCCGCTTCGCACCGGACTCCAGCGCGAGTTTTCCGGCGGTCTCGGGGTTGAAATGCGGCCAGCCGGGATTGTGCTCGCCCGGCAGATGCGCGCATTCTGTTATGAGCAGGTCGGCCCCCGCGGCCAGCTTTAGCGCGTTGCGGCAGTAGCCGGTGTCGGTGCAGTAGGTTACGGTCTTCCCCTCCAGCTCAAGGCGCATGCCCAGCACGGGGTCGGCGTGCAGCAGCGGCAGGGTAGTGATCTTAAAAGGGAGTTTTGCGGCCTGCGCCGGCAGCTCCAGCACTTTTACCGGGTAGGGCAGCTCGGCCAGCGGCATGGTGAACGGGCGGTTAGCGAAAACGTCGAGCAGGCGCCGCGCGCCGCGGCCGGCGCAGATGGTAAGGCCTTTCTTAAGCCGCAGCTTCACCAGGGTGTGCAGCCCGGCTATATGGTCCAGGTGGAAGTGGCTGAGCAGGATGAAGACCGGCCTGGTGCCGTCGCAGTATTTGTCCAGTTTATAAAGGCCGCTGCCGGCGTCCAGCACGATGTCGAAGTCGGCCGTCTTTATGAGCGCGCACACGGTATTGCCCGTGGGCGCGTCGTACCAGCCGTTGGTGCCGAGGAAGATCAGTTCCACCTTAGTCGTAATTCTTTTTCAGCCAGCTGCGGTAGGCGCCGGTCTTGACGTTACCCACCCAGGCCGCGTTGCCCAGGTACCAGCGCACCGTCTCGGCCAGCCCCCTGGCGAAGGTCACGCTGGGGCTCCAGCCCAGGCCACGCTTTATTTTGCCGAAGTCTATGGCGTAGCGGCGGTCGTGGCCGGCGCGGTCTTTGACGAAAGTTATAAGGTCCTCGTAGGAGCGGCCTTTCAGCGCCGGGTTGGCGGCCGACGGCGCCAGCCGCTCGAGCGCGCGGCAGATCTCTTTGACCACGCTGATGTTGGTCTTCTCGCAGTTGCCGCCCACGTTGTAGGTCTCGCCCGCCCGGCCTTTGCGCAGGATGCGCCAGATGGCCGCGCAATGGTCCCCGACGTACAGCCAGTCGCGCACCTGCAGGCCGTCGCCGTAGACGGGCAGCGGCTTGCCTTCCAGCGCGTTGAGGATGGCCAGCGGGATGAGCTTCTCCGGGAAGTGGTAGGGGCCGTAATTGTTGGAGCAGTTGGAGATGGTGACGGGCAGGCCGTAGGTGTGGTGGTAAGCCCGCGCGATATGGTCCGACGAGGCCTTCGACGCGGAATAAGGGCTGCGCGGGTCGTAGGGCGTGGTCTCCTTGAACTTTCCCGTTTTTCCCAGCGAACCGTAAACCTCGTCGGTGCTTACGTGATGGAAACGGTAGGAGATCGAGGATCGGGGATCGGGGATCCGGGACAGCCAGAAGCTGCGGGCCGTCTCCAGCAGCGCGAAGGTGCCGTGGATGTTGGTCTCTATGAAATCCTTGGGGCCGAAGATGGAACGGTCAACGTGTGATTCGGCGGCGAAATGGACCACGGTCTCGGGCGAATACTTCTTAAAAAGGCCGTTCAACAGCCTGAAATCGCAGATGTCGCCTTTCACGAAAGCGTAGCGGCTTTTGTATTTACGCCGGATATCTTCCAGGTTTTCAGGGTTCCCGGCGTAAGTCAGCTTGTCCAGGTTCACCACGCGGCCGGGAAAGCCGGTCTTCTCGAGAACGTAGCGTATAAAATTGGAGCCGATGAACCCGGCCCCGCCGGTAACCAGCATGGTCTTCATTTTACGGCCTCCCCGTATTTTCGACCGCGACCTTGGCCAGGTAGCGGCCGTAGCTGTTCTTGCTGAGCCCCGCCGCCAGGGCCAGCAGCTGCTCTTTGGTGATATAGCCCAGCGAATAGGCTATCTCCTCGATGCAGGCTATCTTAAGCCCCTGCCGGGACTCTACGGTGGCTATGAAATCCCCAGCTTCGAGCAGGCTTTCGAAAGTGCCGGTGTCCAGCCAGGCGTAGCCGCGGCCCAGCAGCTCGACGTTAAGCGCCGCGCGCTTCAGGTATTCCCTGTTCACGTCGGTTATTTCCAGCTCGCCGCGGGCGGAGGGTTTTATGGACAGCGCGGTCTTAACCACGTCGTTGGGATAGAAGTACAGGCCGGTCACCGCGTAATTGGACTTGGGACTGGCCGGCTTTTCCTCTATGGACAGCGCGCGGCCCGAGCCGTCGAATTCCACCACGCCGTAGCGCTCCGGGTCGTTGACATAGTAGCCGAAGACGGTGGCTTTCTTCTGCGCGGCGGCCGCCACGCCCCGGCGGAAAGCTTCCGGCAGGCCGTGGCCGTAGAAAATATTATCGCCCAGCACCAGGGCCACGTCGTCGGAGCCGGTGAACTCCGCGCCCAGGATGAACGCCTCGGCTATGCCGTTGGGGGCGGGCTGCTCCTTGTAGGAAAGCTTCAGGCCCCAGGTAGAGCCGTCGCCGAAGATATCCCTGAAGCGCGGCAGGTCCTTGGGCGTGGAGATTATGAGTATCTCCCTTATGCCGGCCAGCATCAGCGCGGAAAGAGGATAGTAGATCATCGGCTTGTCGTAAACGGGCAGCAGCTGCTTGCAGACCACGCTGGTTATGGGGTAGAGCCGGGTCCCTGACCCGCCCGCGAGTATTATTCCTTTCATGTTAGGTCCTTTGGTTCAGAACTTTATATCTTTCAGCAGCGGCAGCGCGCTGTCCTTGGCCGACAGTATCCGCTCTCCGGCGGGCCAGGCCACGGCCAGGTCGGGGTCGTCCCAGCGCACGCCGGCGTCGTGGCTGGGGGCGTACTCTGCCGAGCATTTGTAGCTGACCTCGGCCCCGTCGGTAAGCGCGTAGAAGCCGTGCGCGAAGCCGGCCGGGATATAGAGCATCAGGCGGTTCTCGCCGGTAAGTTCCACGCCGAAGCTTTTGCCGAAGGTCGCGGAGCCGGGCCGCAGGTCGGCCGCCACGTCGAAAACCCGCCCCCGGCCGCAGGACACCAGCTTCGTCTGCGCGAAAGGGCTGTGCTGGAAATGCAGCCCCCGCAGCACGTTGCGGGCGGAAACGGAACGGTTCTCCTGCACAAAGACGTCGCCGAGGCCGGCGGCTTTGAACACGGAGAGCTTATAGGTCTCCGAGAAAGTCCCGCGCGCGTCGCTGCCGGTCTCCGGCTTTACGACCACGAGCCCGGCGATGTCCGTTTCGGTAAAAATGAAGTTCATAGCCTACTTGTTCAGCAGCACGATGTCCGCCCGCTGCTGGGAGAAAGTGTCGTCGAAGCCTTCATAGGAGAACAGGTTCTCGCCGCACATCAGGGAAGCTTTCAGATAATTCTTTATCAGCCCGGCCTGGTGTTCGGCCAGGGCCTTGGTCTGGGCGTAGACGTTGACCTTTACCGGCAGGTTGTAGTAGCGGCGCTTGATCAGGTCGACCGCGGCGGACAGCAGGTTCTCGCCTTTTTCCTTGTCCAGGGTCCTGGCGGATTTGTTCGGTCCGAAAAGCAGCGCCGAGTCCAGGCTGATGGTGAGGTTGGAGCCCTTCTGGTAGACGATGGCCGTGAACCGCACCAGGTCGCCGATGACGGTCTTGGGCGCGCCGTATTCGTCCGTAAAAAGATACAGCGGCGCGTAGCTGTGGCCCGCGCGCACCCATTCGCGGTGGTCGTTCTCCCCGCTCCAGCTGAGGGTTTCAGGCGGCAGGCCGGTGCCGGCGTATTTATGGAAGACCTTGCCTTCCTCGTCGGTGATGGACAGCGCCCACTGCAGCGACTTCGCGTTCTTCTCGGTGTAGGCTTTGGCGAACACTTCTTCGAACTTGCGGCGCGGGTAAAAAGTTATCACGGCGCGGTCGCTGAAGGACGTGCGCCAGGGCCTGATCACCCGCTCGCTGTAAAGCTTCTCCGGGTAGTTGCGGGAGAAGCTCACGAAGTCGCCGGATTCGAAAAGGAAGAGGTTCTTGTCGGCCTCGAACGATCTTTTTATGCTCTCGAAATTATCCGTCTTCACGCTCAGCGGAGGCTTCTTCGTGCGGATCTCGGCGGCGGACCCGGATTTTATAACGACCTCCTCCGGCACCTCGCTGTAGGCGGCGGTGGAGGTTTCCTGGGCCGGCAGGAGCGCCGGGCGCAGGAACTGGACCAGAACCAGACAGACCGCTATGCTGAATATCTTCATAATATGCTCTCTGTTCCTTAGATCAGGCCGCCCGCCGCTTAGTCGGCCACGAACCTGAACGTTATAACACCCCACTGCGTGGAGGGCGGGCCGCCTATAGCCTCGAAAGACCAGCGCTTTATGGCGGCCAGCGCCAGGCGGTCGAGCGCGCCGTAACCCGAAGTTTTATCCACTACCGCGTTATCGAGCACGGCGCCCGAGTTGTCCACGTAGAATTTTATCGCGACGGCCGCCTCCAGCACGCCGCGGTCGCGGGCCCAGTCAGGGTAAGCGGGCGCGTAGAAGGCCAGCACCTTGCGCTTCGAAAGCGGCCCGGTGATCTCCAGGCGCGGCGCTTCCTCCTTGGCCTGGCGCAGCACCTCGCTGTTGCGGCGCAGGGAAATAGTCTCGGCGGTCATCACCGGCTGGGGCCTGGCGGCCAGCTGCACGCCGGCGTCGCGGGCCTCGGTAAGCCGCTGCGGCGCTGCCGTTACGGCGGGCGTCTCCCTGACGGCGGCCACCGTGCCCTGGCGCTCGGCGAGGCCCTGCGGCCCGGCCACCGCGCGCCTGACTGAAGCCACGGCGAGATCGAGCTCCTGCATGGTCTGAGGGCGCACCACCGGCCCGCCGGAATCCTCGTATTTAAGCCCCTGCGGTATGGCGGGGGCTTTTTTCATGCCCACTTCCTCCAGCTCGATGCGCGGGGCCAGCGCCTGGGCGCCTCTTTCCGCCCTGATATCCAGCGCGGCGTCCTTGGGCCCGGCGGAGAGCTTCCTGCCGGCGTCCAGCTCGAGTTTGGCGATGTTCTGCAGCCTGCCGTCGCGCTCCGCCAGCTTCTGCGGCAGGTCCAGCGCCTTGCGCGCGGTCTCCAGCGGCTTGATATCCATCGGGGCCGGCAGCGGCGGAGGCTTCGGGACCTCGGCGACCACTACCGGCTTAGGCAGCTGCGGCAGCGCCATTTTCAGGAAATTCAGGGTCTTGTTGCGCTCGGGATGCGCGCGGGCCTCTTTTTCCTGCAGGATGAGGTCGACGTTGTTCAGCACTACGTTGCGGCTCTCCGGGCGCATCAGCACGAAATAAACGTACAGGAACAGGAACAGCGCGTGGAAGGCTATCGAAGCCGCCAGCGGGAAGGTTATGGTGCTGTTGCCGCGGTAGGACATTTCAGGGCCGTTTTTTTCCTTTCTGTTCGGTAGCTATGGTTATGCCCGTGGCGCCGGCTTCCTTGGCGCACCGCATAACGTCCGTGAGCACGCCGTAGCCGGCTTCCGCGTCCGCTTTTATCACCACCAGCTTCGAAGCGCCGCTCTTCAGCGTGCGCTCCACCCCGGCCAGCAGTTCGGGCTCGGTGGCGAAGAGCTTCTCGTTGACCGCGTATTTGGAACCGGGGGCTATGGTGATGGTGATCTTGTCCTTCTCCTCCCCCTCCTGCGTTTTGGCCTGGGGCAGGTTCACTTTCAGCGCCGGGTCGGAAAGCAGCGGGGCCGTGACCATGAAAATAATGACCAGCACCAGGCAGACGTCCACCAGCGGCGCTACGTTTATGCCGGCCATTATATTATCGTCGTTCTCTACTTTAAAGGACATAAATTCAGTTGCGCATCAGCGCCATCTTCAGCGCGCCGGCCTGCTTGGCTTCGTCCATCAGGCTCACCACCTGGCCCACTTTGTTCTCGGTATCGGCCTTCACTATCACGAATTTGTCCGCGCTCTTTACCAGCGCCCTGGCCACCGCCTCGGGATATTCCTCGCGCGCCAGCTCCGTCCCGTTAAGCGTGAGCACGCCGTCCTTCGTAAGCTTCACCTGCACGCTCTCCGACATCGAGACCTTGCCCACCTGCGCGCTGGCCTTGGACTGCAGCACCTTTATGCCCGCCTGAATGGCGAACGGGGCCACCGCCATGAAAATTATAACCAGCACCAGCGAAACGTCCACCAGCGGCGTAAGGTTGATGTCGGTGATCGGATCTTCGGAGCTATTTGATGATACAGCCATAAGAAAAAGGCCGGGGCTATTTGTTCCCTATCATTATTACCAGCCGGGCGGAGAAGATCTCGAGCTCGCTGGAGATAACCTTGGTCTTGCGCATGAAGAAGTTATAGATTATGACGGCCGGAATGGCCACGGCCAGGCCGCCGGCGGTGGCTACCAGCGCCTCGGCTATGCCCTTGGCCACCACGGTGGGGCCGCCGGTGCCGGACAGCGCCAGGTCGCGGAAAGCTTTAATGATGCCCACCACCGTGCCGAACAGCCCGATGAACGGAGCGATGTTGCCCATGGTCCCCAGGACCCCCAGGTTCTTTTCCAGGCCCAGGCGCTCCTCCTGCCGCTTGGTGGCCAGCAGCTCTTCCAGGTCGCGGCGCGGCATCTCGCGGTGCTCCAGCGCGTAATGGAACAGGCGGGACAGCGGGGAATCTATCTTCGCGGTGAACTCCAGCGCTTTGTCGATCTCCCCCTTCTTAAGCATGCCGCTTATGTGCGCCAGGAATTCGTCCACCTTCTTCTGCCTGGCCTTGCGGAAGTACCACCAGCGCTCGAAGGCGTAAGTGATGGACAGGACGGAACAGCACAGCAGGATGATCAGCGTGAAGCTTTCTTTCAGGACCGCCAGGTAATTGATGTTTTCCATAGTTTCTCCAGTGCTAGCGCGCCGCTTTCGCTTTTTTCGCCGCGGGCGTTTTTTTCTTCGCGGCCGCCGCTTTTTTCGAAGCCGGCGCAGGCTTGGCTTTCAGAGCGGCTTTCCCCCCGGCCGGCGGTTGCGCGGCCACCGGCGCCGGGGCGGGTGCGGG
>CAIRNJ010000002.1 GCA_903879915.1 uncultured Elusimicrobia bacterium
CAAGCAGAGATTGAGAAAGGGAGAGGAAAAAGACTAAACTAGGAGAAGCTCAGCGTCACTTCGTTCCGATGGGCCTCGGCATGGTCCGAACTGCCCCTCGCCTTCAGCCCGAGATGGCCCTCGGCATGACCGGAATCCGCAATTGCGCTGGCAAACCCGGAAAGCGCGATAAAAGCTTTCTGAAGAGCGGCACGTTTCGCCTCACCTGCACTTAACTTTATGAGCGCCGCGCGCAATGGCGGCAGCAAAAGAGCCGGCAAGGACCTGTCCTCGGGAGCTTCAACCCAAACACAAGCGCAATCACGGACTTCCGCGTCCTGCCGGATTTTATTCAACAAAACCGTTTTACCCACACCTCGCAGCCCGTAAAATATAAAACTCCGCGCGGCCCTGCGCGCACGAATTCTCTCTATGGCAACGGTGGAGCGCGCGATCAGTTCTGAACGTCCGGCCAATTCCGGCGGAGGCGTGCCTGCACCTGGCGAGTACGGGTTTTTTATCGGATCCATTTATGCCTACCTTATCCTAGTTTATCCAAAAGCAATAATATAACATAAACTCCGTATAATCAACATTATCGCGATCACCTTTATCCGCACGACAAACACGCTGTTCTTGTAGAAATAGTATAGCAGACCAACCCGACAAAGGCGTGTCGCGTTGAAAAAGGTGTTTTAACCCACATCTGTCCGGGGAAAGTTTTAAACGACTGTTGGATGTAAACGAAGTCGGACTTCAGAATAGACTAAATCCCCTATGAAAAGGCGATTTTGGGGTTGTTTGGTAGTGCTGTCCGGGAAAGTAGAGAAAACGGGATACACAGAATCATGTCCAGATTGGAGGATGGAGAGTGTAAATGGGCCTCTTAGCGGTTAAAGATTACGGTTTCCGACGGAAAATACACCATAATACGGCGGTTTAGGGCTAATTTGAGATATGCGGCAAAATTTCCCCGGACAGATGTGGTTTTAACCCCAGGATTTTCGATAAATACAATTCTCCGTGCGAGTGGGTTAAAACAGGGAAAGCTTAGGTTGATAGTCGTAAAAAATAAAGGAGCCGGGCCCTGAACAGAGGGCCCGGCTTCTTTTTTATATCCCTTTTATCGCCCTCAGGCGGCGCCTAATTCCACGGTCACGGCCGGGTCCTTGTCGTCCGAGCCGGTTTCGGCCACGGTGAAGCCGGCGCGGTCCACGCAGCCGGCCAGCAGCAGGTCGTCCAGCGCCAGCTTCAGCGCGGCGGCCTGCCCGGGGCCGCATTCTACGGCCAGTTTCGCTACGGGCCATTTCACGCTGCGCTTCTCGGCGGCTTTCTTGGTGCGCACGGCTTCCAGCACTTTGCGCGTGACGGCCAGCACTTTCAAGTCGCCCGGCGCAGAAGGCATTTCCGCGGCCGCGGGCCACGGGGCTTTATGCACGGAGGGCTGCCCAAGGCTTGCGGCGAACGACCAGCCCCACACTTCCTCGGTGATGAAAGGCAGGAACGGCGCGAACAGGCGCAGGAACACGCCCAGCGTCCACTCCAGCGCGGCGCAGGCCGAACGCGCGGCCGCGGGCGTGCCGGAATAGGCGCGGTTCTTCACCAGCTCCAGATAATTGTCGCAGAAGTCCCAGAACGCGGTTTCGGTATAGAGCAGCATGGCCGCGTAATCGTAATTGGAGAAATCCTCGCGGGAAGCTTCCGCCAGCGCCTTCATGTGCTCCACCCAGGCCCGGTCCAGCGGCTCGGTGATGTCGGCGGCCCCCAACTTAGCGCCGCCGGCGGCGGGGCTACCAAGCTGCATCATGGTGAACTTGGAGGCGTTGAAGAGCTTCGTGGCCAGGCGCATGCCCACTTTAAACACGCTCTCGTCGTACATGGTGTCCTGGCCCAGCTTCGCCTTGCCGGCCCAGTAGCGCAGCGCGTCAGCCGAATAGGTCTTGAGCAGGTCGTCGGGCGTGACGGTCTTGCCCTTGGATTTACTCATCTTGCCTTTGTCCGGGCTAACTACCCAGCCGCTGATGGCGGCGTTGTACCAGGGCACGGAATTTTCGTGCATCCAGGCTTTGGTGATGGTGTAGAAAGCCCAGGTGCGGATGATCTCGTGCGCCTGCGGGCGCATATCGGCGGGGAAAAGGCTTTCATGGCGCTTTTGATCTTCGCCCCAGCGGCTGGAGACCATCGGCGTCAGCGAGGAGGTGGCCCAGGTGTCCATCACGTCGTTATCGCCGGTGAAGCCGTTGGGCTTGTGGCGCTGCTCCTCCGTATAGCCGGGAGGGCAATCGGCCTGCGGGTCCACCGGCAGGCGCTCGGGGCCGGCCACTATGGGCCTGGAGAATTCGGTGTTCCCCTCGGCGTCCAGCGGGTACCACACGGGGAACGGCACGCCGAAGTACCGCTGGCGGCTGATGCACCAGTCCTGGTTTAGGCCCGCCACCCACTGCTCGTAGCGCTTGAACATGTAGTCCGGATGCCAGGCCACTTTTTTGCCCTGCTCCAGCAGCGCCGGCTTGTTGGCGAGGATCTTTATGTACCATTGGCGGGCCGGCACGAATTCCAGAGGCATGTCGCCTTTCTCGTAATATTTCACGGCCTGCTGTATGGGCCTGGGCTCGCCGACGAGGGCGCCGGCTTCCTTCAGCAGCGCGGCGGTCTTCGTACGGGCCTGCTTGGCGTAAAAGCCGGCCAGCTGGGCGTAAACGGCGTTGGCGGCGGCAGGGTCGGCGCTGTCGAACAGCGGCCCGCCGAATTCCACCGGGACCAGCCGGCCGTCGCGGCCTATTATCTGGCGCATGGGCAGGCGCTCCTTGCGCCAGAACTCCACGTCGGCGATGTCGCCGAAGGTACAGATCATCATTATGCCGGTGCCCTTTTCGGGATCGGCGTGGTAGGAAGGCATTATGGGCACGCGCGCGCCGAACAGCGGCGTTACGGCCCGCTGGCCGAACAGCGGCTTGAAGCGCTCGTCGTCGGGGTGGGCCACTACGGCTATGCAGGCCGCCAGCAGCTCCGGGCGAGTGGTGGCGATGATGAATTCCCCGCCGCCTTCCACGCCGAACTTTATATCGTGGAAAAGGCCCGACACCTCGCGGTCCTCGCATTCGGCCTGGGCCACCGCGGTCTTGAAGGTGGTGTCCCACAGCGTGGGCGCCTCGGCGCTGTAAACGTGGCCTTTGGCGAAAAGGTCCAGAAAGGACCGCTGCGAGGTCCTGCGGCACTGCTCCCCGACGGTAGAATAGGTCTGCCGCCAGTCCACGGACAGCCCGAAGCGGCGCCACTGCGCCTCGTAGCGCTTCTCGTCCACGGCGGTCTGCAGCTCGCACAGCTCCATGAAGTTGCGGCGGGAGATGTGCTCGTAATCCTTAAGGTCCTTCTTGGGGCCGGAAGACTTAAAATCGGGCTTATAGGGCAGGGCGGGGTCGCACCGCACGCCGAACAGGTTCTGCACGCGGCGCTCGGTGGGCAGGCCGTTGTCGTCCCAGCCCATCGGGTAAAAGATGTTCTTGCCCAGCATCCGCTGGAAACGCACCAGGATGTCGGTCTGCACGTAGCTGAAGGCGTGCCCCACGTGGAGCTCTCCGGACACGGTGGGCGGCGGGGTATCCACTACGAAAGTTTCTTTGCGGGGCCGCGCGGGGTCGTAATAGTAAAGTTTGTTCCGCTCCCACTTTTCGCACAGGGCCGGCTCCACCTCCGCGGGCAGGTAATTGGCCGGGAAGGCGGAGACGGGTTTTTCCAGAGAAGCGTTGTTTTCCATAGGATGTTATTTTAGCTGTTTTACCACAGGCGCATAAAGCGCGCGCCGCTATAAGGCCGCGCTCAAAATTGTTATAATTCATTCTGGTTTTTACGCCTTCCGGGGATTTAAGGACATAACATGGAAATCGGCATTGTAGGGCTGCCCAACGTGGGAAAATCGACGCTGTTCAACGCGCTCACCCGCGCCGGCGCGGCCTCCTCCAACTACCCCTTTACCACCATCGACCCCAACGTGGGCGTGGTGCCGGTGCCGGACAAGCGCCTGGACGCGCTGTTCGAACTGTTCAAGCCGCCGAAAAAAGTGGCCTCCTATATAAAGTTCGTAGACATCGCCGGCCTGATGAAAGGCGCCTCCAAGGGCGAGGGCCTGGGCAACAAGTTCCTGGCCAATATCCGCGAGGTGGACGCCATCGTGCAGGTGGTGCGCGTGTTCAAGGACCCGGACGTGGTGCACGTGCTGGGCGAAGTGGACCCCATCCGCGACATCGAGGTGATAGAGACCGAGCTGATGCTGGCCGACCTGGAGACCGTGGACAAGGCGCTGGAGAAGAACCAGCGCGACCTGAAAGCGCGGACCAAGGACGCCGAGGAAAAGAAAGTGCGGCTCGAGAAGCTCAAGGCGCTGCTGGCCGACGGCAAGCCCGCCCGCGACGCCGGCTACACTATAGAGGAAGTGCGCGACTTCAACCTGCTTACCGTGAAGCCCGCTTTTTTCGTGGCCAACACTTCGGAACAGCCAGACCAGGCGGTACTGGGGGGACTGCGCGACTTCATAAAGGCCCGCGGCGCCATCCTGGTGGAGATCTCCGCCAAGATAGAGTCCGAGATCATCGAACTGCCGGAAGAAGAGAAGGCCATATTCCTGAAGGACCTCGGCGAGGATTATACCGGCCTCGAGAAGATGGCGCTGGCCGGCTACCGGCTGCTGGACCTCATCAGCTTCTTCACCGCCGGCTCGGAGGACGAGGTGCGCGCCTGGAGCCTGAAGCGCGGCCTGAAGGCCCCTCAGGCCGCGGGCCGCATCCATACGGATTTCGAGAAAGGCTTCATCCGCGCCGAGGTTTATTCCTTCGACGACATAATGAAGTACAGGGAGGAGAAGGCGCTGAAGGAAAAAGGCCTGATCCGCTCCGAAGGCAAGGAATACGTGATGAAGGACGGCGACATCTGCTTCTTTAAGTTCAACGTCTAGCTGAAAACACACATATGGCAGAAACCTGGCTGTTTAAGGACGAATGGCTGCTGCGGGCGCTGACCGAGTTAAAAGAGGCGCTCGCGGCCTTTATCGCCCAGATGCGCGCGGAAAAAAGACCTTACCTTTCACACGCCATGCTGGACGCCGGCCTTCTTCCCCCCGAACAGCTGGGGAAATTCGTGGAGCTGGCTTTCAAGGTGCCGTATCTCCCGCTTACCGCCGCCAAGGTGGACAAGTTCGCCTTATCGCTTCTGAAGGAAAAAATATGCCGCAAGTACGGCATTCTTCCCGTCGGCCTGACGGAAGCGGAAATTCTCGTGGCCGGGGCCAACCCCGCCGCCATGGACGCGCAGGCGGACGTGGAAGCCCTTACCGGGCGGCGGGTCAAAATGTTTTTTTCCCTTCCTCTGGCGGTCGAGGCCTGCCTGGACGAGCTTTTCAGTTCCGACGAGATCATTTACAACCTCCTTGCCAAAGTGGAGAACCAGGACGAAATAATGGTGGTGGGCGAGGAAAAGGCGGTGCTGCGCGAAGACCTTGCCGTAACCTCGCCGATAATCTCTCTCGTGAATTCCATCATCTCGCAGGCCTATCACAGGCGCTCCTCCGACATCCACATCGAGCACGACGAAAAAGGCAGCCATGTCCGCATAAGGATAGACGGCATACTGCGTAACATCATGGCTTTGCCCAGGTATATAGCCACCGGGCCGCTGGTCTCCAGGATCAAGATAATGGCCGATCTGGACGTTTCCAACCACCTCAGGCCGCAGGACGGCAGGACCAAGCTGCGCATAGGTTCGGCGGAGGTGGGCCTGCGCGTTTCCATACTGCCCACCTCTTTCGGCGAAAAAGTGGTGATGCGCATACTCGACCAGCGCGCGGCCGAGGTGCCGTTCGAAAAGCTGGGATTCGCGCCCGCAGTGGCGGCAGGCATCGACAAGTGCCTGAACGCGAACCAGGGCATCCTGCTCGTCACCGGCCCCACCGGTTCCGGAAAGACCACTACGCTCTATTCCGCGCTGAACAAGACCAAACAGGAGAGCACCAATATCGTCACGGTAGAGGACCCTATCGAGTATAAACTGGCCGGCATCAACCAGGTACAGGTGAACGAGAAGCAGGGCCTGACCTTTCCTATAGTGCTGCGCTCCGTGCTGCGCCAGGACCCGGACATAATAATGGTGGGCGAGATACGCGACCGCGAGACCGCCGACATAGCTTTCCAGGCGGCCATGACCGGCCACCTGGTGTTTTCCACCCTGCATACGACCGACACCATCTCCACTATCACGCGCCTGATAGATATGGGCGTGGACCGGTTCAAAATCTCGCCAGGCCTGCTGGGCATCACGGCCCAGCGCCTGGTGCGCAAGCTCTGCCCGCAGTGCATGAAACGGCTGCCCCCGGAGGAAATAGACAAGGAGATACTCGCCGCGCTGGCCGCTTACGGTTTCGAGCAGGTCTGCTATCAGGCCGTCGGCTGCAAAAACTGCGAAGGCAGCGGCTACGCCGGGCGCACCTCGGTGGTGGAACTGCTGCTGGTGGACGCTAAGATCAAGGAACTCATAAATTCCGGCGCCCGGGACGAAGAAATAGCCAAGACCGCGATAGCGTCCGGCAGCCTGCGCACCATGACGCAGGACGCGCTCTGGCAGCTTTCTCAGGGCAGGACGGACCTAGCCGAAGTAATGTCCTATCTTTCGCTTAAGGACATCCGGCCGGCGCCCTCCTTGGCGGGCCCGGCCGCG
>CAIRNJ010000003.1 GCA_903879915.1 uncultured Elusimicrobia bacterium
GGACGTGTATGAACAGATGGTGCGTCGTGAGACAACACTACAGACTTGGTAGCAGCAAAATCAACCAAAAGGAGGCCTGGCCTGGTGGCTACTGCTTGGGTAACATTCTTAATTGATTTGACAGGGGGGTGAAGGAAGGAGGCCCTGGAACGCGGGCTCTACCGCCGCGAGTCCCCGCGGAGCGTCAATCGATCCATTTTATCTCATGGCCCGCCGCGTTCTTGACTATGAGGAAAGTAACGGTCATGCCCTTGCCCAGCTCCGATTCGGCGAAGATTTTCCCCCGGTGGGCGTGAGCTATCTGCTGGGCCGTCCAAAGGCCAAGCCCCAAGCCCTCCGTGCCGGCGTTCACCTGGTTATCGGCGCGGAAGAACGGCGTAAAAAGACGCGCCATATCGGCATGGGACACCCCTATCCCGTTGTCTGAAACGGTAAAAATACGTTCTTCTTCCGTTTCATGGTACATAAGCTCTATCTGCCCGTTCTCGCTGGTATACTTCAGGGAGTTTTCCAGCAGTTGCGTCAGCAGTTCGGCCAGGTAATCGGGGTCACCGTAGAAAGAATTAACGTTCCCCGCGCATTCGATCTTAAGCTGCTTTGAATGGGTCTGGACGTAATATGAATACTTCAGCCGCAGATAATCGAGCAGTTTGCGCGGGTTAACTTCCTGCGGGCGCAGTTTAGGGACCCATTTAAGCGGGACCTCCGGGCCGAAACAGGCGGCCAGCTTGCACAGCAGCTGATTGGTATTATGCGTCAGGCCGGCCAATACGGCGTCCGGGGTCTTTCCCGGCGCCGCCGCTTTCTCTATCTCCTCCAGGTAATTCTTGAACCGGCTTTTGATGACCCGGAAAATATCTATGGCCAGGCTTTCCCTGACCTTTTCAACGACCAGCGCCTTATCTACGGGCCGCGCGCAGCCGCGGAAACCGTCGAACTGTCCCTCGGACTTGCGGAGATACAGGTCCACCAGGAGCTCCACCGTGCCGCCGGTCTTCACCCTGCCGGTCATGGTAAGCGTGCAGCGGGCCTGTCCCCTCGGCATGATGGTCTCATCCGGAGCCCCGCGGGAGTACTTCAGATAGTTCCAGAGGCATTTGCCTTTTAAAAACTCGGCGTCATAGTGCAGGAACTGGGCCATGGCCGTATTTATATCGCGCACCGTCCCTTTCTCGTCGACGCTGAACACCCCGTCGAACACTCTTTCCTTGAAGCTGTAAAGTTCCACTTCGCTGTGCACGGCGCGGGTTTCGGAATCTTTTACGAGCTTATCCACCTTAACGGCGCCGGCCAAGGTCCCCATAAGCGTGAAGACCAGCATAGCGAACGCGGTATAGATGAACGCGGGGTTAAGGCTGTCCCCCATGTTGAACAGGTAGCCGAGCGGGAGGAACGAAAAGATAAAAATGGACAGGAACAGTCTTGCGCGGAATGTCATGCGGCCAGACCCAGGAAAGACCTTATATTATCCAGCAGATGCGTGGAGGAAACGGGAGAGGGCTCAAGCCCGAGCGCCCGCACGCCGGAGCGCTTGGCGATGGCGTCGGCCATCTTTTCGGCCAGCACCGGGTTGGCCTTTACCTCTTTGCGCAGTTCATCGGGAAGGAGCGCGAACAGCTCCACCTCGCTTTCCGCCACCACCGACGCGTTGCAGATCTCCCCCGTAAGAATGGAAACCTCGCCGAAATACTCGCCTTCCGAAAGTTCGGCCAGGTGCTTGCGCCCCTGGGGATGTTCGGCCCAGACCGTAACGGTGCCGTGCAGGATAAGGTAAAGCGCCGGGCCTTTCTGTCCCTGGCGCAGGATGACGGTACCGGCGGGAACCGCGCTTTTTTTGATCGAAAGCACCAGCCGCGCAAGTTCGTCCTCGGAATGATACGACAGGAAGTCGAACTTGCTAAGTTTATCAAAAAGCCATTTTACGTCAGAAGATGATAGCCCCATGAGTTACATTACACAAAAAAAACAACGGCGCGTTCAACCCGTATGAACGCAGCCGCGCTTTTACCCCTCCACGGGCCTGATCCCTATTTTGCAGAGCGCAGCCGCGTGGCCGTGGGAAACTATTTCCCGTTCATGCAGCAGCAGGGTCACCTTGCTGAAGAAGAACAGGGTCCGGCTCAGGCGCTCCGGCTTGTCGGTGGGGATAGCGTAGACGAAGCAGGGCTTGTTCTTCAGCTCGAACCCAGGCCAGCGCGCCGCGCCCAGCGAAAACAGCGTTTTCCTGTACTCCGCGTTGATCTCCAGCAGGAAAGAGGTAACGCTGCCCTGGCTGAACAGATGGCTGAGCGTGGCGGAATCGTTCATTTTTTTGACGCAGATGAACCGGCCGTCCTCGGTAAGGAGATCGCAGGCTTCCGCCTTCTGGCTGCCCGGCAGGCGGAAAGCCGGGCGGTCGAGCTTCAGCGCGCCGATATGCTCGGCCGCGCGCGCCTTGTAAGCGTCCGCGTCCTCGTATTTCCGCGCGTAGGCGTCCACAGACATGTTCTTCAGCATCGGCGGCAGGTCCAGCTCGCCGGTAAGGTCGGCTATCCTGTCCACCGCCGCGTTCAGCTCCGCCAGGTACTGCGCGTTGATCCGGCACCACGCGTTGTTCGAAAGCACGTACATCACCCCGTCACGCTCCAGTTCCGCTATTAAAAGCTCCTTGAGCGTGTACTTGCCGCTCACGGGCTGGTCCTGCGCGTCGCAGGCGGTGATCCTGACCGTCTCGTAATCCTCTATGCCGGCCCGCTCCATGAAATCGCTGACCTGCGCGATGGAAAGATACTCCACGAACACGTGCTCGCGCCCCGAAGATATTTTAAACTTATCGGCCTCGCCCTCGCCGGCGGGGTCGGGGTACACCACGTGCAGCCGGTCCGTGTCGAAAGCGGCCAGCCTCGAGCGCAGGTCCTCCTCCAGCGCCGGCACTACGGGATCCTTGTACGGCAGGAACTGGATCTCGTCGATGAACTTGAACTTGTCCTTGTATTTTTCCTCGCGGAACCGCGCGAGCAGGAACCGGCACTGTTCGCCCACCCGCGCGAAATCCTCGCCGAAAGTGAAGGCCAGCGCGTCCTTGCCCTGCAGCGTCTTCAGGCGCGGCTTGCCCGGCGGGGGTTCGTCCGCCCCCCCGAAGGCGCCTTCGGCCGTCTGCCCGGTGATGGCCTGGATCCAGTTCACGGAAGTGTCCAGTTCGAAATCGTCCATGTCGCTGTTATGGCTCAGCTGCGTACGGCGCTGGATAACGTTGGCGTCCACCTTCAGGCTGTCCACGGCCTTCAGCTGCCCGGGATCTATCGAGTTGGCCACCACTTTCAGCCCGAAGCCCGGCTCCAGGTCCTCGTGCGCCACCGCGCCGCGCGCGTTGAAAGGGATAACGAACACCCGGCCGTCCGTCTCCACGAACACCACGCAGGAGACGCTGGTCTTTTTATATTTTTCGCGGTCGACGCTGAAAGCCGACGAGATGAAGCGGATGGGCTCGGGCGCGTCGAAATAGGGGCGCACGCGCACGAAGGCCTTCGCTTTGAACGGCAGCGGCACGTTCGGCCCGGGCGCCTCGCCGTACCCTTCCAGGTCGGCCCGCGCCACGGCGTCCTCGATGTCCGAAACGCTGTCCCTCATCAGGTAAAAATGCAGTTTCATAAGTAAAAACGTCCGCACCGGCCCCGCACTGTATTATAGCTCAGGGAACGGGTTCTGGCAACTTCCGCGCGCGGGCGGCGCGGCTTTTTGTCTAGCCGGGCGGAAAATGCTAGATTATTTCTCCGATGCAACTTTATTTGGTGTTATTGCTCCTGCTCGTCCCGCTTTCCGCCCGCTGCCAGGACGCGGCCGAAAAGAAAACCACTTTCGAGGTGGAGCTGGACCCGTATTATTCGGCGGTGGGCATGTACAACAGCCTTACCGGCAAGCCCATCCCTCACCTCCAGGTGAAGAACGAGCTGGAAATATACAAGGAACTGATCAGCAAATTCTACCAGCCGCGCACTCTTATAATCGAGGCCAGCCTCAACCCGCTGCCCTACGCCGGCACGCTTATCAGGCGGCACCAGCCCCGCCTCTACGAAAGAGGGCAGTTGACCAGCAACTTCAACGCCATACAGGCCGTTACCGCCGGCTTCGAAGAGCCGTGGGCGCTGTCGCTGTTCCTGGGCAACGTGGTAACTTTCGACACGATAAACAAATCTTTCCAGGGCAAGCGCAACGGCTACTCCGGCCTGCTGTTCAACTTCGGCAATTACCACATCAAGGACAACACGCTCATCCACGACAACTGGCTGGAGGCGGAAGGCAAGCTGAAAGGGGAACAGATACTGACCGACCGGTCGCTGCGGTGGAGCTTCCGCGGCGGCGCGAAATTCCACGAGAACCGCTACATCGCCGACTCGTTCTATATCGGCTTCAGGCGCAGCCGCACGGATTTCAAGGAAAGCGGGAAGGATAATTTCTGGCTGCACAACAGCGGGTTCGAGTACGTCTCCGATTTCTCGCAGAAGAAGCTGGAGCCCATCCGCCATTACTTCGTGGTGGACAAGAAATTCCCGATGAAGAACTCCCGCATGGCCTTCACGCTGGGCCTGGGCTTCGTCTGGACCGCCGACAAGAAATACTCCGGCCCCTTGTCCAACAAAGCCGGCAACATAAACACCACCAACACTTTCCAGTTCATTCTGCAGCCTAATCTGGAGTTCTAGTACGGGGCGGGGCTCTCGTATGATCAAAACTATTCCGGCCGGCCGGCGCTTTTTAATATTCCTGGGCCCCTGGCTGCTGCTGTCCGCCGCGGCCGCCGAGTTCCGGCCCTTCAGCCAGCAGGCCGTCGAGGTGCCGCCCATAGATTTCTGCGGCTCCGGCAGGTTCCTGGTCTATACCGGCAGCTGCTCCCCCGGCGGCAGGCAGAAGGACGTTATCAGCCGCAAGGCCTGCGCCGACGTGGCGTCCGCGCTCGAGGCCGGCCTGCCGCTCCTTTACCCTAACGCCCCGGTGACGGTCTACGACAACCTTACTCCCGACGGAGTGATGCAGTCCCTGATGGGCCAGAGAGTGCAGGGGTTCTTCTTCGTAGGCGAAGGGGACACGAAGGGCGCGTTCCTGACCGGCCCCGCGCGGGAACGCCTTTATCCCGACGTCTCCGCCTGCGTCTCCGGCTACGATCTTTTCGGCGGCTTCACGTCCCACAGCAAGTATTCCCCGGCGCTGCCGGCGCCTAAAGCCGACCGCGCGCTGATACTGAGCCGCACGCAGACCATCTTCAGCGGCGCGGACGCCGTGGCGGAGTCCTGGCCCGGGCTGTGCAAGCCCCGCGTAAGCCTGGTCTATCCCACCCGCACGTTCGCGGGCCGGATGAAGGACGATGTAAAGAAATTACTGACCCTGCTGCAGGGGGAAAAAAGGAAGCACGTGCTGAAAACGCTGGCGGTGATCTGCGACAACTGCCCGGGCCACGTAGCCTCCCGCGACGAGCTGGCGCAGTTCTGCTCCCCCTATTCCAACGTCTGCAGCCTGCGCAAGCTCACGCCCGGCAACGAGGATTTCGTGCTGAAGAACTACTGCCTGGCGCTGGCCCCGGCGCCTTCAAGAGAATAAGGAACCGGCTCGGAGAGCCCGCCAGCCGTAGGCCACTTCCACCAGCGGCTTGCCGCCGAACTGGCAGGGCTTCCTTAAAGGCAGCAGCTCCCCGCCCAGCTTTTCGTAGAACTTCCGGGAGGGATTCTCCTCCAGCACCCACAGCGCGCAGCTGCGCGCCCCCAGCGCGGCCTGCCGCCCGAAAAAGGCCCCCAGCAGTGCGGCGCCGGCGCCCAGCCCGCGCGCGTTCTGGTCCACGTAAATAGCGTAAAGCTCGCTGTCGAAGCCCGGCAGGCCTTCCCGGGCCTTGCCGCCGGAAACAAAACCGCAGATGCCGCCGCCCCGCTCCGCCACCAGGATAAGCCCGCTCTGCTCCGCGAACTTCTTCTCCCACAGGGCGCGGCTCTTTTCCACCGACCGCCCGCGCAGGAACTCCTCGGGCATTATTCCGGCATACCCCGTCCGCCAGCCCTCCGTGTGCACGCGGGCGATCCCCGCCATGTCCAGGGCTATGGCGTCCCTTATTAAAAATTCAGTTTTCATTTCCTGCTGTAGCGGCCGCTTTTCATCGTGTCGAAATATTCCGTTTCGGCTTTAGTGAGGAACCGCGGGGTCAGATTCAGGAGCTTCATGCAGTCCAGGATATAGAACAGAGCCGTCAGCACTTCGTTGGCGGCTTCCATTTCGCCGCGGCCGTCCAGCTCGCCGGGGCCGCAGTACAGGGCCTGGTCAGGCGACAGCACGTTCGCGAGCAAAAATTCCTTCCCGTAATGCGCCAGGCGCCCGGCGTTATGCGCCGACAGCCCGGCCGACGGAACTACGGCTGGATAGGCCGGCAGGCCGAGCCCGCGGCGCAGGGTGTCGTTCACGCGCGCGTTAAGCTCCAGCGCCCCGTCCACCCCGGCGTGGGCCACGGCCAGCCCGTGATTGGCCAGGAAGAATACCTGCGGCCCGGCGGCCCGCGCGCGGTCGTTTATGGCGGAACAGAGCTGCGGCCCCGGCGACTTATAGGGGATGAATTCAGCGCCAGGGAACAGCTCCCGTCCGAGAGCGTGCCCCTCGGCGCTCATGTTGAGGATGTTGGCGTAGACCGAATGGGTATGGACCACCGCCGTATTCAGCAGCGAATGGAACCCGGTCTCTATGGAGGGCTTGGCCGCCGCCACGCCGCGCACCGGCAGGGCCTGGGCGCAGATATAGTCCGAAAACTCGCCCTCGGTGCCGGCGCCAGCCGCTATCCTGCGGCGGATATTGCCGTAATTCACCAGCGCGTAGCCGCCGGCCGCGGAAACGTCCTTCAGTTTGGCCCCGGAAGCTTTCACCAGCATGCGCTCGCCGTTAAGCTTCAGCGAAACGTTGCCCCCGCCGCCCTGCGTCAGGTCGGGGCCGGCGCCCGCCGCGCGCGCGGCGCGCGCCAGCAGTTCGGGAGCATTGTCCAGTTCGGGGTCGAAAGCCATTATTTTTTCGCCCTCGGGTGCGCCTTGTCGTAAACTTCCTTCAGCCGCTCCAGCGAAACGTGCGTGTAGATCTCCGTGGTGGAAAGGTTCTTGTGCCCCAGCATCTCCTGCACCGATTTAAGGTCGCAACCGTGGTCCAGCAGGTGCGTGGCGAACGAATGCCGCACAGCGTGAGGGTTCATCGGCTTGGCGAACCGGGCGCGCCGCGCCATTCTTTTGAAGATCAGCGCTATGCCCGCGTCCGACAGGCGCGTATTCTTGTAATTCAAGAACAGCGGCTGTGCGTGCGCCAGGGGTTTGGGCCGGGTGGCCAGGTACGCCCGGACGGCGGTCAGGGCTTTATCGCCCACCGGGATCAGGCGCTCGCGCGAACCTTTGCCCAGCGCGCGCGCGAACCCGGAGAAAAGGTCGAGGTCGCCTACGTTCAGGCCCGCCGCCTCCGAGCGGCGCAGGCCGCTGGAATAGATCAGTTCGAAGATGGCGTAATCGCGCAGCGAGAAATAATAGTTCTTCTCCTGCGCGTCCACCGCCTCCGGGCGGTTGGAATCCTGCAGCCGGCCCACTTCCCCCTCGGTCAGGAAGCGCGGCAGCCGCTTCTCCCGCTTGGGCAGCGTTATCAGGTCGAAGGGGTCGCTCTCCAGCCGGCCGTTGGCCATCAGGTAGCGCGTGAAAGCGCGCACCGCCGAGATCTTGCGCAGCAGGGTGTTGCGGGAGACCTTCCTTTCGTTGATGTGTGAGATATAGCCGCGCATCAGCAGGCGGTCCAGCGCGGCGGGCGCCGGCGGCGCGTTGCGCGGGGACACGCCGGTCATGTACGCCAGGAACTCAGCCAGGTCGTACTGGTAGGCTTTCAGGGTATGCCCGGAAAAATTGCGCTGCGCCTTCAGGTGCAGCAGGAATTGGTCCACCAGCAGTCGCATAGGGAAGCCCGCGGGGCCGCCGCGGCCCCTTATTTTTTCGCGTTAACTATCTTCTCCACTTCTTCCGGCGTCACCTGGTCGATGTTGCGGCACTTGGGGAAGCCGGAGCAGGCCAGGAAATAGCCGCGCGGGCTTTTCCTGAGCAGCATGGCGTTCTTGTTGCACTTGTCGCAGATCTTCTCGGTCTTGATGGGCGCGAAATATTCCTGCTTGTTGCCGTCCTTGTCCAGCGGCATCTTGCCCTTGCATTTCGGGAAGCGCGAGCAGGACAGGTATTTGCCGAAGCGGCTCTCGCGCTGCACCATGGGGCTGAGGCACAGCGGGCACTTCTCGTCGGTCTTGATCACGTTCGGGCGCGAGCGGGTCATGTCGCGCTCGGCCGTGGCCAGGTCCTTGGCGAACGGGCCGTAGAACTCGCGCATCATAGCCACCCAGTCCAGCGTGCCGTCGGCCACGTCGTCGAGCTTGTCCTCGATGGAGGCCGTGTAGGAGATCTCCATGATCTCCTTGAAGAAGTCCTTGAGCTTTTCGGTGACCAGCGCGCCCAGGTCGGTGATCAGGAGCTTGCGGTCCTTCTCGCGGTTGATGTAGCCGCGGTCCACGATGTTCTTGATGATGGCCGCGTAGGTGGAGGGCCGGCCGATGCCGTGCTTTTCCAGCGTCTTGATGATGCTGGCCTCGTTGTAATTGGGCGGCGGGCTGGTCTTATGGGGAACGGTAGTGACGTCCTTGAGGGCCACCACGTCGCCCTCCTTGAGCGGCGGCAGCGCGGCCGAGCCTTCCTCGTCCTCGCCGGCCACTTCCTCTTCCTTCTCCTCCATGTAGATCTTCAGGTAGCCCTCGAACTTCACCGTGCGCCCGCTGGTGCGCAGCACGGAGCGGCCCTTCTCGTCGGAGAACTCCACGGACAGCGAGTCGAAGATGGCCTCTTCCATCTGGCTGGCCATGAAGCGGCGCCAGATGAGGTCGTAGAGCTTGGCCTGGTCGGCGTTAAGGAACTGGCCCATCTCCTCGGGGCGCTTGTAGGCCGAGGTGGGGTGGATAGCCTCGTGCGCTTCCTGGGCGCCCTTTACTTTCTTAAGGTACATCGGCGGCTTGGCCGGGCAGAAATCCTTGCCGTAGATCTCGGCAATGAACTTGGCCGCCTCTTTCTGCATGTCCACGGAAACGTTGAACGAGTCCGTACGCATGTAGGTGATCAGACCCGAACGCTCGCCGCCCATGTCCACGCCTTCGTACAGGCTCTGCGCCACTTTCATGGTGCGGTCCGAGGAGAAGCCCAGCTTGTTGTAGGCGTCCTGCTGCAGGGTGCTGGTGATGAACGGCGGCTTCGGCTTCTGGCGCACGGCCTTGGCGTCCACCTTGGAAACCGTCAGCCTGGAATTGCGCAGGTAGGTGCCGGCTTCCACCGTGTCCTCTATCTTCTTGAAGACGGAGGTCTTGTAGCGGTAGTCCTCGGCGAACAGCTTCAGCAGGATGGTCTGCTCCACCGCGGCGCCTTCCCAGCGCACCAGCTTGGAGTCGAAATCCTTGTACGCGCTCTTGTCGCCCTCGGGCATCACTTTGGCCAGCCGGGTGTTTAGGGTATAATAATCCTCTTCCTTGAAAGCGGCTATTTCCTTGGCGCGCTCGGCTATCAGCCGCACGGCCACGCTCTGCACGCGCCCCGCGGACAGGCCGCTCTTTATCTTGTTCCAGAGCAGCGGGGACAGCTTGTAGCCCACCAGCCGGTCTATGATGCGGCGGGCCTGCTGCGCGTTGACCAGCGCCATGTCCAGGTCGCGCGGGCTCTTGAGCGCCTCGGCTATGGCGGTCTTGGTTATTTCATGGAAGCTGATGCGCTTGAAAGGGGCGTCGCTTTTGATGACCTCTTTAAGGTGCCAGCTGATGGCTTCCCCTTCGCGGTCAGGGTCGGTAGCCAGGTAGATGGTGTCCACGTTCTTGGCTATGCCGTTGAGCTCGGAGATTATTTTCTTAGCGCGCTCCACCGGCACGTATTTGGCGGTAAAATCTTTTTTTTCGTCCACGCCCAGCTCGTCTTTCGGCAGGTCGCGCACATGGCCGAACGAGCTTTTAACGGTATAGCCGGCATCGAGGAAGCGGCTGATGGTCTTTTCCTTGGTGGGAGACTCCACTATCACAAGGTATTTTTTTGTCTTGGTTTTGTTCTTTTCTGTCATAGTATTGATTTCTATATTATTATATTTGAAAGAGCGCGGCTACTGAAAACTTTAAACCCGCGTGTACCGGCCGCCCCTGGAAGCCACCAGCGCCGCCACTTCAAGCTCGAACAAAGAGGCGGCGGTGCGCTGCGCCGGCCAGGCGAGAGCCTGCGCCAGTTCGTCGGCGTTAAGTCCCTTTTCGTCCGCCGCTATGGCCGCGTACGCGGCGCCCGCGTCCGGTGACAGCTCCTTGAGCGCCGCGGGCGGGCGCAGGTAACTTTCGCCCTTTTTCCCGGGGTGCGCGGCGGCCAGCGCGCCGTAGGGGAAACAGGCCGTTATATCCCCGGCGTCCTCCACCGGACCGGCGCCGTTCTTTATCAGGTCGTTGGGCCCTTTGCTCATAGGGGAATCCACCGGCCCCGGCACGGCCATAACTTCGCGCCCCTGGTCCAGGGCGAAGCGCGCGGTTATCATGGCGCCGGATTCGAAACCGCCCTCCACCACCACCGTGGCCAGCGAAAGCCCCGAAATAACGCGGTTGCGCCGCGGGAAATTAGCGGGCATAGGTTTCAAGCCCATGGGGAATTCGGAAATGACCGCGCCGCCGGAACCGGCTATTTTGTCGGCAAGTTTCCTGTTCTCCGCCGGATAGACCTCGTTCAAGCCCGAGCCCAGTGCGGCCCAGGTCACGCCGCCCGCCGCCAGGGCCGCCTCGTGCGCCGCCGTGTCCACGCCGCGCGCGAGGCCGCTGGCCACCGCCGCGCCCGCCTCCGCCAGTTCCCGGGCCAGGCGCGCGGCCGTGCGCAGGCCGTAAGGCGTGGCCTTGCGGGTGCCTACCAGCGCGGCGGCCGGCATATTTTTCAGTTCCCCGCGCACATACAGCGCCAGCGGCGGATCATAGATGGTCTTAAGCAGTTCCGGATAGCCGTCGTCCAGCGCCGTAAGCACTTTAACTCCGGCCTTGCGGGCGAGGGCGAGTTCCTTTTCAGGGTCGGCGGCCGCGGTCTCGGCGGCCAGGCGCAGGGCGGTGGCGAAAGATACCCCGCCCTCTCCGGCTATCTCCGCCGGGGGCCTTTTCAGCAGCTCGGCGGCGCCTCCGTAGAGGCCCATAAGGCGCAGCAGCCAGTCGCTGCGCATGCAGCCGAAAAAATTAAGCCGCACACGGGCCAGTTTTTCCGCTTCCGCGTTCGCTTGCATCCGCCCCCCTTACCTGCCGTCCAGTTTCACCACCATGCCCTTGCGGATGGAGCTGGACGCGCCCGCTATCCTGGCCTTCACCCTGCGGCCGTCCGCGCTCAGCACCTCCGCCGTGCCGGCAGGCTGCAGCTCGCGGCCCAGCTTTTTCCCTTTTCTATCGAAAGCCGAGGAGCCCCGCAGGTAAATGGTAAGCCGGTCCCCTTTTTTTACGGGCACGGCTACCTGCCCCGACAGCTGTATCACCACCGTCTCGCCGTTGAAAGAGAATCCTTCGTCCACGCTGTCCGCCCCGGTCTTTTCTTTGGCCGCCACGAAGCCGTCTCCGGTCCAGTTCTCCGGCACCACTTTCAAGGCCCCGGACCATTCTTTCTGGTCTTCCGGCATTTCGGAGGAAAGACCGTCGTCCGCGAAAGAGCCCAGCTCCTCGCTTAGGGCGGCGGCCGCCGGCCGCCGCTGCGCCGCCGCGGCGGGCTCGTCCCGCTGTTCCACATCGGTGACGGAAAGCTCGCCTTCCCGCACGGTATCCGCGCCTGAAATGACCTGCGCAGAACGCGCCGGCGCCACTTTCTCAGTGATCCCCGGGATCCTCAGCTCTTCGCCCGGGTAGATCCTGTCGGGGTTGCCTACGGTCTGAAGGTTAGCGTTGTAGATCCTGCCCCAGACGTAGGGGTCGCCGTAATACCTGCCCGAAAGAGCCCACAGAGTTTCGCCCCCGGAAACGGTATGCTTTTTCTCCACGGAAAAACCGTTCTTCACGGCGGGGTCCGGAGCGGCCGCGGCCGGCGCGGCGGGGGCGGGTTTCGGCGCCGCGTGTTTTAACGGCGCGGCCGCAGGCTTTACGGCGGGTTTTGCCGCGGGAGCGGCGGGCCGGGCGGGGGAAGGGGCGGCAGCGGTTTCCGGCGCAGCAGGTTTTGCCGGCGCGGCCTTCGGGGATCCTTTCGCCTTTGAGCCGGGCAGGCCCGGCCTCGGAGGCGCGGCCTTCTCCCCGGCCGGGCTTTTGTCGTCGGGAAGATTCGTTTCCAGCAGCTGCACCTGCTGCGCGTAAACGCCGCCCGCCAGGGCCCAGAAAAACAAACCGGCAAAAAAAACATTTCTCATACTGCCTCCGTTATATCCCCGCGCCCGCGAACGGGCGCCCGGCCCCGGTCAGATGCCGGCCAGGGCTTCCGACTTGTCCAGCATCCGGTACTGCACCGCCTCTATCACGTGCTCGCGTTTTATGGCGGCGGCGCCTTCCAGGTCGGCTATGGTCCTTGAGACCTTCAGGATCTTGTCCAGCGAGCGCGCCGAAAAACCCAGCTTGTTCATGGCCAGCTCCAGCACGGCGGAAGCCCCCTCGGGCAGGGCACAGTGGCTGCGCAGCTCCCCGGCGGTCATGGCGGCGTTGCTCCGGCCGTCCCGGCCGCCGAAGCGCGCCTTCTGTATCTCAATGGCTTTCAGCACGCGCGCGGCGATAGCCGCCGAAGGCTCGCCTTTGGGAACGGCCTCCCAGTCGGCGTATTTCACCGGCGACAGCTGCACGTGCAGGTCTATGCGGTCGAGGATGGGGCCGGAAATCCTGGCCCGGTACTTGTGCACCTGCAGCGGCGTGCAGGAGCACTCCCGGACGCTGTGCCCGAGGTAGCCGCAGGGGCACGGGTTCATGGCCGCCACCAGCAGGAAGCGCGCGGGATAGACCACGCTTTCCTTCACGCGCGCCACCGTAACTTTGAAAGCTTCCAGCGGTTCCCTCAGCGCCTCGATGGCCGGGCGCGAGAATTCGGGGAATTCGTCGAGAAAAAGCACCCCGTTGTGGGCCAGCGAAACCTCTCCGGGCCGGGGATTGGACCCGCCGCCTATCAGCGCGGCGTCGGAAATAGTGTGGTGCGGCTCGCGGAAAGGGCGCTCCCTCACAAGGCGGCCGGCCGAGGCCAGGCCGCTGACGGAATACAGCTTGGTGGTCTCTATGGACTCGTCCGGGCCCATAGGCGGCAGCAGCCCGCCGAAGCGCTTGGCCAGCATGCTCTTGCCCGAGCCGGGCGGCCCCACCATTATGACGTTATGAAAGCCCGCCGCGGCTATCTCCAGCGCGCGCTTGGCGAAGGTCTGCCCCTTGACCTCGGAGAGATCGGGCCCGGAGCCCGCGGCCTCCGCGGCCGGCACCGTGCCGCAGGCGTTCAGCCCGTCACTGCCGGAGATCCACTCGGCCACCTGCTTAAGGTTCGAGGCCGCCAGGCACTTAACTCCGGAGACGGCGGCTTCGGCCGAATTGCCGGCCGGGACCACCGCCGTTCTTTTAGAATCCTTCAGGGCGAGCAGCATCGGCAGCACGCCCGCCACCGGCCGCAGGGAACCGTCCAGCGCCAGCTCTCCGATAAAAAAGCTCTCCTCGAGGCGGGCCGGAGGGTTTTTGCCAAGTTTACCCGAGGCGGCCAGCACGCCCAGCGCGATGGGCAGGTCGAAATGCGTCCCGGCTTTCTTTTTTTCCGCCGGGGCCAGGTTCACGGTAATACGCTTCGACGGGAAATCAAAACCGGAGTTGCGGACCGCGGCCACCACGCGCTCCCTGGCTTCCTTTACGGCGGCGTCCGGCAGGCCCACGATAGCGTAGGCCGGCAGGCCGGAGGCGATGTAGACCTCGGCGCTCACGAAAAAACCGTCGATGCCCTTGAGGGCCAGTGTGGAGATTTTCGCCAGCATAAAATCTATTTATCTGCGGGGCAGCCGGTCCAGCACCGCCGCGGCCGCCGCCCGGGCTTCGCGCTTCAGCGCGGGCCCGGGAGCGGCGCCCCCGCCCAGCGCCGACTGCTCCATAAAATAATCCCTGGCCTCCGCCTGGCCGGGGAACGCCCTGAAATCCCCGCCCGCGCCCTCCCCCTCGAAAAGCGTCTCGCCCGTGGAGGCCGAAACTATTTTAAGGCGCAGCCTCACCGCTTTCCTGACCGCCTGCCCCAGGTTCTCCAGGGAAAAATCCTCTACCGTGCCGTAGCACAGCAGCCCGGCTTTCAGCGCGCGGCCCGCCTCGGCGGCCGGCGGCGCGCCGGCTGGCAGGCCGGCCCCGCCCAACGCCCCGTCCACCTCTTCCAGCGGGAGCGGCGGATAGCCGCGCAGGCCGAAGCCTTCGGCGGCCAGGGCGCGCATGGCGGCGGCGGCGCCGGGTTCGGCGCTGCGGTTCTCGAAAGGCAGCACGGCCACGCGCGTGTCCGGCGCCGCCCTGAGCGCGGGTGAGATCAGGTAAGCCCCCTGCCCCGCGCAGCCGCAGGCCAGTACGGCGGCGCACAATAGCCGGCGCCGCATACTACTTGGCCGCGGTGAACAGCACTTCCTGCGGCGAAGCGCCTTCCAGTTCCAGCCCCATCGAATCGCCGCGGAGGATGGCGCTGGCCAGCTCCTGCGGGTCGGGGCGGCGGGGCACCGCCGAAAAAACGGCTTCCCCGTTCGAATATCTCTCAAGCCGCAGTTTTTTCAGGTCCAGGCGCTGCAGCTGGCCTTTTAATTTTTCCAGCGCCGCCAGCCCGTCCAGCCCGTAAACTTTTATCCGGATCACCGCGTCGGGCTTCAGCAGGCGGTCCGCCTTGGCGGCGGTCTCCTGCGCCAGCAGTTCGCCGGCGGCGGCCAGCGCCTTGGAAAAAGCCGCGGCCTGGGTGGAATCTATGGCGCTGCCCTGGCGGGACAGGTCGAGCAGCAGCCTGCCCGACGCGGTCTCGTAGACCTTTACCGAGGCGTCCGCGCGCGCGGGATAAAAACCGGTGTTAAGGCCCGCGCCGGAAGCGTAGGCCGAAGCGGAAGCCGTCAGCAGCAGGTCGGCGCCGGCCGCCGAGGCGGCCGTCAGCAGCGCCTCGTCGGTATCGGCCGCGGCCGCGTTCCTGGCGAACGGGAAATCGCCTATCGTCAGCACGGACCGCCGGCCCAGGGCCTCGCTGAAGGCGGCTGCGAACGCCGAGCCCTGCGGGTTTTCCCGCGCCACCAGCGCGGCGCGCGGCTTATCCGCAGCGCCGGCGGAACTCAGCCCGCGCACGGCGGCGGCGAGCTTGCCGGTCAACACCCAGACCTGGACGCTGACGCGGTAGGAGGCGCCCTCGGGCCCCTCCGAAATTATTTTATGCTTGAGAATGTAGCTCTGCGGGTTCTTGAGCGGGCCGGCCTCGAACGCCGCGTAATTCTCCGCGCGGGAAACGTCGTCCATATAAAGTTCCGCGGCGCGCCGCAGCGCGTTCTTTTTCGCGTCGGCCACGGCGGCCGCGCGGCCGGCGGCCAGGTCCTTCACGTTATACTCGGCCAGGCCGTCAGCCTCCACTATTTCAGGCTGGGCCAGGTCGCGGCCCGGGGCAGGAGCGTGCGCGCAGGCGCAGAAAAAGAACGCCGCCGCGGTCAGCAGAAATTTATTGAAGCCTTTCATAGATATCTCCCCGGGAACCCCGCTTTAATTTTTTGACACCGGCAGGGCGAAGCAGAACCTGGACCCCTTGCCCAGTTTCGACTCCACCCAGATCTTTCCGCCGTGCTTTTCCACCACCGAACGGGAGATGGCCAGCCCGAGCCCCGTGCCCGGCACCTGGTTGGCGCTGGCCTTGCCCCGGTAAAATTTTTCGAAGACCATCCGCTGCTCTTCCACCGGAATGCCCGGGCCGTTGTCCTCCACGCAGATCACCACGGCCTCGCCTTTATCGGTGCCGCTCACGCTTATCTTGGCGCCGGAGCCGGAATATTTTATGGCGTTGATCAGCAGATTGTCTATGACCTGGCCTATCCAGCGCGTATCAGCCTGAACCGAAGGCAGCTTGCCTTCCAGCGCGTTGGTGAGCGCCACCCTTTTTTCCCTGGCCTTGATGCTAACGTTGGAGATAGAGCCGCGCACCAGCTCCCCCAGGTCGGTCTTCTGGAATTCCATCTCCACCTTGCCGTTGAGCCTGGAAAGGTCCAGCAGGTTAGAAATAAGGTGCGTGAGCCTGTTCACCGACTGGTCCACCACGGACAGGAAATTCAGCTGCTGCGGGTTGAGCGGGCCCACTTCCCCGCTGAGGATCACGGACACGAAGCCTTTGATGGTGGTCAGCGGCGTCTTCAGCTCGTGGCTGACCGTGGAAAGGAATTCGTCCTTGAGCCGGTTGAGCTGCGCCAGCTCCTGCGCGGTCTTCGACAGGTTCTCGTACAGCGTCACCATCTCTATTATTATCGCCAGCTCGTCGGCGATTATCGTGAGGAACTCCAGCTGGTCCGGCGTGAAGAAGTCGGCTTTGCGGCTGCCCACGCGCAGCACCCCTATGATGCGGTCGCGCAGGCAGATGGGCACGATCATCAGGGAATGGATCTCCCAGAGCTTGGCGTAGCGCGCCAGCACGTCGGGATCGTTCTGCGCGTCGGAAGTTATGAAAGGCTTGCGGGTAAGGAAGGTCCGGACGGAGGACGAAGCCTGGTTGTTCACGGGGATGCTGTAGAGCATGCGCTCGGAATCGGTTATGCCGTAGGCGCCGGGGCTGACCACCAGTTCGCCTTTCGCCTCGTCGAAGAGCAGCGCCGCCGCCACGTCCGCTTCCACAATCTTGGCCACGATGTTAAGGATGGCCGAGCAGCCGTACTGGACGTCGCCGCCGGGGCCGGTGACGCTGGTGACCACTTCGTACAGCGCCTTGCGCTCCTTGGCGCGCTGTATAAGGCGGGAGCCGGCCACGTCCAGCTCCTTGACCGCGGCGCCCAGCTCGTTCTTCAGGTTCTCGGTCTCCTTCTTGAGCGCGAACACCTGGTCGGACACCTTCGAAATGGAGCTGAGCTGCGAGGCCACGAACCGCATGTACGGCTGGGCCGCGTCGAAGACCTCGGGGCCCGCCGCGCCGAGAACGATAAGGCGCTCCGGGGCGCCGGCCGCCTGGCTGAACGGGCACATCAGCGCCGCCCGGATGTCGAAGGCCGAAAAAAGGTCCGCCACCCCCTGATAATCCCCCACCTTCACGTCGTCGAACCGGAGCAGCTCGCCCGCCGAGGAGCTGCGGTCGAAAGCGCTCCACCTGTAGCTGGTCAGCAGCTTCGGCTCCACTTTGAAGCTTTTCAGGTAATTTACCAGGCGCCACTGCCCCTCGCCTTTCTCGAAAAGCAGCGTGCAGGTGTCGGGGAACGATTTATGCAGCTTGATCAGGTAATAGTTGGTGAGGTCGCCGTAATGCTCCTGCTGCTCCGGGGCGTAAGCGCGCTCCAGCGTCTCCCTGGTAAAAGCGGTAAAATCCGCGAAGGCCTTGCGCGAGGACCGGAGGGACGTCTCGATGGGCAGCACGCACCTGAACTTCAGGTACCAGTAAGCGCCGAAGGCGCCGGCGCCTCCGACCACTGCCGCCGCGAGGAGTTCATTGAGCATTATCGCTATACCAGGTCCATCAGCATTCTAGTGTAGGCGGCCGGGGATTTCAGCTTCCCGAGCGGCAGCCACGCGCCTTTAATGGAAAAGCTGTCCAGTATCTTCAGGGAAAGATGGCGGAACTCGGGCTCCTGCGAGCCGATGGCGGACGAAGGCTGGGGACCCATGAGAATAACGCCGTTAATGCCGGCCTGCCCCGCGTAGCTGCCTATGTTGAACGGGGTCCCGTAGGCCTCGTCCGGGTTGTACTCTTCCATGAAAACCTGCTGCCATTCGGTGTTCATCCCCAGCTCTTTGGCGCGCTCATGCAGCGCGTAAAGGGCGTACTGCGCTTCCTTGCGCAGGCCCTTCGGAAAAAAAATGCCCCATTTGAACCAGGCGTCCTTGGCCGAGGGCTGCCAGCCCGCGGCGGAGGACAAATCGCGGTCCGAGGGATGGGCCTGGGGAGGCTCCTGTACCCCCAGCAGCATTTCCAGCAGCTGGGCGTGGGAAAGGCTGTTCGCGGAGTTCACCACGAACTTTTCCAGTTTTTTCATCCGCCCGCAGGCCGTGATCGCCTCGCCCAGCGGCATCTGCCGCTGGAGGAACAGGTCGGAGCTGTCCGTCTCCGCTATCTTTATGTCCATCCCCTGCAGCAGCTGGTTGAGTATTATCTTGTAGGTCTGGGCCGGCGGCGTTTTAAGGTCTACCATCCACCCCTGGGTGAACTGGAAACCCACCGCTTCCTCGAGGCCCGCCAGCGATTTGGGCGGGAACACGGAGGTCACTACTATCTGCCTGTTCTTGGCCACGAAATCGTTAAGCCATTTCGAAAGATATTTTCTGTTGGCCTCGGAGACCATCAGCAGGTGGATGTCGTCTATGATCAGGACCTTGATGCCGGAGAACAGCTGCTCGAGCCGGGCGCCGCCGTCCTCTTTTATGGCTATCTCCACGCCCTTGGAGAACTTTATCCCGTCGGTGACGAAAATATTGCTCTGCCCGATGGAGGCGGCCAGCCCGTTGGATACCGCGTTAATGAAATGCGTTTTGCCGGAACCGGGCGCGCCGAAGAACAGCAGCGGGTTGTAGATCACCCCGGGGTTCTCCACTACGGCCATGGCGGCGGCGTGCGCGAAGCGGTTATGCGACCCGGCCACCAGCGTGTGGAAACTGTAAGTGGGATTGAGCGGCAGTTCCATGGACCACTTGCCTTTTATCCTGGAAGCCGTGATCGCGGCCGGCGCGGGCTTGGGCGCCTGCGCCGCGGCGGGCGCCGGCTCCTCTTTTTTCACGCGCGCGGACGAAGGCACGAAATTCATGCGGGGCTGCGTGGTCCCTGGCTGCGCTTCGGGCATGGCCGGCGCCGGCTGCGGCGCGGGCTCGGCTTTGGGCGCGGGGGCCGGCGCGGGCTCGGGTCTGGGCGCAGGCTTAGGCGCGGGGGCTGGGGCGGGGGCGGGCTCGGGTCTGGGCGCGGGCTTCGGCGCGGGGGCAGGAGCCGGCAGGGGTTCTATTTTCGGCTCGGTCCACGGCGCCGGGGCGGGCTCTATCTTCGGCTCGGTCCACTGCGGCTCGGCGACGGCGTTAAGCCCGGAGTCGCTCTCGGCCCCGCCGCTGACGGCGCCGAGTTCGCTGGTAACCGCCTTTAATTTCGCCAGTATGTCCATTTCCAGCTTGGACAGATAAATGATGAAGTCGAACGCGCCCGAGGTCTTTTCCGGCCTGGAGCAGACGCTGCCCAATTTCTTCACGATCAGGAAAATATCCTTCATCTCCCCTTTTATGAGGAGCTTGTGCCGGCCGGGATTCTTTTCGTTCGGGGCAGGGACGACGTCCCATTTTTTAAGCATAAGAGAAACCTGTCAGCGCAGTATCAATTCCAGCAGCAGGTCCAGAACGGCGGTGCGGGAGAAATTCTCGGCGTCAAAATGCTTGTAATAACTGCCGGAAGAGGAGAATACGTTCTCCATCTCGGAAATACTTTCCGGCGGGATGCCGCCCACGCAGACAAGGCCCACGGCGCCGGAATCGGTGACCATCTGGTGTATAAAATTGGCGTTCATGCCGGAATCGAAACCTTTCACGCCGGCGCGCTTTACATACATGGGGCTGGTCTGGGATTTCAGGCAGACGGTGTCGAGCTCGGCCAGCAAGGTGGCGCACAAAGCTTTGTCCGCGTGGGAATACAGGAAGAACAAAGGCCTGACCCTTTCGTCTGGGATGCCTTCCGGCACTTGTTTTTCCGACAGGCCCACCAGGTCGGACATCTTCGCCCTGCTGGTAATTCCGGCCGCGACGAACGTCTGAAAATTCAAGTGTCCCTCGCCTTCGGCGCCTGCAGCCGCGGAGGGAGGCGGCATCACCATGGTCTTATCTTCGCCCGCGCCGCCCAGTGTAAGGGCGGGCTCGGCTTCGGAAACCGGCTCCTGCGCTGAAAGCTGCGGTTCGGCCGAAGCTCCGTTCGAGAATTCGATGGTGTTTTCGGCTGCCGGCCCTTCCTGGGCGTGGGAACCTGAAAGGTTTAGCCCTCCGGCCGAAGCGTCAACGGCGGGTTCCAGCCTTATGGTTTCTCCGGAATCCGCGGGAACGGACGACTCTCCCCCTACTGAAGCGTCGGACATAATACCTCCTGATCCCTGCTGCTGTTCGGTCACTTCTGCCTGTTCCGCGGCTGCGGGCGCGGCCTGCTCCGGGGCTGCCGTTTCTCCCTGGTCCGCTGCGGGCTCCCCGGCCTGCTCCGGGGCCGGCGCGGCGGGAATTTCAGCGGCGGAGTGATCCGGCGTTTCGAGGCCGTTAGCCGCGGGTTCCGGGACCAGGGCCGGAGGGGAAGCCTCCGGCGCGGCGGCCGCGTCGTCAGCGGCCGCGGGCGTCTCGGGTTCTATAGTAAAAGCGCTGAAATCCTGCGGCGCGGCGGCCGGCTCCGGCTCGGCCGCGGCCTGGGGTGAGGAAAGGTTATCGTCTCCGGGGCCCGGCTCCTGCGGCACGGCGAAGGACAGCTGTTTCTCGAATTCGGCAAGGTCATCCGAAGCAGCTTCCGGAGCCTTTGCCGGGGTCAGCGGCACCGGCTCGGCGGCGGGGCCGGCTTCCGGCGCCCCGGCGGGCCTGCCTTCCGACAGCTGCAGCAGCGCGTCGATATCCGGGATGCCGAAATCCGCGGCGGAATCCGGGGTCTGGCTCAGGCCGGATACGGGCAGGCCTTCGGAATTCTCCGCGCCGCCGGGACCGGCTTCTATAGCCGCCCCGGACCCGGTAAAAGAAAGCTCTTCCTCTCTGGCCGGCGCCTTAAGGCTGGCTTCTTCCAGTTCGCCTGCCGGCCGGCCTTCATCTTTCACCGGAGGCGTAAGCTCTGAAATGGAAAAGGATGCCGCCTTGTTTTCGGGCTTGGCTTTGGCGGCCGGCGGCTCCAGAGGAATGCCCTCGAGCTTCACGGAGGCTGGCGGCGGTTCGGTCTCCGCGCCGTTGCTTTCCGCGTTCTCGCCGAACATGAAATCACCGAGGCTCTGGGGAGTGAGTTCTCCCAGCGTCTGCTCCGGCGCCGCCGCGCCTTCGGGAAGGGCTGAAAGCGAACTGATAATAACCGTTCTGTCGCCGTCGAACGGCAGTTCGCTCCCGGCCGGGGACAGTGCCGCTTCAGCCTGGACCTTATTCTCGTCCTGGGGGGGCAGGTTCTGACCGGTCCGGGCCGCCGTTTCCTGCGGCAAAGGTTCAGCCTCCGTCAACGGCCCGGCTTCAATGCCCGGGGCCGGGGCTTCGGCTTTAACTTCGGCCGCAGGCTCAAGGCGAACAGGTTCCGCGGGTTCTCCGGCAGGCCCCCTGGCTTGTGCCGATCTGTTGAAATCCACCGGCTTTATTTCTGGCATTTTAATGCCGTCAAGGATGGAAGGCATCTTATTGAGCAGGCCGTTAAGGTCCGACAGTATGTCTTCAATGGATTCTTTTTTCTTTGCGTTCTTGTTATCCATACAACACGGCCCCCCCGTAGACAACCTGTAAAATGATGTTATCCGCCCTGAGGCGGCGCGGCGGTTCCAGTCCAACGCTCCGCCGGCGGAATAATAAACTGCGCGCCCTATATATATTGCGCGCTATTGATTAATTATAGCAAGTTGTTTGCGCAAGATTAACGCATTTCTGGCGGGAACTGCGGCCTGTGGGCCTATCCCCCCCGCGGCGGCTTTTTCAAGAAAAGGCGCGGCTTCAGGGGAAACCGAATATGAAAGGCAGGCGACAGCTTCGATCCCCGGCTGCCCCCCGGATAAAGCGGCGGAAAACAGGTACTTATGCCCGGCCTCTCCCCCCAGCCTTGAAAGGGCGCAGGCCGCGTAAAGCTTCAGGTAAGGCGACGGCGCCGCGGCAAGTATCCTGTCCAGCTCGGGCACCAGGTCGGAAAAGCCGGCCATCGAGGCCAGGAAAAAGCCGGCGGCGTTAAGACCTTCGTCTTTTTCACGCATCAGCCCGGCGACGGTCTTGCGCATCTCGGGCGCGTAGGGGGCGAAACGGCGGCTGTAAAGCGCCGAGACCCCCGCCTCCATGGCCGCCTGCCGCCGCGCGGCGCCCCGGCCCCCGGCGGCGGCCTTGAGCAGGGCCCTGAAGAATTCGTCGCGCGCCGCCGGTTCGGCCGAGAACCGCGCCCATTCCCCCGCCAGTTCGGCGGCGGCAGCCCCCACTTTTTCATCCGGGCTGTACAGCAGCTCCGCCGCGCCCCGCCTGTCCTTCAAAGGCAGGAAGCGCAGCGTTTTCATTTTTCTCAGCGAGGCGAGCACGCCGCTGTAATTGAAGGCGCTCTCCGGGGAAAGCACGGGCCCGCGGCCGGGGACGGCGGGCGGCGCCCGGAAACAGAACATGGCGCAGGTCAGCAGCAGCATGCCTGAGAACAACAGGAGCCAGCCCTTGCCGTAATTCTTTTTATCCTGGACCGGAACGGTTACGGCGGCCCCGGAGAGTGAGCCGCCGCAGACGTGGCATTTTTCAGCCTGGTCGGCGTTGGGATAACTGCAGCCGGGGCAGACCTTCACACGGCCTCCGCGAAACAGGCCCCTTCGCGTACCGCGGTTATTTTCGCGGCCGCCAGCGCGCCCGGCTTGAGCGGGACAGGGAATTCGAGGTTCAGGAAATTCGAGGCCAGGGCCAGCGCGCGGCCGTTCTTGTTCTTCAGCACCAAAGCTTCCACGGAGGCGCCCAGCATGGAGGCGGCGAAAGCCGCGCGCAGCTCCCGGTCAAGGGCGCGCAGCGCGGCGGAACGCGCCGCCACGGTTTTCGGGGGCAGGGGCTTTAAAGCGGCGGCGCGGGTGCCGGGCCGCGCCGAGAAGCTGAATACGTGCAGCCCGGCCAGGCCGCAGCCGCGCACGAATTCCAGGGCCGCGGCGAAATCCTCTTCCGTTTCCGAGGGATAGCCGGCTATGATATCCGCGTAGATGCCGACGCCGGGAAAACCTGAACGCAGTTCCTCTACTTTGGCCCGGTAGGCGGCGGTATCATACAGCCGGCCCATGGCTTTGAGCACGGGGTCGGCGCCGGCCTGCAGCGGGAGATGGAAATAATTACAGAATTTGGGGCCGCCGCCCTTTAAAACCCTGAGCAGCTCCGGCGTCAGCTCTTCCGATTCTATGGACGAGAAACGCAGGCGGAACCGGCCTTCGAGGGCGAAGAGCTTCTCCATCAGGGCGGCCAGGTCAGCGCCGCTCTGGGCGCAGTTGTAAATGCCCAGCCGCGTGCCGCACAGCACTATTTCGGCGAAGCCGGCGGCCGCGAGCTTTTTTACTTCCTCCGCGGCGGCGTCCAGCGGCTTGGACCTTAGTTCGCTGCGGGCGAGGTTCACCAGGCAGTAGGCGCACTTAAGGTTGCAGCCATCCTGCACTTTTATGAAGGCCCTGGCGCGCCCGTGGGACTTCGATACGGAAAAGAAATCCGCTTCGGCCGCGCCGCCGCATAATTGCGAGGGAATATTTTCTTTTTCTTTGTTGGTGAACAGGGTCGCGCGCGGCGCGGCGGCCAGTATTTTCCCGGGCTCCAGCGTGGCCAGGCAGCCGGTAACGGCTATGGCGGCCTTAGGGTTGGCGGCGGCGGTCCGGCGCAGGAAAGCTATGCAGTCCCGGTCGGCCTTGGCGGTAACGGAGCAGGTGTTCACCACCACCAGGTCGGCGGTTTCCGGCTCCTCGGCGCTCTCATGCCCCAGCGCCGCAAATTTTTCCCGCAGGCTCTCGGTCTCCACCTGGTTGACCCGGCACCCGACAGTTTTAAAATAGATCTTCACAGCTACATTCTACAATTTGGTAATGGGGTCAGGTCTTGCATTTCAACAAAATGTTGAAA
>CAIRNJ010000004.1 GCA_903879915.1 uncultured Elusimicrobia bacterium
CCTGCAGGGTTATAAAACCATAGTGCAGATATCTACCGCGGCGATAGATACCGACCTGCAAGGTTATAAAACCACGGTACAGGTATCAACCGCGGCAATCAACGCCGACCTGCAGGGTTATAAAACCACAGTGCAGATATCCACCGCCGCGCTCAACTCTGATCTGCAAACCTACAAGACTGTGGTGGCCTTGGATACCACCACCCTGCAGAATGTGAAAGCGGACAACAGCGCGGTGGTTCATTCTACCGGCGATGTTATGACCGGCGGCTTAGTGATGGCCAACAGTTCCACCATAACAGTAACCGGCAGCGCTTTCAGCGTAGGCGGCTCCACGCTGGTAGTAACCGCAGGCAACGTCGGCATCGGGACGGCGGCGCCGGGCTCATTGCTGGACGTGAACGGCACGGCGCAGCTTCACGGGGCAAGCGGCGGTACCGGGCTTTATGTTAATGGCAGCGGCAATGTCGGCATCGGTACTACGGCGCCGGTCGCCAAACTTGATTTGGGGACATCTGGAGTAGCCCAAACTTTTTCATCAGGAGGATTAGGTTGGGGCGGCTCAACAAACACTGCTGGTTTCAGAACCGCGTGGAGCACCGGTTATGGAGCAAGTTTTGAGGCTTGGGATCCCGCCGCGCCGAAATGGGGTATTTATAAGTGGAATACAACTACTCCAGCCGTAGTAATGCAAGGGCAGTATGACACTACAGACATTAATTTTACAGGCAGCGTCGGTATCGGGACGGTAGCGCCGTTGTCTAAATTAGATGTTTTGGACGGCTCAATAACGGTCAGAGGGATGAATGCCGGCCTGGTGTTCGAAGACGCGAGCCGTGTAATAGCTCCGGAAACGACAGTTGACCTGGGCGCCGGCATACGGGTGTCCACCAATGTTTATATAGTAGGGTTCTCTTCCGCCGCCAAGTATTACGGCGACGGGTCCGGCCTTACCGGCGTAACTGTTGCGTCTCCGGTTGGTTCCGAATTATCAAGCGCTAATATTTGGGTCGGGAACGCCTCTAATAAGGCGACGGCGACAGGTTTGCTCGGTGACGTAACAATAAACAATACCGGTGTGACGGCGATAGGCGCCGGCAAAGTTACCAACGCGATGCTTGCCGGTTCGATAGCCGACAGCAATCTGGCTACAATAACCACTTCAGGCAAGGTGTCCAATTCCGCCACCACTGCGGCAAGCGCCAATACGGCCAATGCTATAGTGGCGCGCGACGTCTCCGGCAATTTCACCGCGGGTGTTATCACTGCAACCGCCTACTTGGGCAGCGGCGCCGGCCTGGCCGGAGTTATCTACTCCACCGCCGCGCTGCAAACCCAGATAAACGATGTTGCTGTTTCCACCGGAGCTATCAATGCTGACCTGCAGGGTTATAAAACCACGGTACAGATATCTACCGCGGCGATAAATACTGACCTGCAGACGTATAAAACCACGGTGCAGCTATCCACTGCCGGGATAGTAGTCAACTTGACCAATGTAGCTGTGTCTACCGGCATGATCAATGCCGACCTGCAGTTCTATAAGAATACGGTGCAGACGTCCACTGCCGGAATAGTCAACAATCTCAATAGCGTTGCTGCGTCAACCGGCGCAATTAACACTGACTTGCAGTCCTACAAGACCACCGTGTCCGCGGCTACCACCACCCTGCAGAATGTGAAGGCGGACAACAGCGCGGTGGTCCATTCAACCGGCGACGTTATGACCGGCGGCCTCGTAATGGCTAACAATTCCACCATAACAGTAACCGGAAGCGCTTTCAGCGTGGGTGGTTCCACGCTGGTCGTTGTGAACGGCAATGTTGGCATCGGAACCAATAACCCGACCGCGTTCATGTTGGACGTGAACGGCAGTATGGGGCCGGATTCTAATGATGTCTATGACATTGGGGCGTCTAACAGGAATTGGAACCGGGTTTATGTCTCTACCGTTATCGCCACAAATGTCAGCGCCACGAACGTATACGCCACATCCGTTAACGCCGCAACTTTCAGCGGCGGTTTTGCTCCGGCCGGCTTTGTTGCCGGGCCGGTAGTATTCGGCGGCGCAGGTGGTGCCTTGGCGCAGAATAGCGCGCTTTTCTGGGATAACAACAATAAGTATCTTGGTGTTGGCGCGCAGAATCCGGTAAGCAAGCTCAATATAAGCAGCGGAACACTGACGATCGACGGAAATGTTTCAAATTCCATAATTGTGAGCGGCAGCGTCGGTATCGGAACTGCCAATCCTTTGGCGAAGTTGGATGTAAATGGATCTATTATAGCGAACCATGGAAATGGGTTGATCGCTCGCGGCGAGCCGGACCAACAGATTTACATATCTCATGACGGCAGCAAAGGAATAGTCAGTACCAGTTATTATACGTCCGGTATCGATACCCCGCTTACCTTCGTAACTGCCAGTCAGGAACATGTCAGAATAGATACGAAAGGCAATGTGGGCGTCGGCACGGAGTGGCCGCAGGCAAGGCTGCATGTGGTTTCCACTTCAACAACCGACTCCGCGGTCTTTATAGTCAGCCACGCCCTTACCGGATACGGTCTTTTTGTCTCAACGAGCGCCAATGTCGGCGTCGGGACTACGAGTCCGGCTGCTAAACTGGATGTGCAGGGTGGAAGTATTAATGCTCAATACGCGGTAAGTGCGACTAGCGGTGTGTTCTCGACCGCGCTGACCGTGGGCGGGAACGATGTGCTCACCACCGCGAGCGGCGCGGTGTTCCTGGCTTCAACGCAGACCTTTACCGGGTCGAATACGTTCAAGGATATCACCGCCGTCACAATTAATGCCTCTTCCGCAGCGTTTACCGGCAACGACGGCGTTTACGGCCTGACAGTTTCGTCCAATGTTTCGCTGGCCGGCGCGCTTTATTCTGCTAACGGGAACGTGGGCGTAGGGACCGCCAATCCGGCGGCGGCGCTGGACGTGAACGGACAGGTTAAGATAAGCGGCGGCGCGCCGGGCGCGAACAAAGTGTTGACGTCCGATGCGGGCGGGCTTGCTACCTGGCAGGTGGCCCCCAGTACCTTCTCGATCGGCGACAGCTATGGCGGCGGTAAGATATTCTGGATAGACCCGTTCGGGAAGCAAGTCCTGATCGCCTCTCAAGAGGACCAGAATGCAGGTGCATTTGTAAAGTGGTCCAACAACTCAAACACAACAGGGGCGACCTATGACGGTATTTACGCCGGGAAAGCTAATACCGTTCTGATAACCGCCAGCCAGGGAGCAGGCAATTACGCCGCGCGAATATGCTCCGATTACAGCGTTACTGTGAATAACGAGTATTACGACGACTGGTATTTGCCCTCACAGTACGAACTAATGTTGTTGAATGCCCAAAAAAATGTGATCGGAGGTACTCTTAGTAACGCCTATCACTGGAGTTCTACCGAGGAGACGTCTACATACTCAAAGGACGTGAACTTCTTCACTGATTCCCCGTCCAACAACCCTAAAACTCTCGAAGAACCCTTCCGTTGCGTCCGCGCCGGTCCGGCTACGTATATCGGGAATGTGCCCACGAACGCGGAAACCGTGACCGACGGGGCGTATGTATCGTCCACCCAAACCTTCACCGGTTTAAATACCTTCAGAAATATAACCGCAGCCGCGCTTAACGCCTCTTCCGCCACGCTTACCGGCAACGGCGGCGTTTACGGGCTTACGGTTTCATCCAATGTCTCACTGGCCGGCGCGTTCTATACGGCCAACGGCAGAATAGGTATAGGCGCTGCGGCGCCGGCGGCCAGGCTGGATGTTATCGAGTCCGATACCGCCAATTCTGCGTACACGCTGCGCGTGGGCACGGGGACGGCCGACTACAGCGTAGTGGTTACTACGCGCGGCTGGGTGGGGTTGGGCAACAGGGATCCCAAAGGCCGCCTGCACCTTGTCGGTTCGGGGGAGGATTCCGGCATTATCATCGAGAACGTGTCGGCCCCGGAGAACGACCTATGGAACGGGCCGTGGATCGGCTCGGTAAGGGCGCGGAACACGGCGCCGGGGACAGTGGGAGTTGATGACGGGCTTGGCGCCTTCATTTTTATGGGCAACGACGGTGTTGACGGGGCGCAGGGGCCGTTCACTAACGCTTCCGCCATCAGGGCCGCGGTGGACGGGGCGGTGGCGGACAACAGCGTACCCGGCAGGCTGGAATTCTACACTTCTCCCGGCGCCGCCGGTTTGGTTGCGCGGCTGGTCATAAAGAACGACGGCTCGGTGGGTATTTCCACCGGCAACCCGCAGGCCGCGCTGGACGTGGTCTCCACCGGCACCGGGGCGGGCTATTACGCCCAGATCTGGCGCAATTCCAGCGGGCTCGCCGTGGCCACCATGACGGCCGACGGTCAGCTTTACGCTAACCTGGGCAACGACGGGCTGGGCAATCATATAGCTACCACTTCCCTGGATATGGCGGGGTATGCGGTAGTGAACGTGTCGACCATAGGGTTCACGGGGCTGGACGGCGGCATTGTCCTTGCGCCTTACCTGGACAAGACCAGGAACTACGCCTATTCGCAGGGCGTAGCCATAGGCAGCAACACTTACGACAATTACAGTTCCGGCGTGGGCATCGGCTACAACGCCTACGGCAACAGCGGCAACGGCGTGGGCGTGGGTTACGGCGCCAACAACAATAATAGCAGCGGCGTAGGCATAGGCAATAACGCCTCCGGCAACGCCACTTTCGGCGTGGGCGTGGGCAACGACAGTTCCGGGAACGGCCCTTTCGGCGTGGGCGTCGGCAATAACGCCTCCGGCAACAGCAACTTCGGCGTGGGTATGGGTTCGGGCGCTTCCGGCAATACTGATCATGCCGTGGGTATAGGCGCTTATTCGAGTAGTAACAAACCTTACGGCAGCGCGCTGGGCGCGTATTCCTACGCGGCCTCGTCGTCGGTGGCGCTGGGTTCCTACGCCAAAGCGAACGCCAAAGAGAGCATAGCCATCGGCGCGGGCACGGTTAATAACGATGAGGGGACGGCTAATTTCGGCGCGTATTCGATAAATACTTCAAGCAGTATTAACGCCTACGCGCTGAAGATCTCCACCGGCTTCGGGCCCATACTTGCCGTTTCGAGCGCCGGGGTGAAGATAGGCGACCTTTCCTATTCTTCGGAATCGCTGCTGAGCGTGCAGGGGCTGGCGACGGATAAGAACTTCGGGCTGGAGGATATCAGCCTTGGCCTGGAAACCATTATGCGCACCAAGGGCACCGGTCTGGAAGACATAGTGGCCGGCGGTAATTTCGAGGTGGACGTTGCAGGCTCGGACCAGGCCAGCCTGGTGGGCGGTCTGCGCACCTCCCTGCGCTTCAACTCGCTGTCGCATACTAAACAGGCTATAGGGCTGATGGTGGATTCTTTGTCCAATTCCGGTACGATAGATACTACCTACGGTATCTATATCGGCACCATGACCGCCGGAACGCAGACAAATGTTCCTTATGCGCTATATTCGGCGGATAAGAATGCGGTCGGTTATTTTGCCGGTAAAGTCGGGATCGGGACGGATACCCCGGCGGCGAAGCTGGAAGTGACCGGCGGGGCCATAAAAGCTACCGGCGGCCTGATAATTGAAACCAGAACGTCCGACCCCGTAGTGCCGGTTACCGGGCAGATGTGGCTGCGGGTGGATTGAACGGGTGGCGTGTACGCAGCGTGGCTCTTTTAGCGGGCGGTTGGGCAGGCGTTTATGCTGTGCCTGTGTTGTAAGGTGAATTATCTTTATGAAAAAGAAGGGCTTGTACTCTAAGGATAGCTCAAATAAACGGAATTTGCGCGCGCTGGCAAGGGCTATTATGCGTATGCCGTGCAACCGCAATAACGCCGATAAACTTTATGTTTATGAAAGCCAGCGGATCTACGCCGCTTACTTCAAGGAGGTCGGCAAGTGACTTCTGCTAATCCGTATCTTGCGCTTATCGGCAAACTGCGCCGCAGAAAGGTGCGTTTTGTTCTGGTGGGCGTTTTTGGCATAAACCATTACGCCGCCGGTCCTGCGTTGGCGTTTTCCACCCTGGATTGCGACATTCTGGTAGAGCCGAAGCCTGGAAATTTATTGCGGACTTTACTGATACTGGAAGCGGATGGCTATGATCTGGGAACCAATGGGGAACCTCTGGGCGCTCTGGACCTTTGGCTTGCGCGCAGAATAATACGGAATAAGGCGTCTGTTTCAGCCACAAAAGAAAAGGCGGCGCAGGTCGATATCCTTATCAGCGTTGCAGGGTACACTTTTTTCAGACTTTACGCAGGCAGGCGTTTATTCAAGGCCGGCAGCACATCCGTGCCGGTGGCCAGCCTGGCGCATCTCATCGAGTCAAAAAGGAAATGCGGCCGGAAGAAAGACCTGGAATTTTTGCGCATCTATGAGGCCCAGCTCGGCCGGCTGGTAAATAAACGCGGCGGTGGCATATTATGAAAAAGCCAAAACTGATTAGCGGTCTTTTTACAATTATCCTGTTCCTGGGGGTTCCCGGTCGCTTTTTCGCGGAAGACGCGGAGGTGAAGCTTAATTCCAACGACGGCTCCACCAAGATGATAGTCCAAGACAAGGACGCCAAGACCGTCTCCAGCTTCGATTCGGCCGGGAACCTTGTGGTTTCCGGTACGGCGACTGTGGCTGGTTCAAAATTCTCGGTTGGCGGCGCTACTCTTGTTGTTGCCAGCGGCAATGTCGGTATAGGAACTACGAATCCGGGAGCGAAACTGGATGTTAATGGCAGCGCAAAGATCTCACGGTATCTTACCCAGGCCGCTGACACTGGCATTACACTTTCAACCGCCGATTTCGGTGCTACCATCACGGTGAACAGCGGCGCTACGCAGACCGTTGCCCTGCCTGCGGTAACAGCAAGCGATCTGGGCGCGCAGTTCACTATAGTGAAACAAGGCGTGGGAACGGTTATTGTACAGGCGGCGGGGGGTACTTCCATAGCGGATTCCACCAGCGGCGGAACGATCTACAATAATTCGGCGACTGAAACATACGCCACCATAACATTGCGCCTGACCAGCAGCACGATGTGGTCGATACTTGGCGGAAATGGTTCCTGGACTACTAATTAAGAGGGTAATTGTTATGTTGTTAAAAATTATTAAGAGCGCGTTGTTCCCGGTTTTACTTGTCTGTTCAGCCGGAGTTATTCAAGCGGCCGGGATAACTCATGTGCTTGGTGCGAAAAAGAGCTTGCTGGCCCCCGCCAGCGATACGGTGAACGCCGGCTATTACTCTTCCACAACGCTGTCTGCGGTGGATACTGACCTTATACCGTGGAACCTCAGAAGCGGTGTGGTTGTATTCGGCAAGACGGGCACATTTACAAGCACCGCCACCGCGGTGGTGGGGGATATTCTAAGTGGAAAAACGGCTGGCGTTGCCGGAAATATTATTACTGGAACAATGCCGACACAGACGCTCAGCGTCGCTAATGATACGGTAACCGCCGGTTACTACGCGGGCACAACGCTGTCGGCGGTGGATGCTGATCTTATACCGTGGAACCTCAGAAGCGGTGTGGTTGTGTTCGGCAAGACGGGCACATTCACAAGCACCGCCACCGCGGTAGTTGGGGATATTCTAAGCGGCAAAACGGCGGGTGTTGCCGGGAACATCATAACCGGCACGATGGCCACGCAAACGTTGAATGTCGCCAACGACACTGTGAGTGCCGGCTATTACTCCGCCACAACGCTGTCTGCTGTGGACACGGACCTGGCGGCGGGGAATATCGCTGTGGGTAAAACCATATTCGGTTTCGGAGGAACCTATACAAGCGACGCCAATGCCGCGGCGGCAAATATCTTAAACGGCCAGACGGCATATGTGAACGGAGTAAAGATCACCGGGAATGTGCCAGCGGGTTCCAGTGTTTCAGGCGGTAACGGGGTGAAAACTTTTACTATTCCTGATGGTCTTTACTCCGGATCCAAGACAGCTACCGCCAATGACGCTCTTTTGGTTGCGGGTAATATAAAATCGGGGATAGCCATATTCGGTATAACGGGAACGTACACGAACCCTCCGCCGACGCCGGGTGTCGGAGGAACCTGGTTATTAGTTCCGGGAGATTCATCGCTGGGGACCCGGGATTTTTATGTTATGAAATATGAAGCAAAGGATGTCGGCGGGGTGCCGACCTCTCAAGCAGCTGGAACTCCCTGGGTATCAATTATACAATCGTTAGCCGAAACAAAATGTATGGCTCTCGGAGCGGGGTATCATCTTCTTACAATGGACGAGGCCCAGACAATATCAAGAAATATAGAGAGTATCGGCTGGAACTGGACAGGTGGCAGTGTCGGTAGCGGCGGTTTATGGAGGGGGCATACCGATAACGCGCCGCCGAATACTTTAGAGGCAGATATAACAGCAGATCCCGATGATGACCCGTACACGGGAACAGGGAACATAGCTCCATCTATTGAAAAGAGGGTGTATCAGTTGTCATCCGGACAATACATCTGGGACTGGTCAGGAAACGTATGGGAGTGGCTGCATATGACCTGCGCAGGAGGCGCAGGAGTCGGGTTATGGGAGACTACTGGCTGGCTAGAGTGGAGTAATGCGGCTTTAGCGGACTATGAAAAGGGCAGGGCAGGGCCGGCAGGGAGTTACTCAAGCGCTCAAAACGCAGGGCAGTATTATGGTTGTACAGCAACTGCAAACCCGGTGCTCCGCGGCAGTAACTATAACGCCGGCGTGTATGGCGGGTTGTTCACCATCCTGGCGAACCAACTCCCATCCTACTCGGCTGACAGCGTTGGGTTCCGCTGTAGTAGGTGAGTGCGGGGAAAGGGTTTTGCTTCAAGTCTTCATGATCGGTTTCGTTGATGGGGATTAGAGGAAAAGAGTTCGCGGCGGCGGCGATAAGAGTATGGTGATACGAGCGAAGAAAATTTTAACTACGGTCTGGCCGGCAATGGTGCTGATGCTGTTGCCGGCGCGCCGCGCTTTTGCCGATATTACCATTAACAACAGTTCAATCTCGTTCAGCAATAACGCCGAGTCCGGGACCTCTACCATCACGATAAACGCCGGCGGCACGCTGAACGGCGGCGGTTCGAAAATAAGTGATTTGGGGAACTGGGCGAACTCGGGTGCTTTCAATGTCAGAAAATAATGGTAAAGTCTTGAGCTTTAGCGGTTTTTGTGCGAGCTACACTGGGAGATGGAAGGCTGGGATATTATGAGAAAAAAAATATTGGTTAAAACTTTTTTGCGAATATGCCTGCTTTTAAGCGTGGCGCATCCCGCGTTCTCGGAGGACGCGGAGGTGAAGCTTAATTCCAACGACGGCTCCACCAAAATGATAGTGCAGGACAAGGACGCCAAGACCGTCTCCAGCTTCGATTCGGCCGGGAACCTTGTGGTTAACGGCACGGCAACGGTGGCGGGCTCGAAATTCTCGGTGGGCGGCTCCACGTTCGTAGTAAGGGACGGCAGCGTCGGCATCGGGACGACGGGTCCGGGAAGCAGGTTTGAGGTGGTTGGTGGCAGTTCCACATTCAGAGGTAGTAATAGTAATTTAGCCATAGCCGGGTTTACGGACGCGGGAGGAAATTACAGGGTAATGATCTCAACAGGGGGTAACGTCGGCATAGGGACGACGGTCCCAGTGAGTAAACTAACGGTCAGCAGCAACATCAGTACACCGCAAGCGCCAAACACCGCAGGAGTGATGGTCCATGCTGCCGCAGCGGATGGTGTTACCTCCCGGCTGCTGCTTGATACCTATCAGGCGGCAGCCGGGAACGCAACCACGAGCGTTCTGAATCTTCGTCTGGCTCGTGGCACTGCCGCAGCACCGTCAGCCGTGCAGACCAACGACATGCTGGGGCTCTTTGCCGGCTACGGCTACGCCGCAACGGGCTATTCCGGTGCGAAGGCTTCGATCCAGTTCAAGGTAGCAGAGAACTGGACGGACAGCGCGCAAGGCACGTACATGTCGTTCTACACGACGACTGCCGGAACTACGTCGGCCGGAGAGCGCGTCCGTATAGATCCCAGTGGCAACGTTGGCATCGGGACGGATATCCCCGGCGCGAAACTGGAAGTTGTCGGCGCAATATTGGCCAGTTCGGCCAGCTTTACAGCTACAGGCTCCGGCGCGGAAAATGTAGGGTTGAAAGTGTCCAGCAGCGCTTATTTAGCTACCTTGGGCGGCAATGTCGGCATCGGCACTACCGGGCCGGGATATAAGCTCGATATCCAGAACGGCGATATCAACGCTTCCGGAAACCTTCGCGAGGCTGGTACGGCCTTGTCCGGAAAATACGCTTATGTGGGGGGAGCTAACGCTTCCGGCACCTGGCTTATAACTGCAAGTACCGCCAGCAGCGTGGCTTGGACCGGCGTGACCAGCAAGCCTCTCTGGATGCAGGCGACGCTGCTCACCGCCACGATGGCCAGCGCGAACAGATCCATGCCCAGCGGTTTTTACGAAGCTAATTCTGGCACGAATTATCCAACGGATGGGACCTGGTATAACCTTATCAACTCGCGGCACCAGAGCGTTTCTGACGACCACGGTTTCCAGATAGCGGCCAGTTACTTCGACGAGAACGTCTGGACCAGGACCTACCAGGGCGGTACCGGCAGCAACGACGGCACCTATACCCCCTGGAAGAAACTGGTCCGCGAAGAAACGGGCCCCTGGGCTTTGAGCATAACCGGCAACGCGGCCAGTGTTTCCAACGGCGTTTATACTAATGCCGCGAATTCATTCTCGCTTATAAACCCCTTAACCACTATCGCGGAGTCCTGGGTGGGGCCAAGTTCAACTGCCGGCATATACTTTAAGGGCGGCAATGTGGGGATAGGAACTACTGCTCCGGGTACGGCGCTTGACGTGAACGGTGTGGCTAACGCCGCCACCGGTTACCGCGTGGCCGGCGCGGCAGCGAGCGGCAATTATCTGCGCGGCAACGGAACCAACTTCGTGGCCAGCGCCATACAGGCCGGCGACGTGGCCGCGGCTATAGGCGGCACTCCCGCTCTTACCCTGGGCACCAGCAGCGGGGCGGGCTCAGCCACCACGTTCGTGCGCACCGACGCCACGCTATTGACCTTTGACTCCACTAACCCGGCGGCGCTGGGGACGGCCGCCCCCGGTTCGGCGGCAGCAGCCGCGCGGCGCGACCATGTTCATGCCGCGGCCGACCTGGCCGGCGATTCAACTACGGGTCTCCTTCCTGTAAGTAAAGGCGGAACAGGCCAGGCCACGTCCGCCACCGCCGGCCGTTACCTGAAAGGCGACGGGACGAACTGGGGGACATCGTCCGGTTCCCCCTCAGGTACAGGCGTTTGCGGGGCAAATGCGTGGGCGTCCACGCTTAACAGCGACGCCGCGCCCACCTGTACGCAGCCAGGGTTCTCCAATCTAAGCGGCGCGGCCACGCTCGGGCAACTGCCCCATGGTTCCGTAAATCAGATCCTGGGCACCAACAGCGTCGGCACCGCCGAGGAGCAAAAGACTTTATCCGTGGGGACCGGCGGGACCGATTTCGCCATTGCGCACGCGGCGAATTCTATCACGTTCAACCTTCCCGACGCGTCCGCCAGCGCGCGCGGCGCGGTAACGACCGGCGCGCAGACATTTGCCGGCGCCAAGACCTTCAGCAGCGCTATAACCGGGCCCACCGTCACGAACACCATCAACAGCGTGATTATCAATGCCGGAGCCGTTTCCGGCGTGACTACTTTGGGGATGAACAATCAACTGACCAATTCATCTGCCGGCGCGGCCGCGTTCAACCTGACCGGCAACGGAGCGGGCGTCACTTTTACGGGAACCGGGCCGAATCAGATAATCACCGCTTCGGGGGTCAATCTGGCTCTTATGCCCGGAGGAGCCGGTAATGTAGGCATCGGGCTTACGAACCCGGGGGCGAAACTTGAGGTGGCGGGCGGCAGCATGACGGTGCGGGCGCTGGACTCTATGGCGGGCATTGCCGCTTTCCAGGCCCAGAGCGGGAGTTATCGTTTACTGGTAGCAACTGACTCGGTTAAATTTCAGCCATATTTCCCTGTCTATTTCAGCGATAACTCCGGCTGGGGCGGCGGGATCCGCTATGACCAGGCCGGCAACGAAGCGCTGATCATGGCTACGCGTAACCCGGCCACGAAATTATATTTCGCCACCGGCTATAATTTCGCGCTGAACCCGGGGCAATCCATTACTCCGCCGGCGTCGGCGGCGCTGGTGATAAGCGGCGCGAGTGTAGGGATAGGGACGGATAGTCCGGCCGATAAATTGCAGGTGGCGGGCGGGATCACAGCCAGCAGCGCTACGTTCAACACAACGGCGGACGCCGGTTTGCGCGTGAGCTCAAGTGCGTATCTGGCTACATCGGGCGGTAATGTCGGCATCGGGACTACGGCTCCTTCAACAACGCTGGATGTGAGCGGCTCGCTTGGCATTGCGGCCAGTTTTTATCAGGCTTCTCCGTCCAGCGGTACCTGGTATACGGTGCTTACGGACGCGGCCGTTTCCAAAACCTATCTGGTTACGATAGAGCTTAGTGTAGCCGGTTCGATATTACATGAGAGAGTATTTATAGCAATGAACCTTAATGGTGTATCCAGTACTCCGCTGCTGGGCAGCGGCGGCGTTAATGCGGGTAACATTGCTATACAATGGAGCGGGAACGATTGCCAGATCAAACAGAATTATGGGACCGTTGATCACATAAGAGCGTCGTATATACGGCTTATGCGTTAATTTTGGGAGGGTTTGGAAAACAGGTGTAAAAAACGAAATACGCGGGTGTTCCGAGAAGTTAAATTAAAAGGGGAGGAAAGCTATGGATGAACGTGAAATGATAAAGGACAAGGTGCGGGAGGAGTTTTGGCTGAAGCGCTGCTGGTGCTGGTTCTGGTGCTGGTGCCGCCGCTGCTGCCGCCATTCCTGTGACATCACCGGCGCGGTGAAGATGCTGGCCGGGGGTGCGGCCCCTCACGGCTGGCTGCTCTGTAATGGCGCCGCAGTGTCCAGAACTACTTATCTCGCCCTGTTTAACGTAATCGGAGAAAGATACGGGGCCGGTGATGGTTCAGCAACATTTAATCTGCCAAATCTTGTGGACAGGTTCCCAAGAGGAGTTGCCGCGGATCCGGGCGCTGGCGCCGGGAGCGACAGCTGTGCTCTGCCCGCGACGAATTTGCCTTCGCATACTCACGGTATCGCGGGTGTGACCGTAGCGCCTGAAAGCGCGCACACGCATGGAAGTTCGTATACAGTAAGCGGCGGATCCCATTCGCATTCTGCGGACCTGACAGCGGACGAAGCCGGCGAGCATGCCCATTCGCTGACCGCTTTATCGCAAAACCAGGGCGGGACTCCAACTGCTCTTGCAGTTACGGATTATGAAAGTTTCCCCGGCTTATTTACGGGCAGCGCCGGCGCGCATAGCCATTCAGTTTCGGGGACAACGGGTTCTGCCGACTTAAGTCTTTCGATAGGCGGCAATTCCGGGGCGGGCAGCGAACATATCCATGTGCTTTCCGGCTCGACAGCTTCTGCCGGCTCTGATTCTCCGGTGGAAATAGATACCGTACCGGCGTACACGGCGCTGCTTTTTATAATAAAAATGTAAGCAGCCTGGAGAGCATTGTTGAAATAGATAGTTAACGAAAGCAACGGTGATGAGCGGATAGCAGAGTAATATGGCGATACGGGCGCGGAAAATATCAGCTGTGGTCTGGCCGGCAGTGGCGCTTTTGCTGCTGCCGGCGGGCCGCGCCTTTGCCGATATTACCATTAACAACGGCTCCATCTCGTTCAACAACAACGCCGAGTTCCGGACCTCTACCATAACGATAAATGCCGGCGGCACGCTGAACGGCGGCAGCTCGAAAATAAGCGTTCTGGGGAACTGGGCGAATTCGGGCGCGTTCAACGCCGGAACGTCAACGGTGGCGTTCGAGAACAGTTCGGCCGCTTCCGTCATTACGGGGAGCAACACCTTTTATTCATTTATTTCGGCAGCCGCCGGCAAAATAATAAAATTCGCGGCCGGCTTAACCCAGACGGTGAGCAATCTGTTCTCGGTCACCGGCGCGCCTGGAAATCTCGTTAAACTGCGTTCCACAACTGCTGCTAAGTGGTCCATAAATTTACCGAACGGTCCCCAGACAGTTACTTCTGTGGACGTAAAGGATTCGAATGCCAACATAAATACCGTAACCGCGGCCGGCTCGCGTAATTCCGGGAATAATAACGCGAATTGGGTTTTCAGCGATATGCCGGCGGATTGCGCTGTAGGTGTAACCGTAAAAAAAGACGGGACGGGTGACTATTCTTCCATACAGGCCGCGATTGATGCCATGGATAAAAATCTTGCGGGCAACGCCTGTGTGATAATCCGGGACACGGCCACCTATTCCGAGCAGGTGACAGTGCAGGGGTTCGCCAATAACGGCTACCGGCTGATAATAATGGCGGACTCCACTTTTGTGAGTTCCGCGCCGGTTATCAACCCGCCGGTGGCGTCCACGGCCGCGTTCCAGATAATGAACGACAGCGTGACCTTGCAGAACCTGACCGTTACGAGTACCAATACGGTACCTTATGGCATTCTGGTCTCTTCCTCCTATGTTACTGTATCGAGCGTTACCGTGCAGGACGCGGGCAACAATATTGGGACGGCCGGCCTGGCCTTGTCTTCAAACTGGGCTGTAGTCTCATATTCCAGCATGTCGGTTACAAAAGATCCGCTAGCTATACAGATATCCGGTTCCTCTAATACGGTAACGCAGTGCTATATTGCGAACAACGGCTATGGAACGGAGGATTTTGGCTGCCCACTTACCCTGAACGCCGTTTCCCTGGCTATTACCGGCAGCAATAACCAGGTTCTGCAAAGCACGGTGGTGGGCGGCAACGGCAACACGCTAGCAAGTTGTTACGGAGATGGCGGCAGCACTTACGGTATTTCTATTACCAGTTCTTCCGGTAATAATCTCTCGGACATAAGAATTATTCCCGGCGGCGGTGGCAGCCCCTTACCTGGCGTAGGTGCTGGCGCCACTGGCGGCGGTGGTGGCGGATCCTGGTACAACCCAGGCGGTAATAGCTATGCCCTTTATCTCTTTAATGCCTCCACTAACACTATTTCCGGAATTACTATAGATGAAAGTGGTGGAACCGGGGTTAGTAATGGTTATAGTTATGCGGGCGGTGGCGGCAGCAGCGGCGGCGGCGGCGGCGCGGGCAGCATATATAACGGCGGCAGCGCCTATGCCGTAGCCCTTATTGATAGCTCCTCTAATACACTCTCCGGCATAACTATAACGCAGAGTGGCGGCGCCGGCGGGGGCGCCGCTTCAGGTGGTGGTGGCGGGAGTGCTGGTGGTGGTGGTGCATCTAATAGTATTTATGGAGGTGGCGGCGGCAGCGCCTATGTTGTTTACATGAGTAACAGCTCTTCTAATACACTCTCCGGCTTTAATATAACGCAGAGCGGCGGTACTGGCGGCAATGGCGGCGGCGCGGGCGGCGGCGCGGGCAGCGGCAGTATAGGCATAAACGGCGCAGCCTATGCGATGTATATGAACGGCTCCTTCAATAAGTTCCTTAACAGTTCTATCTCCATAACGGGCGGAACGCCGGGTGCAGGGGCTTCCAGCGCCACGGCCGTTATCGCTTTGGTCAGCGCCTCGAGCAATACGTTCTCGAATATCGCCATGAGCGGGGCCAGCGGACTGGTTTTAGATATAAATTCCGCTTACAACACCGTGAGTTTCAGCACCATCACAAGTTTGATGAGCGACGCGCGGTATTTCGGCTATTACAGCAGCGGGCCGTATAATACTGCCAGTCAGAGCAATTTCGCCGGCTATTACGGCGCCGTGCTGGGCGGCGGCGGCGCTAAATTCAACAATATCAGATACAGCACTATGACCAGCGCGTCGGGCGTGGGACTTTACTTTAACCAGGCCTCGTCCAATACCGCCGTAACCAACTATGTCCAGGGCTCTACCGCGGTTTATGTGTCCGCTTCCACCGGCACCGTGCTGGGGGACAACAGGGTGGTCTCAACTTATCCTTCCGGTTGGGGTTTATGGATATCAAACCGCAGCCGCAATTTAACGCTTTCATCCAGCACCATTACGGGCGGGGCGCAGGGCGCGGGGATCTATCTTGGCGCCAATAACTCAGGCGCTCTAACGCTTTCCTCCAACACTATCGGCGGCGGGCTGTACGGCATGAATATCGCCGCGCAGGTCACCGGTTCGGCGCTTTCGGTGAGCAGCATCACTTTCCAAAGTCTCAGCCCCGGGGCTACGGCTATTAATTTCCTCGGCGGGCAGTTCGTCTCTACCTTCACGGGGATAGGGTTCAACAGTTCGAACATAACTAAAAATATCAATGGCAGCGCCCTGGCGGCCGGCTCGCGCATTACCATACACAATTCCGCCGGGGTCAAAGACGGCCCCGCTTTGGAGAACGACCCCTCCGATTATGTGGACTGGCCGGACCACCTCTGCGACACAAGGACGAGTATTAATAACGGCCTTTGGTCTTCGAATAGTACCTGGGACGAAGGCGTTGTGCCTTCTTTCTGCAGCCTGGTAGTCATCGCCACGGGGACTATTGTGACCATAGATACTATGACCGCGGTTTCTTCCACGGCTACTATTAACGGGACTTTGCAGGCCAGCCGGGTGGTGAGCTCAAGCTGGACCCTGGTGGGCGGAAATATTAATGTCAGCCCCGGCGGCACGCTGGATTACGGCACGGAGGCGGATGTTATTCCCCAGGGAGTGAACGCCCAATTGCTGCTTGCCATGGGCGCGTACGCCGGGCAGTACGGGCTTATCGTGAACAACGGCGGCAATTTCACCGTGCGCGGTTCAACTAAAACGCCGTATTCATTCGCAACACAGAGCATTACTGCCGGCCAGACAAGTCTTACGGTTTACGGCTCCACTTCCACCGACGGCTGGCAGACAGGGGATGTGATATCCATCGGTCCTACTTCGGGCCAAGGCATTGCAACCACCTCGACCCGTACTATTACGAATATTTCGGCCGGGCCGCTCTACACTATAAGCTGGTCGGGCGGCACTTTGCCGCAGGCCCGGCTGCTGTCCTCCACTAGTCCTATCATGGTGGGCAATCTCACGCGCAATGTTCTGGTTCAGTCCTCGGGAACCGCTGGTACGGACGGAGCCTATATTCAAAACCTGGCGCAGAACGCTACAAGTTTCGCGCTCGCCTACGGTGAGTTCGCATACCTGGGCGCCAGCGTCAGCGGTTCAAAATACGGCATAGCCTTTGGCGCCCAGACAAAGGGTTCGATCTCGAGTTCAACCGTACGCAATGGCTACGACGGAATATACCTCTACTCGGCTTCCTCTGTTACCCTGACCGGGAATAATATATATTCCAACTCAAACTACGGTATTTACCTTAACTATTCAAATAACAACACGTTGACCGGGAACAATTCCTATTCTAACACGGGCGCCGGCTTTTACTTCGACAGCGCTTCAATTAACACTCTGACCGGTAACAATTCCTATTCGAACTCAAACGCCGGTATTCGGCTCTACAGCTCCTCCAATAACTCTTTAGCCGGTAATAATTTTTACTCCAACTCAAACATTGGTGTTTACCTCTCCGGATCATCCAGTAATATATTGACCGGGAATAATTCCTATTCTAACTCAAGCGTCGGCATACTTTTTGAAGGTTCATCCAATAGGAACACCTTGACCGGTAATAATTCCTATTCCAACTCAAGCGTCGGCATTGACTTCGGCGGCGCATCCGACAATCTCTTAATAGGGAATAATTGCTACTTGTCCAACACAAACTTTGGTATTCATTTCTATCAGTCGTCCAACAATACCTTGATCGGTAATAATTTCTATTCCAATTCGACCGCCGGCCTTTTTGTCGAAAACTCCGCCAATAATACTTTTGTGGGCGGCAACATAGGCTATGACGGTGCCGGTGTGAGCCGCTCCAATGCCGTGGCTGAAATTAAGTATTTCCCAGGTAATCTCAAGACCGCCATTCTTAAAGGCGTTCGCGTCAACCCGGCTGTGGGTATCTCCACTGCCGGCATGGACACAGCCGGCAGTTACCTGCTGTCATATAATCAGGACGCGGATACCGGCACGGTGCGCATCTGGGGCAATTACCAGCTGGCGGGTTCCACGCTCACGCTGGATTATGCTTCGCGGCTGTATGTTTCTACAAGTACCGCTTATAAACTTATGCGCGGTACGGGGCATTCCATTAATAATGTGGTTACTAACGACGCAACTACTCTTTCGGAGCTTATAACGGTTCAGCATACCGGTGGTAATTCATGGACCGTCACAGGTTCATCTTCAGGCTTACTAGGTGCGCCGTTTACCTGCCCGGGCTCCTGCAACTTCAGCAATAGTAAGGTTTCATTCACGCTCATTCCCGGCGGCACGCGGAATGTGGACGATATGCTGGATTTTGTGACTATCGCCGCATCAAACGATGCTAATATCCGGAAGAAACTGTTATTCGGCCCCGGTGCCTCAACCCTCAACAATGGACACTCCAAACTTGAGGTGGCTTCAACAGGCGGCTTGGTGCTGCGCGGCAAAGACGACGGCACAGCCAACACCTTAATAGACTGGCTGGGCGCCGGCTCCACCTATTACACTTTTGTGGATTCGGGCGCGTTCACGGCGCTTTATTCTTCCTTCACCAATATGGACCAGGGCGGCATACAGCTTTCGGGCTCGGCGGGTGTGGCTATTTCTTCTTCCACGTTCGACTACCTGGGCTTTGCCGCCGGCACCAACGCTTTTATTACCGCGCGCAGCCTTGTTTCTAACGCCGTTCTGGACAATGTTACTTTTGCGCTGTCCCGTTCGTCGGCCGCTTATTCCGCTTATAACGTGTGGGTGGACGGTACGGACTCCGGCCTGAATTGGACCATGACGAACCCGGCGGGCGCCCTTTGGGGCGAGAAGTATGATAGTGACCTTAACAGTAAGGTAGCCTGGGTGAACTGCGGCGCTATCGTAAGCGTACAGTCGGGTGGCTGGTCCATCCCCGAGATCTGGGACCCCCAGACCACGCCTTCGGCTTGTACTACCGTTACCGTGGCCTCCGGGCATACGGTAACCATCGATACTATGACCGCGGTTTCCTCTACCGCTACCATTAACGGTATTTTGAAGGCCAGCCGTGTGGTGAATTCGAGCTGGACCCTGGTAGGCGGCAATCTTAACGTGAACTCGGGCGGCACGCTGGATTACGGCACCGAGGCGGACGTTATTCCAACGGCCATTAATGCTCAGTTGGTGCTGGCCTACGGCGCCGCGGCCGGGCAGTACGGGCTTATAGTTAATAACGGCGGCAACTTTACCGTGCGCGGTTCAACCAAAACGCCGTATTCTTACGCCACGGCGGACATTACTACCGCCGTTAATAGCTTTACGGTTTACGGTTCGACCTCGATCGACGGCTGGCAGGCGGGGGATACTATAATAATCGGCCCGACCTCGGGCAGCGGGACAGGGACGACAGCAAGCCGCACCATTGCCGGCATCAATACCGCAGCTGCGCCTGTCTATACCGTTAACTGGGCCGGCGGTACTTTGCCGCAGGCGCGGACGCTTGCGAACGGGCAAATTATCGTCTCAAACCTGACGCGCAATGTCCTGGTGCGCTCCTCCGGCACCGTCACGGATGCTGCCGGTGGCAACAGCTCGTATATCGTAAGCCTTACGCCAAATGCCACCAACTTCGCGCTTAGTTATGGCGAGTTCGCGTATCTTGGCGCTAATCTCGCAGTAAAAGGCGGCATAACCTTTAACAGCCCGGGCAAAGGCTTGATATCAAGCTCCACCATCCGCAATGGATATAATGGCGTAATGATCGACGGTTCCTCTGCGATCTCTCTGACCCGGAATAATTTATATTCTAACGCTGAGGGTATCTATATCCGGTTCACTTCCAATAACACACTGACGGGGAACAATGTCTTCTCCAATGACAAAGGCATTGAGGTCTATCAATCCTCCAATAATACCCTGGCCGGGAACAATACTTATTCCAATGGAACCTTCGGTACTGCAATTTTCTACTACGCCAACAACAACACCGTGACCGGCAATAATTCCTACTCCAACACCCACGGTATTTATGTCGGCTTATACAGTAACAATAACGTTTTTACCGGGAACAACGGCTACTCCAATTCAAGCTATGGTGTTTATCTGGTCGATTCCTCCAATAACAATACCTTTAGCGGGAATAATTTTTACTCTAATCCGTACGGCATTTACACCGACCAGTCGTCCGGCAATACAATTGTCGACGGTAATATAGGTTATAATGCCGCCGGCGTCAGTTCGAAAAATACCACCGCGGAGATATATTTTGTGCCCGGCACTCCAGCCACGCCTGAAGCTTTGATCCTTAAAGGGGTGCGCGTGAACCCGGCGGTGGGCATCTCCACGGCGGGTATGGATGTGCCCGGGGCTTCGCTTATCTCATACAACCAGGACGCGGATACCGGCACGGTGCGCGTTTGGGGTAATTACCAACTGGCGGGTTCCACGCTTACGCTGGATTACAGCACTTACACTTATGTTTCCACCAATACCGCCAGCAAGCTGATGCGCGGTACGGGGCACACCATAACCAATATTGTTACCAACGACGCGTACACGCTTTCGGAACTTATAACGGTCACGCATAGCGGCGGCAATTCATGGACGGTCACGGGCTCATCTTCAGGCGTACTGGGAACATTCACCCGGGCCGTCTCCGGGGCTTACGACTTTGTGAGTAATAAGGTGAATTTCCGGCTGACGGTTGGTTCCACGCTGAACGTGGACGATACGCTGGATTTTGTGACCATGGCCGCCTCGAACGACGCTAACATCCGCAAAAAACTGCTGTTCGGCCCGGCGGCTGCAACCTTAAATAACGGGCATTCGAAGCTTGAAGTGGGCGCGACGGGCGGCCTTGTTCTGCGCGGCAAGGACGATGGCAGCGCCAATACGCTGATAGACTGGCTGGGTGCGGGCTCAACCTACTATACCTTCGTGGACTCCGGGGCGTTCACCGCCGTTTATTCCTCGTTCACGAATATGGACCAGGGCGGCATACAGCTTTCCGGTTCGGCAGGCGTGGCTATTTCTTCTTCAACATTTGACTACTTGGGTTTCTCCGCCGGAACCAACACGTATATTACGGCGCGCGGCCTTACCTCCACCACCACTTTGAATAATGTCACCTTCGGGCTGTCGCGCTCTTCGGCGGGCTATTCAGCCTACAATGTGTGGGTGGAGGGCGCGGACAGCGGGCTTAACTGGACCATCGCCCCTCTGGCGGGCGCGCTTTGGGGCGAAAAATTCGATAATGACCCTAACAATAGGGTCGTCTGGCCGGACTGCCGTCCCCTTGCCAGCGCGCAGACCGGTTCCTGGTCGGTGCCCTCTATCTGGGACCTTGAGTTCGTGCCTACCGCCTGTAACGCCGTTACCGTGGCCGCGGGACATACCGTTACTTTGGATACCATGACGGCGGTTTCTTCCACCGCCGCTATTAACGGCACTCTGGAGGTCAGCCGGGTGGCAAGTTCAAGCTGGACCCTGGTGGGCGGCAATATTAATGTGAACTCCGGCGGCACACTGGATTACGGTACGGAGGACGATACCATCCCGACGGCTATTACTGCCCAGCTGGTGCTGGCCTCGGGCACGTATGCTGGGCAGTATGGGCTTATCGTTAATAACGGCGGTAACTTTACAGTGCGCGGTTCCACCAAAACGCCTTACGCGTTCGCCACGCAAAGCATTTCCGCCAACAGCCTTACGGTTTACGGCTCCACCTCCGCCGTCGGCTGGCAGGCGGGCGACCAGATCACTGTCGGCCCTACCTTGGGCAGCGGGGCCGCGACGGTCAGCAGCCGCACCATCGTTAGCATCACGGGCCTGCCCGGCTGCAACAGCCCGTCGTGCATCGTCAATTTCTCCGGCGCGGCCCTGAGCAGGACGCTGTCTTCCACTACCCCTATCATAGTGGCCAACCTTACGCGCAACGTGCTGGTGCAATCTTCGGGTACCGACGTAACCAGCAACAGCGCTTATGTTCAGAACCTGGCGCGCAATACTACCAGTTTCGCTTTGGCTTACGGCGAATTCGCCTACCTGGGGAACAATGCCTCCGGTAAATACGGCATAATTTTTAACGGGGCAGGGGTTATGGGTTCTATTTCCAGCTGCACGGTACGCAACGGGTTTATGGGCATATACCTTAGCGGCGCCGTCATCAATAATACGTTCACCGGCAACAATATCTACGGCAATACCGCTAACGGCAGCAATAGTCGTGGCGCCCTGACTCTTTATAACGGAGCAAAGTTCAACACCCTGGCCGGCAATAATATCTCCGGGAACGTGGGCAATGCCATAAATTTATACCTAGCCACGGAAAATCTTGTGACCGGCAACTATACCTATTCAAATGATAGCGACGGTATGATCCTTAACGCTGATTACAACACCATTACCGGCAACTATATTTATTCCAACGGGCAGCAGGGTATCATGCTCATGGGCTCACACAACACCACGGTGACGGACAATAAAATGTACCTCAACAATTTTTCTGCCGTGGATTTCTTCGGCTCCAGCCACTTCAATATCCTGGCAGGGAATAACGTTTACTCCAATATGTACGCCGCTGATTTCTATCAGTCCTCCAATAATACTTTCGTCGGGAATACTTATTATTCCAACAGCGCCCGCGCCGTACAGGGCGGCGACTCGTCAGTGAATAACAGTTTTGTCGGCGATACTTTCGGCTACGACCTGGCCGGGGTCAGCCGGCCCGATGGCACCTACGCGGAAGTTTTTATCACCGCTGGTTACGCGGACACGTTCGTGCTTAAGGGAGCCCGCGTTAATACGGCTTACGGCAATAACGGAGTTTATGCGGACGGACTTAACACCGCCGGTGCCAGCGTGCTCTCCTACAACCAGAACGCCGACACCGGCACGGTGCGGCTGTGGGGTAATTATATGGTCACGGGGTCAACGTTAACGCTGGACCATGCGCAGCGGCTGTATGTTTCCACCAACACCGCCCCCAAGCTCATGTGGGGTGCGGGGCATTCCATCACCAACGTAGTTACTGATGATGCTGCTACGCTCTCGGAGCTTATCACGGTAAAACATACCGGCGGCAACTCCTGGACCGTCCTCGGGTCATCCTCGGGAGTGCTGGGCACGTTCACCCGGGCGGCTTCCGGTTCTTACGACTTCACCGCCGGCAGTAAAGTGCAGTTCCGCCTCACGGCGGGCGCTACGTTGAACGCCGGCGATACGCTGGACTTCCTGACGATCTCCGCTTCCAACGACGCCAATATTCAGAAGAAGCTGCTGTTCGGGCCTATGGCGGCAGCTTACAATAAGGGCCACTCAAAACTCGAGGTTTCCGGCACCGGCGGTGTGCTGCTGCGCGGCAACAGCAACGGCACGGCTAATACGCTGGTGAATATCCTGTCCGGCTCCACCTATTACACTTTTGTGGATTCGGGCGCGTTCACGGCGGTTTATTCCTCGTTCACTAATATGGACCAGGGCGGTATACAGCTTTCCGGCTCGGCGGGTGTGGCTATTTCTTCTTCCACGTTCGACTACCTGGGCTTCGCGTCCGGCACGAATACTTATATTACCGCGCGCAGCCTTGTTTCGAACGCCGTTCTGGACAATGTTACTTTTGCGCTGTCCCGTTCGTCGGCCGCTTATTCCGCTTATAACGTGTGGGTGGAGGGTACGGATTCCGGCCTGAACTGGACCATGACGAACCCGGCGGGCGCCCTTTGGGGCGAGAAGTATGACAGCGACCTTAACAGTAAGATCGCCTGGGTGAACTGCGGTGACCTTATCAGCGCGCAGACGGGTTTCTGGTCTGTGCCGGAAACCTGGGACCCGCAGACCATGCCCTCGGCTTGTACCACCATTACCGTGGCCCCCGGCAATACGGTAACCATAGACACCATGACCGCGGTTACTTCCACCGCCACCATTAACGGCACCTTGAAAGCCAGCCGGGTGGTGAGTTCAAGCTGGACCCTGGTGGGCGGCAATATTAATGTGAATTCCGGCGGCACGCTGGATTACGGCAACGAGGACGATATTATCCCGGCGGCCGTTAATTCTCACCTGGTGCTGGCCTACGGCGCTAAGGCCGGGCAGTACGGGCTTACGGTAAATATCGGCGGCAACTTCACCGTGCGCGGGTCAACCAAAATGCCGTATGCCTTCGCAACGCAGAGCCTTACCACCTCCAGCACCAGTTTTGTGCTTTATGGCTCCACCTCCACCCTCGGCTGGCAGGCGGGAGACAGCATAGTTATCGGCCCCACCTCTGGCCAGGGCGAAACTACCGCCGCGAAACGCACCATTGCAAGTATAACGGGTACGGGGGAAGGGCCCTTTAATGTAAATTGGTCCGGCGGCACTTTGCCCCAGGCCCGGGTGCTTGCGGACGGGCCCATAATAGTGGCGAACCTTTCCCGCAACGTCCTGGTGCGGTCGTCTGGAACTTTAACGTCGGCGAACAGCGCGTATATACGGGATCTGGCGCAGAACGCCACCAGCTTCGCTCTGACCGAGGGCGAATTCGCCTATCTCGGCAACAATTACTCCGGCAAATACGGCATCACATTTGACGGCGCGCTTACGCGCGGCTCGATCTCCAGTTCTACCGTGCGCAACGGCTATTACGGGATATCCCTGAACTTCTCCGCGAATAACGTTCTGACCGGAAATAACGTTTACGCGAACAACAACGACGGCGTTTACCTTTCCAACGCCGGCTATAACATTTTTTCAGGTAACAATTTCTTCGCCAACACGCTTTCCTTGGGCTACGGCGTTAACGCGGACGCTTCCAACTATAACGTCTTTTCGGGGAACAATTTCTTCTCCAACCGCCTGGGAGGTATCCAGCTGCATAATTCCTCCAATACCAGCTTTGCCGGGAATAATTCCTACTCGAACGGCGCTATGGGGATATATGTAACAGGCAGCGGGAACATGCTGTACGGGAATAATTTCTACTCTAACGCGCAGTACGGTATTTATTTCGAAAATTCCGGTAGTAATACGCTGACCGGGAATAATTCCTATTCCAACGGTAGCAGCGGTATTGCTCTTTATAATTCCACCAATATCACGCTAATTGGCGGCAGCCTGGGTTACGACAGCGCCGGGCACAGCCGGCCCAACCTGGCTGAAGCTGATTTTTCTAACACGAACGTTAATTCTTTGATCCTGAAGGGCGCCCGGATCAACCCGGCCATGGGGATATCTGCTGCCGGCATTGCCCAGGCGGGCAGCTACCTGCTTTCTTACAATCAGGATGGTTCCGCCGGCAATCTGAAGCTCTGGGGTAATTATAAGGTCGCCGGTTCTACCTTGACCCTGGATTATGCCTCGGCGCTTTATGTTTCCAGCAATACCGCTCCCAAGCTGATGTCCGGCACGGGGCATTCCGCCAGCGTGGTGGCTACCAGCGATATTAATGCGGTATCCCAGCTCATTACCATCAGGTACGACGCCTCGGTCCCCAACTGGCGTGTGGAGGGTTCTTCTTCCGGCTTGCTGGGTGTTTTCCCGGGTTCCATCGTAAATCAGCCATTCCCGGCGGCCGATCAGCAATTTAACCTTACTTTCACGCAAGGCGGCTCGCCCAAGAACGGGGACAGGCTGGACTTTATACTGAGCGCGGCTTCAAACGATTCCAACCGGCAGAAGTCGCTCCTTTTCGGTCCAATGGCCCCGGCCTTCAACAGCGGCCGCTCCAAGCTTGAAGTGGCCTCAACGGGCGGGCTGGTTCTGCGCGGCAGGAGCGACGGCACGGCGTACACCTTAATTGACTGGCTGGGGGCTGGTTCCACCTACTATACTTTTGTGGACTCCGGCGCTTTTACAGCTGTCTATTCCTCGTTCACTAATATGGACCAGGACGGCATACAGCTCTCCGGCTCGGCGGGCGTGGCTATTTCCTCTTCCACGTTCGACTACCTGGGCTTCGCCGCGGGCAGCAATTCTTACATTACAATGCGGGACCTCAACACCGGCGCCACCTTCAATAACGTGGCTTTCTGGCTGTCGCGCCCTGCCGCGGAGTACGCCCCGGCTTATAACGTGCTTGTGGCCGGCAGCGATGCCGGCCTGGCGCCTGTATTCCAAAAAACGGCGGCGCCCCTGGGCCCGCTGTGGGGCGAGAATTACGACTCTGACCCCGGCGCTAAAGTGGCCTGGGCGGACGGGATCCTGCCCGGGGCGGTGACGGACCTGGGCGCGGCCGTTCAGTCTACCGGCAGCGTGCTGTTATCCTGGACCGCGCTGGGCGACGACGGCGGCCTGGCGACGCTGAATGATTCTACGTTCACCATTCAATACACTTCCGTGACTGTGGACGCGCAGAACCCCGCTTTCTGGTCCGCGGCCATGGCGCAGGTGAATATTTCTACCTCGGCCATTGACCCCGGGACCAGCCTGGCGTACGGCATAAGCGGCCTGGCGGCGAATACCAGCTGGTATTTCCGCCTGTGGACCCAGGACGCGGCCGGTAATTACAGCGCGCTGTCCAACGGCGCTACCGTGGCCACGCTTATCGAACCTCCTGCCACGGTTTACTTCGACGATGTTTCCAGCAATTCAATAACCGCTTCCGGCTACGCCGCCACGCCGGCGTTCAGCAACCTGGAACTCGGCGCGTCCGGCGTGGTTGTGGCCAGGGATACCGCGTACGAGCCCTGGCGCAGCGGCAATAAATGGGCGACAAAAGCCACAATGCCGACGGCACGCCGTTATATGGCCGTGGGTGTAATAGGTGGCAAACTCTATTTGGTGGGTGGGTATGACGGGACTGATTACTTTGATACAAATGTGGCTTATAACCCCGCAACCAATGACTGGGAGACAAAAGCGGTAATGCCTACGGTCCGCGCTGGTGCATCCATAGGCGTAATAGGCGGCAAGCTGTATATTGTGGGCGGCTATAATGGGGCTAGTTATTTAAACATTAATCAGGAATATGACCCCGTAGCTAATACCTGGAGTACGAAGGCAGTAATGCCAAGTACACGCGCTTATTTATCGGTCGGTGTGATAGGCGGCAAATTATATGCCGTGGGCGGAATGAATGCGACCGATTACTTTGATGCTAACGAGGAGTATGATCCAGCCTTCAACACCTGGAGTACAAAAAAAGTAATGCTTACTGGTCGAAGCCAATTCGCCGCAGGAGTAATAGGCGGCAAGTTTTATGCAGTGGGGGGATACAATGGGGGTTATTTGAATACCAACGAGGAATATAACCACGTGCTCGACACTTGGGAGACAAAAACGGCAATGCCCACGGCTCGTGTTGAACCAGCTGCGGGGGTTATAGGAGGCAAGCTATATGTCGTAGGGGGAAGTCTGCCTGTTAATGCTACAAAGAATAATGAAGAATATGACCCTTTGTCTGATACCTGGGTGACAAAAGCGGCAATGCCCACAGCCCGCGCTGGTTTGTCAGTTGGGGTTATTGGTGGCAAACTGTATGTCGTTGGAGGTGCTGAGAGTGGTTACTTGAAAACCAACGAGGAATACGACCCCGGCGTGGCGGCTTTGTTCGGCGCATTGGCGCCGAATAAACTTTACAGCTTTAAAGCCAAGGCCCGGAATCTGGCGGGAGTGGAAACTCAGGAGTCGGTAACGGTTTCCACTTATACCCTGGCCGCCGTGCCGGGCGCGGCGGCGCCGGCGTTCACGGGCGTAAGCTCTATCAGTGTTACGGTCAACTGGACACCCAGCGCCAACCCGGCCGGCACCACCTATTACATGCAGCTCTCCAGCGTCCCCGGTTTCTCCCCGGTCGTTTTCTCTTCTGCTACCCTCGGCCTTCAACTCTCGACTTCCACTTTGTTCCCTAACACTACGTACTACGCCCGCGTGGCGGCCATAAACGGCGATGGAATTTACAGTGAGTATTTAATGGCTGGTTCCACCATAACCCTGGCCGCTGTTCCTGGCGCCGCAGCGCCGGCGTTCACCGGCCTGAGTTCGAATACCCTCACGTTGAACTGGACCGCCGGCGGGAATCCGGACGGAACAGCTTACCGTGTGGAGATATCCTCGGACGGCAATTTCCTGGGCAAAATCAGTTCCTCAACTACAATGGGGTTAAATAGCGCGTTCAGCGGCCTTTTGGTAAACACAACATATTACAGCCGGGTAGCCGCCCTGAACGGCAACGGGCTGTACAGCGCTTACCTGGCGGGTTCCACCATAACACTGACCGTTGTCCCCGGCGCCGCAACGCCGGCGTATACGGGCGTGGGTTCGACAGCCCTCACTGTAAACTGGGCCGCCGGCGATAACCCCGGCGGAACAGTTTACTACGTGGAGCTATCTACCGAGAGCGGTTTCGCGAGCAGAACCGGCTCCGCGACAGTAACGGCTCTGAGCGCTGTGTTCAGCGGGCTTTCCGTCAACGCAACGTATTACAGCCGCGTGGCGGCCGTGAACGGCAGCGGTATCTACAGCGATTATTTTGTGGCGGCTTCCACAATGACGCTTGTTGAAACGCCGACAGGTATTTATTTCGACGAGGTCACTACCAATTCGATAACCGCCTCCGCCTACGCCGCCGCGCCCGCGTTCACCGGGCTGGAAACCGGCTTATCAGGAGTGGCGGTAGCCATTGATAACGCGTATCAGCCTTCGCGTAACGGCAATAAATGGACCACGAAATTGGGAATGCCCGCTGCCCGCAGCGGCCCCGCAGGCGCGGTTATAGGCGGCAAGATCTATGTCGTAGGCGGGCATTTCTGGGGTACAGCCTATAATAGTAACCAGGAATACGACCCTGTTGCCAACACGTGGCTTGCAAAAGCCAATATGTCGGTAAGCCGTAATTACCTGGCCGCGGCGGCTGTGGACGGCAAGGTTTACGCCATCGGCGGCAGGGCAGGCGACGCCGGAGCGGATTATAGCGTGAACGAGGCTTTTGATCCGGTCACGAATATGTGGGAGACAAAAGCGCCGATGACGACCGCGCGTTCCTGGCTTTCCGTTGCTGCGGTACAAGGAAAAATATTCGCTATCGGCGGAGTAAATGGCTCGACCATTTTAAACACAAATGAGGAATATGATCCGCTGAGCGACGCTTGGGTAACGAAGGCGCCGATGCTCACAAGCCGCGTGGGCGGCGCCGCCGCGGCTGAGGGCGGTAAAGTATATGTTATCGGCGGGAATACAGGTTCGGTCGTGAATATAAATGAAGAATACGATCCTGTTTTCGATACCTGGGCAACAAAAGCGCCGATGTCCGTCAGCCGCGCCAACCTGGCCGCTTGTGCCGCGGGAGGTAAAATTTATGCCATCGGCGGAGTTGGCGGCGCCGCGAATGAGAATGAGCAATACGATCCCGCCGTAAACACCTGGACCAGTAAAGCCATGATGCCCACGGCCCGTGACAGGGTGGCCGGTGCGGTTGCCGGAGGCAGGATCTACGTTATTGGCGGGGACAGCGGAGCTCCTTTGACCGCCAACGAGGAATTCGACCCCGGAGTGGCGTCTTCTTTTACAGCGCTGACGCCTAATACGCAGTATGCCTTCAAGGCCAAAGCGCGCAACGCCATCGGCGCCGAGACCGGGGATAGCATAACGGTTTCCACCTACACGCTTGCGCTGCCGCTTGCCGCGGCGGGCGTATTCAAGGTTTATCACACCAGCGTCAGTTTAACCTGGACGGCGCTCGGCGGGAACAACGGCTATTCCGTGCTGGCCTCGTCCGGCGCGGGCGGCGTTGTGCTGGCTACGGCCACCAGCAACGGCGGCGCGACCTCGCTTACTGTTACGGGCCTGAAGAGTCACACCGTATATTACTTCCAGGCGGGCACGCTCAACGGCGACGGTGTGGCGAATTATATAACAGCGGGCTCCACTTTTACGCTCCCTAATATCAGCGCAAGGTCCGGCTTCTGGTCCGATCCGGACACATGGGTTTCCGGAGTGCCTACTGCCGATGCCCCGGTAATTATCGACGCCGGGCATACCGTTACTTTGAATATTATGACCGCGGTTTCTTCCACCGCCACTATTAACGGCACTTTAAAGGCCAGCCGTGTGGCGAGCTCAAGCTGGACCTTGCTGGGCGGCGATATTTATGTGAACCCGGGAGGTACGCTGGATTATGGAGCTGAAGAAGACATTGTCCCGGATGGAATTATTTCCCACCTGGTGCTGGCCTACGGCGCTACGGCCGGACAGTACGGGCTTATAGTCAACAACGGCGGCAACTTCACAGTGCGCGGGGCAGATAAAACGCCTTACGCGTTCGCCAGCGCCAGCATAGGCCCGTTCGATACCAGCCTGACCATATACGGCTCCACGTCGGTAGCCGGCTGGCGGGCGGGGGATGTTATCACCATCGACCCGGTATTCGTCGGCGGGCCCGTCACTACCGTCAGCCGTACCATACTCAGCATTACAGGCGGTCCGGATTATACTGTCAGTTGGTCCGAAGGCGGGCTGGGCGCTGCCCGTACGCTTGCGGCCGACACGCCAATAGTCGTGGGAAATCTTACGCGCAATGTCCTGGTGCGTTCCGCGGGAACCAATGTTAATGCCAACAGCGCGTATATCTCTAACCTTGCACGGAACGCAACAAGTTTCGCGCTGACCTACGGCGAATTCGCTTACCTTGGCGCCAACGACACCGGGAAGCTCGGCATAACCTTCGACGGCGCTCTGACAAAAGGCTCTCTTTCCAGCTCTACCGTACGCAGCGGCTACTACGGGATCTTCCTTAATTCCGCCTCCGGCAATACTTTGACCGGGAATAATATCTACTCCAACTCGCGGCACGGTGTCTGGCTCTACGGCGGAACCAACAACACTCTGCTCGGGAACAGTGTCTGCTCTAACTCGGGCGCGGGCATTTATATCGCGTCTGCCCACAGCAACACGTTGTCGGGAAATAATTTCTATTCCAATACTGATTCGGGTATTCATCTTCAAGGCTCCACCAACAACACTTTAACAGGGAACGCTTCCTTTATCAACACCGCTCAGGGTATTTACTTAGGCTTAGCCGCAAATAATAATACCCTGGCCGGGAATAACGCGTACAGCAACTCTGACGGGATTGTGTTCTATGATTCCTCCAATAATATCGGGGCGGGGAACATTAGCCACGCTAACACCGGCAACGGCATGGTTTTCTCCGGCTCCGCCGATAATACTCTGACCGGGAGCAATATCTACTCCAATTCCAATTACGGCATTTATGCCGGTAATTCGGCCGGCAACACCTTTGATAAAGGTTATATAGGCTATAACGCCGCCGGTGCGGACATGGGTAATAATCACGCCGAGATATTCTTCATCCCCGGCGGCACCGCCGAGACCCTTGTGCTCAAAGGCTCGCTCGTGAACCCGGCCGCGGGCATCTCCATGGCGGGAATGGATGTGGTTGGTGCTTCGCTGGTTTCGTATGATCAGGACGCGGATTCCGGCACTGTGCGCATCTGGGGCAATTACCAGCTGGCTGGCTCCACCTTGGCGCTTGATTACGCGCAGCGGCTGTATGTTTCCACCAACACTACGCCCAAGCTGATGCGGGGCACGGGGCATTCCATCACGAACGTGGCCACGAACGACGCGGCTACGCTGTCGGAGATCATTACCGTTAAGGATACTGGCGGCGATTATTGGACCGTTACGGGCTCCTCCTCGGGCGTGCTGGGTACATTCTACCGGCCTATTTCAGGGTATTACGACTTCACACACAGCAAAGTGAATTTCAAGCTTACGGTGGGCGCCACGCTGAATGTGGATGATGCGCTGGATTTTGTGACCATAGCCGCTTCGAATGACTCGAACATCCAGAAGAAACTGCTGTTCGGCCCCGCAGCCTCCTCGTTCAACAATGGCCGCTCAAAGCTGGAAGTGAGCGACACCGGCGGTGTCGTCCTGCGCGGCAAGGACGACGGTTTCGCGCCTACTTTAGTGGACCGGTTGAGTTCCGCCACTACCTACTACACCTTTGTGGACTCTGGCGCGTTCACGGCCGAGCATTCCTCGTTTACCAACATGGACCAGGACGGCATACAGCTCTCCGGTTCGGCCGGTGTGGTTATGTCATCTTCCACTTTTGACTACCTGGGCGTTGCCGCCGGTACCAATACCTATATAACGGCGCGCGCTCTTGCCACGGGGGCTACCTTCTATAATGTGGCTTTCGAGCGGTCGCGTTCCTGCTTCGGGCATATTTGTTATAACGTGGGCGTCGACGGGGACGATACGGGGCTGGCGCCTGTGTTCAAAAAAACCCTTGCGTCGCTGGGGCAGCTATGGGGCGAGTATAATGATTACGACCCCAACGCTAAAGTGAGCTGGATAGATAAAACCGCATACGTCGATTGCGGCTACCGCATATTCGACGGCAGCGAGATCTGGGCGATAGCTTGCCAGCCGCCAGCGGCGGTGGATTCGCCTTTACGCATCGGCAGGGACGGGGCTACTTACGGCATCCGGCTTGCGCCCGCGGGCGACCCGGCGGCTACGAAGCTGCGCGTTAATACGACCACCGGCGTACAAACGCTGAGAAAATATTAACGAGGTAAGGTTTTGCTTGTTAATAGCAGCGGGAAAGAAAGAGTAATGGTTAAATAAGCGGAGTTATGAAGAAAGGAACTGCGGTTAATTTAACGCCTGCGCGCGCGGCTTCCGCCGCGCCCTCCCGCTTTGTCCTTAGGGCTTTGCTGTTCGCCCTCTGCCCTTTGCTGTTCACTTACGTTCACGCCGCCGTTCCCAAGACCGGAGCTCCCTACGAACTCTCCGATGACTTCGCCGCCGGCGCGGCGGGTTCCGTGGACCTGAAAGGCGGCAATGTGGTTCTTTCGGGCTCCGTAGGCCAGGTGGCGGCCTCCTCCGCCTCCGCGGCGGGCAAGGAAGTGGAGAGCGGCTATTTCTCCAAATATGTTTCTTCGCCGTCAGCGCTGAATTACAGCGGCATTTCGCCGTCCTCCGCGGCCGTTACCGGCGCCGAAGCCGTCTATCCCAACCCGTCCTCCACCGTTTACGAGATAGAAACCTCCTCGGTCTCCAATTTCAGCGGCTCGGTGATCTCTGCCTCCACTACCGCCTGGCCGGTGCCTATTGCCGGGCTGGCGGGGAACACCACTTATTACACCCGCATCCGCGCTTCCTACCTGGGGATGGACCAGTCGGCGTACGGCGTGAGCGAGTTCCTTACTTTGCCGGCTACGCCCATCCCGTCGGGTTTTACCAGCGTTTTCTATTCCAGCCTTACCGTGGCCTGGAACTATAACGGTAATTCCCCGGAAACCATGTATTTCGCGCAGGTGGGGGCCGACCCCGGGTTTACGGTGGGGGCTTTCGCCACCACCTCCGCTTCGAGCCATACCTTCGAGGGGCTGGCGCCCAACACCACGTATTTCGTGCGCCTGAAAGCCATAGGTTCGCTGGGCGACGAGACCGTTTATTCGCTGTTCGGCTCCACTATGACCACGGCGGTGAACCCTTCTACTTCCGTGCCCTGCGCCGTCAGCTCCAATACCGTAACGGTTTACTGGGATTACAACGGCAACCCGTACGGCACGCGCTACCTGGCGCAGGTTTCCACGGATAATTTCCTTACCGTGCTGGCCGCCACGGAAACCGTTAACGATTATGCGCAGTTTACCGGCCTTACGCCCGACACCACCCATTACCTGCGCGCGGCCTCCCTTAACGCTTCGGGCACGGCCAGCCTGTTCACCGCGCTGCCCGGCGCGCTTACCAACGCGGCGGCGCCGCTGAAGCAGGCGGACACCTTCCCCGCGGTGGGGGCGTTCTCCGTGACGCTGCAATGGCTGTCTAACACTAACCCGCCGCAGACGGAATACCGGGCCGAGATCTCCACCGCCGCCAATTTCTCCGGAGCGGCCGTTATAGCGCCCGGCTGGGCCGCCGGGGCGTCGGCCTCCGCCGTAGCGCTGGAGCCTGTTACGGTTTATTACTTCCGCGTAAAAGCGCGGAACTCCGCCGGCATCGAAACCGTTTACGAGAACCTGGGTTCCACCCGCACCATCTACGGGCTGGATGTTTCCTCGCCGGTGATCACCAACAGGCAGACCGGAGACGCGGTCTGGAGAAGCTCTAACTCCGCCGTCTATAACATCGACCTGGCCGACTCCGGCGGCTCTTACCTGGATAAAATACGGGTTAAAGCCTCTTCAGGGCCGGGCGGAACGGGCACGGCCGCCTTTGACTGGAGCGACGCGGTTACCGGCCTCGGCGCTAATTCCTACACGGCCAACTGGGGGCTTACGTCCGCGCAATGGGCGCTGCTGGGGCCCGGCACCAGTTATATCTCGGTGCGCGCTTACGATACCGCGGGCAATTACGCGGAGCTCGGCGACGCTTTCTATATCCAGAAAGACACCGCGGCCCCGGTAATAACGGATAACCAGCCCGGGGAATTCAGCTGGCGGCAGACCGACCCCGGGCCCGTTTATATGGTGGATTTCGCGGACGGCGTTTCCGGGCTGGCGGCGGTGGAGTACAGCGCCGCGTACGCGCCGGGCACGGCCAGCGGGAATATCCTGGGCTGGACGGCCGTGACGGGCCTTACGCCGGGCGCCACGTATTACAGCGCGCCGTGGGCGCTGGACTTCAGTCTGCTGGCCAGCGGCAGCACGAACTATATCTCGGTGCGCGCCCGCGACCTGGCCGGCGGGGCGGCGCAGCTGACCGACGCTTTCCTGGTGCTTAAGAACTCCGGCGGGCCGGACGTGCATATAGCCGCCCCCTACGCAACTTACCATTCTACGCTTACGGCGATAAGCGGCACGGCTGCGCAGGTGGCCGATTACGCCATAATAGGCACCGAGCTTACCGTACAGCATAAGGGCACGGGCCTGTACTGGGACGGCGCGGCGTTCGCTTCCTCCGCCCGGGTGTGGCTGAAGGCTTCGGGGCTGGCGGACTGGAGCTACGACGCCTCGCTTATCCCCTGGGTTTCCAGCGCGGCTTACCAGGTGGTGGCCCGCTCCAGCGACACGGCGCTGAATTATTCCGCGCCGTACGCCACCGCCACCTTCACGTTCGATGCCAGCCTGCCGGCCGTGGTTATTTCCACGCCGGCTTCCGGCGCCGCGGCGGAGACGCCCGTGTTCATGGCGGGCACGGCGCAGGATGCGGCGCCCGACGCCGGCGTGCCGTACGTCACCCTTACTCTGCAGCGGAAGGCCGATCTGAAGTGGTGGAATTTCTTCACCGGGGCCTGGACCGCCAGCCCTGTCTCCACCGTTACGGCCGGCGGCGCGGCCTGGAGCTATTACCCGGACGACGCGCTGAAAGGCAGCCTGTTCAACGGCGCCACCTACTACCTCTACGCCGCCGCTGTCGACGGGGCCGTTCCGCCCAACGCGTCTCCGGCCGGGCTTTACGCCTCCACCTTTACGGTGGCCGATACCACGCCTCCGGGCGTAGTAACCTCCACCTCCGGCGCGGCCGGCAGGCTGCCGGGCAGGCTGGACCTGGCCTGGGTCTCCTCCGGCGACGACGGGCCTTCGGCCATGCTGGCGGCCGGGTTCTACGGCATGGCCTATTCCACCGACCCCGCGGCCGCGCTGAGCACGGCCTCCCTGCAGGTGCTGTTCTCCACCGGCGGCGTTATGCCCGGCTCGGCGCAGGCGTACACGGTAGAGGGGCTTACGCCCGGGGTAACTTACTATCTGCGCATCTGGGTGCAGGACGAGGCTGAGCTGTGGTCGGGCCCTTCCGCTCTTATAACCTCGCGGTCGGGCCGCAGCCTGTCCGATACTATTTCCGGGAACGTGCGCACGCCGTCCAGGCACGGGGTTACCGGGGTGATCGTAGAGGCTATAGATCACGACCTGGGCGTGGCGAAGACCGCCTATACGCTCGACGACGGCAGCGGCTCCTTCACGCTGGGCGGGCTGGCGGTGGGTATCTACCGCGTGCAGGCCACCTGGGTGGACAACGGCTTTGTCAGCTCCATAGCGGCCGACCAGATCCCCACCGGCTACGCCGAGGTGGATTTCGAGCTTTCGGTGGATTACGAACTGGCCAGCATCGGCGGGGAACTGACGGGCTACAGGGTAGAGGCCGCGGGTTACAAGGTACGCGCGCAGGGCTCCGTTGTAGTGGAGCTTTACCAGCGCAACAGGCTGGTGGCGGTGGCCCCCGTGGGCGCCGGCGGGCGCTTCCTTATTAAGAACCTGCTGCCCGGCACCTACACGCTTAAAGTCCCCGACGTTTCCGGCGGCCATAAGGAGATGGTGGTAAAGCTCAGGCCCGGAGAAGACCTGCGCATCAGCGCGGTGGGCGAGCTTCTGAGCGACGAGAACGTATACGCGTATCCGAATCCCGCCCGGCGCAGCGTCACGTTCCACGTTGAAAGCGCTTATCCTCATATAACGAAGCAGGTTACGGTCTTCGACATTACGGGCCGCGCCATAAAAGAGTTCAATGACGGTGACTTTACCGCTTCGGGCAGCGTTTACGAAGCGGTCTGGAACATCCCTTCGGGCGTGGCATCCGGAGTGTATATTTATTCCGCGCGCGTGAAGTCGGAAGATACGGGCGAGTATAAGAAGACGGTGAAGAAATTCGCGATAGTGAAATGACCGGAGATCCGGGATCGGGGACCGGGGATCAAAGAGCGTGGACAGGTAATAAAAAGGAAGAGTTATGAAAATTTACGGATTACTTATGACGGCGGCCATGCTGGCGGGCGGAACCTGCCCGGCGGCGCGGGCGGCGCTGACCGCGGGCGGGATAGGAGCGCTGGACGGCACGGGGAGCCTGCGCGACGCCTTCAGCAACGTGGAGACCATAGCGCTGCGCCAGCAGGTGAACAATTCCGCCGCCAGCGACGAGATGATAAGGTTCAAGTTCACCGTGTACAACCCGGCCGGAGGGGCGGTGTTCCGCCACGAGGGCAACTCCACCCGCGGCGTGCCGGGCAATTCGAACAGCCAGGTGGCGCTGCCCATCTCCAGGTTTTACGGCGTTCCCGGGGTTTATAGATTCACCGGGGAGGCCGCGCTGGGCACGGACGCGCCGGTAGTGCAGACTACGCAGTTCTCCATCTCCTCGCCCAATATAAACCTGATCTACCCGCCGTACGGGGCGCGCGACCTTACCGACAAGCCGCTCACTTTCAGGTGGGTGGCCAGCGGGGCCTCCTCCTACAAGATCACGGTGTCGGCCAGCATAGGCCTGTACGACCCCCTGCAGACCGGCACGGCGGCTTCGGGGATGTTCACTTACCCGGAAAATCCGTCCCAGGACAGGGAGAAGCTGGTGCCGGACAAGGTCTATTACTGGAAGGTGGAAGGCCTGGACGAGACCGGCGCGAAAATTTCTGAAAGCTCCGTATATAACTTCTCGCTTAAATCGCAGGCTTCGTCGCAGTCGCGCAACGTGGCGGTGACCGCGCTGGACCTGACGGACCAGAAGGCGGATTTCAAGAATCCGCTGCATTTCAGGGCGGTGGTGCAGAATACCGGCGGCACCAACGAAGCCAGCATCGAGATAAAGATGAGCCTGAGCGGCGTGCCGGCCCAGGATTCCCCCAAGCACATAGGGATGTTCAACGCCGGGGAGCAGCGGGAGATCCCGTTCACCGCTTTCATGCCTACGGGGCAGGACCAGGGGCTGGCCGTGGCCTGCGTGGATATCTTCGACGACAATATCCCCGACAACTGCAAGACGAAGCTGATAGCCAAAGACACGGGTTCGGCGGTGGCGCCCTCGGAAGAGGAGGACCGCAAGCTGAGCTACCAGGAGATCTGGGACGAGGTCCTGAAGCGGCTCGGCCCGGAAGCCGCCAAGGCCCTGGAGGGGTATACCTTCGACAGCATAGACTGTCCCGACTGTTCCGCAGGGGAACTCAACGACTTAATGCTGGCCCTTATCAACGGCGAAGCCAGCCTGACCGGGGCCGCCGTTCTTGAGACCTCTCCCACCGGCTCGGCGCTGACCGCGCCCGTCGCGGGAACAGTGGAGGCGGAGCCGGAGGAAAAGAACGAACTGCTGGCCGACCTTATGCCGCAGGACAGGCAGAAGCAGGACGAGTGGAGCGGCTATACGGGCGCGGTCAAGGCGGAGGCGCCTGTCAGCTATATAGTGAAGAGCGCCAAGGAGTGGGAAAAGGCCTGGAAGCTGATCTCCACGGAAGAGCCGCCGGAAGTGGATTTCGAGGACAAGATGGTGGTGGGGATAGTCGCCGGCAGCGGCAGCAGGGCCGATACGGTCAGGATACTGTCGAGCAGGCGCAAGGGCGATGTGGTGATCTTCGACTATTACATAACCCAGTCGTCGGCGGAAACTTACTTCGTGCCGTATATTTTCAAGGTGGTGGAGAAGGTTTACGGGGCCGTGGAGTTCCTGCGCATAGACGTGGGCGGGAAATAGCGGCGGCGGATAGCGGCAAAGTGCTGCAGCCGGAGTGAGAGGGAGAGTTTATGAAATCGCGTGAACTTTTTTTGCCTGCGCTTTTTGCAGTATTGGCCGCGGCGGCGGCGCCGGCGGCGGACGCCGCCGAAAGCTCGGCGGCGCAGTTCCTGAAGCTCGGCTTCGGGGCCAGGGCGCTGGGCATGGGCGAGGCGTACGCGGCGGTGGCGGACGACGCCGCCGCGCTGCACTATAACCCGGCCGGGCTCGCCCCGGGTTACGGCCAGGGGGGAAGGTCGGCCGCGTTCTCCCATGCCTGGCATATACAGGACATGGGCATTTCCCAGGCGGCCTATGTGGCCCGCCCGTGGGGCTTGTCGGTCACTTATTTTTCGGCCGGGGAACTGGAGGGGCGCGACGCCAGCCAGAACCTGACCGGGAATTTTACAGCCAGCGACCTGGCGGTCTCGGCGGGCTACGGGCTGGCGCTGGGGCGGCTGAAAGCGGGCGCGGCGGTAAAATACATAGGCCAGAAGATAAAGGACTCGTCCGCCGCGGCTTTCGCGGCGGACGCGGGGCTGCTGTACGGCCTGGACGGCGTGCCGCTCACGTTCGGCGTGTCGGTGTCGAATTTCGGGACAAAAATAAAGTTCGACGAGGACAGCTTCCCGCTGCCGTTGGTCTGCCGCGCCGGGGCCGCATACCGCCTGGATAAAACTTTGCTGGCGCTTCAGCTGGACCTGCCCAACGACGACGGGGCCTCCCTGCGGCTGGGCGCGGAATACGCCCCCGCCGCGGGCGTGCGCCTGCGCCTCGGCTATAAAACCTCCTCCTCCGCAGACAAGGACGCCATCCTGGGCAAGGAGCTGGGCGGGTCGGGCTCCGGGGTGTCGAACCTGTTCGGCTTCTTCGCCGGGCTGGGCCTGATCTACAGGGATTTCAGCCTGGACTACGCGCTGACGCCTTACGGCGAGCTGGGCAACGCGCACAGGTTCTCTTTCGCGTTCAGGTTCGAATAAGGGGCCGGAAAATAAAAATGGATGCACTGGAGCCTGTAAATTTGGGAAAATATCGGAAGGGAATTACAGCATGCACTTAAACAAAACTTTTCTGCCGCGCGCCGCGCTTTTCGCGCTCTGCTGTCTGCTGCCGCCCGCGGCGGCGCTGGCCGACGGCACGGCCAGCCTGCAGTTCACCGTGGCCGCCCCCGATCCGGTGATGGCGGGGGACCAGATATTGTTCCAGACCCTGGTGGTGAACACCGGGGTGTCGGCCTGGGCCAAAGGGAACTATTACTGGGTGGCTGAAGTTTACGACCTGCAGGGCGAGGAGAAAAAATTCGTCACGCAGACCGCGGCCGTTACCCCTGACGAGACCGTGCAGCCGGGCTCGGCGCACGGCGTGCAGATCCCTTTCCTGGTGCCGGAGATGTTCGGCGGGCACCGCCTGCTTTACCGCGCCTTCCTTTACGTGGACGGCCACAGGCTGCTGGAGACCGACTACAAGGGCTTCCAGGTGACGGAGCGCGAATTCAAGGCGCCGCCCGAGAAGGATATACAGGTGGGCGGGGACATAACCTTCACCTACAAGAACTCCAGCCCCGGCGGCTGGGACAATCACCAGGGCATTACCTCGGCCAACATGGTGGGGAAGGTGAAGCAGTCTTCCTTTATTTTCAACGCCTACCTGCTGCACACCTATCACCGGCCGATAACGCCGAACCTGATCTTTTTGAATTACTACGCCCCCTGGGGAACCCTGAGCCTCGGCGACGTGTACCCTACGCTGACGCCGCTATCCATGGACGGGCAGGGCATGCGCGGCGCGGCCTTCGAGCGCACCCGCGAAAAAACTTCCTGGACCGTGCTCGCCGGCAGGGTAGTGGCTCCGGAGGAGCCCACGCTGAACACGTCCGGCCGGTTCTCGCGCTATGCCGGCGGTTTCAAGTTCTCCTACCAGGCCTCGCCCGACCTCAAGGTCACCGTCGACTCCGTGCTCAGCCGCGACGACGAGTATTCCATCACGCAGGATTCGCGGGCGGCCGTCATCCTGCCGCAGCAGAGCTTCGTCTACGGCGGCATGGTGGACTGGAAGATCAGCCGGCGGTTCTCGTTCATGGGGGATTTCCAGAACAGTTCGTACAGCGCGGATATCAACGCGGGCTCGCCCGTGAGCGGCTCGGCCTGGAAGCAGGAGGTGAAGTGGCGGGGCGCCAGCGCGTCGGCCAGGGCGGCCTATTCGCGGGTGGACGCCAAGTTCATGTCCTTCGCCAGCCCTTCCGTTATCCCGGACAGGGAGACCCTGGAGGCGGAGGCGTTCCTTCCCTGCGCCGACTGGACCAGTTTTTCGCTGGCCTATAACAGCTATGTGGACAACCTGGACGACGACCCGGCCAAGAACACCACGCGCCAGACGCAGAACAGCCTTACCAATACCTCGCGGCTGTTCGGCAGGACCATCCTGACGGCGTCGGGGATGCTGAACACGGCCCTGGGCAAGTCGGCCTCGGTGCAGGACAACAAGACCACGACGCTGAGCCTTTCGCTGCTGCAGCCGGTGGGCGCCAACACTTTGAACGCGACGGGCCAGCAGAGCGCCTTCAGGGACAATACCGGGTTCTCCCACGACCTGGACACCACGCTGCTGTCGCTCAGCGGCTCTTTTAAAATGTCCCGGCGGCTGTCGGTCTCGGCCGGCCTGGTGAGATCCGAGACCAAGGACAGGGGGGATTCCTCCAAAGCGAAGAACGACACGTTCAACGGCAACCTGGCTTACTCCATTCCCAGGCGCTCCGTCGCGTTCCAGCTGTGGGCGTCCATGTCCACCGGCAGCAATAATTCCGTGCTTGCCCCGGCGGATTACGGCAATCTTTCCCTTAATTTCGAGACCATCTGGCTGCGCAGCAAGAGCACCAAGATAACTTTCGGCGCGGGCGCGGTCTCCAAAACGGACAAGCTCGTGCCGGCCAACGACGGCACTACGCTGAACCTGCTGACCAGATATAATTATTCTTTCTGACGGTTCCCCGTCCCGGCGGTCATGCCGGGTTGGGGATGTCTATGAATTCGGTCCGTACGCCGAACTTCTTTTCGAGCGCTCCGGCCAGGGCCATTACGCCCGGCTTTTCGGTGTTGTAATGCCCCGCCGAGATGAAATTGGCCCGGCTCTCCCGGGCGAATTCCTGCGTGGCTTCCCGCACGTCGCCGGTGATGTAAAGGTCGAGCCCGGCCTCCACCGCCTGCCTGAACAGGTCGGACGCGCCGCCGCTTACCGCGCCCACGGTCCGGATCTTCGCGGCGCCGAAACGGAAGCAGAGCGGCTCCGCGTCCAGCTTGATGGCCAGCGCGGCGGCTATGTCGCCCATGGTCAGCGGTTTGGGGAGAACGCCGCGGAAACCGATGGTCCCGCCGTCGTAAGTCCCGAAAGGCTTTAAGTTCCTGGCGCCCAGCATTTTCAGCAGGCGGGCGTTATTGCCGCAGTCGGGGTGCCTGTCCAGCGGCAGATGCCAGGCGCACAGCGACATGCCGCTGGCGAACAGCAGCTCCAGCTTGTTTTTGAGCGGGCCCTTGAAGGCCTGGCTTTTGCCCCACAGCAGGCCGTGGTGGACTATCAGCATGTCGGCGCCCCAGTCGGCGGCTTTCTTCAGGCATTCCAGCGAGGCGGAGACGCCGAAAGCTATTTTTTTTACCGCCGGGCGGCCTTCGGCCTGCAGGCCGTTCATCGAGCTGTCCTTTATGGCGTCCGAGCCGAGATACGCGCTGGTCCAAGAAACTATTTTGTCCCTGTCGGTCATGGTGCCTCCCCGCCGTTATTTCCTGTCCGGGCTGACCGCGTAAACGTAGCCGTTGGCCAGGTCAGCCGCGATATAATCCGCTATAAAAAATTTTTTCGCGTCCGCGGGTTCCAGCATCAGGGCCGAGTAGGCCCAGAGCAGCGGGTTGCCTTTAAGCGCACTGCGCGGCACCCGTACGGTTATGGCCCCGTCCAGCAGCCTGGGCTGGGGCGAGGCGGTCACGGCGGGGCCTTTGGGGGTGGCCGCGTAAAGCGAAGCCTTGTACGGGGTTATTTCCAGGGCGTATTCCCAGGCGTTCTCCGGGAAAGGCCTGAGCGGCCTGCCAGGCAGCAGGGCCGCCTGCCCGGCGCGCGGCCTGCGGTTTATGTCTATGTAGAGGTCCAGGCAGACGTGGCTGAAGCCGGAGGGAAATTTCCTGGCGTTATCGGTCTCGAGCGGATAAAAGCCGAAGACCACCTCGTCGGGCAGCACTTCCACTTTAAGCCGCTCGAGCTTCCAGATCCTGTAGGGGTCGGCCGTTTTCGGCAGGCCGGCGGCCGCGCCGGTCAATTCGGGTTTCCTTTCGACGTTCTTTATTTCGAACCCGCCGGTGCTGACGCTTATCTGCAGCCGCTCCCGGCTTTCCGCGGCCGCGCCGGCCTCCGCCAGCGAGGAAAAGGCCCAGGCCGGAGGGGTTTTGCGCATAAGGCGGTAGGCGTTGGCGAGGCTGCTGCGCATGTCTATTTCCGCCTCGCGCGCCGCGTCGGGGTCGGCCGAAGCCAGCGCTGCGAGCTTCCAGCCTTCCTCGGCCGCGAAATATTCGTCGAAAGCGGGTTTTGCGGCCGCGTAGTCGCCGCCCGCGGCGTTAAGGTGCAGCATCAGGTCGGCGCGCGTCCTGGCCAGGGCGGCCAGCGCCCCGCTTTGCACCGGGGCGGCGGCCCAGCGGGTGTAGCCGCCGGCGGCGCTCCAGGGCGCGGCCCGCGCGGCGATGTCCGCGGGGGCGGCCTCGGCGGACGGCGCCGTCTTCAGGGCGTCCGAGACGGTCAGCATGGTTCCCCGGGCGGGATCCTTTAACGCGGCGGCCAGCAGGCCGCGCACCGCCGCCGGGTCCTCGGCGGAGGTTTCGTCGAAAACAACGAAGCGGCCCGCGGCGGCGGGCGCGGACGTGGAGGCGCTGATGAAAGGCACGGCCGTTATGCCGTCCGCAGTAAAGACGGCGGCCGCCGTAGAGGCCAGGGGCCCGCAGGCCAGCCAGCTGACGCCCAGCGCCTTCGCCAGCGGAAAATAATCCTCCGCCAGCCCGCCAGGGGGCACGGCCAGGCCAGGCGGGACCTTTTTATAGCGGCGCATGGCGGCCTCCCGCATAAAGCCGAAGCGGAGGCTCAGGAAGTAGCGGTCGTTGCCGGAGAAGGCGGCCGTAGAGGGCTTACCTTCCCAGTTCACGCTCTCCAGGGCCGGGAAATAAAGCAGCGGCAGGGGAGGGGCGCCGGCCGGGGTCAGGGCGAGCTCCAGCCGGCCTTCGGCTTCCAGGGCCAGTGCCCGGGTTTTCAGGTTCGGCGGCAGCTGCGCCAGGTCGGCGGTCAGCCGCAGCGCCTTGTCGTTCTCCAGCAGGGTTATTATCTCGCCGGTCCCGGCCGCGCCGGACGGCAGCCAGAGCAGCGCCCTGCCGTCCTCCGCGCGCCCTGCCGCCGGGCACAGTAAAAAAAGCGCCGCCAGCCCCGCGCGGCCCAGGAAATTGCGTGTCGTGTCGTTCTTCATTCAGACCTTACTTTACGGTAAGCAGCGAAACTTTGCGCCCGGCTTCGGTATCGGTGTCGGGGTTGAGGGGGTCCAGCACTTCCGCGCCGTCTATGCGGCAGAGGTATTTGTATTTCCCGGGCGGCAGCGGGATTATCGCTTCCCAGTAGCTGCCGGGCTTTTTAACCAGGGTCAGCGCGTCCGGGTTCCACTTGTTGAAATCGCCGGCTATCTTAACTTCCCGCGCCCCGGCTATTTTTATGGAAAACCTGACGAAGCGCAGCTCCGGCTGCTCCGGCTCCTGCGGCCTTTCGCGCCGGGGCCGCGTGGGCGGCATGGAATTGAGCCGCGAAAGCTTTATGGTGGCGGTGTTCCAGCCGCCCATGAAGCTGAAATATTTCTTTACCGCGTCGTTGAAGATCACGCCGGGCACGCTTACCAGCGCGAAGGCGGCCAGCGCCAGCAGCAGGAGAATGGATTTGCGCTCGATCATAACTTCCCGCCGCCGCCCGAAGAAGGCCGGGGCTGTTCCCCGGCGGCGTCCTCCAGGCGGCCGCGTATCCTGGGCGCCGCGCCCAGCTCCGCCGCCAGCGCCTTGAACTTTTCCAGGTCGATATCGTTGCCCTCCACCGCGGTGGCGAAGGTTTCCGGCAGCGCGCGCGCGGCGCAGCGTATGAACTCCTTTACCTTCTCGAAGCCGGAAGCCTCCCAGTCCGGGAGGGGGCGCATAAGGGCCGCCCATTGCGCGGGGTCGGCGGTATTCAGGCTTACGTGCACGGAATCTATGAGGCCTTTCATTTCGGGGACCACGTCGCGGCGCCAGACCGCGTTGGCCAGGCCGTTGGTGTTAAGGCGCACGCGCAGCGTGCGCGGCAGCGGCGCCGCCGCACCGCTCCTGATAAGCCGGGCGCAGGCGAGCAGGGCTTCCAGGCGCATGGTGGGTTCGCCGTAGCCGCAGAAAACGAACTCTTCAAAAGGTTCTTTGGCCCATTCCAGCGCGGCCAGCGCGATGACTTCTTCGGGGGAAGGTTCTTTCCCGGCCAGGTCAAGGCTGCTGCCCCGGTAGTCCATCTTCCAGGCGTTCTTGATGCAGAAAACGCAGGCCGTGGGGCAGCGGTTGGTCAGGTTGACGTAAAGGCCGTTCCTGTAACGGTAGACCACGCTGGGTTTCTGGGTTTCCATTGTTTTGCCGGGAATCCGCTCAGTACGCTTTCTGGCTATTCGCTGACCATTATTCTATCATTTAGAAATGCAGGTTTTAATAGCGCTCAACGCTTTCAAAGGAACTATTTCCGCGGCCGCGGCCTCGCGCGCCGTGGCGCGGGGCGTAAAAAACAAATTTCCCTCGGCCGCGGTGGAGATGCTCCCCATAGCGGACGGCGGCGACGGGCTGCTGGAAGCGCTGGCGCCGGCGTTCGGGGGCAGGTTCGTCCATACCCGAGTCAGCGGGCCGTACGGAGAAGCGCTCAACGCGCGCTGGCTGCTGGCGGGGCGGACGGCCGTGATAGAGATGGCGGAGGCCGCGGGGCTTAAGCGCGCCGCCGGCCGCCGGCTGCTGCCGCTGGACGCCTCTACGTTCGGGGTGGGCCAGCTGATGCTGGCCGCCGTGCGCGCCGGCGCGCGGGAGATCGTGATCGGGCTGGGCGGCAGCGCCTCCAACGACGGCGGGGCGGGCTGCGCGGCCGCCTTCGGCTTCGAGCTGCTGGGCGCCGCGGGCCGCCCGGTGGCGCCCGGCACCCACGGGCTGGCGGCCCTGCGCGCCATACGGCCGGGCGCGGCCACGGCCCGGCTGGCGGGCATCAGGGTGCGCGCCCTCGCCGACGTCGCCAATCCCCTTTGCGGCAGGCTGGGATCCGCCCGGGTCTTCGCCCCGCAGAAAGGCGCGGGCCCCGCGGCGGTGCGCTTTATCGGCACCGCGCTGCGCAATTACGCGCGGCTGCTGCGGCGCGACCTGGGCGTGAGCGTGGCCGGCCTCAGGGGCGGCGCGGCCGCCGGCGGCCTGGGGGCCGGGCTGGCCGCTTTCTTCGGGGCCGAACTGCTGGACGGCGCCTCTTTCGTGCTCGAGAAGACCGGTTTCGGGGAGAAACTGCGCTCCGCCGACATACTGATAACCGGGGAGGGCTGTTTCGACCGGCAGACTTTTTTCGGCAAGGCGCCGGGCGCGGCCATCGCGCGCGCCTGCGCGGCCGGCAAGCCGGTCGTGGTGGTCTGCGGGCGGTCGCTCATAACTGACAAACGCGCGCTGGCGCGGCGCGGCGTGGCCGCCGTAATAGAGACCGGGGGGCTGGGCCGCAACGCCGCGGCCTTAAAGCTTGCCGTCGAGAGGGAACTGCCCGGCCTCCTGGCCGGGATTTACCAGACCCCGTCAAAGAAGGTATAATCGTTTAAATTAACAACAGCGAAACAAGGAGCCATCATGCCTGCCGCTACAAAAGCCGTGAAGAACAACAGACAGGGGGGGAATTCAGTCATGAACGATTTTAAAGTAAGGGATATGTCCCTGGCCGCGTGGGGCCGCAGGGAGATCGAGATAGCCGAGAAAGAAATGCCCGGCCTGATGGCCATACGCGAAAAATTCTCCGCGAAAAAGCCGCTCAAAGGCGCGCGCGTGATGGGCTCGCTGCACATGACCACCCAGACGGCCGTCCTGATAGAGACGCTCTCCGCCCTCGGCGCCGAAGTGCGCTGGTGTTCCTGCAATATTTTCTCCACCAGCGACCAGGCGGCCGCGGCCATAGCCGCCACCGGCATACCGGTGTTCGCCTGGAAGGGCGAGACGCTGGCCGAATACTGGTGGTGCACCGAAAAGGCCCTCGATTTCGGCAGCGGCAAAGGCCCTCACCTGATAGTGGACGACGGCGGCGACGCCACCATGATGATGCACCGCGGCGTGCTGGCGGAGGACAACGCCAGGATCCTCGACGCCAAAGCCGACTGCGAGGACGAGCAGGAACTGAATAAATGCCTGAAAGCCATCCTCAGGTCTTCGCCTAAGCGCTGGCACCTGGCCGTGAAGGACTGGCGGGGCGTCTCGGAAGAGACCACCACCGGCGTGCACCGCCTGTACCAGATGCACGAGGCCGGCACCCTGATGGTGCCCGCTATCAACGTGAACGATTCCGTGACCAAGTCGAAGTTCGACAACCTCTACGGCTGCCGCGAGTCCCTGGCCGACGGCATCAAGCGCGCCACCGACGTGATGATAGCCGGCAAGGTCTGCGTTGTCTGCGGCTACGGCGACGTGGGCAAGGGCTCCGCCCGCTCCCTGCGCGGCTTCGGCGCGCGCGTTATAGTTACGGAAATAGACCCCATCTGCGCGCTGCAGGCGGCCATGGAAGGTTTCGAAGTTACCACCGTCGAGGACACGCTGGGCGTGGGCGACGTGTATGTTACCACCACCGGCAACAAGGACATCATCCGCCTAGAGCATATGCTGAAGATGAAGGACCAGGCCATAGTGTGCAATATCGGCCATTTCGACAACGAGATACAGGTGGAAGCGCTGAAGAAAGCCAAAGGCGTGAAAATGGTCAACATAAAGCCCCAGGTGGACCGCTTCGACCTGCCCGGCGGCCGCGCCATCTACCTGCTGGCGGAAGGCCGGCTGGTTAACCTGGGCTGCGCCAAGGGCCATCCTTCGTTCGTGATGAGCAACTCGTTCTCCAACCAGACGCTGGCCCAGCTCGAGCTGTGGACCAAGAAAATGGCCGTGGGCGTGTACCGCCTGCCGAAACACCTGGACGAAGAGGTGGCGCGGCTGCACCTTGAAAAAATAGGCGTTAAGCTTACCCGGCTCAGCAAGGAACAGGCCGATTACATAGGGGTGAAGCCGGAAGGCCCCTATAAGGCCGACCACTACCGCTACTGACCCGGGCGGCGCCCCCCGGTACTCCCGGGGGGCTTTTCCGCGGTTTATCATTTGAACTGCGGATTTTTTTTTAATAATATATACATTAACGGCCGCCGCGAGTGCTGGCGGCCGGCGCTTGTTTTCGGCATTAAGCCGGACCGCGGAGCAATGAGAGGCTTTCCATGAGTTCCCACCAGTCAAACACTATTTCTTTCGGTACGGACGGCATCAGAGGGCTGATCGCGCGCGATTTCACCTATGACGTGGTAAGGAAGACCGCCCAGGGCATGGCGGATTATGTTTCCTATAAGTACATGCGCACGGAAAAGCCCTCCATCGTGGTAGGCTACGACCGGCGCTTCATGTCGGAGCGTTTCGCCCAGACCATGGCCGAGGTGCTGGCCGCCAACGGGCTTGACGTTACCCTGGCTTCCGCCCCGCTGCCCACTCCCGCCATAAGCCTGCTCACCACCAAGGGCTACGGCCTGGGCGTGGTCATTACGGCCAGCCACAATAATCATTATTACAACGGCATAAAAGTGAAGCAGGGGGGCCGCTCCGCCCCTCCTTCCGTCACTGCCGAGATCGAGAATTACGTGGCCAAGGCCGTGCCGATGAAGCCGGGTCCCGTGCCGGTGCCCGTAAAGAATTTCGGGCCGGTTTACCTGGAATATATGCTGGCCAAGGCCCCCGCGGCCAAGCTGCTGGGCAAACTGCCGGGCCTCGTGGCCATGGACTTCATGCACGGGGTCGGGGCCGAATCGGCCGGCACGCTGTTCAATTCGAAGAACATCCTGAAGCTGCGCGAAAAGCACGACCCGCTGTTCGGCGGCATGTCCCCGGAGCCGGTGGAAAAGAACATGCAGGAGCTGGTGGCGGCCGTGAAAAAGCACAAAGCCCTGTTCGGGGCGGCCCTGGACGGCGACGCCGACCGCTTCGCGCTGGTGTCCGACAAGGGGCAGTACATGACGCCCTGCCAGACCGCGCCGCTGCTGCTGGAATACCTTATTTCGAAAGGCGGCGTGAACGGCAAGGTGGTGCAGGCCGTTTCGATGGGCTACCTTACCAAGCGCATCGCCAAGGCCGCCAACCTGCCGTTCGAGGAAGTCCCGGTGGGCTTCAAATACATAGCGGAAAAGATGCTTTACGAGAACGTGTCCTTCGGCGTGGAAGAATCCGGCGGCTATACCTGGAAAGGCAACCTCCCCGAGCGGGACGGCGCGCTGACCGCGCTGCTGTTGATGGAGATGGTCATCAAGACCGGCAAGCCCGTCTCGGCGCTGTACGCCGAGATAGAGAAGAAATACGGCAAGTCCGTCTTCGTGCGGCGCGATTTCACGCTGCCCAAGGCCATCCCCAATAAGCACTCTTTCGCGGTGAAGATAAAGAAGAAACTGCCCAAGGTGCTGCTCGGCCACAAGATAACCGAGACCAACACGATAGACGGGCTTAAGATAATTTTGGACAACGACTGGTGGGTGCTGATGCGCCCGTCGGGCACCGAGCCGCTGCTGCGCACTTACGCCGAAACGGACAGCCAGGAGAACACCAGGAAGTTCCTGGACCTGGCGTTCAAATTGGTGGACATGAAGCCGTAGGCGGGACGGATAAAATAAACGGAGGGAACATGAACTTCAAAGGCAAAAGATACGTGAGCTCTGAATCGGTGACCGAAGGGCACCCCGACAAGGTCTGCGACCAGATCTCGGACGCGGTCCTGGACGAGATAATGAAGAAAGATCCCGCCGGCCGCGTGGCCTGCGAGACTTTCATCACCCGCGGCATGGTGGTGGTGGGCGGAGAGATCACCACCAAGACCTACGTCGATATCGACACGCTGGCCCGCCAGGTGATCAAGGATATCGGCTACACGCACGCGAAGTACGGCTTCAACTACGAGACCTGCGCCGTCATCAACGTGATCGGCCGCCAGTCCCCGGACATCGCGCAGGGCGTGGACACCGGCGGCGCCGGCGACCAGGGCCTGATGGTGGGCTACGCTTCCGACGAAACGCCGGAGCTGATGCCGCTGCCGCTGCAGCTCGCGCAGCGCCTCTCGATGCGCCTCGCCGAAGTGCGCAAAAAAGGCATCCTTCCCTACCTCGGCCCCGACGGCAAGACCCAGGTGACCGTGGAATACCACGACGGGAAGCCCGCCCGCATCGAGACCATCGTGGTCTCCTCGCAGCACACCGAGGACATCCTCGATAAGTCCGGCCACCAGATCACCGAGAAGTCCCGGCGCGAGATCATCGACGCCGTCATCACCCCGATCGTGGACCGTAAGATGATAGATAAGAACACCAACATCTACATCAACCCCACCGGCAAGTTCGTGGTGGGCGGCCCGCAGTCCGACACCGGTGTGACCGGCCGCAAGATCATAGTGGACACCTACGGCGGCGTGGCCCCGCACGGCGGCGGCGCGTTCTCCGGCAAGGACTCCACCAAGGTGGACCGCAGCGCGGCCTACATGGCCCGCTACATAGCCAAGAACATCGTGGCGGCCAAGCTCGCCCAGGAATGCACCGTGCAGCTGGCCTACGCCATTGGCGTGGCCGAGCCCGTCGGGCTTTACGTGGACACCCACGGCACCGGCGTGATAGAGGACGAAAAGCTGTCCAAGATAGTGCGCTCCAGCTTCGACCTGACGCCCCGCGGCATCATCAAGACGCTGAAGCTGCGCCTGCCCATCTTCCGCAAGACGGCGTCCTACGGCCATTTCGGCCGGCCCGGCTTCGAGTGGGAGAAGACCAACGCCGCCGAGATGCTTAAGAAAAAGGCCGCCGGCGCGCCCAAGTCCGAGTGCGCCTGCTGCTGCAGCTGAACCGGCCGCTGAAGCGCCGCGGCGGGCCGGGGGGCCGCGCGGCGCGGAGGCCGGCGGGGATATTTAGGGGGAGATGCTATGAAGGTACTCGTTGTAGAAGATAACGCGCTGACGCGCTACACGATAAAAGCCCTGCTCACCAGGCTCGGCCACGAAGTAGTGGCCGAAGCCGAGACCGGGGCCCAGGCGGCGGGGCTCTTCTCGCAGACGAATCCCGACGTGGTGTTCCTGGACCTGATATTGCCGGGGAAGTCGGGGATCGAAGTGCTGGGGGAGCTGCGCGGCATAAATCCCGAGGCGTGCGTGGTGGTGATAACGGCCGTAGACCAGGAAGAGCTGGACCTCCGCCTTTCGGACAAGGGCGTAAACGCGATACTGCGCAAGCCGTTCTCGTTCGATGATTTTAGGACCCTGATGAAGACTCTGAGCTGAATGGATCAAGAAAAACACCGGGTACTGGAAAAGATAGCCGGGGCCAGCATGGAAAAATGCATGGCCAACCTTTCCCGCGTCTCGGCCGGGAAGTGGCACGTGGGCGGCGTCAACGTGTCGCGGCGCAGCATGGAAGAGTCCATCCACGGCCACGCCGAGGCCGACAGGGTAATGGCCGCCGTATATTTCCAGGTGAAGGGGGAGTACCCGTTCACTTCGATGGTGATCTTCAGGCCTGAAGACGTGGAGCTCCTCTCGCGCGGTTTTCTGGGATTCTCGTTCTCGAAGCTGCCCGGCCTTACCCAGGCGCAGGAGCTGCTTATCTCCGAACTTGGCAACGTCATCCTCAACTCTTTTATCAGCGCGCTTTCCAACGCGCTGCACCGCAGCTTCCTGCCTTCCGCGCCGAAATACGTGAACGGCGCTACGCAATTCCTGCTGGAAGCGCTCTGGGCCACCATCGACGGGGAGCAGCCCCACAGCCTGGTAACGGTGGCCCTGGACCTGCAGTGCGACAATTCCATCACCCGCAGCGAGGTGGTGGCGGTGGTCCCGGAGCGCCTGGAGCGGGCTTTGATGGCCGGCTAGTCCGCGGCCCCGGGCTTTTCTTTTTTCGTGTCTTCATAGGAGAATTACCATGTACAAGATCTTTTCCCCAAAAGTCCTGCTCTGCGTCCTGGCGCTGGCGGCGGGCTTCGCGCGGCCCGCGGCCGCGCAGATGGAGGTGATCAAAATAGACTGGGAATTGTCCAGATTGCAGGAGAAGGCGCGGCTGCCCTACGCCCCGGTAGAGGCGCTGAACGTCGACCCGGCGCTGAAGTTCACCGGCCGCCTGCGCGCCGTGGTGACCCTGCGCAACGCTTCGGCGAAGAAGGTGGAGGGGCTGGTGATACGCTATTCCCTGCGCCTGCGCCTGCTGAAGGCCGGCGAGCCGCAGGAAAAAGCTTTCTGGAGCGTCCCGTTCTATGTCGACGAGCTCCGCGTGGCGGCCGTCAACGCCCTGTCCGAGCGCTCCGCCAAGGCGATGAATTTCGGGTTCTCCGACCAGCTGGGCAAGCTTAAGAACAGCGGCTTTATCCCCACCGCCCTTAAGATGGAGGTCATGCTCTCGCCCCGCCTGGGCGACGAGCCCGCCGCCATCATGAAGGAATCCGTTATCGAGATCCTGAAGCCCTGACCCTTTAACGCGGCCGCTGAACTCCGGAGTACGACAATGCTTGATATAAATCTTATCCGCACCAACCCTGAAAAAGTGAAACTGGCCCTGCTTAAAAGGCTGGATTTTGTGGACCTTTCGCCCATAACCGGGCTGGACCAGAAAAGGCGGCAGCTTATCGTGGAGAGCGACGCCCTGAAAATGCGGAAGAATTCCGTTTCGGCGAGCGTCAAGAGCAGGACCAGGGAAGAGCAGCAGGTGCTGTTCGCCGAGATGAAAGAGATCTCGGCGAAGGTGAAGGCGCTGGACACGGAGGCCGCCGCGGTGGAGACCGAACTCGGCCGTCTGATGGCCGAGCTGCCGAACATGCCGGCGGACGACGTAGTGGCCGGCGGGAAAGAAAGCAATTCGGCGCTGCGCGAATGGGGCGCGAAGCCGGAGTTCAGGTTCGAGCCGAAAAGCCATCTGGACCTCGCCAAAGACCTCGGCCTTATCGACTATGAGCGCGGCGTGAAGCTGGGGGGGACGGGGTTCTGGCTGTACCGGGACCTCGGCGCGCGGCTGGAATGGGCGCTGCTGAATTTTTTCGTGGAAACGCATCTTAACAACAAGTATTCCTTCACGCTGCCGCCGCACATCCTCAATTACGAATGCGGCTACACCGCCGGCCAGTTCCCCAAGTTCAAGGACGACGTGTTCCTGCTGGCTTCCGCCGACGACAAAGTGCAGTTCCTGCTGCCCACGGCCGAAACGGCCCTGATCAGCCTGCACCGTGACGAGGTCCTGAAAGAGGAGGACCTCCCTAAAAAATATTTCGCCTATTCCCCCTGCTACAGGAAGGAGGCCGGCGGCTACGGCTCCAACGAAAGGGGCATGATACGCGGCCACCAGTTCAACAAGGTGGAACTGATACAGTTCACCCGCCCCGAGGATTCCCAGGCCGCTTTCGACGAGATAGTGGGCAACGTGGAAAGCATCATGCAGAGCCTCGGCCTGCATTACAAGGTGGTGAAGCTGGCAGCGAAAGACTGCAGCGCCTCGATGGCCCGGACCTGCGACATCGAGGTCTGGATCCCGAGCATGAAGTGCTATAAAGAGGTCAGCTCCGTCTCCAGCGCCAACGACTACCAGGCCCGCCGCGGGAATATGCGCTTCAAGCGCGCCGCCACCGGCAAGAACGAATTCGTGCATACTTTGAACGGCTCCGGCCTGGCCACCAGCAGGCTGTTCCCCGCCATACTCGAACAGTTCCAAACGGAGGACGGGTCGGTCGTTATTCCCGAGGCGCTGCGCCGCTACATGGGGACCGACAGAATAACGCTATGAAAAAACGTTTTTTGCTGCAGGCCGCGCTAGCCTGCCTGCTGACCGCCGCCGCGTCGGCCGGAACCCCCGCCTACGAGCCGCTGCCCGAAGAGCTGCGCACGCTTTCCAAAAAAGGCATTGACGCCATCTACGCCGTTGACCTCGACGAGGCGATGCTGCAGTTCAACCTCGCCCTGCAGAAATACCCGGACCATCCGTTCCCCACTTTCGGCATAGCCATGGCCAAGTGGGCGCACCTCGAATACCTCGAGGACGAGTCCGACCCCAAACTTGAAGAGGAATATTCCGCCCTTACCGACAAGGCCGTGGACGTGGGCCTGAAGTGGATAAAAAAACATCCGGGCGACGCCAACGCCTACCTGGCGGTGGGCGGCATCTACGGGCTGCGGGCCCGGCTGGCCGTGCTGCAGCACCGCTGGTTCAAGGCTTATTTCGACGGGAAAAAGGCCATCTCCAACACGCGCAGGGCCGCCAAGATAGACCCCGAGCTTTACGACGCCTACCTGGGGCTGGGGATGTACGAATACTATACCGGCACTTTGCCGGCCGTAGTGAAGTTCCTGGCCAGGCTGGTGGCGAGCGGCGACGCGCAGAAGGGGCTGGAATACCTGAACCTCTGCCGGGAAAAAGGCTATTTCAACGCGCTGGGCGCGAAACTGCTGCTGATAGAGATCTACACCCAGCCGGGCAGCAAATACGCCAACACCGACCTGGCCGTGAAATGGTCGCGCGAGCTGCGCGCCGCCTACCCGGTGCACCCGCAGATGCATTTCGTGGAGATAGTTTCTCTTTACGAGGATAAGAAGTACGACGAATCGCGCAAAGAATCGCTGGCTTACCTGAAGGCCGTCAACGACGGCGTGCCCGTCTACAGGCGGCGCTACCTGCCCCGCGTGCTCACCGCCATAGGCACCACCTACCTGGTGGAGAAAAAATACGCCGAAGCCGCCGACTATTTCGCCAGGGCCGCGGCCACGATCAAAGAAACCCCTTCGCTGCACCCGGCGCGCTGGGCGGTCTGGGCCATAGTGAGGCTCGCGAACGTCTACGACCTGATGGGCGCCCGCGCCAAGGCCGTGGCGATGTATAAAGAGGCCCGGTCCTATAACGACGCCTGGGGCTTTTCCGAGTTCATCGATAATTACCTGAAGAAGCCCTTCTCCGAAACCGAGTTGCCCGGCGCCCTGCCCCCGCCGTAACGGGGACAGCGTATGACCTTAGACGAATTCGAAAAGCATACCGCCAAGGCCATCCGCCGCCTGCCTAAATTCTTCAGGGATAAGATGCAGAACGTGGTGGTGCTGGTGGCCGACGCGCCGACCCCGGCGCAGCAGCGGCGTTTCCGCGGCGCTCTGCTGGGCCTCTACGAGGGCGTGTCGCTGCTGGACAGGGCGGCGTTCTACAGCGGCGCGATGCCGGACAAAATAACCCTTTTCAAACATAACATAGAAGCGCGCTGCCCCGGCCCCGCGGAGACCGAAAAAGAGATCCGGCACGTGGTCATGCACGAGATCGCCCACCACTTCGGCATAGACGACGCCGAACTTATCCGCAAAGGCCTGTACTAAGCCGCCTTCCTCTCCCTTAACCCCGGCCGCCGCGGCACTTAATGCCCAGACCGCGGTCAGCAAAAGAAACCGGCCCTTTGGGCCTTTCGCCCCTGCTCGGGGCCGGCGGATTGTATTATAGTTTAAGGGAAGAACGGAGGAATAATGAGATCATTGCCTGTTAAAGCCCTTGCCGCCGCGCTTGTTCTTGTTTTGCCCGCGCTGTCGGGCGCCCAGGCGGACCTTGCCGATAAAATATTTTCCGGCGGCTACTCCGGGCGGCTTCAGGCCGAAACCCCCGCCGTCCCGGAACCTTCGATTCCCCAAAGCCCTTTCGTTTTCGACCCTGCGGTAAACCAGCGGCTGGCGGAGAAACTGGGCATCCCGGTGTTCTTCGCGCTGCCGGACAGCGCTTACGCCGGGACCTCCGGCGGTATCGCCCCCATGGGCGGCCTGCTGGACTTCCGCCATCCCGCGGCGGCCGGCGCCCCCTCGCCCGTAGGGCTGCGCGTCTATCTCACCCCCCGTGACAAGGCGGCGGAAAGGCTGGGCGCCAGCGGCCTGGTGCAGACCGGCGACGTGATCCTGACGTTCAGGCCGGAGTGGGGGTTCGAAGGGCCGTACCCGAACATCCAGATGGGCATAAGCCACGCCGGGCTCGCGTTCGTGGAGAACGGCGTGGTTTCGAATATCGACAACCCGCTGAGCCCGGAATATCTCGGCAACCTGGACGCCAAGCATTACAGGTCGGCCGCGGCCCTGCATATCGTCCGCCCGCGCAACCTCAGCGCTGAACAGAAAGCCAACATCCTCGGCTGGTCGAAAAAACTTACGCAGCTCGCGCCCGAGATCTATCCCGCGCAGCTGTCGTTCAACCAGGATTATTTCAAGCCGAAGTACACGGCCGACCTGGCGTTCGTAAGAACGCTGGCCCGGATAGCGCTGCAGCAGGACAAGACCGCCAAGCTGGACCTTTACTGTTCCGAATTCGTATGGGCGGTGCTCGCCCTGAGGAACTGCGATCCCGCCGACGCCGCGGCGTTCGCGGGGGAAGGAACCCCGGCCTGCGTGCAGCCTGTCTTCAACCCGCTGCCGATGCTGGGCGACTATTTCCTCGACCCCAAAGCGCCCGCGGCGCGCCTCGGCCTTTCCGACGGTCCCCTGGCGGTGATCGATTCAATGGGCCTGCCGGCAGCGCAGAAGCAGGTGTTCATAGGGCAGGTGTTCGAGAAAAAGCGCGTGCTGTCGCCCGGCCACGCCGCCGTGGCGGCCAGCCTGGCGCCTTTCTTCATGAAGATGGAGGGCTATTATTCCGGCATCCAGACCCGCGACCCCAAAGCCCTGGCGATACGGGACTCGTTCAACGGCAACGTGAAGCCTAATTACTCTCCTACTTCCTACCTGATCAACGCCCTGCTGCCGGCCGGCAACGAAGAAAGGAAAATGGACGTAGTGGCCACCGTGGTGTTCTCGGATTAAGGCCGCATGAAAAACCTGCTGCTGGCCCTGCTCTTCTCTTTTCTGTCGGCTCCCGCTCCGGCGTTCCCGGGCGAGCCGGCGCCCGCCGCCGGAAAAATACGGTGGCAGGAGGGGGATATCGTCTTCATCCACAGCGGCAGTTCCCAGGCGCCCGCTATCGCGGAGGTGATGGGCTCCAGCTGGACCCATGTGGGGGTGGCCGTACTGCAGGAGTCTTCCTGGTTCGTGGCGGAAGCCGCGGCTACCGTGCGCCTTACGCCGCTGCCGGAGTTCCTGGGCAGGAGCGTCGGCGGCGAGTTCGCCGTGAAAAGGTTCAGGGACTGGAAAAAACGCCCGGTGAAAAAGGACCTGGCGAAGCTTAATGCTCGGCTGCTGGCCGAACTTGGTAAAAAATACGACATCTATTTCGAGTGGTCGGACTCCGCGCTGTATTGCAGCGAATACGTGTGGAAAGCTTATAACAGCGCTCTGAAAAAGCATCCTGAGCTTTCCAAGCCGCAGAAATTTTCAGACCTGAAGCTGGACGGCCCGCTGGCGCAGGAGCTTGTCGATAAAAGATATAAAGCCGCCGGAAAGGCGCTTAAGATGGACGAACTGATAGTGACCCCGCTGGCGCTGTTCAATTCTGACCTGCTGGTAACCGTCCCGCAGCAGCCTTAAAGCAGCTCCGCCCTGCGCACGTAGCCGGCGGCTCCCGTTATTTTTACTTTCACCAGGCCGCCGGCTTTGAGCGGGGTTTTTCCGCCGGTCAGTATCTCGACGCGGCCGTCTATCTCCGGCGCGTCGCGGTAGGTGCGCCCGGTATACGGGGAATCCATAAGTACTTCGAAATTCCTGCCTTTAAGCCCGGCGTTGATGGTGTCCAGCACCCTGCTCTGGGCGCTGATCAGCGCCTCGGCCCGCGCTGCTTTCACGCTCTCCGGCACCTGCCCGGGGAAGCCGGCGGCGGGGGTGCCGGGCTCCTGAGAATACTTGAACATGCCCACGCTGTCGAAACGCGCCGTTTTCACGAAAGCCAGCAGCCTGCTGAAATCCTCGGCCGACTCGCCCGGGAAGCCTACTATAAAATTAGTGCGGAGGGCGATGTTCGGCATGGCGCGCCGCAGTTCGGCTATCTTTTCTTTTATGGACTTTTCCGTGGAGACGCGGTTCATCCGCTTGAGCACCCTGTCCGCCACGTGCTGCAGCGGCATGTCCAGGTAGCGGCAGATGCTTTTGTTGCCGCGCATGAGCTCTATCACTTCCGGGGTGAGGCGCTCGGGGTAGACGTACATCAGCCGCCACCACTTAACGCTTTTGATCCTTACCAGCGTGTTGAGCAGCCACGCCAGGCGGGACCGGCCGTAAAGGTCGATGCCGTAGGAAGTGGTGTCCTGGGCTATCAGGGAGATCTCCACGGCCCCGCTGTCGGCCAGGTTCCTGGCCTCTTCTGCCAGCTCTTCCACGGGCTTCGACCTGAACGGGCCGCGGATGGAGGGGATAAGGCAGTAGGCGCAGCGGTTGTCGCAGCCGTCGGCGATCTTAAGATAGGCGCTGTGCGGGGCGGTAAGCCGCGCCTTCAGGCGGGGGGAGGAAATGCCGCCGCCGGCCGGAGCGATATAATTCCTGTTCTTGCCTATGGCCTCGGCGGCCTTGGACAGCGCGTGAATGCCCACCAGCGCGTCCAGGCCGGGGAAGCGCGCGAGCAGGCGTTCTTTTTCCCGCTCCACCAGGCAGCCGGCCACCATGACCTTGGAGAGTTTACCGCGCGCCTTGAGGGCCAGCAGGCGCCGCAGCTCTCCTTCGGACTCCTCCACGGCGGAGCCGAGGAAGGCGCAGGTGTTGAGCAGCGCGGCGTCGGCCCCGTCCTCGTCGGCGGTCAGCTCCCAGCCGGCCGCGGCCAGCTCGCCGGCCATCACTTCGGCGTCGGCGAGATTTTTCGAGCAGCCGAGAGAGACTATGAAGAGTTTAGGCATAAAAAAATAGCCGGAGGCGGGGCTGAGGAGACCGCTGCGCCCGTCAGTGCTGTTCCAGCTTTTTTATCAGCCAGAAGGTGAAGGCGCCTATGCACGCCATCAGCAGTACGAAGGCCGGATAGGCCAGGTGCGGATCGTCTATGTGCGTGATGGTGGTCAGCTCCGACATGCCGCCTACCCCGGCGAAAAAGCTGGGTACGGCTATGGCTATCACCACGGCGTTGAGGTTCTTCATCAGCACGTTGAGGTTGTTGCTGACTATGGAGGCCCTGGCGTCCATCAGCCCGGCCAGGATGTTGGAGTAAATCTCGGACTGGCGCATGCACTGGTTGTTCTCGATTATGATGTCGTCCAGGAATTCCTGGCTGCGCGGAGAAAAGCCTATTTTCTCGGCGTTGTGCTTGAGCCGGTCTATCACGTAGGCGTTGGAGTTGGTGGCGTTGAGGTAGTAGACCAGGCTTTTTTCCAGCGTGAACAGGTTCAGCAGGTGCTTGTTCTCCATGGAAGCGTTGATCTTGTTCTCCAGCTCGTCGGCGATCATGTTGATCACCTTGAGGTGCTCCATGAAATGGAAGATGGAGCTGTAGATCAGCTTCAGGAAAACTTCGCGTATGCCGCTGACCTGCTTGAAATACTTGCCGGCGAACATGTTGATGTCCTCGGACAGCGCCAGGATCAGCTTGTCCTTGAACAGGAACAGGCCCAGGGAGGAGACCTTGAACAGGAAATGGTCCCTGGAGGAGTAGTTCTTCGGGCGCTTGAAGATCAGTTCCAGGTGGTCGGGCTCGAACTCCAGGCGGGTCGGCTCCTCGGGGTCGAAGGCCGAATTGAAATTGTGCTCGTCCAGGTTGAAATTGCCGACCAGCCAGTTCTTCTCGTCGTCGGTGGGGTTTATCACCACCCAGATGGCGGGCGTTTCCGACTCGACCGGGACTATCTGGTGGTTCGAAATGTTGTAGCGCTTTATCATGTTAAAACCGAAGATCAGGGGTTCTCGAACCCTGATTTTATTGTACTATTTCCGGGCCGCCCTCGCCTTGCTTTTTCCTTTCAGTTTCGCGGCTACCGCGGCGCCTATTTCCGAAAGATTGTCCACCACCGTGGCCCCGGCTTTTTTCAGCGCCTCCACTTTTGAGGCGTGCGTGCCGGCGCTGCCCTCCACTATGGCCCCGGCGTGGCCCATGCGGCGGCCGGGAGGGGCGGTCTTGCCGGCCACGAAGCAGAATACCGGCTTGGTCATTTCGGCCTTGATATAGCGGGCCGCGTCCTCTTCGGCCGCGCCGCCGATTTCACCTATCATGATGACGGCCTCGGTCTGCTTGTCCGCCTGGAAAAGCTTCAGCGTGTCCACGAAATTCAGGCCCTGCACCGGGTCCCCGCCTATGCCCACCACGGTGGACTGGCCGAGGCCCTGGCTGGTCACCTGCCAGACCGCCTCGTAGGTGAGCGTGCCCGAGCGGGAAACCACGCCCACCGAGCCTTTTCTGTGTATGTAGCCGGGCATGATGCCGGCCTTGCATTCGCCGGGGGTTATCACGCCGGGGCAGTTGGGCCCCACCAAAGTTACGCCGCCGCCGGCCGCGTTGAGGGCGTTGAGACGTTTTTTTACGCGCACCATATCCAGCACCGGCAGGCCTTCGGTGATGCAGATTATTACTTTTATCCCGGCCGCCGCGGCCTCCAGGATGGAGTCGGCGGCGAAGGGGGGCGGGACGAAAATAAGCGAGGCGTTGGCCCCGGTAGCCCTGACGGCGTCGCGGGCAGTATCGAAGACCGGGCGGCCCAGGTGCTGCGTGCCGCCTTTGCCGGGCGTAACGCCGCCTGCTACGTTCGAGCCGTATTCCAGGCACTGCTGCGCGTGGAAAGTGCCCTGCGCCCCGGTGAACCCGTGCACTATGAGTTTGGTTTTTTTGTTAAGCAATATGGACATAAATTCTCCCCGCTCACGGCTTCGCCGCGGCCACCGCTTTCTGCGCGGCTTCCCACAAGGAATCGGCCTGCTCCAGCTTCAGGCCCGACAGGGCCAGGATCTTTTTGCCTTCTTTTACGTTGGTGCCTTCCAGCCGCACTATCAGCGGCACGCCGATGCCCACTTTTTTCGAGGCTTCCACCACGCCGGCGGCTATGTTGTCGCATTTCATGATGCCGCCGAAGATGTTCACCAGCACGGCCTTTACTTTGGGGTCTTTGAGGATTATCTGGAAAGCGCGCGTGATCTGGTCGACGCTCGCGCCGCCGCCCACGTCCAGGAAATTGGCCGCGTCGCCGCCGGCCATCTTCACGGTGTCCAGCGTGGCCATGGCCAGGCCCGCGCCGTTGACCATGCAGCCGATATCGCCGTCCAGGCCTATGTAGTTTATGCCTATGGCCTTGGCCTCTTTCTCTATTTCGGAGGCCTCGTGGTCGGGCTTTTCTGCCAGGTCCTTGTGCCGGAACAGGGCGTTGTCGTCGGTAACTATCTTGGCGTCCAGCGCCAGCAGCCGGCCGTCCTTGGTTATGGCCAGCGGGTTCACTTCCACCAGGCTGGCGTCGCATTCGGTGAAGACCTTCACCAGCTGCCGGGCGAAAGCGGTGAAATCGCGGAAATTCTTCTGCGGTATCTTCAGGTCGAAGGCGAGCTGGCGGGCCTGGAAGTCCAGCAGGCCGGCTTCCACGTCCACGGGCACCTTGAGTATCTTTTCAGGGCTGGTATGCGCCAGTTCCTCTATGGACATGCCGCCTTCGGCCGAGGCTATTATTACCGGGCAGGCCTCCTTGCGGTCCAGCACCACCGAAATATACATTTCGCGCGCCACTTCGCAGCCCTCTTCCACCAGCACTTCCTCCACCGTAAGGGCCTTGCCCTGGGTCTGGTGGGTTATCATTTTCATGCCCATCATTTTGCCGGCCAGCTCCCTGGCCTCGGCGGGGGTCCTGGCCAGCTTCACGCCGCCGGCCTTGCCGCGGCCGCCGGCCAGCACCTGCGCTTTCACCACCCAGGGGCCGGGCCCGTCCAGCTTCAGGCTGTCCGGTTTTTCGCCCGGCCGCAGCACGCCGAAGCGCCTGAGCAGCGGGATCCCGTATCTTTCGAAAATTTCTTTGCCTTCGTATTCAAGAAGTTTCATCGTTACTCTCCGTATGAGGACCGCTGGCGGCGCCGCGGCGCCGTTTGAACCGTCAGAGTATAATTTGTAGTATAATTTTCAGCTTAAAGTCCAGCGAAAAAACCGGCAGGGACCGGCGGTTCTTTCGCGGCGGAACGGCTTTTCTAATAAGGGGTGCGGCGATGAATAAAAACAAGCCCGGCAGGAATGTAAGCGTAAGCCAGCTCAGCTCCGTTACCGTGCGTTTCGCCGGCGACTCCGGCGACGGCATCCAGCTGGTGGGCAGCCAGTTCGCCAACGCCACCGCCATAGCGGGCAACGATCTCAGCACCCTGCCCGATTACCCGGCCGAAATAAGGGCCCCGGCGGGCTCCCTGGCCGGCGTGAGCGGCTTCCAGATAAGTTTCGGCGACGATTCCGTGCTGACCCCCGGCAACAAGCCCAATGTGCTGATGGTGATGAACCCGGCGGCGCTGGCGGTGAACCTCAAAAGCCTGCATAAGGGCGGCGTCATTATCGCCAATTCCGACGCCTTTACCCCGGCCGGGCTGGAGAAGGCCGGTTACACCTCCAATCCGCTCGACGACGGCTCGCTGGCCAATTACCGGGTGATAGGCGTGCCGGTGAACGCGCTGACCGAAGGCGCGCTGGAAGGTTCCGGGCTTACCCAGGCGCAGGTCCTTAAATGCAAGAATTTTTACCTGCTGGGCATGCTTTACTGGATGTACGGACTGGGCACGGAAGTTACGCTGGCCTGGATAAACACCAAGTTCAAGAAAGCGCCGGAGCTGGCCGCGGCCAACGGCAAAGTGCTGATGGCCGGCTACGATTACGCCGAAACCACCGAGATCTTCGACGCCAGGTTCCAGCTGAAGAAAAGCCCCGTGGCCCCGGGCAAGTACCGCAACCTTACCGGCAACGAGGCCGCGGCCTACGCGCTCATTACCGCGGCGAAACTGCTGAAAAAGAAACTTTTCTACGGCTCCTACCCCATCACCCCGGCCTCCGAGATCCTGCAGACGCTTTCGAAGCACCGCTCCAAGGACGTAGTGGTGTTCCAGGCCGAGGACGAGATAGCCGCCATCTGCGCCTCCATAGGCGGCGCCTTCGCCGGGGAGCTGGCGGCCACCGGCACCAGCGGCCCCGGGCTTTCGCTCAAGAGCGAGGCGCTGGGGCTGGCGGTGATAGCCGAGCTGCCGCTGGTGGTGGTGAACGTGCAGCGCGGCGGGCCTTCCACCGGCCTGCCCACTAAAACGGAACAGTCCGACCTGCTGCAGGCCGTCTACGGCCGCCACGGCGAATGCCCGCTGGTGGTGCTGGCCGCCTCGAGCCCGGCCGACTGCTTCAATACCACGCTGGAGGCCGCGCGCATAGCCGTCAAATACATGACGCCGGTGATAGTGCTTTCCAACTCCTACCTGTCGAACGGCTCGGAGCCTTTCCGCATACCGAAGCTTTCGGAACTGCCGAAGTTCCAGGCGGGCCCGCTGCCGGCGCCCGCGGATTATAAGTCTTTCATGCGCGACCCCGAAACGCTGGCCCGGCCGTGGACCTGGCCCGGGCTGGCGGGCTACGAGCACCGCGTGGGCGGGCTGGAGAAGGCCGAGGGGACCGGGGCCATCAGCTACGACCCCGAGAACCACGAGCGCATGACCGCCCTGCGCGCCGATAAAGTGGCGCGGGTGGTGGGTGAGATCCCGCCTACCGTTATGAACGGGCCTGCCGAGGGAGACCTGCTGGTGGTGGGCTGGGGCTCCACTTACGGGGCCATCGCCACGGCCGTCAGCGCGGCCCGCAAGGTCGGAATGAACGTGTCCGCCGTGCATATCAGGCATATTTTTCCCATGCCGCCCGACCTCGGTCCTATCATGCGCCGCTTCCGCAAGGTGCTGGTGCCGGAGGAGAATTCCGGGCAGCTGCGCCTGCTGCTGCGCAGCGCGCATATGCTGGAGCCGCTGGGCCTGAACAAAGTGCAGGGCCAGCCGCTGAATTCCGACGAGGTCCTGGCCAGGATACACGAGATCCTGAGGGGGAATTAAGCCATGGAAAGAACAAAACTTACCGCTAAGGATTTCTCTTCGGGCCTGCCGGTGAAGTGGTGCCCCGGCTGCGGCGATTTCGCCATCCTCAATATGCTGCAGAAGACCATGGCCGGCATGGGGCTGCCGCGCGAAAAGTTCGCCGTGATCTCCGGCATCGGCTGCTCGAGCCGCTTCCCGTACTATGTCAGCACCTACGGCTTCCATTCCATCCACGGCCGCGCGCTGGCGGTGGCCTCGGGCGTGAAGCTGTCCAACCCCGAACTGTCCGTGTGGGTGATAACCGGCGACGGCGACGGGCTTTCCATCGGCGGCAACCACATGCTGCACGCCATACGCCGCAACATGGGGCTGAAAGTGGTGCTGTTCAACAACCGCATCTACGCGCTTACCAAGGGGCAGGCCTCGCCCACCACGCAGCCCGGCACGAAGACCAAGACCACCCCGCTGGGCGCCATAGACTACCCGTTCAACCCGGCGCGCTTCGCCGTGGGGCTGGACTGCACTTTCGTGGCGCGCGGGCTGGATACGGACATAGCCGGCACCTCGGCCATACTCGAGCGCGCGGCGAAGCATAACGGCACTGCTTTCGTGGAGATACTGCAGAAATGCGTGCCTTTCTCCGACAAGGAGTTCGACCCCCTCAAGGACCCGGCCGGCCGCGAGGACCTGCTGCTCAGGCTCCAGCACGGGAAACCTTTGATATTCGGGAAGGAAAAGAACAGGGGCATAGTGTTCCGCAATTTCCGGCCGGAAATAATAGAGTTCCGGCCGGGCGCGGCGCCGGCGGAGGTGGCCGTTTACGACGAGACCAGCGCCGAAATGGCCTACCTGGTGAGCGGCTTCACCCAGCCCGATCTCCCTGTGCCGGTCGGGGTGTTCAAGGAAACCCTCAAGCCGTCCTACGAGGAGCTTTATTACGACCAGGTGAAGGTTATCGGCGACACCAAGGAGCACGAACTGGAGACGCTGCTGGCCGGCCCCGACGCCTGGGAAATAAAGTGACACAGAGGTTAATTCGCGCCGCGCGCCGGGCCTGAGCGGAAGTCAAAGCACCTATGAAAGTAGTGATGGTAACCAAAAATCTGGGCTCGGCGGGCTTTTGCTCCGCTGCCTTCAAGGATTCCGCCGCCGATTTCGAATGTGCCTGCGACGCCGGTAGGTTCAAGGACGCGCTGAAGGCCGGTTTCGACGCCATCCTGCTCGACCTGACGGAGCTGTCCGAGCTGACCGGGTTTAAGACCCCCGAAGAGGCGTGCGGCTATCTCCGGCGCTTCGGGCGGCAGAAAGTGATAATAGTCCTGAGCACGGTGCTGCTGCCTCCGAACAGGGTTGTGGCCCTGATGGACAGCGGCGCCAACGACGTTATCTCCGGCGAATGGCGGTTCCGGGTGATAGCGGAGCAGGTGAAGGTGCTGGCTAATTTTTCCGCTTCGGCCGTTAAAAAAAGCAGGAAAAAAATGGCGCTGGACGACGGCTCCATAACCGTGGACGTGCCGGCCCGGAGATGTTTTGTGGCCGGGGAAGAGGGCGCCGCCGTCGAGGTCAGCCTGACCCGTAACGAGTTCGGCATCCTGAGCCTGCTGCTGGCGCACAAAGGCGCGCTGGTCACCTATATGGATTTCAAGAACAAGCTGTGGCCGGACAAGCTGTTCCAGGCGGAAGTGAAGCATTCCCTGCTGCAGCACATCACCGACCTGAGGAAAAAACTGGGCAAGGCAGGGGCCGAAATACAGAACGTGTGGGGAGAAGGCTTCCGGATAGGCTGAAAATGTCGTTACGAATAAAAATTAGCGTCATAATGTCCGCGCTGGTGGTGCTGGTGCTGCTGCTTTTCGGCGGCATTCAGTATTATTCGCAGAGCCGGATAATTTACAAGCAGGAGCGCCTGCGGCACGCCACCATAGCGGAGTCCCTGGCGCAGGTGGCCGAGGAAACCCTGCTCAGCGGCGACGATTTTTCGCTGATAAGCTACACCTACAAGCTTAAAAGGGATACGACGCTGACCGCGGCCTATGTTTTTGACGGCGAGAAATACCTTTCCAATACCGATAAGAACCTCGTCCGCATAAAAGTAGAGGCCCCGCAGGAATTCGGCGCTCCGGACGACGAAGTTATCTCGAAGGAAATAACGGTCAGCGGGAACAAATACCTGGTCCGTACTATTTTTTCGAAAAAAGCGGCCATGGCGGAGATCAAAGGGGCCCTGGACAGGATCTTTACGGAGATCCTGAAGGTTTCGCTGCTGGTTTTCCTGGCCGGCCTGGCCGCGGCTTACTTCGTGGCGCTGAGCGTGGCTTCCCCGGTGCTTAAGCTGTCCAACGCCGCGCGCGAAGTGGGCAAAGGCGATTTTACCGTACAGCTTAAAACCTCTTCCTCCAGTAAGCCCGGCGACGAAATGGAGGCCCTTAAGCGGGAGTTCAACTCCATGGTGGCCAAGCTGCGCCAGCTCGACGAGATGAAAAGCAATTTCCTCGCTTCGGTCACGCACGAGCTGAAATCGCCGCTGAGCGCCGTGGAATCCTACGCGGACCTGCTGTGCGGCGAGTTCATCCGCGCCCACGGGGCCGCCGACGCCGCCACCAAGCTGGCGCTGGACAAATGGATGGAAGACGTGGCCTACATGCGGCTGAACACCAAGCGGCTGTTCGATTTCATCAACAACCTGCTGGATACGGCGAAAATGGAGCATGGCGCTTTCGAGGTAAAAAAAGCCAGGGTGGATATAATGGAGCTCATCGCGCAGACCATCCGGATCTTCGCCCTGAAAGCGAAAAAGTCGGAGGTGGAGCTTTCAATGGAGCGGCCTCCCATTGCCCCCGGCCCTTTGCTGGCCGACGGCGAGCGCATTAAGCAGGTGATCTCCAATCTTATTTCCAACGCGCTTAAATATACATTATCCGGCGGGAAGATCGTGGTTTCAGCCGAGACGGTGAGCGGTCTGGGGCTTATGTCTTTCCGCAAGAACGTGCCCATCTCCGGAGCGGATTCCAATTACACGCTGGTCTGCGTGGCGGACACCGGCGCCGGCATCCCGGCGGCGGACCTGGACAGGGTCTTCGGCAAATTCGAGCAGGTGAGCACCTCCGGCTATCCGGTGAAAGGCGCCAAGGGCGTCGGGCTGGGCCTCTACATCGCTAAAAGCATCGTGGACGCGCACGGCGGGAGCATCTGGGCTGAAAGCACGGAGGGGCAGGGCAGCCGGTTCTACTTCGCGCTGCCGGCGGATTAAGGCTAATTTATGAAAATGATACTGGTAGTGGACGACGAGGAAGATTTCCACAGGGTAATCCGGCGCGTGCTCGAGCCGGAGGGTTTTAAGGTGGTTTCAGCGCTCAGCGCCGAGGAGGCGCTGCGGTTCATGGACGCCGCCGTGCCTGACCTGGCCATATTGGACTGGAACCTGCCGGGTATTACGGGGCTGGAACTGGCTAAAGCGCTGAAGCAGAACCCAAAATTCAAAAAGATCCCGCTGATAATGTACACGGTCCGTGAAAGCGAAATGGACCAGGTTGACGCGTATTCTCACGGCGTGCATTTCTTTCTTACCAAGCCCGCGGCGGCCGCGGTGCTTATCGCCAAGATCAAGCAGCTACTGCAATAAAGCCCCATCCTGCCGGGATAAAACTACTTTCTTCGCTTCCATTCGATCTCCCGCGGCAATTCGCGGGTTCTGCTTCTCCCTGCCTGCAATATGTGCAGGTTTTTTTAGTATTTTCCCTCTATATCGTTAAATGGCTGTCTAATGATTAAATCTTGATAAATTCTTGATTGCTTACTGCTATATTTTGGGGTATAACTTCTCATGTCCCCAAAGGTTGCGCGAAGAACAGCGATAATCATATATAGCGTGTTGTCTGCCGCGCTATTATTTTTTACTTCCGAGTCCGCATTTGCCCAATGGGAAAACATCCGCCAGGTGGGAGCCGCCGCCGGGCTCGCAGATAATACCGTCGGGGAATACCGCACAAGCTATACAATAGGCGAGCCTTTCGCCTCACAGCTTGATCTGGACCCTTCCTCGGTAACCCTGCTTTCCGGCTATCTTTCACAGCTGCCGTCCAATACCCTTGCTCTCAGCGTTCTGAACTTCGAATCCACCGGGGCCGTGGTTTCGGAAGGGGTGCTGCTGGGCGCCGAAACCAGCAACCCCGTTAAATTCTATTTTTCGAACGAAGTGGCCCCCGAAGCGGTGGCGTCCGGCCTGGAGGTCAGGGAGGTGCTGAACAACCTCGGAGAGCCGGTGGATTCTACGCAGACCGTAAGCGTGGCGCTTATCCCGAACGAAACGGCCGTCTCCGTGAATTCCGGAGCCAATTGGAAGAAAGGGAGCGTTTACGCCGTCCGCTACTCCTCCGCGGTCTCCGATATTAACGGGCTGGCGCTTTTGTCCGGAAATACGCACTATTTTTCCGTGAAGATGGACCATCTGAAAAATAACGTGGCTGTGGCGTTTAGCGACCTCAGGGCCAGGGTGGCGGTCCCTTCCGGCGCCTACGCCTCGGATTTCTTCGTGGTGGTTTCCACGGCCCAGACCACGCGGCCCATAGAGGCCGCGAACCGCAAGCTGGCGGCTATGCCGGGCGGCTATTCCCCGGCGCTCAGCGTGGTAAGCGCCGCGGCTTTCAGCGAGGCCGGCAATGCGGTAAATCCTTCCTCCGTATGCGTTATCTCGCTGCCTTACTCGGACGCCAACGGCGACGGCATGGTGGACGGTACCTTCCCGCCGGTGAAGGTGAAGAACCTGGCCGTCTGGCGCCTGGACGAAAAGAACAACCTGTGGGTGAAGCAGGTAGGCGCGAGCATAGACGATACGGCCATGGCGGCTTCTTTCAAGGTTTCTCATTTCTCCTCCTACGCGCTGCTGGCGGCGCCGGATAACGATGTTTCCGGAGTATACGCCTACCCGGTGCCGTTCAGCCCGAACGCGGGCAACGGCGCGCGCTACGGTACCTGGAACGACCAGATAACGTTCACGAACCTTCCCTCCTCCGGTAAGATCCGCATTTACACCGTGACCGGCGACAGGGTGAGAGAGCTGGAAGTGGTTCCTCCGGCCATGAAATGGGATGCCAGGAATTCGGCGGGGGAAACAGTGGCCAGCGGCATTTATATCTGGGAAATAGTTTCCGGCAAGGAAAGAAAGACCGGGAAACTGATAGTGGTGAAATAGCGGATGGGCAAGGCTTATGAAACAGGGCGGGATACGGCAGAAAGGAGGAACGAAGGCCGGCGCTTTGCGCGGGGCCGGCTCCTGCCATTTTGCCGCCGGCCTGCGCTGCCTGGCCCTGCTGCTGCTGGCGGCGTGCTGCCTGCAGGGCGCCGCGGCGTCCGCGGCCGCCGGCAGATCCGGCGGCTATTTCCTCAGGGTGGTGCAAAGCCCCAGGGCTTCGGCTATGGGTGAGGGCGGGACCGGGCTTTACGGCGACCTGCTGGGCGCCCTGGCGCTTAATCCGGCGGCCCTGGGCAGGACGCGCTACAGCGAGCTGGCGTTCACTTACAACTCCTGGCTGGAAGGCCTTTCGCTACAGCAGGCCGCCTACGCCCGCCCTCTGGAGAACAAGAGCGTGCTGGCTGGCTCTGTTTCGCTGCTTCAGATGAAGTCCATTTCCGGCTACGACAATTCCGGCGGGTATGCCGGCTCCGTGGAAGCGGGGGACATGGCGTTCGGGCTGAACTATGCCGGGCGGCTTTCCGGCCCCTGGAACGACCGGAGGTTCGGCCTGTTCGCCGGCGGCGGGCTGAAGTACGCGCGGGAAACCCTGGACACTTTTTCGGCCGATACCCTGCTTTTTGACGCCGGCCTGCTTTCCGTTTCCCGGTTCTACGGAGGCGTGCTCGGCCTTGGCGTGTCGGCGCAATCGCTGGGCGGGGGCTTCAAGTTCAACTCGGTCAGGGATGATGCCCCTTCCGTGCTCAGGGCCGGCGCGGCGTGGATAATCACGGCCGCGGGCGACCCGCTCACCATCGCGGTGGACGTAAAAAAGCCGAACGACGACAAAGCCTCCTGCTCCGCGGGCGTCGAATACATCGTTAAAGGCCTGATCTCCGCGAGGCTGGGCTATGCCGGCGGCGCCGACCTCGGCAGCGGCCTCAGGTTCGGCATGGGCTTCAAGCTTAAGGTGGTGCAGGTTGATTACGCGCTGGCCAAGTACGGGGAGTTCGGCTTTACCCATAAATTCGGGATCTCCTATAAGTTCGGCGAGCCGGTGGACGTTACGCCGCGCCTGTCCCCCGAGCAGGAAAAAGCCAGGTGGAAGCTGAGCCGCGGCAAAGAGTTCATGCGCGACAGGCGCTATTACGAAGCTGTGCTGGAGTTCAACGATGCCGTGGTGCTGGAGCCGAACCTTAAAGAGGCCCTGCAGCTTATGAAGCAGGCCAGGGACTTGATGGAAACGGAGAAGCCGCGCAAGCGCTGAGACGTATGAAAACAAGTAACTTTACGCTCTATGCGCTGACTTTCGCCTCGGGGCTGGCGGCTATAACGGCCTTCCCGGGCCCGGCGCGGGCTTCTTACCTGGCGGAGGTCACGTACCAGGAAAGCCTGCGGGCATACGAAGAGGGAGATTATAAAAAAGCCATGCTCGGGTTCATGGATGTGGTGTTGGAGGAGCCGACGAACGACCTGGCCACGGAGTATCTGCAGAGAGCGGGGCGCAGGGTGCTGGAGACGGAGGAGCGGAACGTGCAGCTTCAGAGAAAGGAGCTGCTCCGCAGCGCCGAAAAGATAAAAATACGGCTGGATGGACTGGCGAAGGCGAAAGCCCTTAAGCTCCGGGAATGGGACGAGTCCTTCTTTAGCGTGCAGCGGCTGGCCGGCAGCGCGGATACCTTGCAGGAGGCCGTTCTGGCGTACGAGGAGTTCGTGCGCAAAACGCCGATCTACGCCGAGGTGCAGGACGAGTTCGCCGGAAGAGAAGAAAATGTCCGGCGGGTATTCTATGAGACCATAAAGGCCGGCTACCCGGAAATGGTCAGGGGTACGAGAAGGTTGGACGACGCCACCCTGGCCGGGGTATTCTTGTCGAGGGAAGTTTTGAAGGGCGTTTCGTCCAAGTACATCAACGGCGGCCAGACTGAAGGTATGTTGGCTAAATCGTCGGAGATAAGGCAGCTGCGCACCGACGTTGCCGTGCTTTTGAACGACGAGGCTTTCGCCCTTGATATGTATTCCGCGGGTAAATTCGAGCAGGCGGGCGCGCTTTTCTCGAAGATCCTGAAAGCCTGCGGCGTAAATGAGGAGGCGGCTTTCTATTCCGAACTGGTGGCGGAACGCACAGCTGTGGTGCTGCCCGCCCCGGCCCCTACCGCGGAGCCTCCGTGCTCGGGCAGTTTATGCGCCAAGGCCTCCTTGGCCGCGCTGAAAGCGACCCCGCTTACCGACGCGCCGCCCAGGAAAGTGAACGAACTGCCGTCCGTCCATGCCGCGATGGCGGCAGCAGAGGCAGCCAGGCCGGCCCAGGCCAGCGTGGTCAAACAGGCCGCCGCCGAACCGGCCCCTGTGCCGGTCCCGGTTCCGGTTGCCGAGCCCGCGGCCGCGCCGCAGCCCTCCGAAGCCGCGCAGGCCGCCGCCAATACGGAGGCCGATACCATTTACGAACTGGGCGTGCGCGAATTCTCGATCGGCAATTACGCCGCCGCCGCTAAATATTGGGATGAATGCCTGCGCTTAAACCCGGAGCATTCAAAAGCTAAACGCGGTATCAGAAGGCTTAAAGCGATGAGTGACGGGAAGTAAAGCTGCAATGTTCGAAAACTAAAGTAGTACGCGTTTTATTTATGAATAACCGTTTCAAGTCTATATTACTGGCCCTCTTTATCGGCTTTTCCGCCGGTTGCGCGGCGGCTTATGCCGGAACGCCGAAGCAAATAGCCTACCAGGGGACTTTGCGTAAGGCTGGCACTATTTATACCGGCACGGTATCGATGGAGTTCCGGATAACCAACGCGGACGGCTCGGTGGTTTATTGGACCAGCGGTTCTACCGCGGTTTATGTTTCAGCCGGGCTTTTCAGATACCCGCTGGGCGTTCCGAACGAGGCGCAGTTCGCGGCCATTCCATGGGCGGCGGGGGCGCCTTATGTGCGCGTTATCCTGGACGGGGCGGCTTTGCCCGCGGAACAGCTTTTATCAACGCCCTATGCCCTGCATGCCGGAACGGCTGAAGGCAGTGCCGGCGGGTTTACGCTGGCGGACGGGGACCTGCGGATCTCTACCACTACGGGTAACCGCGGTATCATCTTCCAGGACGGTTCTGTGCAGTATACCGCGGCGTCCGGCGGCGTATGGGTAACTTCCGGGGCCGACATATACAGCCTTAACGCGGGGAAAGTGGGAATAGGCCTGTCCAATCCTTCGCAGAAACTGGAGGTGGCAGGCACCGTGAAGGCCGCCGCGTTCCAGGGTGATGGCGCCGCGGTTTCCAATATAACGGCGGCTAATATAGCCGCCGGCAGCCTGGGCGCGAACGTAGTGGTATCATCGATCGCCGCCGGCGCCGTCAATAATTCGCGGCAGATATCTGACGGCACTATAATGGCCGTCAATATAGCCAGCGGCGCTATAACGCTGGACAGGCTTAGCCGGAGCGGCTGCGCGGACAACCAGATCCCGAGGTGGAACGGCACGGCGTGGATCTGTTCGGCCGACGGCAGCGGCATTTATGTGGCCGATGAAGTAAGCCTGCATAAAGAGGGAATGACGTTCAGCGCGCTGAATTCAAGCGTGACGCTGCAGGGCAACAGTTTCAATACGGCCGGCAAACTGGTGAAGCTCGACTCGAACGGCTTTCTGCCGGCGCTGAACGGCGCGGCGCTTACCAATATCAATTCCGCCCAATTCGGCGCCGTTGCCGCGGCGACAACAACTATAACGGACAACCTGGCGCTTGAAACTACATCCAGGTCAGGAGCTGACGGGGTGTTGTTGGGGCGTATAGCCGCACTTGTCGCTTCAACCGCGCCGCTGGCCAACGCTTCCCAATGGGATACGGCTTATGGGTGGGGCGATCATGCCAATGCGGGCTATGCCGGAGCGGCCGCCCTTGATAACGTTATTACCTCTACGGGAACGCTCGCGGCCGGCCTTGCGGCGGAGATAACCGCCCGCGAGAATGCCGATACTGCCTTAAGCGGCAGACTGGACGCTGTAGCGGTAGATACTAATACACTGGCTGGTCAACTGGCGGCGAAAGCCATCCGTGCCGATGTTGCCGCCGATACCGCCACGATAGCCGGTAACCTTTCAACGGAAACCACCGCCCGCAGCAATGCTGACAGCGCGTTGAGCGGCAGATTTGCTGCGGTAACCACCGATACCAGCACCATTGCCGGCAACCTCTCGTCCGAGATCATCGCCCGCGGCAATGCAGACAACGCCTTAAGCGGCAGACTGGACACCG
>CAIRNJ010000005.1 GCA_903879915.1 uncultured Elusimicrobia bacterium
AGGTGCTCCCTCCCACGGCCGCGTCCAGCCAGGCCTGGCCGGCCTGCCAGTCAGCGCCGTTCCAGAAATAGCCGTCCGCGAACCGGGAGATGGTCAGCACCACGGAAGAGACCGACACGTCATCCGTGGCGGCGCCTGAGATCTGCGGCAGCGAATTCGCCGCCGAATTATTCCCCGGCTGCAGTATTTCCGCCGCGGGCGGCGTGCCCATATACGTGAAAGTGCTGGAGTTAACGGCGGGACCGGAATCATTCCCCGCCAGGTCGTAGCTCTTCGACATTACGACGTAAGTAGTGCCTTCCAGCAGGGCAGCGTTGCTTATGCCGGCATAGGTCCAGGCGGCGGTGCCTGCAGCCAGGTTCCAGGCTTCGGAAGCCCCCCACGCGTCGCCCGACCAGTAATTATTGTCTGACCAGCGCCGCACGCTTACCTGTACCTGCGCGATGCCGCCCGCGTCCGTCGCTATGCCCGAGACGTAATTGAACGCGGGAACCTGGCCGGAGGCCGGCATTATGACGAACGAGACCGGCGGGGTAATATCATAAGTGAACAGGCCGGTGGAATAGTCCACCGACCAGAGGCCGGAATCGTCCAGCGCTTTCGCCGTCACTGTGTAGGAAGAATCAGTAACCCAGGCGGGCAGCCCGCCGGTATAGGTCCAGGAGGGGCCTGCGAAGTCAGCGGGCAGCCACGTGCGCCCAGCCGCCCAGCCGGCGCCGTTCCAGAAATAGTTGTCCGAAAGCCTGGTCAGCGACACTACCACCGAGGAAACCGCGATATCGTCGGCCGCCGTGCCCGAGAGCTGTGTCAGCGAAGTAAGATAAAAATTATCCTGGGGCTGAAGTATGGCCGTAGTGGGCGGTAAGTGCAGCAGGGTTATCCCGCCTTCGGCCGTATACACATAGGCTGTGGCCACGCCCTCATTGTTCAGCGCCCGCACGCGGCCATAATAAGTGGTGCCTTCCGCAAGGCCGGCCAGCAATACCGTGGTGCCGGCACCGGCGCCGCTGGAAGTCAGCACCCCGAAGCCGGACGACACCGACACCTCGTACTGGTAGGTGGTCCAGCCCGGGTTCGCGCCGCCCTGCCAGTTCAGGGCCGCGGTGGAATACGATATCCCGGCGAACGCCACGGAAGACGGGGCAGCCGCCAGGGTAGCCGCCGCGGCCGCGTTGGACAGCGCGCTGTAATTGGCGTACCCGTCTTTGGTCCACAGCCGGAAATAATAACTGGTATTTACCTCCAGCCCGCCCAGCGTATATTGCTGGCCGCTGCCTGGGTTCACGCCCGTGGTGGAAATATTCAGCTGCGCGGCCGCGGTGGACCAGACAACGCCTGTGAAGGTGCTGTATTGTATGGTGAAAGTGGAACTATTAAGCGCGCCGCTCAGGCCGTCATCGCCCGGCGCCGTCCAGCTAAGCGTAATGGCGCCGGTGGACGCAGCCGCGGCCGCAAGGTCCGCCGCGGCTGCCGGGGGAATAGTGAAATCCACGGTGAAGCCGGTCTGCGCGGCATTGGCCAGGTTGCCCGCTTTATCCCGGATGGAAGCGTCCAGCGCATGAACGGCCTGAGTAAGCCCCGTAAGCTGCACAGCGGCCGACGAAGTAAAAGCCGTGACCGCGCCGGGGTCCACGATCGCGCCGTCCAATTTCACTGCCAGGCTGGCCAGGTCAAGCCCCGCGCCGCCGGTATCCGAGTAACTGACGACAGCCGTGGTGGAAGTGTAGTTGAAGACGCTGCCGTTGGCCGGCTTGATTATCGTGATCATCGGCGTGGTCAGGTCCACCGTGAAAGCGGCCTGGACCGCGTTGCCAAGATTGCCGGCATTATCCTGCACTGACGCGTCCAGCGTATGCGCAGACTGAGATAGCCCCGCAAGCTGCACCGCGGCCGAAGAAACATAACGCGTGAACGCGTCCGTGGAAAGGACCACGGAGTCCAATTTTATCACCAGGGTCGAGGTGCTGAGCCCGGAACCGCCGGTATCAGCATAGCTCACTACGACCATGGTAGAGGTGTAATTCAGGAAACCGACGCCGGCCGTAAGGGTCGGCGAGGTCAGGTCTACAGTGAAAGAAGCTTGAACAGCGGCGGTCAGGTTGCCGGCCTTATCCTGTATGGACGCGTCCAGCGTATGCGCCGTCTGCGCCAGGCCAGTAAGCTGCACCGCGGCCGACGACACGTAACGCGTGAACGCGGCCGTGGAAAGCGCCACCGAGTCCAGCTTGATCACCAGGGTTGAAGTGCTGAGCCCCGAACCGCCGGCATCAGAATAGTTAACCACCACCATGGTAGAGTTGTAATTCAGGAAGGCGCCGCCAGCCGGCTGTACCAGCGTAACGGACGGCGGGGTCAGGTCAACCGTGAAGGCGACCTGTACGGCATTGGTCAGGTTGCCGGCCTTATCCTGTATGGACGCGTCCAGCGTATGCGCCGCCTGCGATAACCCCGTAAGCTGCACCGCAGCCGACGAAACATAACGCGTGAACGCGGCCGTAGAAAGCGCCACCGAGTCCAGCTTTATCACCAGGGTGGAAGTGCTGAGCCCCGAACCGCCCGCATCAGAATAGTTAACGACCACCATGGTAGAGTTGTAGTTCAGGAAACTGCCGCTGACCGGCAGCGCCACGCTCAAAACCGGCGGCGCGCCATCGTAGGTGAATACGCTGGTAGAGTAAGCTAAAGACCACGCGCCCGCGTTATCCCTGGCTTTGGCTATTACCGTGTACGACGAGCCGCTGACCCAGGCGGGAACGCCGGCATAGGTCCAGGAGGAACCGTTCAGGCCGGCATACAGCCAGCTAGGGCCCGGCGCCCAGGCGGCACTGTTCCAGGAATAATTATCCGATGCGCGGACTATCGACAGCGCTACCGAGGAAACCGCCACATCGTCCGCGGCCGTGCCTGAAACCTGCGTCAGGGAATTCACGAACGAATTATTCTGGGGCTGAAGTATGGCCACCGTGGGCGGATTATTAGGTACCAGGGTCGTCCCGGCTCCTGAAGTATACGCATAGGCGGTAGGAACACCCGCGCTGTTCACGGCCCGCACACGGCCGTAATAATCGATCCCGGAACTCAAACCGTACAGCCAGCCGGTAATGCCGGTACCTGCCCCGCTGGACGCTACCGCCCCGAAACCGGACGATACGGACAGTTCGTACTGGTACTCGGTCCAAGCCGGGTTTGCCGCCGCCTGCCAGCTCAGGGCGGCGCTGGAATAGAAAACTCCGGAGAAATCCGCGGAGGACGGCGCCGCCGCGAAAGTGGCCGCGGCGGGCCCGTTGGAGACAGCGCTCCAGTTTCCGCGGTCATCCTGGGTCCACAGCCTGAAATAATAACTGGTGTTGACCGCCAGTCCGCCGACCGTATAGCTCTGTCCGCTCCCGGGGTTCACGCCTGAGGTGGAAATGGTCAGCCTCGAGACCGAGACGGCCATGGAAGACCATTCGACGCCGGTGAAAGTGGAGTATTGTATGGTAAAAGTAGACTCGTCCAGCACGCCGGCCATGCCGTCGGCGCCGGGCGCGGTCCAGTTGAGCGTGATCGCTCCGGAGGACGCCGGCGCGGCCGCTAGATCGGTCACGGCCGCCGGGGGAAAGCTTGAATCCACGGAAAAATTGCTCTGCGCGGCGTTGGCAAGATTGCCGGCCTTGTCGCGGATGGACGCGTTCAGCGTGTAGAAGGTCTCCCGGAGGTCGGCAAGCACCACCGCAGCCGAAGAGGCGTAGACCGTTACCGAGCCGGAGGCTACTTCGGCCCCGTCCCATTTTACCACCAGGCTTTCCGGGTCCAGCCCCGCGCCGCCGGCGTCCGAATAGTTGATTATGGCGGTGGTGGAGAATTGAAGCACAAAGACGCTGCCATTCGCCGGTCGGACGATGCTGATGACCGGCGAAGACAGGTCCACCAGGAAGCCGGTCCGGGCGGCGTCGGCCGGGTTGCCGGCTTTATCCAGCATGGACGCGTCGAGCGTGTGCGCCCCCTGCGTCAGGCCCGTGAGCTGCACCGCGGCCGAGGAGGAGTAACGCGTGAACGCGGCCGTGGAAAGGACCACCGAGTCCAGTTCTATGACCAGCGTGGAAGCGTCGGGACCGGAGCCGCCGGTATCGGAATAGGATACTACCGCCGCGGTCGATACGCTGTTCAGGAAGCTGCCGTCGCCCGGAGCCGCAATATGCAGGACCGGCGGCGCGGCGTCGTAAGTGAACACGCTGGTAGAAGAGACCAGGGACCATTTTCCGGTGTTATCCATGGACCTCGCCACTACCCCGTATGATGAACCCGTAGCCCAGGCGGGAACGCTGTCATATGTCCAGGAAGAACCGTCCACGGCGGCAGTCAGCCAGGCCTGGCCGGACGCCCAGAAGGAACTGTCCCAGAAATAGTTGTCTGAAAGTCTGATTATCAACAGCTCCACCGCTGAAACGGGAACATCGTCCGCGGCGGTACCGGAAACCTGCGCCAGGGAATTCGTAAAAGAGTTATTCAGCGGCTGAAGTATGGCCGGCGGCGAAAGGGTCCTGCCCGGCCCGGGAGCATACGCATAGGCGGTAGGAACGCCGGCGTTATTTATGGCCCGCACGCGGCCATAGTAAATCGTCGAATCAGTTAAACCGTACATCCAGCCTTCGGGCCCAGGGCCCGCGCCGCTGGACGCTAACACGCTGAAACCCGGCGACACCGACAGCTCGTACTGGTAGGTGGTCCAGCCGGGATTTATTCCGCCATCCCAGCTCAAGGCCGCGCTGGAATACTCCAACCCGGAGAACGCCACCGAGGAAGGCTCCACGGCCAGGGTCACGCCGAGGTCGGTCATGACAAAGCCCGCGTCCGGTGAAGTAGAAACATAGCCGTAATAGGTGGTATTCGCGTCCAGCCCGGCGAAACCGAAGACGGCGGCAGTTGTAGAGGCGCTGGACACCAGCGCGCCGGGATCAGGCGCGGTAGCAAGCCCCACATAATACAGCGTGCCCGGTCTGAACGTGGTGTCCCAGTTCACCGTTATGGCGCCGACGGTCAAGCCGCTGAAGGCGGCGGGGATCAAGTCGCCGTCGTTCACGCGGACCAGCACGCTCCTGCTCGCGCCGGGGTAGCCGGGCACATCCGCTTCGCAGGTAACGCTGTAGGTACCCGTAGCATCCGGCGCGGTCCACACCGCGGAAGAAACATAGGCGTTTATGCTGCCGCTGGCCGCGCTCCAGGTATAGGACGGTTCGCCGTTGTCCGGGGCCAAAGCCGAACATTCAACGCTGACCTCGCCCCCGCTGCCCACCGTATCCGGCGCCGCGGTCAGGCTTGTTATCTCAGGCCCCGAAAGTACCAGCACCTGCGCCGCGCGCAGCGCCATAATGCCGGGCTTGCCGTCCGACACCCCGCAGCTTACCTGGTACCCGCCGGTGGACAGGGGCGCCGTCCAGGTCACGTACGCGCCGCTGCCGCTTATCGTGCTGCCCTCCACAGCGGCCCAGCTGTACGCCAATTCGTCCCCGTCGGCGTCGCTCGCCGCGCAGTGCAATACCGAGGCAGAACCCGTGGACACTATAGCCGGCTCGGCCGTTAGCGCGCTTATCTCCGGCGGGCTGTTCACCAGGACCTGCGCGCTCGCGCTAACGCTGTCCTGTCCCGCAACGCTCGCTTCGCAGGTGATGCTGTATGTCCCCGTGGCATCCGGCGCCGTCCAGACGGTTGTGGACGACCCGTTAACGGCGGGCAGGCTGCCGCCGTCCGCGCTCCAGGAATAGCTTATTTCGGCGTTCTCCGGGCCCGTAGCCGCGCACACCGCGCCGGCTTCGCCGTTCCTGGCCACCGTACCAGTGGTCAGGCCTACGTGCAGTATCTCCAGCGGAGCGATATAAACGTACACCAGCGTAACGGCGGCGTCGGTCACGTAAGAATAGGACGTTGGGACGCCTTCGCTGTTGACGGCCCGCACGCGGCCGTAATAAGTGGTGCCTTCGATTAATCCGGTGACCCAGCCGGTGCTTGCCGCAATTATGCCGCTCGATACTATCACGCCGGAAGTGGACGAGTCCGACACGTCGTACTGGTACAGGGTCCCGGGCGGGTTTAGCCCCGTGTCCCACATAAGCGCCGCGCTGGAATATGCCACGACCGCGAATCCCGCGGATAACGGCGCCGACGCCAAGGTCACGCCATAACCGATCTGCACAAGACCGGAGCCGGGCGTGGTGGATACGTAACAGTAATAGGCGGTGTTCGCGTCTAATCCGCTGAAACCGTAGAAGGTATCCGTTGTCTCCGCGTTGGCCACCAGCGCGCCAAGATTCGGCGCGGTGGTCAGGCCGAGATAATACAGCGTGCCCGGACCGAACCCCGTCCCCCAGTTCGCCGTTAAGGCATCGGCGGTAACGCCGCTGAAATCGGCCGTGGTCAGCATGACACGATGCTCCAGCGTTACGGCCGGTTCCGAAGCGTAGGTATAATCCGTGGGGACGCCTTCCTCGTTAAAGGCCCGCACACGGCCGTAATAAGTGGTGCCTTCCTTAAGCCCCGTCAGCCAGCCGGACGTATCCTCGATCATGCCGCTTGAAACTATCACGCCGGAGATCGAGGATTCGGATACCTCGTACTGGTACAGGGTCCAGGGCGGGTTTATCCCGTCGTTCCATATAAGCGCCGCGCTGGAATACCCCACGATTTCGAACACCGCGGCTAACGGCGCCGACGCCAAGGTCACGCCATAGCCTACCGGGACAAAACCGGACTCGGACATAGTGGACACATACGCGTAGAAGGGGACATTCGCGGGCAGCCCGCCGAATTCATAGTAGGAATTTATCGTGGCACCGGTAGAGACCATCGCGCCGGGATTGTCCGCCGTTGTCAGCACCACGGCGTACGGCGTGCCCGGGCTGAACGTGGTTCCCCAGTTCACCGTTAAAGCGTTGGTAGTCACGCCGCTGAAAGGGGCGCTGCTGATACTGCCGGCGGTTGAATTGACAACGGCGGCCGCCAGGAGGGCGGCTGACAGAAAAATATGCGAACATCTCAGACTTACCATGGCTGTTATTCCGCCCGGGAAAGCTGCCGCCTGTCGATGTATGCTGCATCCGGTGAAGTGATTCTAGAGTTTACCCCACGGATACATGTATGTCAATAGGACGCGTGTTACATATTTAATTATAAATAAAGTAAAGAAAAAAGGTCCCGGCAGTGCTGCGGGAGAAAGCCAGTACAGGTTCAGGAAGCGGCTCCTGCGGCAGTTCAAAGCTTAAAAAAATTCTTTATTTTAGAAAGCAGGTTCTGCTGCTCGGTATTCAGTCCCGCCGGGGCAGCTTCGCCAGCCAGCAGCTCTTTGGCCTGGGCCAGTTCCAGCCGCCTTTTTGCCAGCATAAGGGCTATGGATTCCGCTATCTCGGGGCGGCTGGCCAGTACGTCGGCAAAGCCTTCATGGTCCAGCCTGTAGCAGCGCACCTCACCCTCCGCCACTGCGGTTGCCGTGCGCGCCTCGCCGGTAAAAAGTCCCATTTCGCCCAGGAAATCGCCCGGGCCCAGCGTTTTTACCACGCGGTAGGCGCCGAGGCCTTCCGAGTATAGCCTTACTTCGGCCGTACCCTCGTAAATTATATACAGCCAGTCGGCCGCGGCCCCCTGCCTGGTTATCAGCTCGCCCCGCGCGAACGGCGTGGGCTTAAGGCGCCCGGCAAGGAGGTTCCTTTCAGCTTCGGTCAAAGCCTGGAAGACATAAACGCCCTGAAGCGCGGCCAGCCTGCGGACCTGTTCCTCTTTGCGGGTCCGCGCCTCCACTTCCTCGGCTTCCTGGGTGACCACCACGGACCGGGCGGGCACCGAAAGCTTTATGCCCGCGCGCGACAGCGCGTAGAAGATCCTGCCGCGCACCCTGGAATCCGCCGCCCCGGGGGCGGAGAGGTCGGTCAGCCAGTAGCGCGCCTCGTAAACTATGCAGCCGGGCTGAAAATCCTTTATCACGCAGTCCGGCGGCGGCTCCGCGGCAACACTGTCAGGCGTATCGTCGCGCAGCACCTGCTCCACGGCGCGGATCACCTCGCCGGGCGCCCGGTCGTAATACACGTTGAAAGGAACGGCGCGGAAGCGTTTATTGCCGGAGGCCCGGCCCAGCACCGTTACGGAACTCTTCATCAATACGATATTGGGGATGATGATAAGGTCGCCGTCCGAAGTTTCCAGCGTGGTCTGGCGCCAGCGTATCTCGCGCACTATCCCTTCGCAGCCGTCTATTTTTATCCTGTCCCCGGCCACGAAAGAATCCTCGAGATGCAGCACCATGCCGCCTATCACGTTGCCCAGCGTATCCTGCAGGGAGAACGCGACCACGGCGGTGACCACCGCGGAAGTGGCCAGGATGCCGCTCAGGTCGGCCCCCGAAGCCGAGAGCACCGCCAGGCCCGCCGCCACGTACGCGACGGCCAGGATAATATCCTCGAGGATCTTAGGAACGCTCACCCCGAGTTTCGGCAGCACCTGCGAGAACAGCAGCGTTCCCGCCACGTTCACGGCCGCTATCACCGCCAGCAGCCGGGCTACGATCAGGCCCAGTTTTATAAAGCCGCCCGCCTCTCCGCCTCCCATAATGCCGGCGGCCGCGATCCCCGCCATGGAACATACGGCCATTAAGCAGGAGGTCCCCATTCTTTTCCGGGAAGTGTTATCGAAATAAGAAAGGAACGCTGCGCAGATAAGAAGTACCGGGTAAAAGACCAGCATCCACGGCCTGAAAGAAGCGGCGATATTTTCCATAGGCATATTGTAGGAAATACAGGGGAAAGCCCCAAACCGCCGCGGCTTGGACCAGGGGCCGCAGGCGGCCGGAGTTTAATATAATATGCCATGGGTAAAAAATCGCCTTTAACGTCAGCTCTGCTCTTAGCCGCGGCGCTGTGCGCCGCCTCCCCGGCGGCGGCCGTCGGCAACGACCGGCCGAAGTGGAACATCACCACGGCGGCCGGGTTCCCTAATTTCTTCACGGCCCAGGTGGCGCGCCAGGTCGGCGACAAGTTCTTCCTGGGCCTTTCCGGCGGCGCGGCCGCCGGCCTCCCCGAAAAAAGGGAAGCCTGCGGAGCCCTGGTCTCGATGGCCGCCAGCAACGTGGAAGTCGTTTCGCGCTACCATTTCACCGGCGCCGCCTTTTTCGGCGGGTTCAACCTGGGCTACCAGGATTTTTCCGTGAACTCGAAACAGAACACGGTCCCGGGCGCGGAGTACGACATAACCGACGGAGTGAAGGTTTATTACGCGACCCCGCACATAGGCTGGCTCAAGGCGTACGGCTCCGGCTTCACGCTGGGCTTCGAACTGGGCCTGCGTCTGCCGCTTTCCACCAGCCGCTACACGGAGAGATCCGGGCCCGGCGACTACGATCCCTCCGTCCGCAAAACCGTTAACGACGGGATGGACCTGCTGGCGAAGAAACCCATGCCGTTCCTGACGCTCATCCGGCTGGGCTATTCTTTCTAGCGCAGGCAGGGACCGGACCGCGCGGACGGAGGCCGGGAGGAACAATGACCGCACCAGATAACCCGTTCGCACAGATGGAAGACCCCGAGCGCCGCTTCGACAGGATGGCGCGGCTGGTGGGCCCGGAGGCCATAGCGAAGCTGAAAGCCGCGCACGTGATGGTGATCGGCTGCGGCGGCGTAGGCTCATGGGCCGCCGAGGCGGTGGCGCGCGCGGCCGTGGGCCGGATAACGCTTATCGATTTCGACACCGTCTGCATCCGGAACTTCAACCGGCAGCTGCAGGCTTTGACCGGCATGATAGGCAGGCCCAAGGCGCCGCTGCTGGCCGAGCGCCTGCGCCTGATAAACCCGGAAGCCCGCGTGGACGGCATAGCCAACTATTTCAACGATACTACCTGCGAGACGCTCATGAAGGACCGGCCCGATTTCGTGATAGACGCCATCGACCACGTCACGTCGAAATGTTTTCTTATAGATTACTGCCGCGAGCGGGGCCAGCCCTTTATAGTTTCCACCGGCTCGGGCGGGCGCCTGGACCCCACGCAGGTGCGCGTGATGGACCTGGGCAGGACGGAGATCGATCCCCTCGCCCGCGCTATCCGCCAGATCCTGAGGGAAAAATACGCTTTCCCGAAAAAAGGTGATTTCGGCGTCCGGGCGGTCTGCTCCGTAGAACTGCCTCTTAAGCCGCACGCCGCCATGGAGCAGACCGACTGCAAGGCCGGCTGCCTGTGCCCGCAGGGCGAGAACGACTTCCAGAGCTGCACTAAAAAAAGCGTGGTGGTGGGCACGGCCGGTTTCGTCACCGGGGCGTTCGGCATGGCCTGCGCCGCCGCCGCCGTAAAACATATCTGCGCCGCCGCCTGACCCGCCAATAAAGCCCCCCGCGTTCCTTACGGGAACGCGGGGGTTTCATTTCCTGCGGCGGTTATGCGGCGCTTATTTCTTCACGGAGCCGCTTACGGTCTTTATCGAAGGGTTCTTTATGTCGCTGCCGGTGTAGTCTATGTCCCCGCTCACGGTCTTGATAACGGCGCTCTCGGCCGCCGTCTCCCGGATCAGCACGTCGCCGCTGATGCTCTGGGTGAGCAGCGAATTCAGCTGCGATTCCCTTATCTCCACGTCCCCGCTCACCGTCTTGGCCGAGACCTCGGCGGTATTCTTCAGCCTTTCCACCAGGATGTCGCCGTTGACGCCTTTGAAGACCGTGTCGCTCCCGGTCGAGAAATCGCCGATCGTTATGTCGCCGTTGACGCTCTCGGCGCTCAGGCGGGCCAGCTTACCGGGCAGATAGATCTTCGCGTCGCCGATAAGGCTTTTGCTTCCGCTTTTGGTCTTCAGCTTTATCTCGCCGTCCTCGAAGAACGCCTCGGTATCGCCTTCTTCCTTCTCCATGATCTCCAGCTCGGCCTTCGCGCCGGGGCTGTCGTGCCCGATTATGGTCAGGTCGCCGTTAAGCGTTTTTACTTTAAAGAAATCATAGGCGTACTTATCCGCCGAGATCTCCACTTTCCGGCCTGTCAGGTCCTTGATCTCGCTCAGGCCGCTGAAAGCGCCCTTCAGCGCCCCGCCTACGGTCTCGCCGATGGCGCCGGCCATCTTTTCCCCCCTGTGCTTCCTGGACCAGAAGCCGCCCTCGGCGCCGGCCAGGCTTTTAATGAACGGTATGCCGAGTATGATGGCCGTAAGGGCGATCATCGTTCCGGCCACTATGCCCAGGGCTATTATGCCGATCATGCCCAGCCACAGGTATTTCAAAGCCGTTTTGGCGTCGGCGCCCATCGGCCCCACCTGGTTCACCAGGTAAACGAGCCCCACTACGAGTATCGAAAGTACCACCAGCTCTATCAGTTTCCTTATCATAAGTTTCTCCTTGGTTTCACTTGCGCCGGGCCCGGGTTTTCCGGCCCTTCACTACATATGACACGCGGCCCGGGAATTTGTTTCACTCTTTTTTAAAAATCTATTTTTTTCCTTACCAGCTCCTTAGCGCGCAGCAGCTGGATCTTCACGGTGTTGATCGGGATGCCGAGGCTGTCGGCTATTTCCTGGTAGGACTTTTCCTCGAAGTAATAGAGCTTTATTACCACCTTATACTTAACAGGTATTTCCTCTATTATTTCCTTTATCCTCGAGAGCACCAGCTGCCTGTCGAACTCCTCGTCGGCCGCGCTGGCTTCCTCCGGGATGGTCTCGGCGAAGCCGTCGTCCAGCTGCGTCTCGCGGCCTTTCACCCTTTCGGACCAGTTGATGCTGAGGTTGTAAGCTATCCGGTAAAGCCAGGAGGAGAACTTCGAATCCCCCCTGAACTTCTCTATGTTCTCGTAGGCTTTTAAAAAAACGTCCTGGGTGATGTCCCGCGCCTCTTCCTCGAACCTGACGTAATTCTTCACCACGTTAAAAATGAAGTCCTGATGCCTGAGCATGAGCTCGCCGAAGAATTCTTTTTCCCCTGCGGCTATCCTTTTTATCAGGCTTTCTTCATCCATACGGAACTTTATTTGCCGGCGCAGACCGCGTAGAAACCGGTTCCATTTTCCCGCGGCGAGAAAATATATACGTATTCTATATCTTTCACGCGGAGCCCAGCGGTGCCTTCATTGCCCCGCCCGCTGATCGAATCCACGAACGCTTTAATTATTTTTGCCATATCTTTCTCCTTGGGTTCTTTAGGACCGGGCGGCTTCTGCCGCTTTTAGCGTCCCTTCACCAGATATGACACACAACTACTGAAAATGTTTCACTCCCGCTTCAGACGGCCCGCAAGGGTTACCCCGGCGCAGGCGATGATCAGGTTCAGGAATATTATGGGATACTCCCCGAAATAACGCCTTATGAGCAGTATCGGCAGTATGGCGGAAGCCATCACTTTCACGGCGGGATATCTGCGCCGGATAAGGCTGACCGCGGCCGCGGCGATAAAGATAACGTCCAGTTCCCAGACCTTAAAGCGCAAGCCGAAAAGCGCCAGGAAAACGGCCCATAAAGCGCAGGCCAAAGCCGCAGTATAAGCCCGGGCCGGTTTCCAGAAAGAATCGTCTCCCAGGCGCGCCTGCCCGCAGTAGACCGCCGCCGCCATGGCCGCGGCCAGGCCCAGTTTGAACGAACACCTGCCGATGCAGGCGAGTATGGTCTGATGCCGCACCACGCCCATAAGCATCAGGAAGCCCAGCATGAACAGGATAGCCGAGCGGGCCGCTTTAAGGTCAAGCACGGAGTCCAGCCGGGAAATACGAAACGATCCTCCCGCCAGCGCCCATTGCGCGGAAATTATAACACCCAGCACCGGGAAGATCCAGTGATGGTGAAGTTCCTGAAAAGCCGGGGCTGAAGTTACGGCTATGAAGATGCAGAGATTAAGAATTATCCCCGCCAGAACGGTCCTGGTAGTTTTTGTCAGAAAGCCTCTTCTCCGGGCGGCCGGCCGCGGCGGGCGGACCCGCGCTACTGGTCGCAGACGGTCTTGTCGAACCTTATCTCGGAATTTTCCCCGACGTTCAGCTGGTCCTTCCTGCCGATTATGGCGGCGCTGGGGCCTATCAGCGAACCTGTCAGGTTTATATTGGAGACGAACGCTTTTTCGTTGACGATAGAATCCGAGATTATGGCGGAATCTATGCGCGCCCCGTCGCCGATGGAGGCGTACGGGCCGACGATGGAATTCTCCACCCGGGCCGTGGGAGAAATATAGACGGGAGGGATGATCAGCGAATTCACGGCTTTGGGCGAGAACTTTTTATTGTCCAGTATGTAGCGGTTGGTTTCCAGCAGCGTCTCGGGCTTGCCGCAGTCGTACCAGCCGTCTATGGGCAGGGGCCTGAGCTTATGCCCTGCGCGCACCAGCGCGGCCAGCGCGTCGGTGAACTGTATCTCACCTTTGGTGGTCTTCCCGGAGTCCACGAGTTCCTGCAGGCTGCCGTAGAGCTGCGCGGAGTTATGAAAGGAATAAATGCCCACTATGGCCAGGTTGGTCTTCGGATGCTCCGGTTTCTCCACCATGCCGGAGATATAGCCGCCTTTCACCTCCACCACGCCGAAGCGGCGCGGGTCGGACACTTCCTTCACGGCTATGCAGTCGTCCTTCGACGCCAGGAATTTCCGCAGGTCGGCCGAGATTATGGTGTCCCCCAGCATTACCAGCACCGGGCCCGTGACCGCGCGGCGCGTCAGCCAGATGGCGTGGCCCAGCCCCTTCGGCTCGGGCTGCTCGACGTAAGAGATATCGAGCCCGGCGTAGCTGCGGCTCACGTATTCTTTTATTTTATCGCCCAGGTAGCCCGTGACCAGGCAGATCTTCTTTATCCCGGCCGCCGAGATCTCGTCGAGGATATGGCCGATTATGGGCTTGTCGCCCACGGTAAGCAGCACCTTGGGGTAGGTATGCGTATGCGGGCGCAGGCGCGTCCCCGCCCCGGCCACCGGCACCACCGCGGTAAATTCGTTCTTTTTCATAAGCACCTCCGCAACAGGATACAGGATTTAGAATAGCCTGGCTAGTCCTCGGTCATCTGCCGCATGACCTCTTTCTGGTCCGGCGCCTTCTTACGGCCGGCCCGCGCGTACTTTACGGAGTCCCAGAAATTGGGGCGCTCCAGCGCCTTTTCATAATCCGCCAGCGCGGCCGCGCGCCGCCCGGCCAGGTCCTTCGCCTGCGCCCGCCGCAGATAGCAGTAAGTGATCCAGCCTTTTTCCGGGAAGCCGGTCCGCCCGATGCCGGCGGTCAGCCATTCTTCGGCTTCCCCGTACCGCCCGAGCGCGATCAGCGCGTCGCCGGCCGCCAGGTAGACGGAGCCGAGCTGCTGCTCTATCCCGCGCTGCGGCTGCCTCCGCCAGGCGGCCAGAAAGGCCTCTGACTCGTCGAGCACCCCCTGCCAGTCCTGCGCCTGGGTGTGCGTCATTATCTCGCCCAGGCGGAAAAGCATGTTGCCGGGGTCCAGCGCGCGCAGGGCCGAGCATTCCGCGAAGGCCGCCGCGAAATCCCTCTCGTGCCGCGAATAGATCTCTATAAGGAACATCCGGGCCTCCAGCTTGAAAAAGCGCCCCTTGTCCCTGACCGTTCTCACGTAGTCCATCCCGCGCGCCCTGTCGCCGCCGGCAAAAAGCTTGGCGCCCAGGCCCAGCGCGCCGGGCAGCGTGGCCGCGTAGTAGTCGAAGATCCCCAGCCCCAGGTAGGCATCGTAGACGGCCGGGTTGGTCTGAACGCATTTTTTGAGGTACTTGCGCCCTTTCTTGCCGTGGGTGTAGGCCCGCCACCAGGCGCGCTGCACCGCGTACCAGCGGCCCTGCAGGCCGTAGGCGCTGCCCATGAAGAAATAGGCCTGGTCCAGGTCGCGCCGTTCCTTCACCATCCTCTTGGAAAGCTCTATCGCCTTTTCAGAACGGTCGAAGAACTCCTCCTCGGCTTCCTTAAAGCCGCCCTGCATGTCGAAGTCCTGCGAATAGCGCCACCAGGCCAGCGCGGCCAGCGCGAAATAGCCGGCGGGGCTGTCGGGATCCAGCAGCACTATCTCTTTCACCTCGGCCTCGGCCCTGTCGAACTCGAGGCGGTACATGTAGGCGATGGCGCGGTCGTAGCGCTCGTCCGCCCCCGGGCTGAGCACGAAAGGCCGCGTGGAGGCGTGGATGTCTATCAGCGCCGGGCCCAGCCCGTCGTCGTCGGCCGCGGCGAAGTCCTGCGCGCCCGCGCACAGGCGGCCGGATACGAGCAGAGCGAGGGCGAAGATGGTTCTTTTCATGACACGAGCAGCGAGACCGCGAGCAGCGCCAGCACGATAAAAGAGGCCAGCGCGAAATACGGCTCTCCTCCCCGCCAGTAGCCGTAGATAAGCATTACTACGCGGGCCGCCGGCGTAAGCAGCAACGCGCTCAGCCCGGCGCGCAGCAGCCACGCGCCCGCCGGCGAGCCGGAGACAAGGAAAGCGAAGCCGGTAAAGATCAGGCCCAGGCTCAGGAAAACTCCCGAGAGCAGGGTGCGCTGTATCAGTCCGGCGAAATCTTTTTCTGAGAACATATTATACGCCCGTCAGCATTTTTACCCCCGCCAGCAGCGCCAGCGCTCCGAACGCCAGCTGCAGCTTCCCGGAGCGGGCCCGGTACAGCGCGTAGATGCCCAGGAACGAGCCCAGCAGCACCCCCGTAACTATCACGGCCGTCAGTTCCGGCGGGATCAGGCCCTTGCACCAGTACACGTAGGCGCTGGCGGCCGCAGAAACCCCGATGATGAAATTGCTGGTGGCGGCCGCGGCCTTCATGGGCACGCCGCACAGCAGGTTCATCACCGGCACCTGCACTATGCCGCCGCCTATGCCCAGCAGCCCGGAAAGCGAGCCGGCGAAAAAAGAGATAAAGGAGGCCGGGACGATGTTCTTTACCGAATAAGGGGTATGCGCCGCCAGCGCGGGGTCGAAGAAAGCCGAGTCGAACGCCGTAGCTTTGCGCGCGGGCGCGGGAGCGGCTTTGACGGCGGTCTTTTTCAGCGCCGCGCCGCCTTTCAGGAACATCAGCGCCGAGACCGGAAAAAGCATAAGGGCGAACAGCAGCCGCAGCGCGGCGGCGGGCAGGTAGCCGGCGGCCAGCGCGCCGGCCAGCGAGCCCAGCGCCGTAGTGACCTCCAGCGTTATCCCCAGCCTGATATTGGCGAGCCCCCGCTCAACGTTCACGGCCGCCACGGCGCTGGAGGTGGCCACGATGGCCACCAGCGAAGCGGCCACGGCCTGGTGCATGGGTATTTTCAGCGCGAGCACCAAAAACGGCACCATAAAAATGCCGCCGCCTATGCCCAGCGCGGAACCGGCCAGGCCGATGAACGTCCCGAAGAAGAAAAGGACGGAAAAATTAAGCGCGGTTAACTCTATCATGGCAAAGCGCCGGCCGTGCTAGCCCTCGGCGGCAAGGAACCTGCGGGCCTCGGCCTCCCCGATATCGAAGGCTTTCTGGCATTTCGCCCCGTCGAACTCCAGCAGTTTGACCCCCAGGTCGACGGGAGGCTTTATCAGGTGGACGTCGGGCGCCGAGCGGATGAACACCCTGGATTCGTAGATCTTCTGCGTATGCAGCGCCAGCATCCGGCGCGCGCGGCTTTCAAAAAGGCCGAAGGGGCCCGAGTGCGGATAATCCATGTCCTCCGGGCGGGAATTGCCTATCATGATGATGGTGCGGCAGCCCTCGAAGAAATTCAGGTTTATGGTGGCTATGCCGATAACGCCGCCGTCCACCAGGTGGTAGCGGCGCCCGTGCTCCGTTACCGGGACGGGCGGGAAGATCATCGGGATGGAACAGCTGGCCATCAGCGCGTCGTTGAAGGAGAGGTTGCCGCTCTGCTGCGCGGAGCCGTCGAAGCGCGAGATATAGGGCAGCTTAAGCTCCACCGCGTGGCTGATAACGTAGAATTTTATGCCGTGCGCGAACTGCGCCCCGCTGCGCGCGAGCCAGCCGTTCAGGAATTCATAGACCGGCTTGTTCGAGAACAGCGTAACCTTCGCCAGCTGGTTCTGCAGGAACGAACCCGCCCTGCTCAGCGGGCTGCCGTCGTCGTGCTGGTAAAGTTCCACCGGGATATGGTGGTAGCGCGGGCCCAGCCTAAGGATGCTGGACGGCTTGAAGCCGCTCCAGATGCGGCGCAGTTCCCCCGTTTTATTGTAGCAGTACGCCGCTCCGTTCAGCGAGCCCACGCTGAAGCCGGCCACGGCGTCGAAATGCAGCCCCTGGCGCACGAGTTCGGCCAGAGCCCCGGACTGCCAGGAGCCCAGCGCGCCGCCGCCGCACAAGAAAAGCCCTATAGGCCTTTTGAATTTGAACATTTTCCCGATCGAACCCGCACAAACGGCTTTTTATGGCCTTATTAAAATATTAGAATATAATTGTAGCACAATGTCCCCTGGTAGTTGCCGGTGCTTTGCGACTTTTATGTCCGACTACGCGATCATAGCAGGCTTGGCGCTCATAACCAGCCTTACCCTGGTGCTTCCTTTTTCCGTAAAGCGGGTGGAGGACGACCTTGAAGCGTTCCTTTTCGCCATGGGCCTGTGCGCGGTGAGCATCTCCGGGCTGTGGAGCCTGGGCCTGATAAAGGAAGCCCTGAAAGAACCGCTGGCCATCACGGCGGCCGTAGGCGCGGTGGGCTGGCTGTTCAGCCGGCTGCGCCCCCGCCTGCGCGGCGCGCTGCAGTACCTGACCGCCCGCCTCGGGCTGCGCGGCGCCATCTTCGCCGTCGTCGCGGCGCTCGGCCTCGGCTCCAGTTTTTTCACCGCCATCATCGCCGCGCTGGTCCTGTCGGAAATAGTCACGCTGCTCAGGCTTAAGCGCGGCTACGAGGTAAAGCTCACGGTCTACGCCTGCTACGCCATCGGGCTGGGCGCCGCGCTGACCCCGCTGGGCGAACCGCTGTCCACCATAGTGATAGCCAAGCTGAGGGGCCCGCTGCACGAAGCCGGCTTCTTTTACCTGCTGCAGAACCTCGGGGCGTGGATAATACCCGGCGTGCTGCTGGCCGCGTTCATGGCGGCCCGCGGGGCGGAGGAGGCCGAGGCCGCCGGCCCCGGCCTCCGGGAAGACTCCCCCGACACCGGCCGCGACATAGCCGTGCGCACCCTGAAAGTTTATGCCTTCGTGATGGCGCTTATCTTCCTCGGCGCCGGCCTGACCCCGCTGGCGGAACGCTTCATGGCGAAAATGCCGGCCTGGGCGCTTTACTGGGCCAACTCGGTCTCCGCCATCCTCGACAACGCCACGCTGGCGGCCGCTGAGATCACTCCGGCCATGACCGACAGGCAGATAAAGTTCGTCCTGATGGGCCTGCTGATCTCCGGAGGCATGCTTATCCCGGGAAATATCCCCAATATAGTGAGCGCCGGCAAGCTCGGCATCAAGTCGCGGGAATGGGCGCGCGCGGCGCTGCCTTTCGGCGCGGTGCTGATGACGGGCTACTTCATACTTCTCAGCGCGCTGGCCAGGTGAAAGAAAGAATATTAACAGGAGAGAACACATATGGAATGGAAAACGATAATAGAACCTTTCAAGATCAAGACCGTTGAGCCGCTGGGCATAACCACCCGGGAAGAGCGCCAGGCCATTCTCGCGGCCGCGCATTACAACCTTTTCAATATCCGCGCCGAGAAAGTGCTGATAGACCTGCTCACCGACAGCGGCACCGGCGCGATGAGCGCCGCGCAGTGGGGCGGCATCATGAACGGCGACGAATCCTACGCCGGGGCGCGCAGCTACTACAACTTCGAGAGCGAGGTGAAGCGGCTGACCGGCTTCGACGAGATAATCCCGGTGCACCAGGGCCGGGCCGCCGAGAAGATCCTTTTCACGGTGATCGGCGGCAAGGGCAAATACATAATTTCCAACTCCCATTTCGACACCACCAGGGCCAACGTGGAATTCTCCGGCGCCCAGGCCATGGACTTCCCGGTGAAGGAGGCCATGGAGTTCGACAAACCCGCGCCGTTCAAAGGCAACGCCGACGTGGCGGCCATGGAGAAGTTCATAAAGGAAAAAGGCGCCGCCAGCATCCCGCTGTGCGTGATGACGGTCACCAACAATTCGCTGGGCGGCCAGCCGGTGTCCATGGAGAACCTCAAGGCCGTGCAGAACCTGTGCCGCAAGTTCGGCATACCGATGTTCCTGGACTGCGCGCGCTTCGCCGAGAACGCCTATTTCATAAAGCTGCGCGAGAAGGGCTACGCCCAGTGCCCGGTGCGCGAGATAGCCGAGTCCATGTTCGAGCTGGCCGACGGCGCCTGGATGAGCTCCAAGAAGGACGCGCTGGTCAACATCGGCGGGTTCCTGGCCATGAACAACCGCGACTGGTCGGGCAAGGCCCGCCAGCTGCTGATCCTCACCGAAGGCTTCAGCACCTACGGCGGCCTGGCCGGCCGCGACCTGGAAGCGATAGCCATCGGCCTGCGCGAAGTGCTCGACGAGAACTACCTGCAGTACCGCATCCGCTCCACGCAGTACCTCGGAGAGGGCCTGCTCGGGCACGGCGTGCCCATAATCAACCCGCCCGGCGGCCACGGCGTGTACGTGAACGCGAAAAAATTCCTGCCCCACATAAAGCCGGCCAATTTCCCGGCGCAGGCGCTGGCCTGCGCGCTGTACCTGGAAGGCGGCATACGCAGCGTGGAGATAGGCACGCTGATGTTCGGGAAGCGCGACAAGGACGGCGTCTACCAGGCCGCCCCGATGGAGCTGGTGCGCCTGGCCATTCCGCGCCGGGTCTATACCCAGAGCCATATCGATTACGTTATCGAGGTGTTCGGCTACCTGGCCGCCAACAAGAAGAACATCAAAGGGCTGGACATAGTGGAAGCTCCGGCGATACTGCCGCATTTCACGGCTAAGCTTAAACCTGCGAAGTAGGACAAAGGGCGGAATGTTCAACAAGAAAGAGCGCATCACCAGGATAAAGCCGGAGCTGGAGGCCCTCGTCGGGGCCGAGAACGTCCGCACCGACGAGGCCGAGATCCTCCTGTATTCCTACGACGCCGGCATGGCGCGCGCGCGGCCGGAAGCCGTGATAATCTTCAACGCCATCGAAGAGGTGGCCCCCGTAGTGAAAGTGCTGTACCGGGAAGGCATCCCCTTCCTGCCGCGCCTGGCCGGCACCAACCTTTCCGGCGGCACCATCCCGCTGAAGGGCGGCGCGATACTCAATCTGGCGCGCCTGAAAAAGATACGCCAGATAGATACCGGGGCGCGCATAGCCCTGGTGGAGCCGGGCGTGGTGAACCTGGCCCTTCAGACGGCCCTGGAGCCGTTCGGCTTTTTCTACGCGCCCGATCCCTCCAGCCAGAAAGTTTCCACCATCGGCGGCAACATCGGCGAGAACGCCGGCGGCCCGCTGTGCCTCAAGTACGGCGTGACGTCGGACAACGTGGAGCGCCTGGAAATAGTGACCCCGGACGGCTCGGTGAAGACCTGGTCGTTCAGGGACAACGGGCCCGACCTTATGAGCCTTATGACCGGCTCCGAGGGAACGCTGGGCATCGTAACGCGCGCCTGGCTGAAGATCCTCCCCCTGCCGCGCTGCATCAAGACGGCCTCCGCTGCGTTCACTTCCATGGACACCGCCATCGCGGCCGTGACGGCGATCATAAGCGCCGGCATAGTGCCGCGCGCGCTGGAAGCCATGGACCGCATATCGCTGGAAGCCGCTTTCAACGGCAGGCATAACCCTTTCCCCGCGAAAACGGAAGCCGTGCTGATCATAGAGCTGGACGGCCCCGACTCCGCCAGGCTGAAAAGAGAAATGACCGCCGTGGAGGCCGTCTGCGCCGCGAACTACTGCGCTAATTTCAGGGCGGCCGCGGACGAGGCCGAGCGGGAACTGCTCTGGGCCGCGCGCAAAGGCGCCTACCCCGCCATGGCGCGCCTCGCCCCCGACGTGCTGGTGGAGGACGGCGTGGTGCCGCGCCCGAAACTGCCCGAAGCCCTCCGGCAGACGCGGGAGATCCTTTCCAAGTACAAGCTCACCGCCGGCCTGCTTTTCCACGCCGGCGACGGCAATCTGCATCCCAACATCATCTTCGACCGGCGGGACATGCAGGAGGTCAAGCGCGTGAAAAAAGCCGGCCACGAGATACTGAAGGCCTGCATAGACCTGGGCGGCACGGTTTCCGGCGAGCACGGCATCGGGGTAGAGAAGCGGGTGGCGATGAACTGGCTTTACGGCCCCTCCGAGCTGGATTTTTTCGGCAGGATAAAGAAAGCTTTCGATCCCAAGGACCTGGCCAACCCGGACAAGATACTGCCGGTGGCCGAAGACAAGCCCGCCGGTTCCGCCGGCCTGAGCGACAAGGCCTCGCTCAGCCCCGAAGCGCGGGAAGTCATAGACGAGCTGCGCCTGCGCGCCAGGAGCGGCACGCGCACGGCGGTAACGGGCCTGGGCACCCGCCTTAAGCCCGAGCGCATAATGGAAGGGGCCCTGCCCCTCAACCTGCGCGCCCTGGCCGGCGAGCCGCAGATAGACCGCGAGAACCTCACCGCGCGCGTGGAGGCCGGCCTGCCTATGGAAGAGTTCCGCCGGCGCCTGCGCGCGGCCGGCCTTGACCTGGAACTGCCCGACCTCAAAGGCAGCGTGGGCGGGCTTATAGCCACGAAGGCCTGCGCCGACATCCGGGAAGTGCTGCTGGGCCTGGAAATAGCCTCGGCCGACGGGACCCTGATGGAGTTCGGCGGCAAAACGGTCAAGAACGTGGCCGGCTACGACGTGGTGCGGCTGCTGTGCGGCTCCATGGGCGCCTACGCCGTGATCCTCGCCGCCACTTTCGCGCTGTCGGTGCGCTCGAAACACCAGGCGGCCGGCGGCGAGAACGAGCAGTGGGATTCCTTCGAGCCGGACGAATACCATCTGCGCCTGAAAAAAGAATTCGACCCGCAGAACCTTCTGAACCCGTGGATCTACAGGGAGCCGGCGTTAAAATGATAAAGCACGACCACAAAAGAGCCGACGACGCGCTGGATAAAGCCCGCAGGGAATTCACCTCGGCCTCGGCCGGGTCCTCGGCCGGCCACCCCGTAAGCGCCACCAACGAACTTTACCCGCACGAGGCCGCGCCCGGACACCTGGCCGCGCTGCTCACCGACCTCGGGGAAAAGACCCTTTACGACGCGGCCGCCCAGTGCAACCGCTGCGGCTACTGCGAGACCGTCTGCCCCACTTACACGCTGACCGGCCGGGAAACGTTATCCGCGCGCGGCCGCAACCAGTTCATGCGCATGCTGGTGGAGGGCAGGGCGAAGGACCCGGCCGACGCGGAGGAAGCTCTGTCCACCTGTCTGCTCTGCGGCGCCTGCACCAGCGCCTGCTACGCCAAGGTGCCCACCCCCGACATCGTGCTGGAAGGCCGCCGGAGCCTGGACGGCTACGGCGAGAACTTCGTCTCGCGGGCCGCTGTCTTCACGCTGCTCAACACCCCCTGGCTGTTCGCGTTCTGGCTGAAGCTGGCCTACCTGGTAAAGCGCACGGGGCTGCCGCGCCTGGCGGGAGCCATGGGGCTTTACCACCTGCTGGGGATGCCGGGCCTGGCCGAAGCCGAAGGTTCCATCGACAAGGTCCCGCTGCGCTTCGCCGCGGAGCTGCTGCGCAAGGACCCCGACCTCCGCCCGGAGGGCAAAGTGAAGGTAAACTGGGCTTACTTCGCGCCCTGCGGGCCCAACTTCCTGTTCACCGACGTGGCCATGGCCACGGTAAGGCTCCTGAAAAAATACTCCGGCGACGGCATCTTCATAGAGAACCAGTGCTGCGGCCTGCTGGCCCACAACTACGGCCGCCTGGAGGACGCCCGCGAATTCGCCCGACGCAACATCGTCCGCTACGAGGAACTGAAGGCCGTTCACGGCAGCTTCCCGGTGCTGGCCGACTGCGCCTCCTGCGCGGCTTTCATGAAATCCTACGAGCAGCTTTTCACAGCCGACGACGCCTGGCGCGCCCGCGCGCGCGCCTTCGCCGGCGCGGTCCGCGACATCCTGGAATTCTTCAGGCCCGAGGACCTGCCCCCCACCACCAAGGCGCAGCAGACCGAGCACGGGGTGGTCACCTATCACGATTCCTGCCGGGCCTGCCACGGCCAGGGCATAAGGCGCGAGCCCCGCGCCGTGATACGCAAATTCACCGGGAAGCGCTACGTGGAACTGCCCGAGAGCGAATGGTGCTGCGGCGGCGCCGGGGCGTACGCCTTTACGCAGCCCGAGATCTCCGCGCGCGTGCTGGACCGGAAATTGCGCAATATAGCCTCCATCCAGGCCGAAACCGTGATAGTAGGGGCCACCTCCTGCCTGATACAGATAAACGCCGGCCTTCGGGCCGCTTATCCGGGCGCCAAGGCCGTGCACTACAGCGTTTTTCTCGACAGTAATAATGCCGCCGGCCATTAGCGCTTTAATGCTAAAATACAGCTATGCCAAGAGTTGACGAATGACAAGGGTCGATGAACTCGAGACCAGGCTGCGCCTGCTCGTGAATTTCGGCGGGGTCGTTTCCAAGGAAACGAACCTCGCCAAGCTTCTCGAGCTCATAGCCGAACAGGTCAGGACCATCATAAACTGCGACCGCTGCAACGTTTTCATACTCGACCGCTATACCAACGAGCTGTGGTCCAAGGTGGCCCTCGGGATGCAGCATACGGAAATAAGGGTGCCTTTCGGCAAAGGTATCGCCGGGCATGTGGCTTCCTCCGGGCAGACCATCAATATCCAGGACGCGTACCAGGACCTCCGCTTCAACCACGACCTGGACCGCCTCACGGGATACCGCACGCGCAGCATCCTGGCCGTGCCGCTGAGGAACGTGGGAGGCCACATCATAGGCGTGTTCGAAGCAACCAATAAAACCGGCTCCGCCTTCAACATCGACGACGAAGGCATCCTCCAGCTGATCAGCTCCCTGGCGGCCTCGGGCATAGAGAACGCCCAGCTTTACGAAAGCCTGTCGAAATCGCAGTTCGAGACCATTTACCGCCTGGCCGTGACCGCCGAATACCGCGACCAGCACGACACCGCCATCCACCTGCGCCATATCAGCGAATATTCAGCGCTGATAGCGCAGGGCCTGGGGCTGCCGGAGCGCGAAGTGGAGAACATCCGCTACTCCAGCCCCCTGCACGACATCGGCAAGGTGGGCATTTCCGACGCCATCCTGCTCAAGCCCGGCAAGCTGACCGCCGACGAGTTCGAAGAGATGAAGAAGCACACTATTTACGGGGCCAAGATCCTCAGCAACGCGGAAAGCTCGCTGCTGCAGATAGCCTGCAAAGTGGCGGCCTCCCACCACGAGAAGTTCGACGGCACCGGCTATCCCGCCCGCCTCAAGGGCGAGCAGATACCGGTCTACGCGCGGGTAGTGTCGGTAGCGGACGTTTTCGACGCCCTGTGCATGCAGCGCGTTTATAAGCCGAAATGGGACCCCGAAAAGGCCAGGCAGTACATAAACGAGGAAAGCGGCAGATCGTTCGACCCTGCGGTCGTCGACGCTTTCGAAAAAGTATACGGCGACATCCTCAGGACGCATCTGGCCGGCGACGGGAAGACCACGATAATCCCGGGCATAACGAAAGAAATGAACCGCCACGATTACTGACGGCCGCGCGGATCCCGCCGGCAAAAGAGCCTGAAACTTTCAGGCTCTTTTTGCATCTAAACGCTAAGAGGCTCAAGGACCGGAAATAGAGGATCGACGAGTTCTTTGCTTTCAGATGCTCGCTCACAGATATAAAAGGAGTTTATGATGAACGACATGAAGATAACTTTCCCGGGCGGGAAGAAAGTCAGCGCGCTTTGGCACGGTTTTGAAATAGCCACCGACCAGCCGGCGGGCGGCGGCGGGCAGGGCTCGGCGCCCACCCCGTTCGATCTTTTCCTGGCTTCGCTGGGTACCTGCGCGGGCATCTTCGCCCTGGGCTTCATCCAGTCGCGCGGGCTTTCGGCCGAAGGTCTCGGGATGACCTTGTCGTTCGAGCAGGACGAGAACACCCATCTGCTGAAGAAGGCCGTCTTTAAAATAGCGCTGCCCGTGGATTTCCCCCCGAAATACAAGGACGCGGTGATAAAAGCCGCCGAACAGTGCCTGGTAAAGCGCACCATGGACAACCCGCCAGCGTTCGTAATAACGGCGGAATAAGAAGTTTTCAGATCTTGATCTTGGCGATGGCGGTGCTCACCAGCAGGAACTCAACCGTGAGCACGAGGGCTATCAGGATGCCCCAGACCAGGGCTACCTGCGTAATAAGCCAGGCGAACAAAACCAGCGACAGCGTGCACAGCGAAGCCAGCCAGACTACGCGCCGGCGTGAAAAGCCCACCTTCTCCAGCCGCAGCGCGAAATGGTCCTGGCTGCCCACGAAAGGCGAATGCCCGCGGCGCAGCCGCATTACGGAAACGAAAAGAGTGTCGTAAATGGGCACGGCCAGGATGAACAGCGGCGCGTACACGCCCAGCGGATTTACCTCGGTGTATTTGGTGCCCATGGCCACCAGCGCCAGCACGAAGCCGCAGAACAGGCTGCCGGAATCCCCCATAAAGATCTTGTATTTCTTCGAGAAATTATACGGCAGGAAACCCAGCGCCGCCCCGGCCAGCGCCGCCGAGGCGAAATTGACGTAAATGGCCTCGGAAGGGAAGGCGATGAGCAGGAAACCGAAAGCCGCCAGCGCGGCCTGGCCGGCGGAAAGCCCGTCCATTATGTCTATCAGGTTGAACGCGTTGGACACTCCCACTATCCACAGCACGCTCAGGGCGAACCCCAGGTAATCGGGCTGGATAAAGTGTATCCGGATCCCGTAATAAGCGGTGAAGACCGCCACCCCGAACTGCACGGCGAACTTGGTCTTAACTCCCAGCCCCTTGGGCTTTCGCAGGTCGTCCAGCAGGCCCAGCACGAACATAACTCCGCCGCCGAACAGGATAACGCGCAGGTCCCTGAGCGTTCCGGTAGGGAAAGAGGTGTAGAACCGCATTACCACCAGAGCGGCGAAAAAGGACAGGAAAACAGCCGCGCCGCCCAAAAGCGGGGTGGGGACCTTATGGGTCTTAATGTCGGTAGGCTTATCCAGGTGGCCGCCGCGTATGGCCAGGCGGCGCAGCAGCGGCGTGAGACAGAGCGACAGCACCAGCGGAAGCAGGAAAGCGATCAGGTACAGCCGGAAATTCTCGAGCAGGTCGGTCATATGTTCTTCATCAGCGCCGCTATTTCGGCCAGGCTTTCTTCCACCGGAGGCAGGCCGCGCCCCAGCTCCCTTACCAGTTTTTTCGTCTTCAGCCCGGCCCGCAGCGGCCTGGCCGCGGGCTGCCCCAGCTCCGCGGTCAGCCGCGGCTCCAGGAAAGAAGGATCGAAACCGAAAACCGAGCAGGCCTTCAGCGCGAAAGCGTAGCGGTCCATTACTTCCGGCCCCACCACGTTGTACACGCCGCCGGCGCCTTTCAGCGCCAGGTCCAGCATGGCCGCCGCCAGCGCCGGCGCGTAAGTAGGGTTCGAGAGCTGGTCTTTGGGCACGCGCATAACCGTTGCGGAGCGGTGATTGGCGATAAGCTGCATGATGAAATTCTTGGCCGCGGGCGCGTAGCTGTAAACCACGGTCGTCCTGATCACGAGCGCGGCGGCGAGGGACAGCGCCGCCCGTTCCCCCTCGAGCTTGGTGCGGCCGTAAACGCTGACCGGGTTCACCGGGTCGTCCTCGCCGTACGGGCCGGCCTGGCCGTCAAAGACGTACTCGGTCGAAAGATAGACCAGCCGCGCGCCGCGGGCGCGGCATTCTGCGGCTACCGCGGCGGGGCCCAGGGCGTTGACGCGGCGCGCCAGTTCGGGGTCGCGCTCGCAGCCGTCCACGTACGTCATGGCGGAACATAAAAAAACGATATCCGGGCGGGCCTGCGCGAAAACCTCCTTTACGGCGGCCGGCTGCGCAAGGTCGAGACGCAGCTCTTCGCCGCCGACGCCCGCCCCGCTGACCGCGATATTTCTTGAGGCGCACTGCCCGGTGAGAACTCCGCCGATCTGGCCGGAAGAGCCTATGATAAGGGCTTTCATGGGAGGAACGACGCGTTGGAAAGGCTGAGGCGCAGCCACAGTATCTTAAGAACGCCTTTTATGGCGTCCTTGTAATTTATTTTTTTGCCGTCTTCCCTCGAGCGGGAAGCGTAGTTAATGGGTATCTCCATGAAACGCAGGCGCCGGAAGGCGGCCTTGCAGGAAATTTCCGCCTCTATCTCGAAACCGGCGGAGACCAGGTTCATTTTTTTAAGCAGCGGGGCCCGGAAAGCCTTGTAGCAGGTATAAGAATCCGTCATGCGGGCGCCGAAAAGCAGGTTGGTCAGGAAAGTAAGGAACTGGTTGCCCCACAGGTAGAGCAGGTTGTAGGTTTTGGACTGCCCCGAGAGCATGCGCGAACCGTAAACCACGTCGGCCGCGCCGTCCTCTATCGGCTTCACGATGGCGGGGATATAGGCCGGGTCGTATTCCAGGTCCGCGTCCTGGACGATGATGATGTCGCCGGACGCCGCGTTAAAACCGGTGATAAGCGCGCCGCCTTTCCCGGTGTTGCGCGCGTGCTTTATGAACTTCAGTTCGAAAGGGAATTCCCCGGCGGCCAGCGCCTTATCCACCCACTCCCTGGTCCCGTCGGTGGAGCCGTCGTCGACTATGACTACCTCTTTCTCGAGCGGCACCGCCGCCAGGGCCTTGAGCACGGCAGGCAGGGTGCGCATCTCGTTGTAGGACGGCACGACGATAGTGGTCTTCATTATGAAAATTATAACAAATAATACAAAAGGGATTTAGCGCCGGACGGCGCGCGGGAACCTGTTACGGCGCCAGCGCCGCCGCCAGGTCAAGGGGGATTATGGTCAGCACCTCGCCGCGGCTGACGCGGGAATCGCCGTGCACGCTGACCGGGGAGACGATTATCCGGAAGTTCTGGCGCGGCTCGACATGGGCGCCCAGGCCCTCGGCGATATGCCCCGCGTCCCCTTTCAGCATGAGAGGGACCGAAGGGATAGCGCTCTTCTTAAGGGCGTTCTGCAGATAGTTGATAATGGCGTTAAGGATTATGTTGCCCAGTTCGAGAAGCATTTCCTCGTCGAAGCGCGGGACCGAAGCGCCGGCCGCCGGCAGGGATTCCCCGACAAAACACTTCGCTATGTGCGCGACGTCGCCCTGTTCGAAGAACATCAGCGAGATGAACGGGAACCTGTCCTGAACGTGGATGTAAACGGCGGCGGCTGCCGGATCTTTAAATTTATGCAGGCTGACGGCCTCTGCGAGCGTGCCGGTCGAAACCCTTGTATCCCCCAAGCGCCATTCGCCGCCCGAGACCTTTGCGATCTTAAGGAGGCATTTTTCAAGGCCGGCGGCCGCCAGCCGCTCCAATACTCCGGTTTCCTGTTCGGTCATGGTCAGGCTATACGCTTCAGAACTTTATCGAACTCGTCGGGCGCGAACGGCTTGTAGATCACCGCTGAGGCGCCGTTGCGGAAAAGGTCCTTATTAACTTCGTCCTGCTCTATGGCGGTCACCAGTACCACCTTGGCGGCGGGGTCTATGGCCCGGATCTCCTTCAAAACCTCTACTCCCGACTTCCCCGGCATGATGATGTCCAGCAGCACTACTTCCGGCCTAAGCTCGGCGAAAACTTTTACCGCGCTGTCCCCGTCCCCCGCCTCGCCCAGCACCGTATGGCCCGACCGCTCCAGGATAACCCTTATCATGGCCCTTGTGCCGGCATTGTCGTCTACGATCATCACTTTCATAGAACCCCCCTCAAACAGTCAATAAAAACAGATAAAGATCCCGCGCAGCGGCGCACCGGGACACGGTGTCCGGCGCATACCATTCATAGACTAACACTCTCCACCCGGCTTGTCAAGGCCGCCGCGGCGGCGCGGGAACTTCCCGGGCAGGGCCGCGGCCCTGCTTATGCCTTGCCTGCCGCCGGCCGCCGGCCGTTGAACCGAGGTGCGCGTGCAGCGCGTCGCGCTCCGCCGCGGCGGCCGCCCTGGCGGGGGTCCAGTTTCAGCTCCCCGGTAAGGTAAATATAGGTCAGTTCGCGCAGACTGGAGCGCGAGATAGCGTGCGTCCGCCCGGTACGGGCGTAAAGCCAGGCGCTGAAAGCCGCGAAGGAACTGAATGTCGAAGCCCCCCCGCAGATAAGTGCGGCGGTCTCCGGGAAGACGCCGCTGTTCGCGAGAAGGTCCCAGTACCGCGCGAAGCGGCGCAGCCGCTGCATGGCGAAGAAATCCAGACTGCTGCTGCAGCGCAGTTCGTAAGGCGGGAAGGGGCTGTAAACCATGCCCCATTCGGCTGTATGCCGCGCTATGGGCGCCCCGCGCAGCCGCTTCAGGATGCCCACCTGTATCTCCTGCGGCCCCAGCGCCGCCAGCCTGTCGAAGCCGGCGGCGAAGCTCTCCAGGCTCTCGCCGGGCAGCCCCGCTACCAGGTCGGCGTGCAGATGGACCGAGGTTTCCCGGCGCAGCCTTGAAATATTTTTTTCCGCCGCGGCGTTATCCTGGCGCCGGCCGATGCGCGCCGCCACCGCCTCGTTGAAGGTCTGCACCCCCGCCTCCAGCTGCAGCGCCCCGGGCGGGAATTTTTTCAGCAGCGCGAACAGCTCCTCCGGCAGGCGGTCCGGCACTATCTCGAAATGCAGGAACAGCCCGGGCTGATAGCGTTCCAGGAAGAACTCCAGCACGGCGGCGGCGCGCCGCATGTCCAGGTTGAAGGTGCGGTCCACGAACTTGAACCTGCGCGCGCCCCTGGCCAGCAGCTTTTCCCAGGCCGCGAACAGGCCCTCCAGCGGGAAACAGCGCACCTCCTTGTCCAGCGCGGACAGGCAGAAGTCGCAGGCGAAAGGGCAGCCCCTGGACGCCTCGGTATAAATTACGCGGTGGGCGATGTCCTCGTCGGAATAAAGCCCGTAAGGCAGCGCCAGCACAGCCAGGTCGGGCGCGGGCGCGGCTATGAGCTTCTCCTCCGGCGGCCGCCCCGCAAGCAGGCCGCGGCATAACTGCGCGAAAGCGGCCTCGCCTTCGCCCGTTATCACATAATCGGCGGCGCGGCAGATCTCCTGCCCGGCCGTCTCATGGCTGACCTCGGGCCCGCCGAGCACTATCACCAGTTCCGGGCGCAGCTGTTTAAGCTCGGCGGCCAGCATGCGGCATTCCGCGGCGTTCCACACGTATACTCCTATGCCCACGACGCGCGGCTTCAGGGCCAGGATAGCCTCGGCCGCTTCGGGCGTGCGGGTATCCGGCGTAAACTCCAGCAGCCGCGCGGCGGGGGCCAGTTCCCCGAGGTTGGCCAGCAGATAGCGCAGCCCGAACGAGCAGTGCTCGTATTTCGCGTTGAAAGTGGTAAGTACGATATCGGCCATCGGAGTAATAAAAAAGGCCGGGCGGGGACCGGGCCCCCGCCCGGCTTTCTGGCTGAGCTGCGTCGGGACTCAGCTGCGGAGCTTGGCGCTGAAGTTCTTTATCAGTTTCTCCAGCACGGCGGCCATGCGGGCGCCCACGTCGGCGTCGTTGAGCGTGCCCGTCATCGAAGTAAAAGTGAACCGGATGGTAATGCTGCGGAACCCGGCCGGGATATTTTTGCCTTTATAAACGTCTATCAGCCGCGCCGAGGCCAGGTCCTGCACGCCGGAGAAAGACCGTTCCATCTCGGCCCAGCCGTGCTTTTCCTCCAGCACGATGGAAAGATCGCGCCAGTTCTGCGGGAAGGCGGAAACCGGCTTTATCTTGGCCACCTTCTGCCAGAACTCGGTCTTGCCGGCCACGGCCAGGCAGGCCAGCGGGACCTCGAAGTAAAAAATATTATTATCCTTGAAGTCGAAGGCGGCCGCCACCGCCGGGGCCAGCCGGCCCGCGTAACCCGCGGACCCCCCGCCCAGCTTCATCTCGAGACAGAGCCCCGGCTGGAAATAGGCCGGAGCTTTTTTAGGGCTTTCGAAACGGAAGCCGCTGCGGCCAGCGAACAGCCGCGTCATCATCCCTTTCAGATGATAGAAATCCGCGCGGGCCTGCCCCCCTTTCCAGAAACCGCCCTCAGGGAAATCCCCGAACATCAGCCCGGAACAGTGCGTTTCCTCCGCCTTGCCGGCGTCCTTCCTGGCGCAGGCGACCCCCGTCTCGAAGATAAGCACGGAATCGCGGCCGCGGTTGAGGTTGTAGCGCAAAGTCTTGAGCAGCCCCGGCAGCAAAGTAGGGCGCAGGTACTGGTAATCGGAGGACAGCGGGTTCCTGACCTCCACCGCGCCCGCGGCTTCCAGCCCGCAGGCCTGCATTTCCCTGGCCGAGACGAAATCGTAATTATAAGCTTCGCTGAACCCCAGCGCGGCCAGCGTATTCTTCATTTCGGCGGTGACCGTCCACAGCGGCGTGACGGCGGAGGGCAGCATGGGCATATGAGACGCCGAGGGGATAACGTCGTAGCCTACGTAGCGCGCCACTTCCTCGGCCACGTCCCAGACCGACTCGATATCCTGGCGGTAGGTGGGCACGGTGAACTTCCACGGCTTCACGTCCTTAAGGTCGGGCTGGAAAGCCTTCAGGCAGGCGAAGATCTCGCCGTCCACGATGCCGGTGCCGAGAATAGCGTTCACGCGCTCGGGGGAGATCGCCAGCACCGGCGGCTGGTACTTCACCGGGTAGTTGTCGGTGAGCTGTTCGGCTTTGGCGCCGGGCGCGGCCTCGAGTATAAGCGCGGCCAGGCGCCGGGCCGCCTTCACGGTCAGCTCGGGGTCGGTGCCGCGCTCGAAACGGTAGGAGGACTCGCTCTTGATGCCGGTGGTCTTGGAGGCCAGGCGCACCGTGGGCGGGTTAAAGCGGGCGGATTCGATTATGATGGCGTCGGTGTAGTCGGAGACGGCCGTCTCCAGGCCGCCCATCACGCCGGCCAGGGCCACCGATCTCTTCGCGTCGGCTATCACCATCATGCCGGCGTCCAGCTTAAGGTCTTTATTGTCCAGCGTGGTGAAATGCTCGCCGGGCAGGGCGCGGCGCACTTTTATCTCGGGGCCTTCCAGCCTGGAAATATCGAAACAATGCGTGGGCTGGCCCAGTTCGTACATCACGTAGTTGGAGCCGTCTATAAGGATATTGCCCTTGGGATTGGAGCCCATGGCGCGCAGGCGCTCGGCCATCCACTCGGGGGTGCGCGCGCCGCGCAGGCCGGTCATGGCGATGGCGGTATAGCGCGTGCACAGGTCGGGCACTTCGATGTTCACGGGCACCAGGCAGCCGGCGGCGGAACCTTCGAAAACTTTGGCCTCTTTCAGCTTCAGCCCGTAGAACAGGCAGAGCTCGCGGGCCAGCGCGTAATGGGAAAGCGCGTAGCCCTGGTTGGGCAGCATCTCGACTTCCAGGGTATAGTCGGCCTTGGGGAAAAGCGTTACCGCGTCCACTCCCACGGCGGTGGTATCGGGCAGCACCAGGATGCCGGAATTGTCGTAGCCTTCCAGCCCCAGCTCGGCGGCCGAGCAGATCATGCCCTCGGATTCCACGCCGCGGATCTTTGCCTTCTTAAGCTCGCCCTCGGAAAGCCGGGCGCCGACCCTGGCGAAAGGGATCTTCTGTCCCACGGCGATGTTCTTGGCGCCGCACACTACGCGCATGGTCACGGCCCCGTCGTGCACGTCCACCAGCGCCAGCTTGTCGGCGTTGGGGTGCTTGTCTATCCTCATTATCTGCCCCACGCAGACGCCGGAGAAGGACGCGCCGGTCTTCTTTATCTCCTCCACCTTCAGGCCCACGCGGGCGAGCTTCGCCGCCAGGTCCGCCGGGGCGGGAGGGTTCTCGATGAAGTCGGACAGCCAGGAATATAGTATTTTCATTACTGAACCTGTTTCAGGACCCTGAGATCGTTCTCGTAGAGCATGCGCATATCGCTGATGCCGTACAGCAGCATCGCGAAGCGCTCTATGCCGCCGCCGAAAGCGAAGCCGCTCCACTTCTCCGGGTCGTACTTGCAGCCCTTCAGGACGTTAGGGTGCACCATGCCGGCGCCCATCAGCTCCAGCCAGCCGGTGCCCTTGCAGACCGGGCAGCGCTCGGCGGCGTTGACGCCGCCTTTGCAGAAAATGCAGGACATGTCCACTTCGGCGCCCGGCTCCACGAACGGGAAATACGACGGGTTGAAGCGCGTCTTAACCGCGGAACCGAACAGGTCCTTCATGAAGGCGTCCGCGGTCCACTTCAGGTCGGCCATGCTGACGCCCTTGTCGACGTACAGGCCCTCTATCTGGTGGAAGGCGAAAGAATGGCTGGCGTCCACGGCCTCGGAGCGGAACACGCGGCCGGTATGGAACACGCGCAGCGGCGGGTCCTGCTTCTTCATGGAGCGGATCTGCACCGGGGAGGTGTGCGTGCGCAGCAGCATGGGCTTGCCCAGCTGGTCCTTCGCGTCCACGTAGAAAGTGTCCTGCATGTCGCGCGCCGGGTGGAAAGGCGGGAAGTTCAAAGCTTCGAAATTGTGGTAGTCGTCCTCGATGAGCTGCCCGTCGGCCATGGTGAAGCCGAGCTTCAGGAAGCCCTCGGCCAGGCGGTTCATGACGTGCGTGAGCGGGTGCAGGCTGCCCTTGGGGAAAGGCCACCCCGGCAGCGTCAGGTCAAGGTCGGCTTTAACGGCGGGCCCTGCGGCGCCGGCGGCGGCGCCTTTCAGCTCGGAGAGCTTCGCCTCCATCTCCTGCTTGGCGGTATTCCCCAGCGCGCCCAGCTCCTTGCGCTCTTCCAGGGGGATATCCTTCAGGTCCCGCAGCAGCAGGGCCAGCTCGCCCTTGCGGCCGAGGTAATGAAGTTCCAGCGCCTCGGGGTTCCCGGCGGGCTTTTTAGCTATAGAAACGGAAAAACTGTCCCGTATTGCGGACAGTTTCTCCTTCCACGTCGCGGCGTTCACGGCGCGGCCTTATTTCTCGGTACCGACAACTTTCTTCAGGGTGGTCCCGAGGGCTTTCCGGGCTATCGCGGCCAGCTGCGTGAACGACTTGGGATCGCGGATGGCTATTTCCGACAGCATTTTGCGGTTAAGCATGATGTTGGCCTTGTGGATGCCGTCCATGAACCTGCTGTAGGACATGCCTTCGTCGCGGGCGGCGGCGTTCAGGCGGACTATCCACAGCTGGCGGATGTCGCCCTTCTTGTCGCGGCGGTGGATGTAGGCGGTGGTAAGGGATTTGTTCACCTGCTGCTTGGCTTGGCGCAGGCGCGTGCCTTTATCGCTGTAATAGCCTTTGGCCAGCTTCAAAACTCTTTTTTTCCGTTTGTTGCGTGCTACGCTGTATTTTATTCTCATAGGTCTTCCTGTTCCTGGTTTAGAAAATTATTTGTAAGGCAGATAATCCGCGAGCAGCCGCCCTTCTGAGGAGTTCTTTTCCTCAACCTTGACGGTGCGCAGGGTCCTGCCGCGCTTGGAGGACATCCCGGTCAAAAGATGCCGGAGCCCGGACTTCCTGTGCGTCCATTTGCCGGTGCTGGATTTCCTGAAACGCTTCTTCGCGCCGCTGTGTGATTTCATTTTAGGCATATTTATACACTCTCTTTAATCTGACTATTATATAACTTTAGCGCCCGTCTGGGAAGTGCGCCGCCGCAAGAACGCTCTTTTCAGGGCTGCTGCTCGGGCTTTACCGCCGGCCCGGCCGGTTTCGCCTGCGGCGGCTTCGCGGCCGCTACGGGCTTGCCCAGTACCGGCGCGAGCATGATGCTCATGCGGTTGCCCATCATCTGGGGCCGCCCTTCGGGGGCGCCCACGGTAGAAAGGTGGTCGCGCACGGCGTTGAGTATTTCCTCGCCGAGGTTCCTGTGCTGGTTCTCGCGGCCGCGGAACACCACGGTGACGCGGACTTTATTGTGCTCTTTCAGGAATTGCTCTATGTGCTTTACCTTGGTCTGCAGATCGTGGCTGGCGATGCGCGGGTTAAGGCGGATCTCCTTGAGCACGCCGGCTTTCTGTTTCTTCCGGTTCTCCCGGTCCTGTTTTTCTTTCTCGTAAAGGTACTTGGAAAAATCCATTACCTTGCAAACCGGCGGGTTGGCGTCGGGAGAAATTTCCACCAGGTCCAGCCCGGCGCCCTTGGCCATAGTCTGCGCGTCGATCAACGGCTTTATGCCCAGCATGGTCCCGTGCATGTCGATGAGACGCACCTGCGGGGACGTGACGTTCCTGTTAACTCTTATCCTCTTATCGTGATACAAAACCTTCCTCCTATCGAACCCGGCTGTAGCCCGCTGACGGCACGGAATACGCCCTAGAGGCATATTCTACCTTTTTTCCCCCTTCCAATGGAACAAAGCTCAGCGGGCCAGGCGGTAGAACAGCAGGCCCAGGTATTCGTTCAGGGCGCGCGCCGCGGAGTAGAAATTGCCGGGCAGGTAGTCGCGGAAGGACCTTTTCGCGCCTTTTATCGCGGTCCTGCTTACCGGGAACGGGACGATATCGGTGAAGCCGGTCTTTTTATAAAGGTATACCGAGCGCGGCATATGCGAAGCGGAGGTAAGGAGTATTATTTTCTGATAGCCCCGCTCGCCGCAGATCCTGCGCGTGAACACCGCGTTCTCGTAAGTGTCCCGCGCCTGCGTTTCTTTTATTATGTACTTTGCCGGAACCCCGAGTTCTTCCAGATAAGCCCCGGCGGCGGCGGCCTCTGTGATATCAGTGAACACCGCCCCGCCGGAGAATATCACGGGCAGTCCGGTTTTCTTATACAGCAGCGCCGCGGCGCTGACCCGCTCCAGACTGCCCGGCGACAGCCTTTCCCCCGCTGAATAAACTTCGTCCGAGTCATAAGCCCCGCCGCCCAGCACCACGATAACGTCCCCCGCCGGGGCTGCCGGCGCCGAATACTTGTACTCCAGCGGCCGCAGCAGCGCGTCAGAAAAGACCTTGGTGGACGAAACCCACATACTCCCCGCCAGCACCGCGCAGATAATAGCCCCCGGTCTGCTGCGCCGCCGCAAATAAACAGCGGCCCAGACCAGCGCCACCACAAATATCCCCGGCGGCAGAAGAAAAGGAGTGATCAGTTTTTTAAATATGAACATAAGTGTTTATCCCGATAACCCGCAACCCGGAGGGTCCGGGCGGGGGCCGGGCTGGCAAAACGCGGTGTCGGCCACACC
>CAIRNJ010000006.1 GCA_903879915.1 uncultured Elusimicrobia bacterium
CCCGGCGCACCGGCGCGGGCGTGCGCGCGGCACCGTGGTGCTGCAGGGCAGCGGGGTAGCGGGGATCTTCCTCTCCGAAGTTCTGCCCAGGCTCCGCGAGGCCGGCCTTAACCTCAACGTCTTTTACGTGGCCAGCCGCGAACTTTTCGAGCAGCTCGGAGAAGAGGAAAAGAAAAAGATCTACCCGGAACGCCTGGCCCAGGAAGCCATGGGAATAACTGATTTCACGCTGCCCACTATGTACTGCTGGGTGCGCTCGGGCGCCGGGCTGGCCCGCACGCTGCATCCGTTCAGGAACGGGCGCTATCCGTCTTCGGGGAAGGCCGGCGACGTAATGAAGGAAGCGGGGCTGGACGGGGCCGCCCAGCTGAAAGCGGTCATGGAGTACGCCGAAACCGTCGCTGCGGGAAAGTAAACAACTTAGGGAGGAACGCCATGCAAGTTCAGGAAAAACCGTATCTTACCGGAAGGACTTTTTTATTCAGCATCTTCAAGGGGGAAGATCTCCTTCAGGCCGTACAGCATTTCAGCCATCATCACCAGGTGCGCTGCGGCCTGATAAACGCCATCGGCGCCGTCGAGCGCGCCACTTTCGGCATTTACGACCAGAAAGCGAAGAAGTACGCCAAGCATAATCTTGAGAAAGAGCTTGAAATACTTTCCCTGAGCGGCAATATAAGCCTCTTCGACGACAAGCCGATGGTCCATGCCCACGTGGTCTTCTCGGACAGCGAAGGCAAAGCTTTCGGCGGCCACCTTATGGCCGGCACCCGCGTCTTCAGCTGCGAGGTCTTCATGCAGGAGCTGACCGGCGACATCAAGGTTAGGAAGAACGACAAGGTCACCCAGCTGCCGCTGTGGGCCAACCCGATCTGCCTTAAATGAAGGCTTCCCCGGCCGGTTTCAGGGCGGGCTTCGTGCCCATCACGGGCCTGCCCAACGCCGGCAAGTCTACCCTTCTCAACGCGCTGTGCGGGATGCGGCTGTCCATAATCACGGACAAGCCGCAGACCACCCGCAACAGCATCCTGGGCATACTCAACGAGCCGGATTTCCAGGCCGTGTTCGTGGACACGCCCGGCTTCCTGCGCAGCCGCAATCTTTTCGAGAAAAGCATGGAGACCGCCATACGGCGGGCGGCCACCGAGGACGGCGACCTGTGCCTGCTGCTGGTCGAGCCCGGCCTGCCCCCCGGGGACAAGGTGCCGCTGTTCGAGCCGCTCAAGCGCGTGGCCTGTCCTTTATACCTGGTGATAAACAAGCTGGACAAGGAAACCTCCTCCGCGCGGGCCGACGCCGCCGCGGAGTTCTACTCCAAGCTGCTGCCCGTGAAACAGGTGCTGCATATCTCGGCGCTGACCGGGGGCGGCGTCAAGGAGCTCCGCGCCGCAATAAAGGCCGCGCTGCCCGAACACCCCGCCTATTACCCGCAGGACCAGCTGACGGACCGCTGGGAAAAATTCTACGCGGCCGAGATCATACGCGAGCATATCTTCAAGCTGTACAGCCAGGAGATCCCGTACGCCGCGGCGGTGGAGATAGAGGTTTTCAGGGAGGAGGAAGGGCGCGATACCCAGATCCTGGCTGCCGTGCACGTGGCCCGCGCCAGCCAGAAGCCTATCCTCATAGGCAAAGGCGGCCGCTCGATAAAGATGCTGCGCGAAAGGTCACATAAAGCCCTGGTCGCCTTCCTGGGCCGCCCCGTAGAACTTCATCTTACCGTTAAAGTGACGCCGGGCTGGCAGGATGATCTGCAGTTCCTGCGCGAGCTCGGTTTCTATGACAAAAAATAGGGTCTCCCCTTTCTTCGCGCTGTCCGCCTATTTCGCCTTTTCGCTGCTGTCCACCGCCTTCAGCCTGCTGCTGGGCCTGTCCGCGGTGCGCTTCGGCGGCCTGCTGGTGCGCCTGGCGCTGGGCGCCGCGCGGGTCTCGCGGCTCACGCCGGTCCCCGGGGACGCGGCCGTCTTCTCGCTGGCCTGCGCGCTGACCGCGCTGGCGCAGTATTATCTGGTAAGTCTGCTGGCGCTTTGCCGGTTCGGCGGGGTGCCGCTGGCCGCGGCCGCGGGCGGCGGCGCGTTCCTCTCCGGCCTGTTTTTCTGGCGCGCCGCGGGTCTTTCAAGCCTGGGCGCCTACGGTTTTTCCGGGCTGCCGGTGCTGCTCGCCGCGCTGATAGGCGCCTGCGCGGCCATGGACCAGGAGCCGGAAGAGAACCCCTGGCCCGCCGGCTGCCTGAAGTTCCTGTCCCGCTTCCTTTAGCTCCACACGCCCGGTATCTTTTCTCCGCAGGGGCAGACGCCCCCGGGGCCCAGGATATTCGCGGTCACGGCGAACCCGGTCCTTTCCACTACTTTTCTCGAACAGGCGGGGCAGACGGTGTCCTCCAGGCCGCTGCCGCGGCCGGGAAGATTCCCGCAATAGACGTAGCGCAGTCCTTTTTTCAGGGCCAGGTCCCTGGCGCGCAGCAGGGTTTCCGGCGGCGTGGGCGCAACGCCGGTCATGCGGTGGTCGGGGTGAAAAGCCGTAAGATGCCAGGGAATATCGCGCGAAAGCCCCGCCAGATAGGCGGCCATGGCCTCTGTTTCCGCCGCGGAATCGTTGAAGCCCGGGATCAGCAGGGTCACTACTTCCAGCCAGAACCCCGAAGCTTTTATCAGCTCCAAACCCGCCCTGACCTTTTCAAGTTCCCCGCCGCAGACGGCGCGGTATTTTCCGGGGTCGAAGGATTTAAGGTCCACCTTCCAGAAGTCCAGGCACGGGCGCAGGAAAGCCGCCGCCTCCGGCGTGGCGTACCCGTTGGAGACGAACGCCGTGCGCAGCCCGCCGGCCCTGGCGGCGGCGAAGACGCCGGCGGCCCAGTCCGCGGTGATCAGCGGCTCGTTATAGGTGGAAACCACCGCGGCCAGCCCGCGCGAGAGGGCTTCCCGCGCGAGCCGCTCCGGCGCGGTCTCAGCCGGCGCGTGGGACCGGCCGCGGGCGTCCGAAATGTCCCAGTTCTGGCAGAACTCGCAATGAAAATTGCAGCCGAACATCCCGAACGACAGCGTGCGCGAGCCTGGCAGCGCGTGAAAAAAAGGTTTCTTCTCCATGGGGTCCGCGGCGGCGCCGGAGATATAGCCCCACGGCGCCATAAGGGCGCCGCCCTGGTTGAACCTTACGCCGCAGCGCCCCGCGCCGCCGGGAGCCGTAACGCAGCGGTGCGCGCAGGCCAGGCAGCGGGTCTTTCCCCCCGCCAGTTTTTGATACAGGACCGCCTCTTTTGAAAGTTCCCGGAGCGAATGCATTTTATGGCTTGGGCGCCAGCACCCTGATGGCCGCCGGGATCACGCTGAACCTGATCTTCCCGTCCTCGGAAAAAAAATCCTCGCCGTCGAGGTGGTACCACGAGGCGGAGCCGCAGTCCAGTTCTACCATCCTGGCCTGGAAAGCCTCATAGATGCCTGGGTGGTCCGCCAGCCGGCCGTTGAACAGCGCGGGCAGGGCCGAGACCAGCCGCGGCAGGGAAGCTTTTTTAATAAAACAAAGGTCGAGCAGGCCGTCGTCCACGGAAGCGCCCGGCGCCATGCGCGCCCCGCCGCCGTACTGCTCGCCGTTGAGCACCGCCGCCAGCAGCGAGACCCTTTCAACAGTGGTCCCGTCGAACCGCGCGATCAGGCGCCGCGCGTCGTAGGTAAGCGCCCGCCTGACCCCGTACCAGACGTAAGGCAGGATGCCCCTGCGGCGGCTGAGCGAATTGTAGTCGTGCGCTATTTCGGCGTCCAGCCCCGCGCCGGCGGCGCAGAAGAAAGCGAAACCGTTGGCCAGCCCGGCGTCAATGGGGCGGGGCTCCCATTGCAAAAGGCCTTCCAGCGCGGCGCAAAAGCCCAGCGGGATGCGGAGGTTGCGCGCCAGCCCGTTGCCGGAGCCGCAGGGCAGTATGCCCAGCACCGCCTCCTTGCCTATCAGGGCGGCGGCTATTTCTCGTATGGTGCCGTCGCCGCCCACCGCCACCACGCGGTTAAAGCCGGCGATCAGCGCCCTGGCGGCCAGCTCGGAGGCATGGCCCCTGGCCCGGGTGAATTCCAGCTCGAAGTGTATTTTGCGCCCGGCGAAGGCCTTCGCCAGCTGGTCTTTAATAGCGCCTTGTTTTTTGCCGGCGTTGGGGTTGATTATAAAAAAGTAGGACATAAGCGAAAATAAAAGCGGCGGCGGCAAAAGCCTGTCTGCCGGGCGGACGGAGAAACCGGCTGCCCTGATTTTATAATATTTGCTTTGTATTGTATATTTTCAGGAGGAGGGCTTATTCCAAGTATTGATCTTGACCGCGGGTTTGTTCCTGGCTCCGCGGCGGCCGCGGCCGGAGAGGCGGGGCGTATCTATGATTATTCCGGCGCCGGGCGCTGAGCGGCCTGGCAGAGCAGCGCGAGGAGAAGCTGAACAGGCATAAATAGCGCCGGACGCAAAAAAGCGGCCGCGGGACAGTCCCGCGGCCGCTTTTATTATATCCGGCGCGCTACTGCAGTTCCGCGTCCAGCTCGTAGGCCGAGGTGCGGTTTATCTTCACCGGCTTCTGCAGGTTCTTCATCAGCAGCTGCGACAGGTCGGAGGCTCCGCCTTTGCGCATCGCCACGTCCAGGACGGCCGTGCCGCCGGTGTAGCTGCGCACCCAGGAAGCCTTGACCGCGGGGATATTGCGCAGCACCTTCGTGAAGTCGCTGAGGTCGTTCATGGTCTTAACGTTGGCCAGGTTCAGATGTACTATCGTCTTTTCGCGCAGCGACTTCAGTATCCCTTCTTTCAGGGGCGCCGCCGCCTTTTTCGCGGCGTTTATCAGCGACGCCCTGGCGGCGGCCTCGTCGTTAAGGTCTATGCCGCCGGCGGATTCCTGCACCGCGGCCAGGGCGCCCGAGCCCTTCTTGACCGCGGAGAGGGAGATGCCTGCGCGGTAGGAAGTGAAGCCCCCCAGCCCCTCGCGGGTATTAAAGGCGGTTTCCGCCGCGCCTTTGATGACGATGTCGGCCGTGTCCTTGTCGCCGGTGAGGAAGCCGGCGTCCACAAAGGCCGCTTTCAGCGCCGTCTCGGCGTAGCCGCCCTGTACCGGTTTGGAATCGGCGCTTTCCGTTATGTCGAAGCCGAGAACGGGGTTGCCAAGTTTCTCAGGCTCCGATTCAAGGCTGCGCAGCTTGGCCGTCAGGTCCTCCTTGCGGACATGGGCGCGGATGCGGGTCCTGTAGAAATTCCCCTCAAGGCGTTCCTTCAGAACCTCGTATTTCTCGATGTAGCCCTGGGTCTGCGAAGTTATGCTCTCGTCGATCAGCACCGATTTGGCCACCAGCGCGTCCTGCGAGACATAAACGCCCACCACCAGGCCCAGGGCGCTCTTCATGGCTTCGCCGAGGGCGGTTTTCTTCGCCCCCTCCGTGTCGCCGTCCACCACGGGCGCCAGCCCCTCCGCTTCCACGATCTCTATCTCGTACGCGGGGTTGAGCGCGCTCCGGCGGCTGCCGGAGCAGCCGGCGGCCGCCAGCAGCAGGGCCGCCGCGCAGATCAGGGATAAGTTCTTCATCGTTCTTGTTTATTCCGCCAGCTTGATGCCGGCTTCTTTCAGCATTTTCTTGGGCAGCCGGAGCACTATGATGCAGCCGTCGTCCGAGGTCCACTCTGTGCGCACTACCTGGGCGCCTTTGATCACGTCGTTGATCTTGGTGGCCAGCACGGAATCGGTTTCTATCGCCTTCTCTACGGTTATGCCGCCTTCCAGGTTGACGCCTTTAAGGAAAGAGAGCATGTTGTACTGCCCGTTCACTATCGAGGCGTTGCGGGAAGTGGCCATGCGCTGGGTCTTGTTCTCCAGGGTCTGGTCGGCGGCGCCCATGCCGCGCGCGAAAACATAATTCTTGGTGACGCCTTCCTCGACCCATTCCCGCTCTATCTCGCCCGAGCCGGAAACGGTGCCCTTATTAGGGGAAGAAGCGCAGCCGCAAACGATAAGCGCCGCGAACGCAGCGTACAGTGCTTTTTTCATTATAGACCTCCAGAAAACAAGTTATTTTTATTGTATCAACAAAGCGCGGTAGTGTCAATTTAGCGGCGGGCCGCGGCCGGGCGCGGGGAGGTCAATACAGCCAGATGAAGTCCGACTCTTTTTTCTTGTCGCGCGGAGAGCCGGTTTTCTTCTGCGGCGCGGGAGCCGGATTCAGCTGCTCTTTTTTCTGCGGCGTGGGGTCTTTGAAAGCCTTCTTGGGGCGTTCCTTTATTATTATGCCGCTGAACTTGTAGGAAAGAGAGATCTGGGACGTGTTGTAAACCTCGCTGCCGGCGCCGGTGGCGAAATCCAGGGACAGGTCCTCGTAGCGCAGGCCCAGGCCCATGGTCAGCCCGGGGTTGTCCTGTTCGGACTTATAGCCCACGCGGAGGTTGAAGATCTTCTCGAAGTGGTACTCCAGCCCCACGCGGATGCTTTTTTGGGGCGATTCCGCGGTGTAGAAGTCCCCCTCCGCCGCCAGCAGCAGCGACTGGTCCATCACGGTCGGCCGCTGGTAGGAAACGCCCAGCCGCAGTATGGAAGGGAGCTTCGTGAGCTCCTTGTCGTATTTCAGCCCGGTGCCGAAATTGGAGAAGGACGCGGCCACGGCGAGCCCGAGCTTCGGGTCCATGGCCAGCCAGCCCATATCCACGGCGAAGGCGGAGGCGGCATAATCCTCCAGCAGCGTAGAGTCGAGGTACTTCATGTTGACGCCGACGTATTGGTCCAGCTTGAAGCCGTACCCTTCGAATTTTACGTCCTCGGAATATACTTTCTCGCCGTAGCCGACGGTAAGGACCATGTCCTTCTGCGCGTCATAGGACCTTTCCGAGATAGTCCCGTTGGGGTTGATCAGGCGCGAGCGGAAAGAGCCCGCGTCGGACATCATCAGCGACATCCCCATGCCCGGCTTGGCGATGCCGGCGAACCCTTTGACCGGCAGCGGCATGGCGAAGGCGAGGTTGCTGAGCCTTGCGTCCTCGAAACCGGAAAGATACAGGGCCGAGGCCTCCGGCATGTAAAGCTGGCCCAGGCCCGCGGGGTTATAGTTCATCGAGTAAAGGTCGTCGGCTATGGCGGAGAAAGCGCCGCCCATGCCCATAGCCCGGGGGCTGATGTCGCTCTTAAGCACCTGCAGGCCGGCGGAGCCGGGCCCTCCCGCCGAAGCCGGCGCGGCGGACAGGAAAAAACACAGCGCGGCGGCAATAACGCCGCCGCGGACCGGGAGCGGCCGGTTCGCAGAGTGTTTTATTTCCGCCGGTGAATTTCTCATAGTTCGGATTTCCGCTACCGCACGATAGCCACTTTATCCGTCTTGTCCAGGCCCGGCCCTATGGCTTTGATGAAGTAGATGCCGCTGGCCGCCTTGCCGCCGTTGGAATTCGTCCCGTCCCAGTCCACGGCGCCCTTGCCCGCCGCCGTGCCGTCGTAAAGGGTTTTCACCAGCCCGCCGGTCTGGGTGTAAACTTTTATGGATAGCGTCCCGGCCGATTGTATCTCGTACTTTACTATGGCCTTGGCGCCGGGCGCGCCCAGCACGTTATTGTAGGTGGTCATGGCGGCTTTGTCGGCCGACAGGTTAAGCTTGTTGGTTACGCCCAGGGAAACCACGTTGCCCATATGGTTGCGCCCGAAGATCTCGAGCGTTACGGTCCCCACGCCCGGATAGCGGGTGGAGAAGCCGGGCTGGACGCGCACGCTGCCGTTAAGCACGGGGCGGCCTATCAGGTCGGTGGCCGTGTAGACGCTGCCCGGCACCACCTGCAGGAAGGAGCCCTGCGCCAGCGTCAGGTCGGTGCGGGCGTAGTCCAGCTTCGTATTGTTATGGTCGCGCAGCTGGGCGTAGGCGAACACCTGCTCCGCCCCGGTCATCGTGGAGGAAGTCGGAGCGACCCCCATCGGGAAGTCGTTGTAATACGCGATGAAAGTTATCTTTTCATTGTCGGTCGAAGACCCGCCGTCCAGTTGGGCCGTGGTCCCGCCGCTGCCGGAGTAAGAGAAGGTGAGCGTGTAAAGCGACGAGGAGTTAACGCCCGAATTGCCGTAGTTCTGCGTGGGCCCGCCCGAAACGGACATGTAGTATCTGCCCGCGGCGGTAACGGGGTAGGTCAGCGTTACGCTCGGGGCGTACGTGGTGCAGTCGCCGGTGTCGGGGCAGACCCCCTCGTAGGTGTTGATGACGGGCACGGCCTCGGCGAGATTCTGCCGGTCCGAATCGAAAAGGGACAGGGCGTAGGCCTTGTAGACCTCCGCGGCCCCGGCCTCCGGCAGTTTCAGCGTCGCCTGGAAAGTCCCGACGCCCACGGGCACGGAATAATAGTCCACGTCCCCGGCGGGATAGACCGCGGCCTTTACGGAATCCACGAAGTTAACGTCGGCCGCGCATTCGGGCCCGTTATTGTCGGCGCACAGCCCGGAGCTGGCGCCGGTCTCGTACGCGTACGCGGTGCCGGTGCCGGGGGCCGCTATGCCGTGGTCGGAGAAAGCGTTGTCTATCAGCGTGCGCTCGGCGGCGCCGCAGCCGCCGTAGAAGGGCGCGGAGTCCAGCTGTTTGCAGGCGTCTATCATGGCCTCGTGGAAATTCAGGAAGCTGTCCGGGAAGTAGAACAGCGCGGACCAGACCAGGAAATCCGCCATGGGCAGCCCGTTAAAGACGTTGGGGCCGCTTACTGTGCCCAGGGAATGCACGCCCCCCACGCGCAGCGTATACAGGGCCTGCGACAGGATAAGGCTGTCGTTGTAAAGTTCCCCCCGCCAGTCGTCCGGCATGTTCATGTCGGTGCCGGCGATGGAACGGGCGTAGCCGGTGCCGAGGAAGTTGCCCAGGGCGGCAAGGCCTTTCTTCGCGGCGTTCTGCGGCGATTCGGCGTAGCCTTCCTTCCAGAAAGAGGCCAGCGAAAAATAATCCGACAGAGCCTCGCTGATCGCGCCGAACTCGCCGAAGTTGATTATGGGGTAGATGCGGTGGACGGCGAGATGGGTGTATTCGTGGCGGACAATGGTGCCGTCCAGCGCCAGCGACCGGTAAAAACCGGAGTTGTCCTGCGGGCCGTCGCCGAAAAAGATGTTCTCGCTCTCCAGGTCGAAGAAAGCGTTCTTCATGCCGCGGTAGACCAGAGCGTCGGGATCGCCCGAAGCGTGCACCATCACCGGCACCCGGCCGTCCAGGTCGGCGGGCTTCGTGGCGCCGCCGGAGGCGTTCTGGTTGAAATTCTCGAAATACCGGCGCATCCTGTTCAGATGATAGAACGCGTTCACTTCATCCAGCCCGGAAGTATGGCCCAGGCTGGCGTCAATGTAAAAATTATCGGTGTTGGCGCTGCTGGTAGACCAGATCACCGAGCCTGTGTTGTTATCTTCCGTGCCGGGGACGTTGGTCAGCACCATGTAGCTGGATTCGCTGACGGCGAAGCCGTCGTAAGTTCCGGATTCGTCGGCCTTGAGCAGCAGCGAGTACGAGTTATTCTCCACCGCCGGGCCGTAGAACGGCTTGGTACGCTGCCCGATATAGCTGGCCACGGCCTTGTTGGTCCCGGAAAAGTTAACGTTGGTGCTCAGCACGTGGACCTCGTCGGCGTCCGGTACGCCTCCGTATTCGTCCATCTCTCCGGCGTGGAAGTAGGCGAAGCGGGGCACCACCAGCGCCAGGACATCGTCGCCCGTCAGCGTGGGGACGACCGTCGCGTCATAGGATTCGGACGAGGAATTTGCGTAAGGGTTAGGGCTCTGGATGATGGGCGAATGCGTATATTTGCGCCACACGCCGGTGCCGTTGTCGAAATGCGCGCTGGCGCCGCGGAAATTGGTGACGGAGAAATACGGCCCCTTGAAGGAGGAGTACACTTTTCCCCTGGCGGCGGTGCAGTAGTCCCCGGACACATGCGTGACGGCCGGGGTGTTGGTATAGCCGCCCACCCAGAAATACTGGTCGCTGAGCGCAAGGGTTTTAGGTTTTTCCCAGGTGTTCTGGGAAACGGTATACGCGCTGTCCCCGGTAGGGAGCGGGGATATCGCGTAAACGGTCCCGGACGAGGAGCCCATCGTATAGTACGACCCGGGCACGCTCTCGCAGTAGCGCCGCAGGTCGTCGTACTTGAGCAGCACGCCGCCGGCCTGCGCGTCGACGTAGTAGACCCAGAGCCCGCCCTGCGCGCGGCCGCGTATTTTCCACGCCAGTTTAAGTTTCCCCGCCTGCTCGTCCGGGAAGATCACCAGTTCCGTGCTGACGTTCCTGAACTGCGCGCCCAGGTCGGAGACCGCCGCCTGCACCGCCTGCGCCGCCGCTACGGCTGGAACTACGCTGAGCTCTATTTCCGGCTCGAACCTGGCCTGGTAGCCGGCTACCTCACCGGAATCCGTAACATGGGCCCTGACGTAGGAGAATTCTACCGGCAGGCCCTGGTAGTACTGCTGGTACTGCAGATGGGTCTCGCCCAGCATTTCTTTTTTCAGCGCGAGCCGCAGCGCCGCGGGATCTATCTTCAGCAGCGCGCCGTTGTCGGCGAAGAAAGCCGCGGCGGCCTGTTCCGGCCCGCCGGAATAGCGCCGCGTGCGGCCGCCGGTGATGGCTTCCGGCAGCGCCGTGCGCGGGTTGTAGCGGACCTTCCAGTCCTTGCCCTGGCGGGCGGCGAACCGGGAGAAGGCCGTCCGGGCGGAAGAGGAAGGGAGCTTGCGGGTCGGCCGCATGGAATAGGCCAGCGGGGAGAATTTGCCCTGCCCCTGTTTGCCGGCGGCGTTGAGCCGCGCCCCTCCGGCCAGCAGAAGGACCACCGCGGCGGCGCAATAAAATTTCCGGTTCATAGCTTTCATCTTTTTTGTGAACCTTTCGGCTATCCTGAATATCGCAGGGCGGTTCGTACGTATATTTTAAATAACCGTGTTTGCGGACTGATTACTATTTAGTTACAAGAAAGTTACGGCCCGCTCCCGTGAAGACGCCCCGGAAGTGCCCCCTAGAGGATTCGAACCTCTAACCTACTGCTCCGAAGGCAGGCGCTCTATCCAGTTGAGCTAAGGGGGCTCTTGTCTCTTCCTGTTAAAGTCCGCAGTTGTTAAACCGGCGATATTATTATAGAATTTATTTAGCCGCGGTCATAATTAAGCAAAAATCGTGCCGGCGGCGCTTTCGTTCGTGTGCCGGACAAAGCGGCTAAAATTTAAGCCAAAGCCTTCTAGCGTATCTTTAAGGAGTTTATCATGGGTGGACATTCTCACTGGGCCGGGATCAAGCATAAAAAAGCCATAACGGACGGAAAAAAAGGCAAAGTTTACACCAAGATCATCAAAGAAATAACCATTGCCACCAAAGCCGGCGGCGGCAAGCCGGAAGAGAACCCCCGCCTGCGCAAAGCCATGGAAGACGCCAAGGCCTGCAACATGCCTTTGGATAACGTAAAACGCGCGATCCGGCGCGGCACGGGCCAGGAACCCGGCGTGGTCTATGAAGAGATAGTTTACGAGGCGTACGGCCCCGGCGGCATCGCCATAATAATTCAGGTCACCACCGACAACAAGAACCGCGCCGCCAGCGAGATCCGCAAGATCCTCGACACCAGCGGCGGCAACATGGGCTCCACCGGCGCCGTGGCCTGGATGTTCGAGCAGAAAGGCTATATCTCCGTAAAAAAAGAGGACGCCAAGGAAGACGAGCTGATGTCGCTGGCCCTTGAGATAGGCGCGGACGATTTCCGCTCCCCCGCCGACTCCGAGGAATACGAGATCATCACCTCTCCGCAGGCGTTCGAGACCGTGAAAGTCAAGCTCGAAGAGAAGAAAGTGCCTGTAGTTACGGCCGAAGTGACGATGCTGCCGAAGACCGAGGTTAACATCGGCGAGGACAAGGCGGAGCAGATCGTGCGCCTGATGGACGCGCTGGAAGACCACGACGACGTGCAGAAGGTCTATTCCAACTTTAATATTCCCGACGCTGTGCTGGAAAAACTTGAAAAATAAGCCGGACCGGGCCCGGTCCCCCGGGCCCCGGTGCGGCCGTCAGCCGGAAGTTTAACATGAAAATCCTTGGCATCGACCCCGGTCTGGACAGGACCGGGTGGGCCGTCCTTGAAAAGACCGGTACAGCCTCCCCCGGGCTGCTCGCGGCCGGCCTTATTCATACCTCCGCCCGGCTGCCGCTGGAGAAGCGCCTCGCGCAGATCTTCGATTCCCTTGCCGCGCTTATAACCGAACACCGGCCGGCCGAAGCCGCCATAGAGGAAGTGTTCTTCTCTAAAAAAGCTTCCACGCAGGCCGATACCACCCATGCCAGGGGCGTAATACTGCTCGCCTGCGAAAAGGGCGGGCTGCCTATTTTCCCGTATAACCCGCGCACCATCAAAAAGACCGTCTCCGGCAGCGGCAGCGCCGAGAAAAGGCAGATGCAGCGCGTGGTGCAGCTAACCCTGAAGCTTGCCGCCATGCCAGAGCCCGACGACGTGGCCGACGCCATGGCCGCGGGGCTCTGCCACCTGCGCCTCGCCCCTTTCGCCAAAGCGCTGGCCGGGGCCAAAGCAGCGGCCGCCGCGCGGACCGCCCGGAAAAAAAACGGGGTGCGGCCATGTTAGCCTATCTTCGCGGCAGGATAGTGGTCAAGAACGCCGACAGCGCCGTCATAGAGACCTCCGGCGTGGGCTACGAGGTGTTCTTCTGCGCGCCTTCGCTGGAGGCCCTCGGCCCTGAAGGCTCGCCGGTGGAAACCCACATCGCCGAATCCATAAGCATGTACGGCGGCACGGCCCTTTACGGCTTCCTCAGCCTGGAGGAAAAGCGGCTGTTCGACCTGCTGCGCGACGCCGTGCCCAATACCGGCGCTAAAAAAGCGCTGGACTACCTCGGTAAAGCCGTCAAATCCATGCCCGACTTCACGGCGGCCGTGGCGGCCAAGGACCTGAAGCGGCTTACGGCCATTTTCGGCTTCACCGCCAAGACCGCCGATAAACTGATCGCCGCCCTCAAGGACAAGCTGCCGGAGGCCGGGCAGGCCGCCGGCGCCGGCTTCGGCGCGGCCTCCGGTGTTTACGTGCAGGCTATCAACGCGCTGACCGCGCTGGGCTTCAGGGCCGGTGAAGCGCGGGCGGCCGTGGAAGCGGCCGCGGCGTCGGCCGGGCCGGCGGCTACGGCTGAGACTATAATAAGGCAGGCGCTGCGCGCCCTGTCCCCGGGATAAGGCTTCTGAAATGCCTAAAAAAGACGAGATACTTTCGGCCCGCCCCGTAGGCGACGAGACCTCCCGCCTGGAGTCGGCCCTGCGCCCCTCCTCGCTCGACGAGTTCGTGGGGCAGGCGAAACTGAAGGAGAACCTGAAGGTCTTTATACAGGCCGCCCGCAACCGCAAGGAGCCGCTGGACCACTGCCTTTTCTATTCCCCCCCCGGCCTGGGCAAGACCACCCTCTCGCATATCCTGGCCCGCGAGATGGGCGTCAACATCAAGGTCACGTCCGGCCCGGTGCTTTCCAAGCCCGGCGACCTGGCCGCCATGCTCACCACGGAGCTCGCCGAAGGCGACATACTTTTTATTGACGAGATCCACCGGCTCAACGCGGCCGTGGAGGAAGCGCTTTACCCGGTGATGGAGGATTTTCTTTTTTTCATCAATACCGGCCAGGGCCCCGGCTCCACCACGCTGAGGCTCGCCGTGCCCCGCTTCACGCTGGTGGGGGCCACCACGCGCAGCGGCCTGCTTACCGGCCCGCTGCGCGACCGCTTCGGCATAGTGTTCAACCTGGGTTTTTACGGCGAGGACGAGATCACGCAGATACTCGTGCGCTCGGCGGGCATCCTGGGCAGCAGAACGGAGAAAGCCGCCATGGCGCTGATAGCCCGGCGTTCCCGCGGCACGCCCCGCATAGCCAACAGGCTGCTCAAGCGCGTGCGCGATTTCGCCGACGTCAGGGCCGACGGCTTCATTTCCGCCGCGGTCACCGAGGACGCCATGGGCGCCCTGGAGATAGACGCCGAGGGGCTGGACAACCTGGACCGGCGCATACTGCTGACTATCGCCGAGAAATTCAGCGGCGGCCCCGTAGGCATAGAGACGCTGGCGGTGGCCGTCAGCGAAGAGCAGGATACCCTCACCGACGTCATAGAGCCTTTCCTTATACAGGGCGGCTTCCTTAAGCGCACCACGCGGGGCCGCGTGATAACGCCGAAAGCCGCGGCGCACCTGAACCTTAAGACCGCCCTCCCCCAGGAGTTCTTTTAACATACTTAATTGATGATACGTCTCCTAGTTTCGCTGCTCATGTGCCTGCCGGTGTCCCCGCTGCGCTCAGCGGCCGCCCGCGGCGGTTCAGCCCCCCGCATACGGGTGGCCATCGTTCTGGGGTCTCCCGCCATCAGGCTCAGGACCTCGGCCAAGATCTACGTAGAGGAAATGAAGACCGGCGAGAAGTACCAGCTGCTCGGTAAAGCGTCCTACGAGATCGGCTCCGCCGGCGGCGCCATCTCCATCTCCGGGCAGAAGCTGTCCTCCCCGGTGAAGCTGATGGCCGCCGAGGGCGGCGACCACATGCGGCTGGCCGGCAGGCTTTACAAGGGCGACATCCTGCTCAAAGCCTCCGGCGCCGGCCGCATCGACATCATCGAGTCGCTGTCCCTTGAAGACTATCTTTGCGGCGTGCTGCCCGCCGAGATGAGTCCGGACTGGCCGCTGGAGGCGCTGAAGGCGCAGGCGGTGGCCTCGCGCACTTACGCGCTGAAGCAGATCAACCCCGCGAAGGATTACGACATTACCGACGGCGTGGAGATGCAGGTCTATAAGGGGTCGGCGGTGGTGAGCCCGAGGATAACCGAGGCGGTGAACTCCACCCGCGGCCAGGTGCTCCGCTACCGGAATAAACTCGTGACGGCCTTTTTCCACGCCTGCTGCGGCGGGCATACCGCCGCCGTCAATTCCGCCTGGGGCGAGGAAGTAATAAAGCCTCTTTACGGCATAGTCGACCCTTTCTGCAAGGAGTCCAACCATTACCGCTGGTCGCTGTTCGTGTCCTCCCGGGACCTGCTTACCTTCATACAGACGCAGGGGTCGACGGCCCTGAAGATCACCGGCATCAAGGCGGCGCAGAAAGACCGCTCCGGGCGCCTGATCTCGCTGAAATTCTCGACGGACCAGGGCAGCACGACGGCCCTGGTAAAGGAACTGCGCAAAGCGGTAGGCACTTATGAATTCAGGAGCACCTATCTCACGCGGATAACGCCGGCGAAGAACGGCTACGACTTCGAGGGGCGCGGCTGGGGCACGGCGTGGGCATGTGCCAGGACGGGGCCAAAGTAATGGCCTTCAGGGGCCGCTCCTATAAAAAGATACTGCGGCACTATTACCCGGGCGCCGCCATAGAGGATATTTAATGAGCGACCACGCTTTGAAAGAATTTTCTTCCCTCGAGATCGAGCCGCTTATAGCGGACCGCCCGGCCGACCCCCGCGACTCCTCGCGCCTGCTGGCGGTGGACCGCCGCAGCGGCTCGCTGGCCCACCGCAGGTTCAGCGACCTCGCCGGGCTGCTCGGGCCCGGCGATATGCTGGTGCTCAACCGCAGCCGGGTATGGAAGGCGCGGCTGGAAGCCCTGAAGCCCGGCGGCGGCCGCTCCGAAATACTGCTTATGGCCCCACTGGAGGGCGAGCCAGCGGTCTGGACCGGGCTCTGCCGCAAGGCCAAAGCGGGCCTGGTGCTGGCCTGCCCGGAGGACGTGAAGGCCGAATGCCTGGCCAGGAACCCCGACGGCAGCTTTAATTTCCGGTTCACTCCGCCCGTGGACGCGGCCTACCTGGCCCGCTGCGGCGCGGTGCCTCTGCCGCAGTATATCCTGAAAGCGCGCGCCCGCCGCGGCGCTCAGGCCCCAATCGACGAGGACGTTTACCAGACGGTCTACGCCAAAGAGGCCGGCTCCATAGCCGCGCCCACGGCCGGTTTCCATTTTACGCCGGAACTGCTCGCCCGGCTCGAAGCGGCCGGAGTAAAGGTGGTCTACGTCACGCTGCATATCGGCTGGGGCACCTTCCGCCCGGTGCGGTCGGAGAACCCCGGGGAGCACGTCATGATGGAAGAGGAGTGCTTTGTCGCCGAAGAGGCCGCCGAAGCCATGAACGCCCACCGGGCGCGGGGCGGCAGGCTGATAGCTGTAGGCACTTCCTCCATGCGCACCCTTGAAACGCTGTCGGACGACAGCGGCCGGGTGATACCGGGCCGGGCCCGGGCCGGACTGTTCATACGGCCGGGCTACAAGTTCAAGACGGCGGGCGCGTTCATCACGAACCTCCACGTGCCGGAGTCGGCCCCGCTGTACATGACGGCCGCCTTCGCGGGCCGCGAGCTGCTTTTCAAAGCCTACAGCGAGGCGGTCAGGGAAAAATACCGCTTCTATTCTTACGGCGATTCGATGTTCATACAGTAAAAAAAGGAAATATCATGCCCCATTTCGAAGTTCTGAAAAAAGACGGAGAGACCGCGGCGCGGACGGCCATAGTCAAGACCGCGCGCGGCCACATCCATACCCCGGTGTTCATGCCGGTGGCCACGCAGGGCACCGTTAAAGCCGTGACGCAGCGCGACCTGGGCGAGATAGGCGCGGAATGCCTGCTTTCCAATACCTACCACCTTTACCTGCGGCCCGGGCTCGACACCCTGGAGCGCTTCGGCGGCCTTAACCGGTTCATGAACCATCCCGGGCCCGTGCTTACCGATTCCGGCGGCTTCCAGGTCTACAGCCTCAGCCGCCTGCGCAAAATAACCGACACCGGGGTGCATTTCGCCTCGCATATCGACGGCAGCCCGCATTTCTTCACGCCGGAGAAAGTGATAGATTTCCAGGCCTCCATCGGCTCCTCCATCTGGACCTGCCTGGACGTCTGCGTTGAGAACCCGGCCTCGCGCGCCGACGCAGAGGACGCGCTGAAAAAGACCATGAACTGGGCGCAAAGGGCCAAAGGCCGCTTCGTGGAAAGAACGCGGGAAATGGAAGCGGGCAAGCGCCCCCTGCTTTTCGGCATAGTGCAGGGTTCTATCTATACGGACCTGCGCGCCGAGGCCGCGCGCCACATGGCCGAGCTCAACCCCGACGGGTTCGCCATCGGCGGCCTTTCCGTAGGCGAAAGCAAGGCGCAGATGCGCGAAGCGCTGGCGGCGGCGGTGGAGCAGCTGCCCAGGAACAAGCCGGTCTACTTCATGGGCCTCGGCTCGCCCGAGGACATGTGGGACGCGGCCGAGCTCGGCGTGGACATGTTCGACTGCGTGCTGCCCACGCGCAACGCCCGCAACGGGCAGGCTCTTACTTCGGGCGGCAAGTTCTACATTAAGAACGCGACGCACAAGAACGACGACGCCCCCATCGACCCGCTGTGCGACTGCATCTGCTGCCGCAATTATTCGCGCGGCTACCTTTCCCACCTCTTCAAGGCCAAGGAGCTGCTGGTCAGCCAGCTGTTGTCCATACACAATCTCCGCTTCCTGATAAACCAGACGAAGATCATGCGCATGGCGGCCGCTACGGGCACGTTCCGGCAGGCGAAAAAGGCCTTCAAGGACGCGTACCTGGCGAAAGAATGATCCAAAATCCGGCGGCGGAACAGATAAACGCGTTAAAAATTTGTTAAAATAAAGGCCGTAAGTTTTGCCGACGGAGGAACAATGGAACAGAACTCGCCCATAATGCAGCTTATCCCTTTCATAGCGGTAGCGGCCATATTTTACTTCCTGCTTATCCGCCCCCAGCAGAAGCAGGTAAAGGAAACGAAGAAGATGCTGGAGGCCCTCAAGCCCGGGGACCGCATCATCACGCGCGGCGGCATGCTGGGCGCGATAACTTCCATCAAGGACGAAGAGGTGGAAGTGGAGATCTCCAAAGGCGTCAAAGCCATGTTCACCCGCAGCGCCGTCGGCGCTGTCGTTGCGCAGCCCAAGTAAGGATTTCAGGACTTCAGCGTTTCAGCGCTAAATACTAAGGAGCATCATCCGAAATGGATAAATTACACTGGAAGATAGGGCTGACCCTCGGCCTTTTGATACTTTCGATCTGGCTGCTGTACCCGACCGTGGAATGGTATACCAAGACCCCCGACGAGCGCGCCAAGCTCGAGGCCGTGCGCATGCGCCCGAAGGGCATCATGAACCTGGGCCTTGACCTCAGGGGCGGCACTCACCTGCTGCTCGAGCTGGACATCACCAAGCTCGAGAAGAAAGAAAAGGTGGCCGACGCCGTTACCCGCGCCATCGAGATCATCCGCAACCGCATCGACCAGTACGGCGTGGGCGAAACGCCCATCTCCCGCCAGGGCGAGCGCTGGATCTCCGTGGACCTCCCCGGCATCTCCAACGCCGAAGAGGCCGAGAACCTTATCGGCAAGACCGCGCTGCTCGAGTTCCGCCTGGTCAACGACTCCAAGGACGCCCAGGACGTGGTAGCGAAAGCGGAAGCCCTGGACGGCCCCCCCCTCGACAAGAACGGCGTTCCCGCGCCCGAGATAGCGAAGCTTCTGCCCAAAGGCAGCATGCTCTATAAAGCCACCGCCGGCCAGGAAGGCGAGCGGACGCGCTACTACGTGCTGTTCGACTCTGTGCCCGTCACCGGCGCCTACCTTGAGAACGCGCGCGTAGAGACCGACCGCCAGTTCGGCACTCCCAGCATCGGCTTCACTTTCAATAAAGAAGGCGGCAAGCTGTTCGAGCAGTTCACCGGCGCCAACGTCGGCAAATACCTGGCCATCGTGCTCGACGGCGTGGTACATTCGGCCCCCGTTATAAAAACACGCATCGGCGGCGGCTCCGGCGTGATAGAAGGCTCCTTCACCATGGAAGAGGCCCGCGACCTGGCCATCGTGCTGCGCGCGGGCTCCCTGCCCGCCCCGGTCAGCATCATAGAGAAGCGCGTCGTGGGCCCCGGCCTCGGCGAAGACTCCATTAAGAAAGGCCTGTCGGCGGCCCTGGCGGCCCTGCTGCTGGTCGTGGTCTTCATGGCGATCTATTACAAAGCAGGCGGCCTCATCGCCGATATCGCCCTGCTGCTCAACTTCGTGTTCCTGATAGCGGCCCTGGGCTACTTCGGCGCCACGCTGACGCTGCCCGGCATCGCCGGCATGATCCTGTCGCTGGCCATGGCCATAGACGCGAACGTGCTGATCCTCGAGCGCATGCGCGAGGAAATGGCCCTGTCCAAGCCCGTGGCGATGATCATCCCCACCGGCTACGACAAGGCCTGGAGCGCCATTCTCGACTCCAACGTGACCACCTGGATAGCGGCCATCTTCCTGTTCCAGTTCGGCTCCGGCCCCGTGAAGGGCTTCGCCGTAACGCTGACCATCGGTCTGCTGGTCGGCATGTTCACTTCCGTGTTCGTGACCCGGCTCATTTACGAGTTCTGGCTTACGTCCAACCCCAAGGAGCTCAGCATATGATAAGGATACTCCACAAAACGAATATTAACTTCATAAAACTCCGCCACGTGTTCTTCGGCATTTCAGGGGCCGTGGTACTGATAGGGATCATCTCCCTTTCCGTGAAAGGGATAAACCTCGGCCTTGACTTTACCGGCGGCACGATGATGCAGGTTAAGTTCGACAAGCCGGTGGAAATAAGCGCCCTCAGGGCCGCCCTGGACTCCGCCAGGATAGAGGCCGGGATACAGAGCTTCGGCACCAACACCTATGCCATCAAGGTCAAGGGCACGCAGGAGAACGTCAACGAGAAAGCGAACCAGATAACGACCGCCCTCAAGGCCATACAGGGTGCCGCGTTCGCCGAGGAGAAGCTGGATTACGTCGGGCCCGTGGTGGGCAACGACCTGGCCAAGAAAGCCCTGTTCGCGATGATCCTTTCGATGTTCGGCATCATCGTTTACGTGGCCTTCCGGTTCTCCAACCCCGTCTGGGGCACCGCCGGCGTCATCGGCCTGCTGCACGACGTCTTCGTCGCGCTGACGGCCATGTCCATCACCAACCGCGAGATCGACCTGGTGATCGTGGCGGCTTTCCTCACCATAGCCGGCTACTCCATCAACGACACCATCGTCATCTTCGACCGCATGCGCGAGAACATGAGGAACTTCCCGAAGATGCCGCTCGGCGACCTTATCAATATGAGCGTCAACGAGTGCCTGTCCAGGACTATAATAACCACGGCCACCGTTTTCATAACCGTGCTGATCCTGGTCCTGTTCGGCGGCAGTTCCATCAATAACTTCGCCTTCTGCATGCTGATAGGCACCGTGACCGGCGTGTATTCCACCATCGCCCTCTGCACCCCGATGGTGTACCAGTGGGAGCACGGCGGCGGGCGCAAAAAATAAGGATTAAAAAGCTGTCGGCCGCGGCCCCAGCGCGGCCGTTCCTGGAGACGATGTGCGCAAAGTAAAGAAGTTCAAAATACAGGTTTACGCCTACGAGGTGCTGCGCAAGGCGCGCAAGCACAAGCTGGACCTCGCCGGCGCGGGCCTGGCCGAAGAGCAGGCCATGCGGGAATACGCCTCGGCCCTGGCGGCGGCGCTGGAGCCGGCGGTAGTGTTCGAATATCTTCCCCAGGAGGACGCGGCCGCCGCGCGCATCAACCCGGACGCCGCCGCGCCGCTGACCGTGGGCATACTCACGCTGGGCCGGACTTTCGAGGAAAAACTTTCAAACCCGCCCGACGACACGCATAAGCGCCTTAACCGCATAGCGGCGCAGGTCTTCCTGCAGACCGCCATAGGTGTTACGGCCGGCCTGGCGCTCAGGGAAGCCGAGCCCGAGGGCTTCGAACTGGGAGAGCCGCTGTATATCTCCTCCTGCCCCGAGCCGGACGCGCCTCCGCGCGAAACCACCGACGTTCCGCTGTACGAAGGCGAGCTGGTGAAAGAGCTGTGCGCCCGCCTCGAAGCCGAAAAGATAGGCGTCTCTTTCGACACGGGGGCGTTCACCCCTAAATATTCGGCCCTGTTCGCCCTGCCCTGGCTGACCAAAAAGAAAAAAAAGAACTGAGCCCGCCCCCCCTTTTTTCATGGGTTTAATATTACTGCTGATCTATAGCCTGCTGGCCCCCGCCATCGCGCTGCTGTACGCCCTGTTCTTCCTGCTTTCCCCGCGCCGCGCGCTGATGAAAAGCCTGGGCGGAGAACTGCGCGAGCGCCTGGGCCTGGGCGCCGCCGCGCCCGGCGAGCCGCCGGTCTGGGTGCACGCGGCCTCCATGGGCGAGGTAAAAGCCGTCTCGAAGTTCGCGCCGGCCCTGGCCGCCGCGCTGGGCGCTCCGCTCCTTATTACCGCCTCCACGGCCTCGGGGCGCGCCGAAGCCGCGCGCCTTACGCCGCTGGCGCGCCTGGCGCCGCTTGATCTCTATCCGCTGGCCGTTCGTTTCATAGCCCGCAACCGGCCGCGCATGCTGGTGGTGGTCGAGACCGAACTGTGGCCCGCCACGCTGTACGCCGCGGCCCGCGCCGGCGTGCCGGTGTTCCTGGTGAACGCCAGGCTCTCGGCCGGCACGGCCGCGCTGTACCGCGCGCTGGGGCCGCTGTCCAGGCTGGCTTTTTCCGGAGTAAAACAGGTGCTGGCCCAGACGGAGACGGACGCCGCCGCGTTCCGCCGGCTGCCCGGCCTGGACGGCAAAGTTATCGTGACGGGAAATTTGAAGCATGACCAGCTGGGCGTCTCGGCCGCAGGGCAGGACAAAATAAAGGATTTTCTGGAAGCTTCGGACTGGGGCGGGGCCCGCATCTTTACCGCCGGCAGCACTCACCCCGCCGAGGAGCCTGTGCTGATCTCCGCCTGGCTGGAGGCGAAAAAAAACAATCCCGGCCTTAAACTGGTGCTGGTGCCGCGCCACCCTGAACGGCTTTCGGAAACCGAGGCCGTTCTGAAAAGCCGCGGCGTGGCTTTCGTGCGCTGGTCCGCCACCGTGGTCCCCGCCGCCACCGACTGCCTGCTGGTGGACGCCATGGGCCTGCTGCAGGCCTTCTACGCCGTTTCGGCGGTCTGCTTCGTGGGCGGCACGCTGGACGCTACCGGCGGACACAACCTGCTGGAGCCGGCGCTGTTCGCCAAGCCCGTAATCTTCGGGCCGAATTACCGCAGCGCGCGCATGGCCGGTGAGGCCCTGCTAAAGGAGAACGGCGGCTTCCTCGCGGGAACCGCCGCTGAAATTTCGGCAACGATATCGAAACTGCTCGACGACAGGGCTTACCTGGACGCCTCCGGAGAGAACGCCGCCAAGGCCCTCTCCTCCCTTAAAGGCGCCACCGCGCGCAGCCTTGACGAGCTCACAAAATAACGGCGTTCCGCTTCCGGCCCGCCCCTTACTGGAAAGCCCCCCCGTCGACCGCGGCGAAGTTGCCTGCCGCTGTGCCCGTTGAAACGACCACTTTCGCGGGACTGCAATCCGAACAGAAATAAAGCTGCCCGGAAGCTCCGGGGGTCGTCCCTATAAGGTCCGACTTTGTCCGCGAGTACAGGCCGACGGGACCGCCGACCGTAAGGGAACCAAGGTTCGTGAACGACGTAATGTCGCTGTTCACGCCGCTCTGGGCGGCGCCAAGCGTTCCGCGCGCTCCTGCGGCGTCGTTGGCGCCGGTACCTCCATGACCTAAACCTAAGGTGCCGGTTAAAAGATCCGCGCTTCTGGTGGGCAAGTCGGCCAGCGAGGAGCCGGTCTTATCGACCGACGCCCACGTGACGTTGTTGGTGCCGTTTATCGAGATAGTGTCGGGGACGTCGATGTCCGCTATGTCCGAAGCGGTCAGCACGCCGGTGCCGGAACCCCGTACAAAGCCGTTCAGAGTGATCGCGCCGGTGCCGCCATTACCGACTGCCAGCGTGCCGCTTACATGGGTGGTCAAACCTATCTTGCCGTACGACGGCGCGGTGTTGGCCCCGCCGGAGATCAGCGCGTTGCCTGTTCCGACATCCGCTAATTTAGTCAACGTTCCGGCCGCCGAAGCGTAAAGTATATCGCCCACGGCATACCCGCCAGGCTGCCCCGTTCCGCCGTTGCTGGCCGCCAGCGTGCCGCTTACATGGGTGGTCAAACCTATCTTGCCGTACGACGGCGCGGTGTTGGCCCCGCCGGAGATCAGCGCGTTGCCTGTTCCGACATCCGCTAATTTAGTCAACGTTCC
>CAIRNJ010000007.1 GCA_903879915.1 uncultured Elusimicrobia bacterium
CTACCAGCACGCTATTGTTTGCATGCAGGTCAATTGCCGCGTATAATTTCATATAAGTCCCCTCCTTAGCTGTTTGCAACTGCTTCTTAGACAAAGCAATGTTACAAACTGCGGGAGGGGACCCTCTATATGATTATCGGGTTGTAAACCCCGTTTTTTTACAGCGCGGGGCCGCTGCCGCCCTGCGCCGCTGCCGCCAGTTGGCCGCAGGCGGCGCTGATGTCGGTGCCTTTTTCCCGGCGCAGATGGGCCCGCAGCCCGCCCGCCATTATCAGCTTCTGGAATTCCTTGGCCTTCTCAACGCGGCCCGGCGGCAGGGCGGTTCCCCCCGGCAGCGGGTTGTACAGGATCAGGTTCAGCTTGCAGGGCACGCCCTTTATCAGCTCCAGCAGTTTGGCTGCGTCCTGCGCGCCGTCGTTAACCCCGTCGAAAAGGATGTATTCGAAGAACACCGCTTTGCCGGTCTTAGTGCAGTAATACCGGGCGGCTTCGATCACGTCCTTCAACGGATATTTTTTGTCCATCGGCGCCAGCTCGGCGCGCTTTTCTCCGGCTGTTATCAGGGAGATAGCGAGCTTGATCTCAAGATGGGATCCGGCCAGCTCGCGGATCACCGGCACCACGCCCACCGTGGAGACGGTTATTTTCGTCTGCGGGAAATTGCAGCCTTTGTTGTCGGAAAGTATCAGGATGCTTTTTTTTACGTTCGCCCAGTTCAGGAAGGGCTCGCCCATGCCCATGAACACCACGCTGTCGAGCTTGCCGGCGGCGCGGCGGCAGGCCGCCAGCTGCGCCACTATCTCGGAGGGCTTCAGGTCGCGCCGGAACCCCAGCGCCCCGGTGGCGCAGAAAGTGCAGCCGCAGGCGCAGCCCGACTGCGACGAGATGCAGGCCGAGACCGTTTTTTTATTGAACAGCACCACGCTCTCGGCCGGCGCCCCGTCCGGGAACCGGAACAGCAGCTTGATGGTGCCGTCTGTTTTCGAGATCAGCTTCTCCGCGGCGGGCAGCGGCCTCAGCGAATACCTGGCCGCCAGCTTCTCAGACAGCTCGCGCGGTATGCCGTCCAGCGCGGCGAAGTCCGCGGCGCCTTTCCTGTACAGGCAGGTATAGAGCCGGTCGGCCCGGGTGCCTTTTTCTCCGAGGGCTATCAGCGCCCCCGCCAGTTCCTGCCTTGTGAGGTCTCTTATATCCGGGTTCGTCATTTGTTGTCCCTGGCCCGCCTGGTTGTCTGGCCGCGCCTTAATTTTACAATACTTCCCGCCGGGGGCGCCGGATCGCGCCGGGAAGTGATATAATCTGGCTTATGGCGGACAGGCAAAAAGTAATTGTGCTCGAGGACGACGCGATATTCGGCAACCTGCTGGCCGAGATGCTGGGCGACTACTACGACGTCGAGACCGGCTCCAACGGCCTGCAGGGCATAGCCATGTGCCTCGAGGGCGGCGTGGCCGCCGTGGTCACCGATATCGTCATGCCGGATCTCGACGGCATGCAGATGCTGCTCGAGTTCAGGAAAAATCCGCTGCTGGTCTCCATCCCCGTTTTTATAGTGTCCACCACCGACTTCAGCGCGGAGGCGCGGATGTTCCCGCAGGTGCGCGGCACTTTTCTTAAGAACGAGAACGCCGGGGTCATAGTGGACGCGGTGCGCAAAACGCTGCAGGGCGGCTAGTACTTAGCCGCCCCGCGGAGCATCCAGGCCGGCGAACGCCGGCCTTTTCATTTAATTGGCTTTAGGCGCGTCGAGCTTCTGGATGATGTCCGTGAAGTATTCCAGCGGGTAAGCGCCTTTCACGGGGATGCCGTTTATCAGGAAGCCGGGTGTGCCGGTGAAGCCGTATTTCTCGGCTTCGGCCATGTCGGCGGCTATCTTGTCCTTCACGCCCTGGCTGGCGGCGTCGGCTTCGCACTTCGTCACGTCCAGGCCCAGGCCGGCTGCCGTGGCCTTGAAGAAGTCCACTCCCAGCTTGTCCTGGTTGGTGAAGAGGGTGTCGTGGAACTGCCAGGACTTCTCCGGCGACTGCATGGCCACGGCTTCCAGCCACTGGGCGGCGGGCATGGCATTGGGATGGAAAGACAGGGGCTGGTGTTTGTAGATGAAGCGCAGGTCCTTGCCGTATTTCTTGCGCAGCTCTTCCACTATCTGGTAGCCGCGGCTGCAGTAGGGGCACTGGAAATCGGAATATTCCACCAGCGTGTATTTGGCGTTCGCCTCGCCGCGTATGCGGGTCTTGTCGTCTATGGCGGGCTTGAGCGGGTTCTTGAAAGCTTCCTCCAGGGCTTTCCTGTCGGCTTCCTCGGCTTCCCTCCGCACGCGGGCCTGCTCTTCCATGGCGGCCTGGCTCATGATGGAGAAGATGGCCGCTTTATTGGCCTTGATGGCCTCGAGCAGCACGTCGGGGTTCTTTTCCAGCGCCTGCTTCAGTTCGGGGCCGGTTATTTCCTTGGCCTGCGCGGCGGCGCAGGCGGTAAGCGCTATGGCCATGGCTATCAGTGCGTGTGAAATTTTCATAGTCTCTCCTAAGTGTTTTCTTGCTGCCCCATTATTTTATCATTAAAAAAACGCCGGTTGGAAAGCGGGCGGGTCAGAGGAACCCGTTTTCCGCCAGGAAGGCCCGCGTGATCCCGGCCGGGCGGGCGGCGGCGTACTTGCCCAGTATGTCGTATTCTACGTTGAGCAGGGCGCCGGGTTTTACGTTCTTCAGCGCCGTGTTCTCCCAGGTGTGGGGGATCACCGCGGCCTTAAAGGAGGCTGAAGAAATATCATAGACGGTAAGGCTTATGCCGTCCAGCGCCACGGAGCCTTTCTCAACAAGCAGGGCGCCTTCCGTTCTTTCTACCTCCAGCACCCGGCTGTTGCCGTCGTTCTTCACGGAGAGCAGCCGCGCCGCGCCGTCTATGTGCCCGGTCACGAAATGCCCCCCCACCCGCGCGCCCACGGCCAGGGCCCGCTCCAGGTTCACCGGCGCGCCGGGCAACAACCGCCGCAGCGTGGTCCTTCTGAGCGTCTCCGGGCTTACGGCGAAAACCGCCAGGCCCGGCTTCGAGGCCGTAACGGTAAGGCAGGCGCCGTTGACGGCCACGCTTTCTCCGGCGGCCAGCGTCCAGCCGGCGGGCACGGCCGCCTCCAGCTTCCCGGAGGAAACGGCTTTAATTTTACCGACGGCTTCTATGATACCGGTGAACATCAGAATTTCAGCTCCAGCCGCAGGTCGGCCCCGGCCCGGCCTATGGAAGTTATGCGCGCTTTCAGGCCCAGCTCCTTGCGCGCCGCGTTCAGCGCGTCGGGCCACACCATGGAATTCCTGGACGCCGTTCCGCCTATTATCAGCGGCGCCACGAAACAGACGAACCGGTCGGCCAGGCCCTGGCTGATGAAGGAGCCGACCACGCTGCCTCCCCCCTCCACCAGTATACTGCTGATGCCGAGCCCTCCCAGCGCCTTGAGCAGCGCCGGCAGGGAAACCCGGCCCTGGTCCGACGGTAAAACTAATACCTTTACGTTCTTCGGGAGCTTCTTCAAAACTGTTACGGAGGCCCGCCGGGTAGTGGCCACCAGCACCCGTTCGCTGCGGAATATTTTGGCCCGGGGCGGTACGCGCAGCGAAGAGTCAAGCGCTATCACCCACGGCTGGCGGTTTACTTTAACGCCGCGCACGTTGAGCCTCGGATCGTCGGCCAGCACGGTGCCTATGCCCGCCAGCACGGCGTCGGCCTCTGCCCTGAGCTTATGGCCCTCCAGCCGTGCCTCCGGCCCGGAGATCCAGCGCGAGCGGCCCCCGGCGTCGGCTATCTTCCCGTCGAGGCTTTGCGCGATCTTTAAGGTTACGTAAGGCAGGCCGGTGCGCATGAACTTATTGAAAGCCGGGTTCAGCGCAACGCAATCCTTTTTCAGCAGGCCGGTCCTCACCTTCAGCCCGGCGCGCCGCAGCAGGGCGGCGGCCTTCCCGCCGTTGGCGGGGCTGGGGTCGGGCGCGCCTATGAACACCGAGGTTAGGCCGGCCTTCACGATGGCCCCCGTGCACGGCGGGGTTTTGCCGTACGTCGAGCAGGGCTCCAGGGTCACGTACAGCGCGGCCCCGCGCGCGCGGCCGCCGCAGGCCCTGAGCGCGTTCACCTCGGCGTGCGGCCCGCCGCAGCGCAGGTGGGCGCCCTCGCCGATCACGCGGCCGTTCTTAACTATGACGGCTCCCACCATGGGGTTCGGGTGCGCGCCGTAGCGGCCTTTGTGCGCCAGTTCTACGGCGCGGGCCATGAACGCTTGGTGCCGGTTCTTGTGTTCCATTAAAGCGCCGGCGCTACAGGTTCTTGAACAGGTTCGCCATTTCTATGGCCGAGGTGGCGGCTTCGGCGCCTTTGTTGCCGTGCTTCACGCCGGCGCGCTCGATAGCCTGCTCCAGGGTGTCGGCCGTTATCACGCCGAAGGCCACCGGCACTTTATGCTTCATGGAGACCATGGCTATGCCTTTGGCCGTCTCCTGCGCCACGAAGTCGAAATGCGGGGTGTCGCCTTTTATCACGGCGCCCAGGCAGATGAGGGCGTGGTAGCCGCCGGGGGCCAGCTTTTCGCAGACCACGGGGATCTCGTAGGCGCCCGGGGTTTTCACCACGGTAATGTCCTTGTCCGCCGCGCCGTGCCGCTTCAGCGCGTCCACCGCGCCTTCCAGCAGCCGCCCGGTTATGAAGTCGTTGAACCGCGACACTACTATCGCGAACTTAAGTTTCTCGGCGTTAAAGCCGCCTTCTATGGTTTTCATGTCGGTCTCCTGTTGGTTATTGTATATTCCCCGCCGGCCGCCCGGCGGCCGCGAAGATATGGCCCATCTTGTCTTTTTTCGTCTTCAGGTAGCGGGCGTTGTGGCGGTTAGGGGTTATTACCAGCGGCACCCTTTCCTTTATCTCCAGCCCGTAGCCGCGCAGGCCCACCACTTTGCGCGGGTTATTGGTTATCAGCCGCAGCCGGCGCAGGCCCAGGTCGCAGAGTATCTGCGCCCCTATGCCGTAATCGCGCAGGTCGGCGGCGAAGCCCAGCGCCTCGTTGGCGGTTACCGTGTCGTAGCCTTTGTCCTGCAGGCTGTAGGCTTTGATCTTATTGGCCAGGCCTATGCCGCGGCCTTCCTGGCGCATATAAAGTATGGCGCCCGAACCTTCCCGCGCTATCAGCTTCATCGCCCCCCGCAGCTGCGGGCCGCAGTCGCAGCGGCAGGAACCGAACACGTCGCCGGTGAGGCATTCGGAATGCACCCGCACCAGCGCGGGGTCGGTAAGCGCGCCGAACACCAGCGCCACGTGCTCCAGCCCGGTCAGGCGCTCCCTGTAGACGGTGATGGCGAAAGTGCCGAATTCCGTGGGCAGCGTGGAGACGGCCGCTTTCTCCACCAGGCTTTCGTTGCGCCGGCGGTAGGCTATCAGGTCGGCTATGGTGCCCAGCTTAAGGCCGTGGCGCGCCGCGAAGCGCGCGAGCGCGGGCAGGCGGGCCATGGTGCCGTCGGGGTTCATTATTTCGCAGATCACCCCGGCGCCGGAGAGCCCGGCCAGCCGCACCAGGTCGGTGCAGGCCTCGGTATGCCCGGCCCGGGCCAGCACGCCGCCGGGGCGCGCCTTCAGCGGGAAAATATGCCCCGGGCGCGTGAGGTCGGAGGGCAGCGCGGCCGGATCGGCCAGCACTTTCACCGCGCGGGCCCTGTCGGCCGCCGAGATCCCGGTGCTTACGCCTTTCGCAGCGTCCACGGAAATAAGCCAGTTGGTCTTGTAGGGGTCGGTGCTGTCCCGCTCCATCTGGAACAGGTTGAGCGCCCGCGCCCGCTCCTCCTCCAGCGGGGCGCAGATAAGCCCGCGGCCGTATTTCGCCATGAAGTTTATCCTGGCCGGCGTGGCGAATTTCCCCGCCATCACCAGGTCGCCCTCGTTCTCGCGGGCCTCGTCGTCGGTGAGCACCACCAGGCGGCCGCGCCTGATGTCGCCGATTATTTCTTCAACAGGTGAGAAGATGTTTTTTTTAGCCATAAAAAAGCCCCGAAGAGACTTGGTCTTCAGGGCGTAGTATGGTGCGCGGGGCGTGCCGCGGGCGGTTATAAAGCCGCGCTCTGCCGGTAGGCCGCCGCCGAGTTCTTCTTTCATCCGGACTGTACCGTCGGCCCCGGAATTTAACCGGGTCTGCCTTTGCCGGCCTGCGCCGCCTCAGGCTTGCGGGCTCCCCTTTCGGGTTACCGCCGGTGGGGAATCGCGCCCCGCCCTGAAGAACTGCGAAACTATTATACAAATTCGCGGGCAGGCGGCGGTTAGGCGGCCTGCTGGGCCTGCGGCTGCACCCAGGGAATGCACTGCAGCTCGGTCTTGATGTAATGCAGTATGGCGGGCGAAAGCATGATGCCCGGTATGCCCATTATCGTATTGCCGATAAGTATGGCTATCAGCGTCTGCCACATGGGCAGGTTCACGCTCGATCCCATGATCTTGCTGTTCAGGAAATACTCCAGCTTATGGATGAAGATCAGGAAGCCCAGCGCCAGCAGCGCCTGGTTGAGCGAAACGCCCAGCGCGGTTATGGTTATTACCGTGTTGGTGATGATGTTGCCGATGATGGGCATGATGCCGATGATGAACGTCATGGTGGTGAGGAAGGCGAAATGGGGCATGGCCGTGAGGTAAAGGAACAGCGCGGTCAGCACGGTGTTCGTTGACGAGATCAGGATCTGCGCGCCGAAAACTTTTTCGAAGCTGTACACGAACCGGCGTATGCGCAGGTTGGTCTCCTTGCGCACCGCGTCGAAAAGGTTGGCTTCGTACTTCGGCGTTTTCCCCGCCACGAAGTAAAGCACGGCCGCCACTATGCCGATCACCATGTGGAAAACTTCCTGCGTCAGCAGCGTGCTGGCCTTGGTGATGCTCAGCGCGTTGACCAGGATCTTGTTGTTGGCGAACTCGCGCAGGTCCTGGAAATTGGCGAACGGCAGCTCCAGCCCGTAGTTCTGCGCGAGCGCCATCACCTTGGGCAGCGCCACCTCCACGATGTCGGGCAGCGTGAGCAGCGTTTGTTTTATGAAGCGCAGGAAAATGTAAGTTACTACGCCCGCCGTGATGATGAAGCCTACGGCGGCCAGCCACCGCGCCGCGGTGCACGGTACGCGCGTTCTGGCCGCCCTGAAAAAGAACTCCATGAACATGAAGGAGAACAGGGCCGCCAGCACCACGTGCCCCATGTGGAACACTATGACCGCCAGCAGTATCAGCGTCATCAGGGCGTAGGAGATCTTTTCGGCGGTGGTCATGTGGAAAGAATAGCATTTTGTCTTTAGAAGTTGAACAGCCCCGCGGGCTTGCGCGGCCCGGCCGCCGGCGCTATAATAGCCTTAATGAACCACCCGGAGATAAAACGGCTGGACGCCTACCGGCTGGAGGTGCGGGCCGGCTACAAGTGCGGCATGCGCGCGTCCGCCATAATTTACGCCGACGAGGGGCTGGAGCGGTTCATCGAGCCCGCCGCCGTGGAGCAGGCCGCCAATACGGCCACCCTGCCCGGCCTGGCCGGCAGCGCGCTGGCCATGCCCGACATCCACACCGGCTACGGCTTCCCCATAGGCGGCGTGGCGGCTTTCAGCGCCGACGGCGGCGTTATTTCCCCCGGCGGCGTGGGCTACGACATCAACTGCGGTGTGCGCCTGCTGGCCACTTCACTGGAAATAGCGGCGCTACGGCCCAGGCTGGAAAGCCTGGCGGCCGCGCTGTACTCCCGCGTGCCGGCGGGGCTGGGCGTGGGCGGCGGCCTGCGCTTAGAGAAGCGGGAGCAGGAAGTGCCGCTGATAAAAGGCGCGGCCTGGGCCGTCGGGCGCGGGCTGGGCCGCCCCGAGGACCTGCTGTACTCGGAGTCGGGCGGCGCCATGCCCGGGGCCGATCCACACGCCGTGGGGCATCATGCCCTGGAGCGGGGGCGCTCGCAGCTGGGCACGCTGGGGTCGGGCAACCATTTCCTGGAGATACAGGAGGTCACGGACCTTTACGACGAGGACGCGGCCCGCGTGTTCGGCCTGTTCAAAGGGCAGGTAACGCTGATGCTGCATACCGGCTCGCGCGGCCTGGGGCACCAGGTGTGCGGCGACTATATTGAAGTCATGCGCGCTGCGGCGCAGCGCTACGGCATAAAGCTTGTCGATCCGCAGCTCGCGGCCGCGCCTTTCTCCAGCGCAGAGGGGCAGCGCTATTTCGGGGCCATGCAGGCCGCGGCCAATTACGCCTGGGCGAACAGGCAGGCGCTCACGGGGCTGGCGCGCGAAACCTTCTGCGCGGCCCTGGGCCTGGGCGAGGAGGCGCTGGCCATGCGCCTGGTCTACGACGTGGCGCACAATATCGCCAAGCTGGAGGAGCACACGGTGGACGGCAGGAAAATGAAGGTCGTAGTGCACCGCAAGGGCGCCACGCGCGCTTTCGGCCCGGGCCACCCCGAACTTCCCCCAGCCTACGCGCGCACGGGCCAGCCCGTTATCATCCCCGGGGATATGGGCCGCTGTTCTTACCTGCTGGCCGGCACGCAAAAGGCCATGCGCGAAACTTTCGGCTCGGCCTGCCACGGCGCCGGGCGGCTGATGTCCCGGCACGAGGCGCAGCGCCGCGCCCGCGGGCGGGATATAACCGAAGAGCTTGCGGCCAAAGGCGTTTGGGTGCGCTCGGCCGGCCGCGCCACGCTGGGCGAGGAAATGCCCGAGGCCTATAAGGACGTGGACGCGGTGGTGGGCGTGGTGGCCGGGGCGGGCATCGCCCGCAAAGTGGCCAGGTTCCGGCCGCTGTGCGTGATAAAGGGCTGACTTATGAAGGTTTTTCCGCCGGGACTGCCCGCCTCAGGCGGCCGGCGTCAGAACAAGGCTTTCCCCGTAATCGTTGGGTTCGGCCGAAAGCGACAGCTTGATGTTCTCCGAAGGGCTGAGGACGCTGAAAGCCCCTGTCTGCCGCTTGTTCCTTTCCAGTATATCCAGGCCGCCGAGCGCTTTTAGCCGCGCCACTACCAGGTTGCCGGTCATCCTGTTGAACCGGGTAAATTCCTTCAGGTCGCTGCCCGCGCCCGTCCGGACCAGGTAGCCGTCCACTCCCGCCTCCAGGCGGGCGGCGGCCGTTCTTTCTTCGGCCAGGAACTGCAGCAGTTTGCCCGTAAGATACTTCACGTGCGGCTCGTTGATCTCGTTCTTGACGCTTTTAGCCGCCGCCTTGAGCCGGTTCAGCGCGGTTCCCTCTATGACCATCCCGCCGGTTCCGGGTATCCTCTGCGGTTCCAGGTCGCGCTCCTCAGTCATCTTGTAAAGAACTGAAATATTCGAGGGTTCGGTTATGCCGAATTCGAAGTCGGAGCCCAGGATATTGCGTATCATCTCGTGCAGCTCGAAATTAAAAGGATGGCTTATGGCCAGGAGCGTCCGGTTTCCCGGCGTCTCCACGGCGGCTATGTTGTTCTGCATCGCGAATTTTACGGGCAGCACTCCCAGCTTTATGTCGTCCGGGTTTATTACCGGCAGGTACGGAAGCTTCGCGAAGCCGGCCAGGAGGCGGGCCACGCGGGCTGGGGTGGTCTCCAGTATGCCGGTCAGTTTATAGATATCCGCGGGCAGCAGCGCGGTAACGCCAGCCGCCGCGGCGCCGGCCAGCTTAAAGTTGCTTATTACGTTCGTTTTGAAGTCGGCGAACCTGTAAGTCCCGCCCGCCCCGGCGGCTGGAAGGCTGTTCGCCGCCTGCGGCGGTACGGGGGCGCTCCAGACGGCTTTTTTCTCCGCGTAGCGCTTCGCGGTCTCCAGCAGCGTCGCTTTGTCGAAAGGCTTTATAAGGTAATCCATCCCGCCCGCCGCCAGGGCGCTTACTTTGTTCTGCGGCTGGGTCAGGGTGGACATGAACACTATCGGGATCTTTGCGGTCTGCGCATCCTCCTGAAGCGCCCTGGCCGCTTCGTAGCCGCTCATCCCCGGCATCATGATGTCCATGAGTATAAGGTCGGGGTCCAGTTCTTTCGCCTGGGCGATGCCTGTTCTGGGGTCCGAGGCGGAATGAACCAGAAAGCCCGCTTTGGTCAGCAGGGCGGTAAGGATCTGCGTTATCTCCACGGTGTCATCTATGCAGAGGATCTTCAGTTGGCTGGTGGTCATTTTTTTCCCGGGATCCTTTATCCCCCATCATGAATGAGCGCTTAAGACGTGATTTTACGTAATTATACAAAAAGAAAATACGAACGCCGAAAGTATTTACTCTATTACTTTCAGCGCCATGCGGTGCAGGTCCTCGTTGGCCAGGGCCTGCGCTTTTTTCCTTATTACGCGGGAGAAATACTCTTTTTCGGTCTTGGTCATGGCTTCGCGGCGCAGTTTTTTCAGGAAAAGCTGCTTCTGCTTGGGCGGGAAAATGCGGGTCAGGGCGTATTCAAGGCCAAGCTGTTCCCGGGCCTCGGCGGCCGTTTTCAGGTTTTCGGCGCTTTTTTTATAACTGGCCAGGAAACAAAGGCTGACGTTACCCGCCAGCAGCTGTTCGGCGCCTATCCTTATAATACCGTTCTCCTTATACTTAACCAGGCAATCGTTCAGGGCGCCCCGGGCGAAACCGGCTACGGCCTTTTGCGCCCAGTCGAAACGCAGGCGCAGGTGCCGGTAAAGGGCGGCCGACATCAGCAGCAGGGCCTTGAAATTGTCCTTTTCGTGGGCCTGCAGGTGGGCCATTACGACTTCGGTGTTAAGGTCGCCGGTTTCGGCGGCATTGGCCAGCATTGCCGGAAAAGCCTCCCAGAAACGGGCGTCGCGGCTTATTACCAGCTCGGCCAGTGTTCTGTTGGCGTCCGCGGTATGTTTTGCGCCCGGAAGCTGGAAGCCCAGTTCGCCTGCTTGTTTTAAAAGGTCGTCGTGTTTTATATTATATAAAAGCGCTTTTTAACTTTATTGTATTAAAAGATTCAATATATTGTATTAAATCATACAACATATTTGAATATGATTGGAAGTAAAAATGCGGGGTCCCTGGCGTGGAACTTTAGTTCTATACCGGTACGGCGGGTAAAGTTGGGTGATCTTAGCTGGTCAGATGCCGCTGCCGCGGTTAAGGCCGCCGGCATCGCAGTCGGCCTGCTCTTGCGCGGCCAGTCGTCTTAAATGGGCTTTGGTCTTGGCCACAAGCAGGGGCAGTTCCGTGGCGTTGGACATGGCGTCGTCAGCCCCGGCCGAAAGTATCTCTACTATTACCCTGTCCGTGGTTCTGCCCGCTTCGAACATGGCTATTACGGACAGGCCGCGCGCTATGGCCAGGAAAGCCTTCAATTCGGCCAGCTTGTCCGGCCCCAGGGCGGCCAGGTCCAGCAGTACCAGCAGGAAGTCCTGCCCGGGCCGCGCGCTGAAGTGCCGGCAGGCCGGGAGTGCCGTTGCCTGCACGCGGGCCGCGGCAAAAGCGCCCGCCGCGGCGGCCGACAGGGCGGCATTGCTCGTAATGATAAGTATCTTCAGGTCCTGCATTGTTTTTACGTTTTCGGTGAAACGCTGAGCCTGACCGGCGCTGCAAGTAATGCTTTCTATTCTACAATATGCGCCCCGGTTTAACTACTGCCCTGTAGGCTCGTCCGCTGTTCCCCCCGCCGGCGGCGGGCGCGCGGCGGCCTTTACCCGGCGTTGGCTTTATTGGTATCCTTGAAAAGGGGAATGGAAGGGGATGGCGGTATAACAGGGAAAATAGTGCCAGAACACTGCCGGAGCAAATACACGCTTTCCGCCGCGCTGCCGGGTTGCGGGCTTATCGCCTGCCTTTTTTTTGCCGCCTGCGGCCCGCGCTACGACGACGCCGCCGAGCTGGAGCGCCAGGGCCGGGCGCTGGCGGCGGCCGCCGAGTACGGCCGTTTCGCGCTTAAGGAACCGGCCGACCCGCGCGCCCCGGAGGCGCTGCTTAAGGCCGGGCGGCTGTACGCGGAGAAGCTTTGCCTGTGCGCGCAGTCCCGTCCGCTGCTCGAGCGCCTGGTCCGGAATTATCCGGAGTTCAAGGTGCCTGAGGCGGATTTCCGGCTTATCTTCGTCTGCCCTGACTATTTCCCCTCCGGCGCCGGCCGCAGCTGGGTCTACGGCGACTCCCAGACCCTCGGCCGGAACGCCCGGCGGGAACTTTTGGTGACCGGCGCGGCCCTTTACGCCGGGGAAAAACTGGTGAGCCGCCGGCCGCTAGGCTACTATTTCTCCGGGCGCGCCTTTTACGAGAGACAGGGCGGTTTTGATACAATTATCCTCAGCTATCCGCTGGAGAAAGGCAAGACCTGGACCTCGCGGGGGCCGGAAGGCCCGCTGGAATTCAGCGTGGAAGAGACCGGGCTCAGGGTGAAGGTGAAGGCCGGGGAATTCGCGGACTGCGTTAAAGTGCGCCGCCGCGTGCCGGGCAGGCCTTCGTGGATACTGGACTATTACGCCCCCTGGACCGGCAAGGTGGCTACCGCTGCGGCCGGGGACGGCTACGAGCACCGGGTGATGGAGCTCCTGACCTATGACGAAAAAAAATAACCTGCCGCCCCCCGCCGGAAAAAGCGGCCTGCTGTCGTTCTCCTATTCGAAGATGTCCATGTACGAGGAGTGCCCGCTCAAGTACAAGTTCAAATACATAGACAAGCTCAAAGAGGAGCCGAAGTTCTATTTCGCGTTCGGCAACAGCGTGCACGCGGCGCTGGAATTCCTGTACTCGGTGAAAGCGCCGCCCTTCCCCTCGCTGGCCGAGGTGCTGGAGGAGTTCCGGCGCGACTGGGGGCTGAAATCCTGGGCCGAGAAAGGCTACAAGGTGCCGTCCCGCGCCGACGCGGACATGCTCAAGGGCCTGGAGATGCTCAAGGCCTATTACAACCACAACCGGGAAAAATTCAAGCCGCCCTTCCTGGTGGAGTACTCCACCGACGTGGAAGTGGACGGCCTGCTGGTGCGCATCATAGCCGACCGCATAGAGTACGTCGGGGACGGCCGCATCGAGATCATAGATTACAAGACGGGCAAGGACGTTAAGCGCTCCCCCTCCCAGCTGTATATGTACCAGAAGATCAGCGAGATCGACCCGCGCCTGAAGGAAAAGATCGCCGAGACCTACGGCGCCCGCGTGAGCTCGGTGAAGATCGACCGCCTGCTGTATTACCACGTGCCCACTTTGAAAGAATACCCGTTCGAGCGCGCGGACGACCGCGAGATCGGCGGCTTCTGGGAGCGCGTGCTGGGCGTGGCCGAGAACATCCGCGGCCTTAAGTTCGACCCCACGCCGGGCGAGCAGCAATGCAACTGGTGCGACTATAAGAAGTTCTGTCCCATCCAGAGCGGCGTGCCGCAGGTGTGCCAGCCCGAGCTGCTGGGCACGCCCGACCCCGTGGAGGCGCTGGTGGACCGCTACGGGCGCCTTAAGGAGAAGATGGACCAGCTCAACGCGCAGCTCTCCGAGGTGGCGGCGCAGCTGGGCAGCGCGGCCGAGGCTCGCGGCACGCAGGACCTTGCCGGCGGGGAGTTCCGCGTGAAAGTAAAAAAAAGAACGGGTTTCAGCTTCAGGGACCGGGAGGCGGTGAAAGGCGTGCTGGAGCGGTTCGAGCTTTACCAGAAGGCGCTTACGCTGACGCATACCGGCATAGCCGGGCTGCTCAAAGAGGATTCCGACATCCCGGTGGCGGCCCGCCGCGAGCTGCTGGCGCAGGCCGTCGAGAAGACCGATCTCGAGATAGAGACCTTTCCCAAGGACCGATGACGGCAGAGAAATTCATAATAGTGCTGGACCAGGGCAGCTCGAGCTCCCGGGCGCTGGCTTTCGACCTCGGCGGGAATATCCGCTTCAAGGCGCAGCGCAGGCTGGAGGCGTCCTATCCGGCCCCGGGCCGCGCGGAGTACGACGCGGAAAAGCTTTTCTCCGCCCAGGCCGACAGCCTCTCCGACGTGCTGGCCCGGCTCCCGGAGGGCGCCGAGGCCGCCGCGCTGGCCATAGCGGCCCAGCGCTCCACCGTGGCGCTGTGGGACAAGAACACCGGCGCGGCGCTGTGCCCGGTGCTGAGCTGGCAGGACGGCCGCGCGCTGGAGCTGCTGGGCAAAATACCGCTTTCCAACACCCGGATACACGATCTCACCGGCCTTTACAAGACGCCGTATTACAGCGCTTCCAAGATAGCCTGGGCGCTGGAAAATTATCCCGAAGTGAAAGCCGCAGCCGCTGAGAAACGCCTGCTGGCGGCCCCGGTGGCCTCCTACATCATCTGGCGCCTGTCCGGCGGCAAGACCTTCGTCATCGACCCCTCGCAGGCGCAGCGCACGCTGCTGTTCAACCTGCGGCGGCTGAAGTGGGAGCCGGGGCTGCTGGCGGCTTTCGGCGTAAGCGCCGCCTGCCTGCCCGAAGTCCGGCCCAGCATGGGCCGCCTGGGTTCCGTGGAGGCGGCCGGGCGTAAAATACCGGTCACGGCCATGCTGGGCGACCAGCAGGCGGCCATGCTCGGCCTGGGCCTGGAGGCGGCCGGCTCCGGCGCGCTCAACTACGGCACCGGGGCTTTCCTGCTGGTGAATACCGGCAGCGCGCCGGTAAAGATACGCGGCCTGCTCAACTCCTTCGGCTGGCAGGCCGGCCCGTCGAAAAAAGAAAGCTGCTACTTTACCGAAAGCACTGTGAATTCCGCCGGCACCGCGCTGGAATGGCTCAGGGTCAAGTTCGGCCTGTTCGCGGACATCGGCGAGGTGGACGCCATGTGCCGCGCCTCGAAGAACCGCGTTTTCTGCCTGCCCGCCATCGGCGGCCTGGGCGCGCCTTACTGGGATTTCTCGGCGTTCACCACGTTCACCGGCTTCTCCCCCCATACCGACAGGCACGACGTGGTGCGCGGCGTTACGGAGGGCATAGCCTACATGGTGGCCGACGCCTTCGACCTGGTGAAGAAGAAAGGCTTTAAGATAGAGGACCTGAAGGTTTCAGGCGGGCTTTCGAAGATAGACTGGCTGCTGCAGTTCCAGGCCGACATCACCGGCGCGCGCATAACCGCGCTGGCGGAGACCGAGGCCACGGCCATGGGCGCGGGCCTGGCCGCCGCGCGCGGGCTGGGCCTGGCGCCCGCCTGGAAGGCCGCGGTCTCCGGCCGGGTATTCACGCCGGGCATAGGCGAAGAGGAGCGGCAGAACCTGCTGCGCGGCTGGAGGCTGTTCGTGAAAAACACGCGCCGCGCCAGCCGCGATCTGCGCCGGCTGAACATCCTTCCCCACAATTGAACGGGGTCAGGTCTTGCATTTCAACAAAATGTTGAAATGCAAGACCTGACCCCATTTACCGATCCTTTACTTTTTGTCTTTTATTTCTTCCAGGTAGCGGCCGGCTTCCATGGAGGCGCGGCAGCCCGCGCCGGCGGCTATTATAGCCTGCTTGTAATGGCGGTCCATCACGTCCCCGGCGGCGAAGACGCCCCGCACCGAGGTCTCGCCGCGGCAGTCGGTGACAAGGTAGCCTTCCTCGTCCAGCTTAAGGCTGCCTTTGAACAGCGCCGTGGCCGGGTCGTGGCCGATGGCTATGAAAACCCCGCACAGGGGCAGTTCAGTGACCGCGCCGGTCCTGACGTTCTTAAGCCTGACGCCGGTAACCTTGGCCCCGCCCAGCACTTCTTCCAGCACGGTATCGTAAATTATCGCTATCTTGGGATTGGCTTTGAGCTTTTCCTGCATGCGGAAACTGGCGCGCAGGGCGTCGCGGCGGTGGATCAGCCACACTTTTACGGCGAACTTGGTAAGGAACAGCGCGTCCTCGGCGGCGGTGTCCCCCCCGCCTATCACGCACAGCTCCTTGCCGCGGAAGAAGAAACCGTCGCAGGTGGCGCAGCCCGAGACGCCCTTGCCCATATATTTCCCTTCCGAAGGCAGGCCCAGCCAGCGCGCCCGCGCGCCGGTGGCCACTATCACGGAGTCGGCCGTAACTGTTCTGCCGTCGGAAACTTTCAGGGAGAAGGGCCTGACGGCGAGGTCGGCCGCGATTATCTCGTCGGTGAACATGGCCGCGCCCAGGCGCACGGCCTGCTTCATCATGGCCTGCATCAGGTCGGCCCCCGCCACGGGCTCCGGGAAGCCGGGAAAATTCTCTATCTCCAGCGTGGCCAGCAGCTGGCCGCCGGGGACCGTGCCGCCGAACAGGGCGGTTTTCAGCCCGCCCCGGGCGCCGTAGATGGCGGCGGTAAAGCCCGCCGGGCCGGCGCCTATTACGGCCAGGCCGTAGTGCGCGGCGGTCTGCGTGTCGTTCTTGTCGGCCATGTTATTTTCCTCGCTGCCGCAGGCTGGTGTTCAAGGGCTCAGGCTTTTACCCCGGCCTTCTTTAAAAATTTTCGTACCAGGTTCATGGACAGGCCGACCACCGTGTCGAAGCGGCCTTCTATCTTTTCCACGAACTCGTCGTCCTTGTCCTGCACGGCGTAGGCGCCGGCCTTGTCGTGGTGCTTGGTGCAGAGGTTCTTAAGCTCGGCTTCGCTCAGGCGCCGGGCCTTGCAGCGGGAGACTTCCGCGCCGGCCAGGAAGAGGCCTTTCTCCAGCCAGATCAGCGCTACGCCGGTGTGCACGGCCTGCCAGGAGCCGTTCTGCAGGCGCAGCAGGCGCAGGGCGTCCTTCGCGTGCGCGGGCTTGCCCAGTATCTCGCCCTTGCAGTAGACCAGCGTGTCGGAGCCCAGCACGGGGGCGCCGGGATATTTCAGCGCCACGCTCAGCGCTTTTTTATAGGCCAGCTCCCGCACTATCAGGGCGGGGCGCCGGTAGGAGGAAATTTCTTTTATGCGGCTGGGGATCACCCGGTGCCGTATGCCGGCCTGCGTGAGCAGTTCTACGCGCCTGGGGGAGCGCGAGGCGAGGATGAGCTCAGGCTTCGACCGCGCGGTCCGGGCGGTCATTTGACCAGCTGCTTGTAGACCACCGCGGCCAGGAAGATGCCGATGATGCTGGAGATGTTGAACTTAAAGACCAGCCCGCCGGTAAGTTCCACTAGGTTCAGGTCCACGGTGGTGGGCTTAAGGCCGGTGTTTATGGCGGTGCTCAGCAGCGAGTTTATCTGGCCCTCGGGGAACCAGATGTTGAAAAGTTTGCCGATAAAGATCCCGAGCAGGGAACCTATGGCTACCACCACTACCACGTGCAGCGCGTTTTTCATAGAAGCTTCTTGCCCTCGGGGAGTTTATCCAGCGAAATGTTGGTCGTAAAAAGAGTATTGGCCCCAAGCCAGTCCTGGTAGTCCTTGGAGGCGGCGTCGATCTGCGTGAAAATGGTCTCCGGCACGGCGTAGGGGTGATGCCGCTTTACGAACTGTATGATGTCCTCGCGCAGCGCCCGGCGGGTCTTTATTATCAGCAGGATCTCGGCGGATTTCTCTATGCTGTCCTTCCACCAGTAGGAGGATTCCACCCCGGGGACGGCCGACACGCAGGCGGCCAGGCGCTCCTTGAGCAGCCCTTCCGTTATCACGTCGGCGGTCTTTTTATCCCCGACGGTGACGAAACATATGTCGTAGTCTGTGGTCATAATATAGATATTATAATAGCCTGTCCCGGAAGTCAACTTCGCCGCGGCGTCAGGGCAGATTGCAGTCGGAAAAATCCGCGCGGGCGACGTTGAGCAGGTCCTGGTTGGCCTGGCGCCAGGCCGCGTCCTCGTCTATTTCCCGCTTGTAGTTCTTTTCGAAGTTAGTGAAGATGGCGCTCTGGTCCTCGTAAAAAGTGCGCTGGTAGCGGTAGGATTCGTAGGACGGCATGGCCCGCACCCTGGCGTCGTTCTTCATGGCCTCGTTCATCGTTAGCATGCCCCTGCGCACGCGCTGGAGGTCGCGCTCGTAAAGCAGCCGGGGAAAACTGTCCTCGTTTATGGCCCTGCGCATCCTTTCCAGCCAGTCGCGCTGGCCGGCCAGCGTGTCCAGCGGGCGCTGGCAGTCGGGGTCCAGGGACAGCGCTTCCTTGCGGGCCTGGGCCATGGCGTAGGCCGACTGGTCCATGATATAGGTGCAGAAATCCCTTTTCAGCGGGGCCGCGTTGTCGCGCTTGTCGAAATCGGAGTTGGCCAGGCCGAGCTCCAGCCCCAGACGCGCCTGGAAAAGGGCGGACAGCTCTTCCTCCTCCGAAATCACCTCCTCCAGGCCGGTCAGCATGTAAAGGCGGTAGATATAGGCCGCGCGGGCCAGCGTCAGCGCCAGCACCCGGTCCGTGACCTTCATTTCCACGGGCAGGAAGACCATGCCTTTTTTTATGGCGAACTTGTGGCAGAGGCCGGCGGTGTTGGAGTACTCGAAAAGCACGGGGTTCTTATAGATGAACTGCACGAGGGGCCTGCCCAGCTGCGTGCCGTTGATGATGTCGAAAGCGCGCTCGATGGAGGGCTCGCTGGTAAGGCGGATGTCCCGGCGGCTGCCGGCGCAGGCCGTCAGCAGACTAAGGGAAAAAAACAGCAGCGCGTTCTTTTTCATTCCGTTATATATTATATAAACTTAGGCTTCATCACTTCCCGCCAAAAATGCTAAATTTATTTTAAGTACACGGTTCCGGAGCCTCTATGAGCATACCGCGCCCAGGCGCTAAAAAACCCTCGTCTCCCGCGGCCGCCTCGCCGGGCGTGCTGGTGCTGAACCTGAATTTCTCGGTGGACAAGACCGTGCTCATTCCCGCCTTCGAAAAGAACAGCGTTTACCGGCTGGCGCGGACCATCAGCCTGCCCGGCGGCAAAGGCGTGAACGTGGCTCGGGCGCTGCTGGAGCTGGGCCTGCCCGCCCCGCTGGCCGGCTTTGCCGGCGGCTGCAACGGGCACTGGATAGAGCAGGCGCTGAAAAAGAACGGGTTCAGGGCCTTCCTTGAAAAGCACGGCGCAGGGGAATCCCGGATGTGCCTTACCGTGGTGGACGAACACGGCTGCCACATGGATTTCAACGAGGAAGGCCCCCCCGTGCCGCGGGCCGCGCAGCGGCGCTTCCTGCGCGCGTTCGGCCGCCGCCTGCTGGCCGGGGTCAGGGCGGTCGCCATCTGCGGGCGCACGCCGGCCGGCCTTGAAAAAGGTTTTTACTCCGGCCTGGTGCGCGCCGCCGCCGCCCGCGGCTGCTTCGTAATGGTGGACGCCAGCGGCCCGGCGCTGGCCGAGGCGCTCGACGCCGGAGCGGGCGGCATAAAAATAAACCGCGCTGAGTTCGCGGAGCTTTCCGGCCGGCGCTTTTCCCCCGCCGGGTTCTATTCCTTTTTCCGTGGCCGCGTGCAGCGCGGGCTGCATACGCTGATAGTGACGGGCGGGCCCGAGCCCGCGTACGCCGCCACCCCCGCCGGCCTGTGGCGCATAACCCCGCCGCGTCTGCCGCGGCTGCAGAGCCCCGTGGGCGCGGGCGACTCCTTCATGGCGGGGCTCGTGTTCGGTTTCGTCAACGGCTACGATTTCGAGCGCACGCTCGGCCTGGCCGGGGGCGCGGCGGCTTCGGACTGCCTTACGCTGGGCGCCGGGTCCATAGGCCGCGCGCAAGCGCTGGCTTTCGCGCGCAAGGTAGTGGTTACGAAGCTAAAGTCTCTCTGAAAGGACCCTTTATGAAAAATTTCAGCGCTGCGGAAAACATACTGGACAGGGCCGGCGCGGAAAAGCGCAGCAGCCTCAGCGAGCCGGAGGTCTATGAATTCCTGGCGCTGGCCGGGCTGGAGACGCCCTGCTACGCGCTGTACCCCGCCGCCGCGCTGGCCCCCGCCGCCGCCGCGCAGGACGCCTGCGCCCGCCTGCCGGGCGAAAAACTGGTGCTCAAGCTGGTCTCCTCGCGCACGCTGCACAAGACCGAAGCCGGCGGCGTGAAGGTGCTGGCGAAGACCGTGCCCGCGGTGCAGGAGGCGCTGGAGAGCATGGCCGTCAAATTCCCCGACGCGGAAGCTTTCATGGCGGTGGAATTCCTGCAGCATTCGCCGTTCGCGCTGGGCGAGGAACTGCTGCTGGGCGCGCGCTCGGACGACGCCTTCGGCCCGGTGCTGACGCTGGGCCCCGGCGGCACCCACGCCGAGGCGCTCACCCGCGCGCTGCGGCCCGGGCTGTCCCCCTCCGTGATACCGGTGGAGCTGGCCGCCGGCAGGGAAGAATGGGCCGGGTTCCTTAAAAGCAGCTGGGTGTGGCGCTATTGCGCCGGAGAAGTGCGCGGCGCGCACCGCCTGGCCGAGGACGTGAAGATCTATAAATGGCTGGAGGGCTTCGCCCAGATAATGCGGCATTTCCGCGACGGCGGCCCGTCGCACTGGGCCATAGAGGAGTTCGAGGTGAACCCGCTGGCCGTGGCCAAAGGCCGGCTGACCGCGCTGGACGGCGTGCTGCGCTTCAGACCGGCGCGCAGCGGCGGTCCGCGCCGCCGGCCCTCGCATAAAGGCGTGGACAGCCTGCTGCATACGCGCAGCGCCGCCGTGGTGGGCGTGAGCGAGAAAAAGATGAACATGGCCCGCATCATACTCAAGAACATGCTCAAGGCCGGCTTCCCCAAGGAGCGGACCTATATCATTAAGGAAGGCGCGGCCGAGATAGACGGCGTCAGGTGCTTCGCCTCCCCCGCGGAGCTGCCAGAGAAAGTGGACATGTACGTGGTGGCCGTGCCCTCGCGGGAGGTGCCGCACGTGCTGGCCGCGGCCGGGGAGTCCGGGAAAGTCAACGGCGTGGTGCTCATTTCCGGCGGCATGGGCGAGAAAGCCGGCTCCGAGGATATGGGCAGGAACGTGGTGCACACGCTGCTGCGCGGCCGGGAGAAGAACCCGGATTTCGCGCTGTCGGGCGGCAATTCCATGGGCATCGTGCTCAACGACGTGAAGCTCAACACTTTCTTCATCCCGGAATACAAGCTGGAGCACCCGCTGGGCGTGAACCCCTATAACGCGCGCACGGCTTTCGTCAGCCAGAGCGGCGCTTTCGTGATCTCCGCCATCAGCAAGATGCCCTGGCTCAAGCCCGCTTACTGCATAACCGTGGGCAACCAGCAGGACGTTACCGTGCCCGACTACGTGGAGCGCCTGGCCGACGAGGACGGCCTGAAGGTGATACTGGTGTACATGGAGGGCTTCAAGCCCGGCGACGGCCTGGCGCTGGCCCGCGTGATAGCCAGGGCGCGCGCGAAAGGCAAGCAGGTCATCCTGTACAAGGCCGGCCGCACCGCCGTGGGGCAGAAGGCGGTGATGGGGCATACGGCGTCCATCGCCGGCGACTACCTGGTGACGCGCCTTATCATGGAGCACGCCGGCGCGCTGGTGGCCGAGACCTTCGACGATTTCAACGACCTGGCCGCCCTGGCCTGCTCCTTCGCGGATTTCGAGATAAAGCACGGGAACACGTTCTTCATCTCCAACGCCGGCTTCGAAGCCGCCGGCATGGCCGACGGCGTGACCGCCCGCCTGACGGCCCACATGGGCGAGGGCGTGGCCGCGAAGATGCACACGACGCTCAGGGAGTTCAGCCTGGATTCGCTGGTGGACGCGAAGAACCCGCTGGACATCACCCCGATGGCCCCCGACGCCGCGATCGGCGGCGTGGTCAGGACGGCCCTCGCCTCGGACGAATTTTCCGGCGCGCTGGTGTCGATGATACCGCTGACGGTGATGATGAACACGCTGCCCAAGGGCGGGGACTGGCCGGACGATCTCGAGAAGTCTTTCCTGAAGGACGCCGAGGCGGCCGCCAGGGCCGCGCGCAAACCGCTTATTTTCTGCGTGGCCTGCGGTTCCAGGTTCGAGCCCTACTGCGCCTACGCGCAGGCGCTGGGCCTGCCCGTCTTCCGCTCGGCGGACAGGGCGGCGAAGATGTACGGCGTCTATCTGGATTACGTGCTGGGCAAGGCGGCCTGAGCGGCCTCAGCGCGCCCCGGCGTCCACGAAGCATCCGCGCGGCGCATCCGTGCCGAAGCTTTTCTCCGGCGCGTTCTTCAGGCAGCCGCTTATGAAGGCGCGCGCCAGCGTAAGGTTGTCCGGGAAGCCCAGCGAAACCGGCACGTTCTTCCCCTTCCTGAAGTCCACGTGGTCCCGCTTAATCAGGTTCTGTGAATTAAGTTTCCCGGAATAATCGTTGTACATTATCTCTACGTGGCAGTCCAGGTAATCGCGCGTCAGGCTCTTAAGCCACATGCGCGACTCGTCCAGGCGGGCTTCGAAATCCCTGCTCTCGACGAACTCCAGCCTGTCGCGGAAATCCTCGTTAAGGTTAAGGTAGACGTTCGGGTCGCAGTAGTTGCGGTCCGGCGTGAAAGCCGCGTATTCCTTTTTTTTCAGCGCCCCGGCTATCTTCGCCCCCACCTTGCCGCCGGTGGAGTTCACGTAATCCTCCTGCTGCTCGTCCTGGCCGTGCGAGAGCACGTGCGAGCCGGCGCTCTCTATGTTGCCTACCAGCCAGGCGCGCAGGCCGCCCTGCACGTAGCCGTAAAGCATGATGCCCTGGAAGTGGTACCAGGCGCCGTACTTGTCGCCTTTGCCCTGGTAGAAGTTGGAGATCGCGGCGAGCTTGCGGGTGACGGCGAGCTCGTCGCGCTGCGGGTGGCGCCAGTAATCCGAAAGGATGTTGAGATTCGTGAGTATGGTGAGGTAGAACTCGCCGCCGTTCAGGCGGTAGCTGGCGCGGAACATTTCGTCCATCGTCACGCTGCCGTCGGGGCGGGACAATACGTACCCGATAAGCGCCTCTTCCTGCCCGGTCCTGAAATGGCGGGAGGTCACGCCCGAGGCCAGCGCCACCAGGAGCTTGGAGAAGGTCAGCGGGATCACTTCCCCCTTCTCGCGGCAGTAAGCGGTGAATTCCGGGCTCCAGGTATGCGGCGTGCCGAGCTTCGGGGTTATGCCGCCGGCGGCTTCCTCTTTCATTATCTGCAGCAGCATCTTCACCATCTCGTTCACTTTGAAAGGGTTCACGCGGCCGTCCATCGTCAGCTTCGAATTGCGCAGCTGCACCAGCATGCGCTCTTTTTCGTCCTGCGGGATGTCCTGCGCCAGGATCTCGGCCTCGGTGGGCATATGGGGCTGCAGCGCGGGGTCTTCTGGCACCACCGGGTTGAGGCCGCCGTAGGTGCCCCCGCCGGTGTCCCCGCCGTCGTGGATGGCGCCTATTATGATGTTCAGCAGCGTCCTGGCTATGCCTTTGGTATAAACGGTCAGCGCCACGTCGCTCTGCAGATCGTTCACGCTGTAGGCGGACTGGCGGTATTTGCGCGCGAACTCCAGGGTGCCGTCCATGCCGGGGATCTCTATGCTGCCGCCGATGAGGTTCAGCTTGTTCTGCCCGCTGCGGCTCAGCAGCGGATCGTAGGACTCGGGGGCCAGGTAATAATTCCCGTGGCCGGCGGCCGGGACCTCGATGCTGCGGGCTTCGGCGCTGATGGTTTTCAGGCTGAGAGCCTCAAAACGCGCCGCGGCGGCTGACTGAACGGTAAGGCAGGCTGTAAGTATAAAAATGGTGATCTTCATCCGCTTTTTCTCCGTGCTGCGCCTATTTACTATAATCTACCAGACGCGCGCGCGTTCGTAAGGTGCATTAGGGCCTAGCCGCGCGGGCTATTTAGGCCCAGGCCGCGTAGGCCCTGTAATTATGGCTGACAAATTAACTGTGCTGCATGTGACGGAAAGTTTCGGCTGGTCGGGCGGCGCCGCCCAGGCCCTGCTGCTGGCGCGCGAGCTGCGCGCCGCCGGCTGCCTGAACCTGTTCGCCTGCCCGGCGGACGGCGACCTGGGCACGGAGGCCGCGGCGGCCGGGTTCGAGGTGCTGCATTTCAGGCCGCGGCGCGACTATGACCTGAAAACGGCGTTCGCGCTGGCCCGGCTGCTCGACGAGCGCAAACCGGACGTGATGCAGGCCCATCACCCTAAGGCGCACGCCATGGCGCTGATGGCCAAATTACTGGCGAAACACAAGCCGGTCTTCCTGTTCACGCGCCGCGTCTCGCACCCCATCGTCAAAGGTTTCTTCCCGAAGCTTAAATACACCAGCCGCCTGATAGACGGCGTTATCGCCGTGGCGGAGTCGGTGCGCAGGCAGCTCATAGCCTACGGCCTGGCGCCCGAGCGCGTGCGCACCATCTACTCCGGCACCGACACCGCCCGGTTCTTCCCCCGGCCCGCCGATGCCGGCATTGTCAAAGAGCTGGGGATAACGCCCGGCCAGCCGGTGGTGATGCTGGTGGGCAATTTTAGCGCGCATAAAGGCCAGCACGTGCTGCTGGACGCCGTCGGCCTGCTTTACGCGCGCGGGCTGGATTTCCTGCTGGTGTTCGCCGGGCGCGGCACCGACGGCGCCGGGCTCAGGGCCCTTTATTCCGCCCGCAAGCTCCCGCCCGGCCGGGCGCGCTTCCTCGGCCTGCGCAGCGACGTGGACCTGCTGCTCAGCGCGGCCTCGGTGAGCGTGAACGCCGCCGTGAAAGGCGAGGCCCTGAGCGGCAGCATACGGGAATCCCTGGCCATGGGCGTGCCCGCGGTGGCCAGCAATATCTCCGGCAATTCGGAAATAGTGAAGGACGGCGTGACCGGCCTGCTCTTCCCGCGCGGCGACGCCGCCGCGCTGGCCGCCCGGCTGGAAACGGTGCTGCGCGACCCCGGCCTGCGCGAAAAATTCTCGCGCAATTCCGTCGACACCGTCCGCGCCGGCTTCACCGCCGCCATAATGGGCGCGCGCACGCTGGAATATTACCGCGAGCTGCTGGCGAAAAAAGCCTGATCTCCGGCGCTTTAAGCCTTGACGCGTCAAGCCCCATTGTGGGCCCTTTCCGGACTTGATATAATACAGTATCCCGCCGTTCGGATACCGGAGACCTTGTGACCAACATCCCCCAGCCTAAACTTCTTCTTACCAGCATCATGCGCCCCATCGGCCCCGCCTACGGCGACGCCGAAAGCGTGGGCTACGAGCTGCTGCACGCGCAGGTCACCCGGGCGCAGGGCATGTTCAGCCCGCGCGCCGTGCACCGCCAGTTCTCGCTGGACTACATCGCGGAGAACCTCGAGAACCCCACCGTGGTGCTGCATTACCCCTCCCGGCGGGAGCTGATCCGCGAGCTGAAGAAAGGCTACGATTTCGTGGGCGTCTCCTTCATAATGGTGACCTATCACCGCATGAAGGAGCTTTCCCGGCTGGTCCGGAAATATTCCCCGGCCTCGAAAATAATACTGGGCGGCTACGGCACGGTGCTGCCCGACGAAGCTTTAACGCCGTTCGGCGACCATATCTGCCGCGGCGAGGGCGTCACCTTCATGCGCGAACTGTTCGGCCAGCCGCCGCTGGCCCGGCACAAGCACCCGTTCATCGAAAGCCATATGCAGATCTTCTCCAAGACCACGTCCTACACCGGCATGATCTTCGCAGGCCTCGGCTGCCCCAACGGCTGCGACTTCTGTTCCACCTCCCATTTTTTCAAGCGCCAGCACCTGCGCCTGCTCCGGACCGGGGCGGACATCTACGACGTGGTGGCGCGCCACGTGAAAGTGAACCCCGACGCGCAGTTCACCATTCTCGACGAGGAATTTCTGCTGGACCGCCCGCGCGCGCTGGAGTTCCGCGACCTCGTAAAGGCCGGCGGCCGGCCGCTGTCCATCTTCGTTTTCGCCAGCATCAAGGCCCTCAGCCTGTACACGCCCGAAGAGCTGTTGGAGATGGGCGTGGACGGCGTCTGGATAGGCTACGAGGGCGAGCGCTCGGGCTACGACAAGCGCGCCGGGAAGACGGCGGAGGAGATCTTCAAAGGGCTCAAGGACAACGGCATCATGATCCTGGCGTCGATGATAGTGGGCTTCGACTACCAGACCCCGGAGATAATACGGGCGGAGCATGAAAAGCTGATGGCGATGAAGCCCGACCTGTGCCAGTTCATGATCTATAACCCGAACCCCGGTACCCCGCTTTACGACAAGGTGAAAGCCGGCGGGCTGCTGCGGCAGGAATATGTTACCAACCCAGCCCGCTACTGGAAATGGGCCAGCGGCTTCAAATCCCTGCTGGAGCACCCGCGCATGACGGCGGCTGAAATAGAGCGGGCGCAGCAGCAGTGTTTCACTACCGATTTCCGGGAGCTGGGCCCGTCCATTTACCGCGTGGCCGAGACCATGCTTACCGGCTACCTTAAGCACAAGGATTCCCCCAACTCTTTCCTGCGCCTGAAGGCGCAGCGCTACGCCTGTGAGCTGCGCAAAGGCTACCCGGTCTTCCTGGCCGGCGAGCTGTTCGCCCCCACGCTGCATACCCGCGCCCTGGTGTTCCGCCTGAAGAACAGGGTTCACGCCGCTCTCGGCCGGCCTTCCATCGCGGACGGCCTGCTGGCCTGGGGCGCTGTGGCCGCCGCGCTGTGGACTTCCTTCAAACTGCGCTTCAACCTGTTCCAGAACCCCGGGCTTACGCGCGCCGCCTGGCGCCTGCCGCCGGCCAAGTTCAGCCGCGACTGGCTGGCCGGGCGCATCGCCGCCTACAACGTGCCTCAGAAGCTGTCGGTGCTGGTGGAGGAATACGACGGGCGGAAATACCAGCTGCGGGTGCGCCTGGAGGGCGCGCTGGACCGCTGCCAGGGCGAGAAGCTGGCCGAGGAGCTGCGCGCCTACCTCAAGGAGACCAAAGGCAAGCTGGTGCTGGATTTCGAGAAGCTGAAGGCCATGGAAAAAGGCGCGGCCGCCGCGCTCAGCCAGCGCCTCGACGAGTACCACTCGCGCGTGAAGATAGCCCTGCCCAGGCACGCCACCGCGCACGCCGCGCAGTTCCTGTTCGTGGCAGAAATGTTCAAGCACTACAAGTGCTGAGACTTATGGTTTAGGGACCGGGCGGGCGGCGGGGCCCGGCGCAGCGTCTTTCTCGCCGTAATCCGCGCATCTTTGCTGTTCCGGGGTCCCGGGCTTCGCCGCGCAGCAGTCGGCGTAAGCCCCGTCGGCCCCGGCCTTGAAGTCCGCCGGCCAGTTCGCGGCCCTGAGCCGCGCCAGCTCCTTCAGGTTCACTACATGGTAATGCTCTTTCGCGCCCTCTTTGGCGTTATACACGCCGAAGCCGAGGCCGCACATTAATTTTATCAGGGCGGCCCTTTCGCCGCCGCTGAAATTCCTTTTGCCGACGTCGGCCGCTATCCCGAAAGCGTGGTTGAGGTCCTGGGCCTTCCAAGCGTTATCCGCGTCGATGGCGCCGCCCCACGGCAGGCTGATATTGCCGTATTCCGGCGCCTGCGCGCCGGGCGAGCTCTTCTTCCACTCCGCGGCCAGGTCTTTCAGGGCTGCCAAGGTGGTAGTGGTGCCGTAATGGTTGTACGGATGAGCGGCGCTCCCCCCCGCCGGCCGGTAAAGCGCGTCGTTGCCGGGCAGCGGCTCGAGGCCCCGGGTCCTTATCTCCACGTCGTTGGCGATGGTCGGATGGAAGGTCACGCCGGCATCTATGGTGGTGTAGTAGCCGTAGGCCGTGATCTGCTGGGCATAGCTGGCCGTGGTTAAATACAGGGTGAACGTCTGGTCCTGGTCCAGCACCGGGGAATGCACGGTCACGTTCCTGAGGCTGGCGACCTTCGTTCTGTCCGGCCAGTCCGGGTAATAGAACAGTTCCGGCGGGGAATCGCCGTGCCTGTGCCCGGCTTCCTGCGGCACTTTGTTGGCGACATGCACGTCTATCCTCCAGTTGAACTTGTTGGGCGGGTCCGTGAGGAAAAAATCGAAATGCCAGAGGGCCCCGGGCCTGGAGGAACTATGAACGCTAACCTCCGGGCCGGCCTTTCCCTCGGTCCGGGGGGCCGCGACGGGGTTGAGCGTATTCGCCGCGTCGAGGTCCATTATGCCGGCCGCCGCCGCGCGGGGCGGCAGACCCAGCGCGGCGGCCGCCAGCAGCAGCGCCGGGAGATATTTGAGGTTCCTGTCGTATGTCGGCATGCAGTTCTTAAAATTTGCCCGCCAGCAGGGCTTTTCTTTTTTTCAGCGGGAAACGCTCTATGGCGTAGCGCAGCGCGGTGCGCGGCAGGCGCGCGTAATTCGCGCGCAGGAAAGCCAGCAGCACCTTTTGGGAGCAGCGTTTGCCGGTCTCGCGCAGCATCCAGCCCACGGCCTTGTGCATCAGGTCATGCTCGTCGGCCAGCAGCGCGCCGGCTATCTCCAGCGCGGTGGCGCTTTCCCCGTTCACGATAAAGTTCAGGCAGGCCAGCATGGCTATCCGGCGTTCCCACAGCAATTCGGATTTCGCCAGCCTGAAAAGCGGCCGCCTGCTTTTATCTGCCAGCCAGCCGCCCACTATCCGCGGTGCGCTCATGTCTACGAGGTCCCAGTTGTTGATATAGCGCGTATTGGCCAGGTACAGCCGGTAGATCCCCTTTTTTTCTTTTTCACCGCCCCGGCGGAAATTTTCCGCGAGCAGCACCAGCGCGCAGACCCGTTCCTCGTGCCAGGGCGAATGCAGCAGGGTGACCGCAGCGGTCAGCGGCAGGGCCTGATATTTCTTCGCCAGCAGGCGGGTTTGCGGCACGGTAAGGCCGAGGAACCTGTCCCCCTCGGCGTACTCGCCCTTCCCGGTCTTGAAAAAACGCGCCAGCAGGGCGGCCTTGGCGGGATCGGCGGCTTTTTTAAAATCGGCTCTCAGCGCGGTCAGCATATTTCCTCCCGGCGTTCAGGCCGCCGCGCGCTTCAGGCGGTCCATTATAGCCCGGCCCAGGCCGTGCGGCGGCACTTTCTCGGCGTAGATGGTACGCGCGCCCGAGCTTTCCAGCTTGTGCAGGGCGCTGAAAAGAGCGGCCGCCGCCTCGCGCAGGTCCCCGCCGGCGGAAAGCACCTGCACCGCCCGGAATTTGCCGGCGGGCCTCTTAGAGAACGCCAGGTAGGCCGCGGCGCCGCCTGGCCTTACTCGCTGGCCGGGCGCGATAATTCTTAGTTTTGCCGCGGGGGCGTAATGTTTCTTAAGGCAGCCCGGGGCCGCGGGCGACCGCCGGCCGGCGCCGGGCGCGCGCGCGGCCGTTCCGGCTATCTTCTCTATCTCTTCCAGCGGCAGGCCTCCCGGGCGCAGCAGCACGGGGCGGCCTTTTATGAAAGTGATGATGGTGGATTCCACCCCTATGCGGGTTTTCCCCCCGTCCAGGATCAGGTCCGGGCCGGACCCCAGCTGTTTCTTTACGTGCGCCGCCGTGGTGGGGCTGAGGCGGCCGAAGCTGTTGGCGCTGGGCGCGGCTATGGGGCGGCCAGCGGCCTTTACCAGGGCTCTCGCCGCCGGGTTCGCCGGTACGCGCACGGCCACGGTGGCCAGTCCGGCGGTTACTATGTCGGGCACAGCGGCGCTTTTGGGCAGTACCAGCGTGAGCGGCCCGGGCCAGAACCTTTTCATCAGGCGCAGCGCCGGCGCCGGCACGCGCTTAAAAAGGGTTGCCGCCTGCTTGATGGAAGCCGCGTGCAGTATCAGCGGGTCGAAGCGCGGGCGGCGCTTGATCTCGAAGATGCGCGCGCAGGCCGCGGGGTTGAAGCCGTCGGCGCCCAGGCCGTAAACGGTTTCCGTGGGGAAAGCCACTACCCCGCCGGCCTTTATCAGGGCGGCGGCCAGCTTGATGTTCCGTGGCGTGGTTTTAAGGAGCTTCATAAAATTACCCTGCCCGCCAGGTACGCGGCGGGCAGGGTAATTTTAGCAATTATAGGGCCCGCGCCGGCGGGGTCAGCGCGGCTTCGCGCCGCCGGGCTGTTTTTTTCCGGGGACAGGCCGGAAGATAACAAGGCCGCAGCGCTCGCCGCCGAACACGATGGGCGCGCCCGAGATCTCTATCTCCACGGTCTTCCCGTCGGCGCGGTTAAGCAGCGCGGCTACCGGCGGCGTGGTTATTTCCTTCATGTCTATTTCCTTAAGGCTTTTTATGAAGTCTTCGCGCAGCTGCGAAGGCAGCAGGTCGGGCGCCGCCCGGCCCAGCAGGTCCTCGCTTTTCTTCACCCCGGTCAGGCTCAGCGCGCCTTTGTTCGCGAATATTATCTCGTACCCGCGCCGCACTATAAGGCCGTCGGGCAGGGCGTTGAGCAGCGCCTGCAGGCGGCTTTCGCTCTCCTTGAGCAGGGTGATATCCGTCCAGGAGCCGCTTATGTCCCCGCCGTTCTTCGGAACGCTCATCTGCGCCTTGACCCAGATATAGGAGCCGTCCTTTTTTTTGAAGCGGTAGTCGGCTTCGGAGCAGCCGGTGCGTATCATTTCCTCGCGGGCCGCGGTCACCAGGGCCTGGTCCTGCGGGTGCAGATTGGCCTTGAACCAGCCCTTGGTCAGTATCTCGCCGGTATCGTAGCCCAGTATTCTCCGCGCGCTGCCGCTTATCCAGACGCACGGAAATGTTTTTCCGTCGTTCTTCAGGGTATAGAGCATTACGGGGTTGGCGTCCATTATGCGCGCCAGGTATGCGGAGGTCTGCTCAAGGGCCGCCTGTGCCCGGGAACGCTTCTCTTCCGTTTCTATGTTTTCCAGCGCCAGGGAGGTGTCGTTCTGTATCTCCTTGAGCAGGTCCAGTTCCTGCTTGATGAAGGAACCGGGAGCGCCGGAGTAAAAATTCAGGACGAACGCCACCTTTCTGCCGCTCCGCAGCGGGATGCTGGTCACCGACCTGTAGCCGCGCTCCAGGGCCTTTTCGCGCCAGGGCGCCATTCTCGGGTCGGTGCCGATATCGTCTACGCGTGTTATCTTGCCGGTGCGGGCCGCTGTTCCGCCCGGGCCCTGCCCGGCGGTCCCGTCGCCCACAGACACCTGTATGCCGTCCAGGTAATGGTGTACCGCGCCGGCGGAGCAGAGCGGCCTTATGGCTTCGGTATCCCGGTCCAGTGTGCCGGCCCAGGCCATGCGGAAGCCGCCCGCCGCTACTACCGCGTTGCAGATCTCCTGCAGCAGGCTTTTAACCGTCTTTTCCTGCACCGCCACCTGGTTCACGCGCGCCAGCAGGTTATACATGCGGGTTATGGTCTTGAGCTCCAGCTCGGCGTCAGCCCGTTCGGTTATGTCCGTGAACGCGCATTGCGCGCGCTCGAAATTATTATTGGCGTCCTTGACTACGCGCCCGCTCAGGACAGTTTTCCGTATTTGCCCGGCCTTGGTAAGAACGCTCAGTTCCAGCCCTTCCAGGCTGCCTTTTTTAACGAAGGCGGCAAAATTCCTTTTGAATTCGGTCCTGTACTCTTCCGTCAGGAAATCCCCCGCCCAGCGGCCCTCGATGTCCCCGGCGGAGTAGCCGAAGGTCTTGAACCAGGCCAGGTTGCCTTCGAACACGTGGCCCTCGGCGTCCAGCGCGAGATAGGGCACGGGGGCGAAAGTAAAAAGCTCCTCGTATTTCTGCCTTTCCGCTTCCGCGGAGCGCTTGGAAAGCTGCAGCTCCTTCACTATTTCCGCTTTTTCCAGGGCTTTGGAGGTGGCGGGCAGCAGGTTCTTAAGGAAATAGGAGTCCTTGATAACGTAATCCTGGGCGCCGGCTTTCATGGTCTCCACGGCCACGCCTTCGTCGCCGCGGCCCGTCACGATAAGGAACGGCGGCAGGGTTATGCCTTTCTTGCGTATCATCTCCAGCAGCTCTATGGCGTTGGTGCCGGGCAGGGAGTAATCCAGCAGCATCAGCTCGGGCAGGGAGCGCTGCAGCGCCGCCAGCGTTTCCTCCACCGTGTAGGCTCGCCGTATTTCCTTGCCGAGCGGCTCAAGGCTCTGGGCTTCGAGTTCGCTGGTGCCGCGGTCGTCTTCGACGATAAGGATATAGCTGTCGTTCTTTACTGTTTTAACCGGCATAAATTCCACCTCCGCGACAGGCCGGCGGCTGCTGCCGGCCCTGCGCGCTCCCTCGTGGCCAGGATCAAGAATCTTGTTGCGGACATCGCCAGAAGACCCGGCCCCCAGGCCGCTTCTTTTTCCTGCTCGTTCCGGGCATCGGGCCCCGGAATTAATAGTTTTTCCCTGCAATTATCTTACTAATTGTCGCGGAGGTTTTCCACTCTATTTTAATGGGGAATAATACGGAGGCGGGACACGGTTGTTCTAACAAGATTTTGCGTTTTTTTGTATACTCTCTGTATAGCGAGTATTTGCCGCGCGCCCCGCCCGGGGCGTTCCATGGAGAGGTGGCCGAGTGGTTGAAGGCACCGGTTTGCTAAACCGGCATACGCGGTAAACCCTTATCAAGGGTTCGACTCCCTTCCTCTCCGAACTTGTTCACTTTTAAGAACGCAGGTGTCCCCCGGATTCTGCGAAAAAATTTTCTTTCCAGTCCGGGAGATCAGAACGCATTCAA
>CAIRNJ010000008.1 GCA_903879915.1 uncultured Elusimicrobia bacterium
CGAGTATACAGACTTTCCAGGTCTGCGCCTTCAACCACTCGGCCACCTCTCCACTCACCCCGTTCCGCATCCGCCGCCTCGCTTAGCGGAACGATTTTATAATTCTAGGATATTTGGTAATATGAAACAATGGTGAAAGAGGAAAAAAAGGATAAGATCGAGCAGGTGGCGACCAACCGCAAAGCCCGGTTCGACTATCACATATCCGACACTTATGAGGCAGGGCTGGCCCTTGAAGGCCCGGAGGTCAAATCCCTGCGGCTCAAGCAGGCCACGCTGACCTCCGCTTTCGCCAGGGCGGAAAAGGACGGGCTCTACCTGTACGGGCTGCACATAGCGCCCTACGCCTACAACACCGTGAAAGAGATCGACCCCCTGCGCACCCGCAAGCTGCTGCTGCGGCGGCAGGAGATAAAGCGCCTTTCGGGAGCGCTGTCCGTGAAAGGCATGGCGCTGGTGGCCCTGGAAGTATATTTCAAGAACGGCTGGGCGAAGGTCCTGCTGGGACTGGCCAAAGGCAAAAAAGCTCCGGATAAGCACGAATCCATAAAAAAGCGCGACATCGACCGCGAGATGCGCAGGGATTACAAAGATAAATTCAAAGGGTAGCCCCCGGGGCTGCCCCGCAAAAGAACGCAGGCCGTGAACCTTGTGAAGCTCACGGCCTGCGGCTTTGCGGGCGGCCGCGCTCTCAGAACCTTATGCCGGTGCTCGCGTTGAACAGCAGGCGGTCGTGCGTGTAGGTGGCCCCGCCGGAAATATAGCCCAGGTTAAGCTTGACCCGGAGCCCCGCCGTAAAGCGCGGCTCGAGCACCGAGATCTTCTTCCCTGACAGCGCAGGATCGGCGACGGTCTGCACCTCGAGCCGGGTGGAATCGAAACCGGCGCCCAGGTAAGGCGACACGCCGGGAACGTTCATGGAGCAGACCAGGCTGTAATTGAAATGCCGGGCGTAGAAATACCGGTGCGCCGCCACGTTGGCCATAACCACCAGCATGGCGTTTATCTTGTACTTATCGTCGGAGATGTTCCACAGGCCGTAGCGCAGCCCGGCGCCGGCCACGGCCAGGCCCTCCGAATCCCCGCCGCGCACGAAGCCGTCGATGCGGTAAGGCATGCCTATCTCGGCCTGCACCACGCCCAGGCCGAAAACGCTGTTCTTTTTGAGCGCCGTGTTGTTGTGCGAGGGCTTGAGCTGGGCCGCCGCGCGCACGCCCAGGTCGAAGCCGGAAAAACCCAGCGAGCGGGCGGTCTGGTTGGAGCCCGAGCCCAGCAGGCCGCCGAGGTCGCGGGCGAAAGGCTTTAGCGCGGCGGCGCTTACGGCCTGGAACCCGTCGTATTCGGCCGCGTAGGCGCCGCTTGTCCCGAGCAGCAGGACCAGCGGGAGCAGCAGGTATTTTTTTAACATCTCGTCCTCCGTAAATTTATCGGTCTTTATTCCGCCGCGCCGCCCAGCACTTCCTTGACGGTGGTAAGGCCCAGAAGCACTTTTTCAAGGCCGTCCTGGGCGATAGTGCGCATCCCGTTCTTCATCGCTATCTCTTTGACCGGGATGGCGGAGGGGTCCTTAAGCAGCTGCAGCCTTATCTCGTCGTTAAGGATCAGCAGTTCGTGCATGCCCACGCGGCCCTTGTAGCCGGTGCCCTTGCAGATGTCGCAGCCCTTGGCCCTGAACACCTTCGACCCGGCCGGGACCTTGACGCCGCTGGCCTCGAAGGTGGCCAGCTCTTCCGGCGTAGGCTCGGCAGCCTCCTTGCAGTCCTTGCACAGGCGGCGGGCCAGGCGCTGGGCCAGCACGGCTTTCATGGTGTTGGCCACCACGAAACGCGGCAGGCCCATCTGCGTAAGGCGCTCCAGCGCCGACGGGGCGTCGTTGGTGTGGATGGTGGAAAAGACCAGGTGGCCGGTCATGGCGGCCTCGAGGGCGATATGGGCGGTCTCCTCGTCGCGGATCTCGCCGACCATGATGACGTCGGGGTCGAGGCGCATGAAGGAGCGCAGCGCGGAGGCGAAGTCGAACTTCTTGCCGCCGCCCAGCGCCACGTCGGGGTTGACGGGCACCTGCACGATGCCGTCGATATTGTATTCCACCGGGTTCTCGGCGGTGAGGATCTTGATGTCCGGGCGGTTGACGTAGTTGAGGCAGCCGTAAAGGGTGGTGGATTTGCCCGAGCCCGTGGGGCCGCAGACCAGCACCAGGCCGAAATTTTTCTTGCCGCCTATGCCCTGGAACTGGCCGAGCAGCTTCTTCTCGGTGTCAGGGAGGAAGCCCATCACCTTTATATCCACGCGCACCGACGCCCTGTCCAGGATACGCATCACGCAGGATTCGCCGTAAACCGTGGGCACCACCTCGACGCGGAACTCTATGGGATTGCCCTTGGCTATGATCTGTATGCGCCCGCTCTGGGGAATGCGCCGCTCGGTGATGTTGAGGCTGGCCATGATCTTTATCTTGGCCGAAATGGCGTTGCGGAAAACCCAGGGGATAGAGAAAGAGGCCGCGCGCAGCATGCCGTCCACGCGGTAGCGCACCAGCACCTTGGAATTTTTTCCGTTGGGGTCCTCGAACGGCTCTATGTGGATGTCGGAAGCTTTGGTGCTGAGGGCGCCCAGTATTATGGCGTTGACGAGCTTCTCAACTTCCGGGGCGCTGGCGTCGACTTCGCTGATGTCCTTTTTTTCCACCTCGGCGGCGAGAGAAAAGCTCCCCTCTTCGCCGGGCGTGGCCTGGGCCTGGGACTGCTGCACGGATTCCACCAGCTGGGCCACCTGGGCGCTGTCCTGCTTGCCATAAACGGCGTCCAGCACTTTAAATATCCACGGGGCCAGCGCGAGATATGGTTTTACGTCCAGACCGGTGCGCAGGCCGATATCCTCCACCATCAGGAAGTCGCGGGGGTCGGCCATGGCCAGGAACAGGGCGTTATCCTGGCGGGCGAAAGGGACGCAGAGGTGCTTGCGGGCCAGGGGCTCCTGCAGCACCTGTACTATCTCCGGGGGCACTTCCATCTTGCCCAGGTCTATGGCCTTAAAACCCCATTCGTCGGCCAGGAACTTGAGCAACTGCAGCTCGGGAACAAGCTTCTGCTCCAGCAGCAGCACCTGGAACGGCTTGTTCTCTTTTTTAGAGGTTTCTTCAAGGCCCTTGCACTGCTCTTCGGTTAAAACCTTTTCCTCTATGAGGATTTCCCTCATGTTCCTTTTGCGCTGAAGTCCTTTAGGAGCGGCCATATCAATCAATTATTATAAACTTATTGGATATTAGATACAAGGTGGTTGTTGACTGCCGGGCATTACTCCCTGAATTCCAGCAGGTCTCCCGGCCGGATACGCCCGGCGGCGCGCCCGGCCGGCAGCTCCAGCACGCCGCGCGCCCCGCGAACCCAGGGGGAGAACCGCCACGGCCTGAAATGTTCCAGCACCCGCAGCACTTTCAGGCCCTTGTCCAGGAAAACCGCGTCTATGGCGAAGCGCATGAAGCACATATGTATCATCGCGCAGGGCTCCAGCCACAGGCCCTCTTCCTCGCCGAGCATCCGGCGCGGGATCAGGCCGAACAGGCGGGCGTTGAAAGTATCGGCCCGCTCCGCCGCGGCGCTAACCTGCTTGTTGTCCGTCTTATTGAATACGAGCATAAGAGTTCAGCGTATCAGCGCGAACTTGCCTACGGCGCTGTCCTTGTCCGTCTTTACCCTGAAAAGATAAACGCCGCTGGCGACCGCCGCGCCGGCCTCGTTGCTGCCGTCCCAGGCCAGGGTGGTCAGTTTCTTCACCAGTTCCCCTTCGGAGGTATAGATCTTCACTTCCAGGCCGGCGCCTACCAGCGCGTCAGAAAGGGTAAAAGAAACGAGGCGCTGCGTTTTGGGCCTGAAAGGGTTGGGATAAGCCGCGGCCTTGCCGGAACCGGCTGAACCTTTAGCCCCGGGCAGGGCCAGGCGCATGGCTTTCAGCGCGTTTATGCGGCCCCAGCCGAAGCTCCGGTCAGGGCCCGGCGTCCCCAGGTCGTCGGCCGAGTTCTTCATCAGGCCGAAGATCTGGGCGGCCGTATAAGAAGGCTTCGCCGACCAGAGCAGCGCGGCCAGGCCCGCGGCCAGCGGCGAGGAGAAGGAAGTCCCGGAGACGGAGCTGTAGCCGCCGTTGAGGTCGGTGGTGTAAACGGCCACGCCCGGGGCCGTCAGGCCTTTGACGGCCATCGTGGAATCGGTGCTCGAGAAAGAGGCCAGCTTATCCTGCGCGTCGGTGGCGCCCACGGCTATCACGCCGGAACAGTTGGAGGGAGAATCTATAACGGCGTCGGCGCCGTTGCCCGCGGCCGCGAAGATCAGCATGCCGGCGGCCACGGCAGTATCTACGCCCGTCTGCATGGGCCCCAGGCAGTCGCAGCCCGGGCAGCCTACGCTCAGATTAGCCACTATTTTCCCGTAAGAGGCGTTGTTGTGCTTCGCCGCCAGGAAACTGAGCGCGTCGGCCATGGCCCAATCGTCGGTGCCGCAGGCCGTGGAACCGCAGTCGTCCGGGCAGTCGGCGTCCCTGAAAACTTTCATGGAGACCAGCTTGGCCCCCCAGCTGAGGCCGGCGACGCCGATGGCGTTATCCCCACCGGCCGCGGCCACTCCGGCCACCGCCGTGCCGTGGAAGCAGGCCTGCGTGGGAGCTTGAGCGACGCACGAGGAATTGTCCGTGCCGATATCCTTATTGCCGCCGGGGTCGCAGAACTGGCTGACGGAGTCGGAGAACTTGCCGGCGAATTCGGGGTGCGTACCTTCTATGCCGCTGTCGATGACAGCCACAGTAACGCGGCTGGAAGCGCCTGTCTCGTATTCCCAGGCGCCGAAAGCCTGGAC
>CAIRNJ010000009.1 GCA_903879915.1 uncultured Elusimicrobia bacterium
CTAACGGCGGCACTACAACATGGAGATTTCGCATGTAGAGTAATCATACATGCGAATTATCCTATATAAAGAGGGGATAACTCGACGAAAAATCAATGATTTGATGTGCAGTTTGTCAACCGATTTTCTTTACCCAACCCCAGATCGTGACTTCAAGTTGGGGAGGGGCAAGACGCGCCAATCCATACGCCTTTACCGAGCAGGGGGTCTCCATGCTTTCCAGTGTTCTTAACAGCAAACAGGCCATTCAAGTTAATATCGCGATAATGCGGGCTTTTGTGAAACTTAGGCAAATACTTTCCACGCATAAAGAACTTCAGCACAAGCTTGAAGAGCTGGAAAATAAATACGACTCGCAGTTTAAAAGCGTGTTCGACGCCATAAAAATGTTGATGACCCCGCCCCAGGAACCAGCCCCGGGCATTAAAACAATTCCCGGTTTCAAGCCGGAAAAATAGCTGCGCCTGAATATATGCCCGGATGATCAGTGGAGATATGAAAGGGCTTATTCCTTTGGGGAACATTAATGCGAAACCGCCGGGAGTGAACGCGGGGAGAATGGCCTATGGCCAAAGGGCCTATGCCCGGGGGGCCATTATTTCTGCAGCCTCTGGGCCTTTCTGCTCTACAATGCCCGGGGAGAGGTCGGCTACAATATCCTAACGGTTAGATGGTCAGTAAATCCGGTAACCTAGGGGTATGTTAATGAAAAAAACATTCTGCGCGGCGTCGGTGTTTCCCTCTCTTCTGTTAGCCTCGAGCGTGGTCTTTGCCTCAAGCGGCGGGGCTATTCAACTGTCGGATGTTACCAAAATCCTACAAGATCAGAAAGATTTACAAGCCAAGCCGTTTCCCGGCCAGCCCGGCGGCTTTCCCGGCGGTTTTCCCGGCGGCCCCGGCGGCAATCACGGCGGCCCTGGCGGCCCTGGCGGCCCCGGTGGTCCTGGCGGCGACCATGGCGGTCCTGGCGGCCCCGGTGGAGATCACGGTGGCCCCGGCGGTGACCACGGCGGTCAGCCTTGGCATCCCGGCCCCGGCCCCCAGCCTGGTCCTCAGCCCGGCCCTCAGCCTGGCCCGCATCCCCAGCCCGGGCCTCAGCCCCAGCCCCCGCAACCCCAGCCCCCGCAGCCCCAGCCTCCGCAGCCCCAGCCGCCCGCGCCGGTAGATACCACCCAGGCGCGTAACGCCGGCATAAGGGATGGCGCCGCAGTGGGTGAAAGAGAAGGCCGTCAGAGAGGTTACGCGGACGGCGTAGATTCCGGTGAAAGAGAAGGGCGCAGGAGAGGCGCCGACGAAGGTGATACCGCTGGCAGGCAGGCCGGCTATAGGGACGGTTATACCGTGGATCAGTCCGCGGGAACCCAGAGAGGCAATGCGGACGGCCAGAACGCCGGTACCGTTAACGGCACCGCGGCCGGCCAGAAGCGCTGCTATGACGAGGGCTATACGAACGGTTACAATTCAGCCTTCGCCACGGCGAAACAGTTAGGTCTGCAGGACGCCGCTTCCTATAATGCGGGCTTCGCCAAAGGGCAGGCCGAGGCTGCTGTTACTGAGGCCGCGAACGGGCAGAAGGCCGGTTATCAGGCCGGTTTCAGCCAGCGCGAGGCCGAACTTCAGAACTCTACCCTCGATACTAAAGGCTTCTTCACTAAGAGCGCCCTTACGAGGGGTTTAGCTACCGGCGCTCCTATAGCGACGGCCCGCAACGGGTATAATACCCCGGAAGAGCAGCGCGCCTATCAGGAAGGTTATCAGGAAGGCTATCGCAATAGCTACCAGCGGGCGTATGAGTTCGCCAAGCGGCAGGGCTATAACGAGAGATTCCAGAACGCCTACAGGCAGGCCTACGATGTGCAGTACTCGAACAGCTACCGGACCGCCTTTGCCGATGGCAAAGAAAAGGGTTACCAGGAAGCTTATCAGACGGCGTATAACACTACGTATAACTCGTACTACGACAGCTACAACAGAATGGAATATGCCGACCAGAGAGCTATGGGTCTGAGCAACGGCCAGGCTACCGGCCAGAAGGAAGGTTTCGCTGCCGGCTGCGCCGTACAGACGAAGCTTGGCTACAAAGCGGGCTACGAACAGACGACTGCTACGGTGTATCCCGCCGCCTTTGCCGCGGGCAAACAGGCCGGTATAGCGGCTGCGGACAAGTATTACAGCGAGAACGCGGTGCTGAAGGTCTTCAACATCTCGTTCTACGACGAGAACGGCAACGGCCAGTTCGAAGCCAGCGAGAACGTAATGATGAAGGCCGAAATAAGGAACTATGGTTCCCAGATGTCGGACACCGTAGCCATAGTGGTCAAGAACGAGCGCGGGGAGATAACCCTGGTGCCCGATCTGAAGGCCGTCGGCGTAGGCGGCCGGGCGAAAACCGTAGTGACCTTGAAAGTGGGCAAGCTCTACGATGTGGTGGCGCCGGACGCGGACGCCCTTGTGGTGACGTTCTCGGAAAAGGGCCAGCCCGTAGGCGATGCCCGCCAGATGTATACCAGGACCAACCCCAATAAGGTGGGCGTGGTTATAAAGGACGGCACCGACGTAAAGAAAAAAGCCACCTGGTTCTTCCCCGGGGACGCGGCAACGCTCAACCGCGGCGAGAAAGTCTTGATAATCGGCCAGGACGGGAGCTTTTACAAGGTCCGCAAGGCCGAATTAGGCGGCGGCGGGAACTGGACCGAGGGTTTTATCAAGAGCAATGAACTGACCCTTCAGTAAAGAAGTTTCAACAAGTAAAACAGAACCGCCGGGAAAGCCCGGCGGTTTTGTTTTGATAGAATACTGTAAGCGCTGAGAGCCGGAGTAGTGCGATACAGGGACAAGCCCTGACGGGGGAGGGATAATGCCGCAGACACCGGGAGTAAATGAAGCGTATCCGCAACCAAGCGGCCGCCTTATGGCGCTTGCCGCCGGCGCCGCTTTGGCCGTAACGATAATTTTTTTAAACATCCTGTTAACCCGGCATGTCAGCAGCCCGGGCAGTCCCGGTGAAAACCTTCTTTTTATATCCCTGGTCCTTTGTTTCTTTCCCGGGCTTACAGTGGCCGGGTTCGTTTGCTCGCGGCCGGTCAGGACGGGCTTTTATTTTAATGCTGCCGTGAGCGGGCTTAGCTCGGGGATGCTCCCGGCGGTCCCGTTCGTGATACTGCTGGCGTTGTACATCGTGTATTCCATATTCATAGCGCCTCAGGATATAGGCATGCTGTTTATTCTGGGCGGCATGACGTTATTCTCCCCGGTCATAGGCGGCGCGGGCGGGGCGCTGCGGGGCGTTTACGCTTCTTACCGTTTCCGTAAAGAATTCACCGGCGGCCCCCTTGTCAGCGCTGCGGAAGCCGGAGATGTTAAAGCTATGATGGTCCTCGGGTCGAAGTTCTACTCGGGGGATGGGATACCGGCCGATCGTGCCCGGGCTGCCGCATGGTTCTCCCAGGCGGCGGAACTGGGGCTGGCGGCGGCGCAGGCCAACCTGGGGGAAATGTATTGTAACGGTGACGGGGTTGAACAGGACTATCAAAAAGCCCGCGAGTTCTGGACGAAAGCGGCCGAACAGGGGGATGCGGAAGGGCAATGCGGCCTTGGCCTCCTGTATGCAAAAGGTCTGTCGGTAGAAACGGACAAGGCCAAGGCTCTGGAGTGGTGGCGAAAAGCCGCAGCGCAAGGCCATAAAAGAGCTATGAAGAATCTGGAAGTATTGGACGCTATCGGCGCCGGTGTAGAGGGGACGCTGATGACTTAATGACTATTTATTAACATTCCGCGGTTCAACCGCCGGGAAAGCCCGGCGGTTTTGTTTTGGCCGCTAGGGAAGCTTCTATTTCGACGGGGCGTTGCTGAAGTGTCTGCGCAAATCCCTGGCTGTCCAAAATAACCCGCAGAGCAGCGCGCCGTAGATGAAGCCCATTAGCACCTCCAGCAGCAGCGTCAGGGGCAGGCCGGCCGCCCCGGCGCCGGCGTGGATATGCTCCAGCCAGGCGGCTACGGGGTGGAGGCCGTGGTTTATTATGCCCCCGCCTACCAGGAACATGGCGGCGGTACCGGCTACCGAAAGGAATTTCATCAGCAGCGGCATGCTTTTCAGCAGCAGGCCGCCTGCCCAAAGGTTGAAGGCGCCGCCTTTGCTTTGCAGGAAAAAACCAAAATCGTCCATTTTTATTATCACGGCCACAACGCCGTAAACGCCGGCCGTCATTATCAGCGAGATAACGGCCAGCGAAAGCAGCTGGCTGACCAGCGTTGCGCCGGCCACGGTGCCCAGCGCTATTACTATGATCTCCGCGGAAAGCACGAAGTCGGTCTTTACCGCGCCTTTGATCTTATCCTTTTCCAGCAGCAGCAGCTCGGCCCTGTTCTTCGGCAGCGGCCGCTTTTCCTTGCGGGCGCGCGCGCGCCCGGGCTTGCCGTGCAGCAGCCTCTGTATGATCTTTTCTGAACCTTCGTAGCACAGGTACGCGCCGCCGGTCATCAGCAGCGGGGAGATAAGGCCCGGCGCCAGCGCGCTGAGCAGCAGCGCCACGGGCACCAGCACGGCCTTGTTCACTACCGAACCTTTGGCTACGGCCCAGATTATAGGCAGCTCCCGTTCGGCGGCCGCCCCGTTCACCTGATGCGCGTTCAGCGCCAGGTCGTCGCCTATCACGCCGGTGGTCTTCTTTACGGCCAGCTTGCTGAGCACGGCCACATCGCCGAGCATGTTCGTAATATCGTCCAGCAGGAATATAAAACCGGTAGCCATTGGGCTATTTTAGCAATATCGGGGGGACGCTTGACTTAATGACTATTTGTTAACATCCCGCGGTTCAACCGCCGGGGCAACCCGACGGTTTTGGCGTCCCTATTTGTTTCCAAAAAACACGCGCGGGCAAAACTGCTATATTTGTAATTTGCACGGAGAAAATATGGGATTTCTGAGCGGACTTTTTGGTTCCAAGAGCGGCCCCGGGGCCGCGGCTTTCGCTATGCGGGCAGAGATGATCTTCGGCATCGCGGGGCGGGGCGCGGTGGTTACCGGCAAGGTGGACGCCGGGGCCGTTTCCAGCGGCGACACCGTGTACTTCACCTCCTCCGGCGGCGAGCGCAGGACCTGCCGCGTAGACCTGCAGCTGGACGAGGATGCCCGCCCCGGAGTGAAGACGGCCGGGGCCGGCATGAACATAAGCCTGATGCTGCGCGGCGTGGAGAAAGAGGAGATCGCTGAAGGCGCCATGCTCTTCGGCGTCCCGCGGTAAGAGAGGGCAAGGGGCGCCGATCACTAAATGACCATATGATATCCGTGAATGACATTATCTGCTGCCCCGTATGCCGGGGCGGCCTGGACGCGGAGCTGCGCTGCCGCGGCTGCGGCGAGCGTTTCGCGCTGGAGGACGGGATATACCGGCTGGTCAGCCTCAAAGTTTCCGACATGACGGAATTTACCGGCGACAAGGACTGGGACGGCGAATACAAGCCCGGCGTAGACCAAGACGAGAACGGCAAGACCTATTCGGACTATCTCAACGAGGAGACCAAGGCCGCCAGGGACGCCTGGGCGGCGCGGTTCAGGGAACGGCTGGGCGCGCTGCGCGGCAACGTGCTGGACATAGCCACCGGCCCGGGCAGCAACCTGCGCTACCTGCTGGAGAGCGGCGGGGATTTCCGGCCCATAGCCACGGACATCTTCCCGGAGGAGCTGCGCTACGCCCGCGGCCGGCTGGCGGCCGAACACGGCATAAAAAGGGAGTTCGCCGCCGTGGCCACCGACATCAAACATTTGGCCTTCCGCGCGGGGGTGATGGACGCGGCAACTACGCTGGGCGGCCTGCAGGAAGTGTCGAACTCCGGCGCCGCGGCGGCCGAGATCCGCCGCGTTATGAAATCCGGCGCCAGGCTGCTGGCCATGACCTGCGCCTACGCCAGGGATTCCGCCTCCGCCCGGCGGGCGGAGGGCTTTGGCCACCTGCGCGGGGTTATACAGGAACTGCTTATAGAGGACCTGGCCGCCGCCGGGTTCGTGAATATAAGCGCGGAGCGGGTGGCCAGGGGCGTGCTGGCTGCGAACCCCCGCGACCTCACTCCGGTGGCCGGGGACGTGATGTACTACGACATTATCGAAGCGTTTGTGAAATAAGCCTCGTGAAGTTTACGCCGCCGGGAAAGCCCGGCGGTTTTGTTTTGTAGAATTGAGGGATGAAAAAAACTGACACCGGTCTGTCTGAGGGGGCTACGCTGGCCCAGCTGCAGCGCTATATCGAGCGCGAGGCCAAAAAGCGGGGCTTCGGCAACCAGCGCGTGCTGGAGAAATGCCTGATACTCGGCGAAGAGATGGGGGAACTTTTTAAGGCCATCAGGAAAGAAGAGGGTATCCCGGTGGGCCGGCATTCCAGGATAGGCACCGTCAGCGAGGAGCTGGCGGACGTGCTGATGTACGTCTGCACCATAGCCAGCTATTACGGCGTAGACCTGGAAGCGGCGTTCCGCGCCAAAGACAAAGTGCACTCCCGGCGGGTGTGGCGCTGAAGGAATGGCCTCCGCGCTGTCCACACTAGCTCACCTATCTTCACCTGGCGGTGAAGCCGATTTGTTTTTTGTGTTTCCGGGTGCTGCCGGGCAACAGGCGGCGAATGGCCGTGAAAGCGGCCGAAAAACGGATGTCGCATTTCTTTTCTAACTCATCCAGACGGCGCGCAAGTTCCTTATGCGCCGCTATCATCTCGCGTAACCGGGCAAAAGTGCGAACCACGGCAATGCTTACATGTATGGCTTGCTGAGAATTCAGGAGATTGGCGGCCATTATGCTGCCGTACTCCGTGAACACGTATGGCAAGCTTGGGGAAAATTTCAGCTTTTGGAGGTGGTCGCAATTCGGGGTTGGGTAAAGAAAATCGGTTGACAAACTGCACATCAAATCATTGATTTTTCGTCGAGTTATCCCCTCTTTATATAGGATAATTCGCATGTATGATTACTCTACATGCGAAATCTCCATGTTGTAGTGCCGCCGTTAG
>CAIRNJ010000010.1 GCA_903879915.1 uncultured Elusimicrobia bacterium
CGGTGCTATACTGGGTGTTCGCGGCAGTATTGCTGTTCTCTGCCGGAGCCCTGAAAAAAAACCTGATACGCAACATGCTCGAAGCCCAGGTGAAGCTGCCCGAGCTCCTGTGGGTCAAGCTCAACCTGGCCTGGGCCGGCTTCTTCGCCGTGATGGGCGTGCTTAACCTGCTGGTCGCCTTCGCTTTCAATTTTCCCATCAGCGTCTGGGTCAATTATAAATTGTTCGGCGGCACGGGTTTGCTGCTGCTCTTCGCGATCGCCCAGGGGATCTTTCTGTCAAAACACAGCGAGAGAAAATAGCTGTTTGCATGGCACTGCGCCAGGAGAAATAGGGGAGAAAAAGGCCCGAGGTAAAAAACTACCTGGAGAGTATTTCGGGCTAACGCGGTAAAATTATATCTTTATAGACAAAAAACAAAGAATGTATGGATAAATATTTAAAGACCAACCGCAAGAACTGGGACGAGCGCGTGGCGCTGCACGCGGCCTCGCGCTTTTACAATGTGGCGGGCTTCCTGCGGGGGAAAAGCAGTCTGCTGCCGCTGGAGCTGAAGGAAGTGGGCCCGGTAAAGGACCGGAGGCTGCTGCATCTGCAGTGCCACTTCGGGCTGGATACGCTCTCGTGGGCGCGGCGGGGCGCCAGCGTTACCGGCGCGGATTTTTCGCCCAAAGCCATTGAGTCCGCGCGGGCGCTGTCCGACCGGGCCGGCGTGCCGGCTGATTTCGTGCTGTCTGATGTGTATTCGCTCGGGCGGGCGCTGGGCAAGTTCGACATCGTTTACGCTTCATACGGCGCGCTTTGCTGGATAGGGGATCTCAAGCGCTGGTTCCGCACGGCGGCGCGGTTCCTTAAGCCGGGAGGTTTTCTATATGTGGCCGACGACCATCCCTTCGCGGGCGTTTTCGACGACGACGGCCGCCGCGTTCAGGTATATCGGGATTGCTGCTAAAAATCAAGACCCTATTGCCGTAACTGACATCGCCGGGGAAGCCCGGCGGTTTATTTTTTTGGCGGAACGGCTACAGCTGCGGCGCCAGAGCCGGGGGAGTTTGAGAGGCGAGCAGGCGCGAGGTACTGGCGCCCTTGTGGAAGAGCCAGGACGTCCAAAGTCCTTTGGCTAAAGTAGACAGGCTTATGGCCCACCAGATCCCCGTCGTGCCCAGGCCCAGGGTTATGGCCAGCAGCCAGGCCGCGGGCCAGCGCGTCAGCGTGAGCGGGACGGAGATGAGCATGTAGTCGCGGGTATGGCCCAGGCCGGTGAAGACGCCTTCGAAGAGCAGTTCCCAGCCGAGGAACACCTCGAAATAGCCTACGATGCGCAGGTAGCGGGCGGCGTTGGAGATAACTTCCGGATCCGAGGTCAGCGGCCGCACCAGCAGTTCGGGAATGAAGATAAAGGCCAGCGCCACCGGCAGGAGCAGGGCGGTGATGAGCAGGCGGCCGCGCACGACTATCTGCCGCACGCGCTGCATATCGCCCCGGCCATAGGCCTGGCCTACCAGCGTGGCCATGGCGGTGGAAAATCCTATCCCAAGAAAATACGGGATGCCCTCCCAGCGGAAGCACACGCTTAAGCCGGCCAGCGGGGCTTCGCCGAAGCGAGTGATTATGGCCGTCAGGGCCGGATAGACCAGCGACCAGACCACATTCACGGAGGCGGCCGGCACGCCTATCGCCAATATGCGCTTTGCCCGGATGAAAACGGGGAAGCGGACCACTTCGCTCATCGGCGGCAGGTAGCCGCGCCTGCGCAGGAAGATCACCTGGAGCACAAGCGCGCAGGTAATGCAGATGGCCGAGGCGGCCGCCGCCCCGGGCACGCCGAAGGGCCGGCCGGTGAGCCAGCCCAGTATCAGCACGGGGTCCAGCACGACGTTGAAGGCCACCGACGCGGACATTATCAGCACATTGGTGCGGGTGTCGCCGTAGGCGTTGAAGATGCTGCCGGCCAGGTTGCAGAGGTAATAAAGCGGCAGGGCGCAGGCATAGATGGTGAGGTACTGCCGGGCGTAGGCGGCGGTACCGGGCTGCAGGCCCATCAGGCGGAAGACCGGGCCGATGCCGGGCAGCAGCAGCGCCATGAGCAGGAGGCATACTCCAAGGCTGAGCCAGGCGGCCTCAACGGCCGTTCGCCGCGCCTCTTCGCTGCGGCCAGCGCCAAAGAGCTGGGCGATGAGGCTGCCGGCGCCGGCGGTGGTGGCGCTCATCGCCGCCATGACCGCCCAGGTCAGGAAGGCGGCCGAGGCCACACCGGCGATGGCGGAGGTCCCCAGCCTGCCCACCCAGAAGATGTTGATCGCGTCGAAAAGGATGAAGCCCAGGAACCCCAGGAAGGCCGGCACGGCTATCCGGGATATCTCCCGATCCAGCGGATGATTAAACCAGCGGGTTTTCATAATACAAGTTTACCTTATCGTAAGGGACGTTGCTGACTTTATTACATGTCGGAGCATGCCGGATTAACCTGAATCCAGACCTCCTGACATA
>CAIRNJ010000011.1 GCA_903879915.1 uncultured Elusimicrobia bacterium
GATTTATCGCGTGGGCATTTGTATTGGCGGGGATATTTTTAAATATCACACTTCCCTATGCTGCGGATTCCGGTCATGCCGAGGGCCATCTCGGGCTGAAGGCGAGGGGCAGTTCGGACCATGCCGAGGCCCATCGGAACGAAGTGACGCTGAGCTTCTCCTAGTTTAGTCTTTTTCCTCTCCCTTTCTCAATCTCTACTGCTGTAGCGCTTCTACTTTCAGGTCCGGATAGTCGGTCCTTTCAGTTCTATCTTGTACGCGTTATGCACCAGCCGGTCACAGATGGCGTCGGCTAGGGTGGGGTCGCCTATAGCGTGGTGCCAGCCCTTGATGGGGCACTGGCTGCCGATTATCGTTGACGCGTTCTGATAGCGATCCTCAATTATTTCCAGCAGGTCCTTTCGTTCTGCAGCCTGAAGCGGCGTAATCAGGAAATCGTCCAAGATCAAAACCCTGACTTTGGCCAGCTTCTCCAGCGCTTTCAGGTGGGTCCCCTCGCCACGGGATTGTTGCAGCGCCTCAACAAGGCGCGGCATCCTTAGGTACGCCACGGTAAAGCCAGCCCTCGCGGCAAAATTTCCCAGTGCACATGCCAGCCAGCTTTTTCCAATGCCGGTAGGCCCCGTAAGCAGTACGTTGCGGTAAGCTTCTACCCAGCGCGTCGTCCCAAGTTCGCGCATGGTGGTCTTGGGCAGTTCTCTGGCATGTTGATAGTTCACATCCTCAAGGCAGGCGCTCGGGAAGCGCAGTTTTGCATTCTTTAGGATGCGCCTAAGGCGCTTGTCCTCGCGGTACGATTTTTCGTCCTCGACCAGCAACCCTACGAACCCGGCGTGATCCAATTCTGCCTGGCGCGGGTCGCATAATCGCTCCGGCAGGCTTTTCGCCATCCCGAATATCTTCATCTCATTTAGCGTGTTTACTGTCGCTTCTTTCAGCATGTTGTCTCCTTTACTGGTAATAATCTCCGCCGCGGATATTCTCGTGCATGGGCAGCGGCGCCTGCTCAGCCTCAGGCTCTGCCTGACTCTCTATGCCGCGGGCCAGAATAGAACTGACGGCCCGGTAGGATATAGACCTGTAGCGCAGCGCGCGGGCGCAGGCGGCCTCCAGCCGCTCCGGGCTATAGGCGCGCTTCAACCGCATTATCCCCATAACCGCCCGGTACCCCTGCTCGGGAAAAGACTTCGACGCCAGGATCTCGTTGGCCAACTGCCCCGTAGCTGGTCCGTTCTTGCCCGCCCACTCCAGCATGCGCGACGGCGGCCACTCCGAATGCTGGCGATGCTCGGCCGGCATATGCGCCGCCAGCGTGGTAGCTTTGCAGGGCACGCGCGACCGCGCGTGCACGGCCACCCGCTCGCCCCTGAAAAGCGCTTCCACCGTATCGGCGGTTAAGCGCACATCCAACTGCTCGCGTATCAGCCGGAACGGCACGCTGTAGTAATGTCGGTCCACCTCGATGTGGTAATCAATGTTCACGCGCACCTTCTTCCATTCGGCGTACTCATATTGACTTGCCGGCAGCTTCAGCGCGGCGGGAAGGTCGGCCTCTTCGAAAACCTGTCGGCGTGATTTCTTGACCTTTCGCATCTCGCGCGTGTTAAGTTTCTCCAGCAACTCCTTTATGGCGGCGTTCAGTTCGGCCAGGCTGAAGAACGTGCGGTGCCGCAGCACCGCCAGGATCCACCGCTTGGCTACCAGCACCCCGTTCTCCACGGTGGCCTTATATCGCGGCCGGTACGCCTTCGCCGGCAGCACCACGGCGCCGTAGTGCGCCGCCATGTCGGCGTAGGTGGGATTAATCTCAGGGTCGTAGAAGCAGGCCTTGGTCACGCCGCTCTTTAGATTGTCAGGCACCAGCACCCGAGGTACGCAGCCGAAATAACCAAATGCCCGGATATGCGAGGCTATCCAGTTCGGCAATTCCTGGCTTAGGGTGGCTTCGGCATATGTGTAGTTGGAGGCGCCCCATGTGGCCACAAAGAACTGCGTTGTAATCTTCGCCCCGGTTCTCGGGTCGGTGATGCTCAGACTATTAGAATAATCAACGAACAACTTCTCTCCGCCGCGGTGCTCTTGCCGCATGACGTAGTCCAGTTTGCCCAGCCAGCGGTGGTAGTGCTCGCAGTATTGGGTGTATTGGTAGCCGCCCGGATTCTCATCTTTATACTCGCCCCAAAGCTGTAGCAGGGTCAGCGCGCAGTCCGGGCGCCAACGTCGCAGTTCATTGTAGATGTATTGGAAATCCGGCAGCGGTATTTCCGGGTCGCGCCCCAGCGCCTCCGCTGGGAATAGGCGGCGCTCCAGCTCTGTGTCGGTCAGTTCGGGCGGCAGGGGCCAGCTTAAGCCCGCCTGCGCCGCGCGGCGCAGATATTCCAGGGTCGTGCTATGAGCGATGTCACAGGCACGCGAGATTTCTCCGTGGCTGCGGCCGCACTCGTGCTTAAGGCGCAGGACTTCTTTGATCTTTCGCATAGGCAACCTTTGTTGTGCCATAGGGTCTCCTTACCGGATTGGTATGGAGTCTATGGAACCATGTTGCCCA
>CAIRNJ010000012.1 GCA_903879915.1 uncultured Elusimicrobia bacterium
CCGGCCTGGACGCGGCCATAGCCGCCGCCCGGGCCGGCGCGTCGGTGCTTGTCCTTGAGAAGAACCACGTGCCCGGCCGGAAGCTCCTCTCGACCGGCTCGGGCAAATGCAATTTCTCGAACCTGCGCGTAAGGCCGGCCGACTACCGCGCCGGCGGCCCCGCTTTCCTGAAAAGAACTTTCTCCGCCCTGCCGCCCGCCGAAGTACATGAGTTCTTCGACGGGCTGGGCCTGCTGCGCGCCGAGAAGGACGGCGGCCGGCTGTTCCCGAGGTCGATGAAAGCCCAGGACGTGCAGGGCGTTCTCTTGAACGAGCTGGAAGCTTTGAAAGTGCCGGTGCTGACGCTGACCGAGGTCCTGGGTATCCGCCCGGACAAGGCCGGCTTCGCCGTAGAGGCCGCGAAAGTGGCCCCTGTGTGGGTGAAGAACGCCCCGGCAGGAGTTAAAAAAACTTACAGGGCCGGGCGCGTGGTACTGGCGGCCGGCGGCGCTGCCTACCCGCAGATAGGCGGCTCGGACAAGGGCTGCGGGCTGCTGCAAAGGCTCGGCCATACGGTATCCGCGCTGTCGCCGGCGCTGGTGCCGCTCAGGGTGAAGGAACCGCTGGTAAAGGAACTGGACGGCGTAAGGCTGGACGCCGCGCTGGCATTGAAAGCGGGGGGCAAGACCCTGGCCGCGGCCGAGGGAGAGCTGCTTTTCACCGCCTACGGGGTTTCAGGCCCCGCCGTGCTGGACCTGAGCCGGGCCGCCCTGGCCGCGCTGAACGGCGGGCCGGTGCTGTTGGAAGCTGATTTTTTCGGGGACTATACAGCGAAGGCTTTCAGGGAATTCCTGCTGGCGCGCGCCGCGGCTTTCGCCGGCCGGCCTTTCCGCCATTTCGCGACCGGCCTGCTTAACGAAAAACTTATGCGCGCCGCCGCCTGGCTGGCCGGCATAGACTGGAACGCGCCGGCAGGCCCGAACCTTGAGGTCCTGGCCGGGACGCTAAAATGTTTTTCTCTCGAGGTGACGGGCTCGCTGGGCTTCCAGGACGCGATGGTGTCGGCCGGCGGCTGCAGCTGCGCTGAAATAGACGCGGCCACCTTCGCGTCGAAAAAGATCAAAGGGCTTTATGTGACGGGGGAACTGCTGGATATCGACGGGAGGTCGGGCGGCTTCAACCTGCATTTCGCCTGGACTTCCGGCCTGCTGGCCGGCCGCCACGCGGCCGGGAAATAGCGTTCAATCGATAATTGGAACGGACGCGCCCGCGTCCCTATTTTGCAAAAAGATGCACCGACAGCCAATAGACTATGGCCGAGATCAGCGCCGAGCCGGGGATGGTCATTACCCAGGCCCAGACTATCTGGCCGGCTACGCCCCATTTTACCGCGCTGAAACGCTTTATCGTTCCAACGCCCATGATGGCGCCGGTGATGGTGTGAGTGGTGCTTACCGGCACGCCCAGCGAGGACGCAAAAAAAAGCGTGGTAGCGGCGCCGGCTTCGGCGCAGAAGCCGTCCACCGGTTTTAATTTGGAGATCTTCTGCCCCATCGTTTTGACTATGCGCCAGCCGCCGGACATGGTGCCCAGGCCCATGGCCGCGTAGCAGGCCGCCGCCACCCAGCCCGGGACCTCGAACTTGCCGCCGAGGTAGCCGTTCGAGAGCAGCAGGCCGGTTATTATGCCCATGGTCTTCTGCGCGTCGTTGCCGCCGTGCCCCATGCAGTAAGTGGCGGAAGACAACAGTTCTCCCTTCCGGAAAAAGCGGTCGACCTTGCTGGGCGTGGACCTGCTGAACAGACGATAGACGATAACGCCGAAGAACAGCCCCAGCAGCATGCCCAGCAGGGGAGAGAGCACGATAAAGAGCAGCACCTTGATTATGCCGCTCATCACCAGCACGCCCGTACCCGCCTTTACTACGGCGGCGCCCGCCAGCCCGCCCATCAGCGCGTGGGAAGAACTGGACGGCAGGCCGTAGTACCAGGTAAGGATATTCCAGAGACAGGCGCCCATCAGCGCGCCGAACACGACGTGGTTGTCTATAACGGCTATGTCGACAATGCCCTTGCCCATGGTCTTGGCCACTTCATGGTTGAAGATGAAGAAGGCCACCATATTGAAGAAGGTCGCCCAGATGATGGCCTGCCTGGGAGTCAGCACGCGCGTAGAGATTATGGTGGCTATCGAGTTCGCGGAGTCGTGAAAACCGTTCAGGAAATCGAACGCCAGGGCCAGGAGGATCAAGCCCCCGACAGTAAGCAGGTTACTATCCATGCTTCACCAGTATGGACTCTATCACTTTGGCCACGTGCTCGCAGGTGTCCAGCGTGCCTTCGGCCACTTCGTAGATCTCTTTCCACTTGATGACCATGATGGGGTCTTTCTCGGTCTCGAACAGGTTGCTGATGGCCTTCTCGCGGATCTGGTCGCCCATGTTCTCCAGGCGGTTCACCTCGATGCAATGGTCCAGCACGCGGCGGGCGCGCTTGGTGTCGTGCATATGCTTCACCGCGTTGGCCAGCGCCTGCGTGGACTGCGCGATAGTGTCGGCGAACTGCACCATGTAATCCTCGTTGGCGCTGAGCTTATAAAGCTTTATGCGGTTGGACATCGAGTTTATCATGTCCAGGATGTCGTCGAGGGTGTTGGCCAGCGTGTAGATGTCTTCCCGGTCTATGGGCGTTATGAAAGTGCGGTTGAGCATGTCCACTATCTCGTGGGACAGCGTGTCGCCTTCGTGCTCGAAATCCTTTATTTTCTTTACGGTTTCCTCGTCGAAACAGCCTTTTTTTACCGCGGCCTTGAAGCAGTCGGCGGCCTTTACGATGTTTTCGGACTGCAAGTTTAGGTAGTCGAAGAACTTTACTTCTTTGGGCAGGAAGTTGAAGGCCATCTTGTAAGCTCCTTGAACCGCGGAATGATTTAATTATATCCTTTTTACCGATTCAACACCAAATCATCCGGGAGGCAGCTATGGACCTTAAAAACGCGATTTACCAGCGCTTCGTACGCTACGCGAAAGTGGACACGCAGAGCGACGACAAGTCGCGGACTTTCCCGTCCACGAAGAAGCAGCTGGTGCTGCTGAAGATGCTGGCCGCCGAGCTGAAAGCCATAGGGGCGAAAAAAGTAAAGATGGATAAATACGGCTACGTGACGGCCGAGGTCCCGGCCACCGTAAAAGGCAGGAAGCCCGTGATAGGCCTGCTGGCGCACGTGGACACCGCCACCTCCGCCTCGGGCAAGGACGTGAAGCCGCAGCTGCACAGGGCGTGGCAGGGCGGCGACATAGCGATCAGCCGCAAGCTGGGAGTTATCCTTAACACTAAGAACTGCCCCGAACTGGCCGGCTGCAAAGGCGAGGATATTATTACCGCCTCCGGAGACACTTTGCTGGGCGCCGACGACAAGGCCGGCATCGCCGTCATCATGGCGGCGGCCGAATACCTGCTGAAGCATAAGGAGATCCCGCACGGCGCGCTGAAGATAGGCTTCACCCCCGACGAGGAAGTGGGGCAGGGCGTGAAATATTTCAACGTGAAGGCTTTCGGCGCGGACTACGCCTACACTTTCGACGGGGACGTGGCCGGGGCGGTGGAGGACGAGACCTTCAACGCCGACGGCGTCCGGCTCGTCGTGCACGGCAAGAGCGTGCACCCCGGCTCTGCCAAGAACGCCATGGCCAACGCCGCGCGCATAGCGGCCGATATCGTGACCGCCTGGCCGGAGAGCAGGGTGCCTGAAACCACCGAGCTGCGCGAAGGCTTCATCATGTTCACGGACATAACCGCCGGAACGGAGAAAGCCGAAGTGGACGGCATCGTGCGCGACCACGACCTGAAGAAGCTGAAGGCCATGGAGCGGCAGCTGGAGGCCATCGTGGCGGCGGCCCGGCTGAAATACCCGCTGGCGAAGATAGAGCTGACCTTCACCGAACAGTACCGCAACATGAAGGAAGTCATAGCGAAGCATCCCGCGGTGATGAACAACCTGCTGGCTGCCGTGAAGCAGGCGGGGCTTACGCCGCATATCAAGCCGGTGCGCGGCGGCACGGACGGGTCGCGGCTTTCTTTCATGGGACTGCCTACGCCCAACGTTTTTACCGGCGGCTACAACTACCACGGCCGCTACGAATGGGTTTCGCTGGACGGCATGAACAGATCCGCCGAGGTCCTGGTGAACCTGGTAAAGAAGTGGGCGGAATAAAATACTGGCTCACCGGACGGGCAGAAGCCCGTAATGCGTCAGGGACTTAAGTATCTCCCCGGCGTACCAGCCGTACACGTAAGCCGGCGGGTGTATCCTGTCGAACTCGGCCGCGTGGCCCGGCGGGAGTCTTTTAGAAAGCTCGATGACCGGCAGCCCCAGCGCTGCTATTTCCGCGTCAGCGGCGCCGCCCGGAGCTACCACCACGGCCATACGCACCTTCCCGCGGTTCTCCTCGTAAAATTCCCTGAACAGCCTGTTGTCGCCGGCGCGCAGGGCCGAACATTTGCTCCAGTCGTAGCCGTCGCCGGTCATATTGAGGAACGAATATTCCGCCGGCAGGCTGAGGCGGTTGACGGCGAACACCAGCGCCCTGAACAGCCGCCAGTGCCGGAGAAAAGCGAGGCCGCGCGGCCAGCAGAAACGGAGATTTTCGAAGTAAAGTTCCGGGTCCCTGTCGAAATAAGCTTTGACCGGCTGCCCGGCCAGGAAAGGCCGCCGGCCGCAGTTATTGAACTGGAAGAGCAGCAGGTCGGGGGAATACTTCGCCAGGACTTCCCTTGCCGCCGCCACGTTCTGCGGCAGCGTATAGGCGGATACCCCGGCGTTCCATACCTCGTACCTGCCGGGACCCGGGCCGTTTAGCAGGCGCTCCAGCCGGGCCGGATAGGTCTGGCCGTTGTCCACCAGCGCGCCGTAGGTATTAGAACTGCCCAGGCAGACTATGCGCTGCACTCCGGCCGGCTTGGCCGCCGCGCGCGGGGGGTCCCGGAACCCCAGGGAATTTACGGCGACTTTCCTGCCGCCGGCGAATACCGCCGAAGCCCCGGGTTTCATTTCGTAGTGCAGCACGGCGTTCCCGGAGGCCCTGTGCAGTTCCACGTCGGCGCACTGGTAGTAGAGGAGTTCGCCCAGCAGCCGCATGTCGAGCCCCGTCCAGGCGATAACAGCTTCCGCCAGCGCCAGCAGGAAGACGCACTCAAAAACGAAAAGCGCGGCAAGATATTTGTGGCGAAGGGGGGCGTTGGCTGTTTTCACGGTTTTCTGGATAAGGCGGCCGGCCGGTAATATTCCACCGCTCCAATTATATCCTTTTTGACGGCCCGGCGCCGGGAACGACGACAACCGTTAATTTATTGTATTATTAGTTCACTATATCCGGCCTATGATAACACAGAACCAGATACTTTCGGCATCCAACAAACCAGAGTGGGCTGACGCGTGGGGCGGCATGGCGGCCATGCTGGTGGCGCTGCCTTCGGCCATAGCTTTCGGCGTGGCCATGTACGCGCCGCTGGGACCCGGCTTTGCCGGCGCCGGCGCCCTTGCCGGGCTGCTGGGGACCGTCGCGATAGGGCTGCTGGCTCCGGCGCTGGGCGGCGCCCCGCGCCTGATCTCGGCCCCTTGCGCGCCGGCCGCCGCCGTTATGGCCGCGCTGTGCGCCCGCCTGCTGGCCGAAGGCGCGCCGGCTGAACAGATCATAGTTTCGCTCGCCCTGGTAGGATTGTTCTCCGGAACGCTGCAGGCGGTGTACGGCGCGCTGGGCGGCGGCCGTCTTATCAAATACATTCCTTATCCCGTCGTGACGGGCTATATGAGCGGCGTGGGCCTGCTTATCATGCTCAAGCAGCTCGGGCCTTTCCTCGGGCTGGCGAAGGGCGTCCCGTCGCTGGCCGGCCTGTTCACGCCCGCCGCCTGGGCCTGGCCCGCGGTATTAGTGGCGCTGGTCACCGTGGGAGCGACCGTGGCGGCCCCGCGCTGCACGCGGCGGGTGCCGGCGGCCATACTGGGCCTGGGCGCGGGCATAGCGGCGCACCTGGCGGCGGGTTTTTTCTATCCCCGGCTGCTGGCCGTCGCCGGCAACCCGTTCACTATCGGCGCTATTTCCACCGACCCCGGAACTATATTCAAAGGGATAGTCGCGAACTTCGGCGCGCTGGGCCGGCTCGGGCCGGGCCAGCTTTACGCGCTGCTGGGCCCCGCGCTGACGCTGTCGGTGCTGCTTTCCATAGATACGCTCAAGACCTGCGTGGTGACCGACACCATCGTGCGCACGCGCCATAACTCGAACCGGGAACTCCTGGGGCAGGGCGCGGGCAACATCGCCTCCGCCCTGCTCGGCGGCATGCCGGGGGCCGGTACCATGGGCGCCACCATGGTAAGCCTGGCCAGCGGCGGCAAAACCCGCTGGGCGGGCGTATTGGAAGGCGCGTTCGCGCTGGCGGCCGCGCTGGCGCTGGGCGCGGCCATAGGGCGCATTCCGCTGGCGGCCCTGGCCGGCATACTGGTGGTGGTGGGGGCGCGCATGCTGGACCTTTCCAGCGTGCGGCTGGCGCTGAAGAGCAGCACCATCCTGGATTTCGCCGTGATCGTTTCGGTGGCCGGAACGGCGCTGGCGGTGGACCTTATAGCGGCCGCCGGCGTGGGCATAGCTTTCTCCATCCTGCTGTTCATACGCGAGCAGATGGGCAGCAACGTGGTGCGGCGCAAAGCTACCGGCGAGGAGATCTCCTCCAAGCAGCAGCGCCTGCCGCGCGAGCGGGCCGCGCTGGCCGCGCGCGGCGCCGAAACCCTGGTGGTGGAGCTGCAGGGCAGTCTGTTCTTCGGCACCACCGACCAGCTTTTTTCGGAAATAGAGGGAGACATGCGCACCTGCCGGCGCCTTATCCTGGACATGCGCCGCGTGACCTCGGTGGACTTCACGGCCGTGCACATGCTGGAGCAGGTGGGGGAAATGCTGGCCGAGCGCGGCGGCTCGCTGGCGTTCTCGCACCTGCCGGCCAGCCTGCCCACCGGGCAGGACCTGCGCGCGTATTTCACGCACCTGGGGCTGACGCACCGCGAGGGCGGGCGCATCTTTGAAACGCTGCACGACGCGCTGGAGTGGGCAGAGGACTGCGTTATCGACGAGGCGGGCGTCGAGCTGCCCGACGCCGGGGAGCTGCTGGACCTTTCGCAGATAGACTTCCTGCGCGAGATAGACCCGGCCTCGCTGGCCGGGCTGAGAACGGCTTTCGAGGCCCGCAGCGTGGAAGCAGGCAGATCCATCTTCATCCGCAAGGGCCAGGGCAACGAACTGTTCCTGATCCGCCGCGGGCGCGTGCGCATAGTGCTGCCGCTGAAAGACACGCACCGCCAGCACCACCTGGCCGTGTTCGGGCCGGGGGACTTCTTCGGCGAAGTGGCTTTCCTGGCCCGCACGCCGCGCACCGCCGACGCCATAGCCCTGACCCCGACCGACCTTTACGTGATCAACCGCGACGCTTTCGACGCGATCTCGGGCCGCGACCCCGCCGTGGGCGCGGCTTTCTACCAGCGCCTGGCCAGCGTGGAAGCGCTGCGGCTGCGGGACACCGACCGCGAACTGCGCCGCCTGCAGGACAGCTGAGTATCGCCGGCGGAGGCCGGACCTATGACCCCTGAAAATTTCCTGGAAGAAATAAAGAAGTCCTGCTCCGAAGAGCTGCTCTGCTTTATAGTATACGGCTCAGCCGCCGCCGGCGACGCCCTGCCGGACAGGTCCGATTGCAACGTGCTGCTGGTGCTCAAGGCCGCGCCGCTGGCCGCGCTGACGGCCCTCGCCGGTGTTTCGAAGAACTGGATAAAAAAAGGCAACCCGCCGCCGCTTGTTTTCACGCCCGGGCAGCTGCTGTCCTCCGGCGATACTTTCCCCATAGAGCTGTCCGACATGAAGGATTTCCACAAGGTGCTGTACGGCGAAGACCCGCTGCCCGGCATAGCCATAGCGCCGGAGCACCTGCGCCTGGCCGTCGAGCGAGAGCTTAAGGGCAAGCTGCTGCTGCTGCGCGAGACCTATCTTGTCCGGGGCGGCGACAGGAAAGCCCTGACCGCCCTGATGACCGATTCCCTTTCGCAGTTCCTGGTGCTGTGCCGCGCCGGGCTGCGCCTGTTCGCCGGCACGGTGCCTTCCTCGAAGCTCGCCTGCGCCGCCGAGCTGGGCAGGCAGGCCGGCTTCGACGCCGGGATCTTCAGCGATATCCACGAGCTGCGCGCCGGCACCTACCGCGGCGGGGAGGACGCCGGGAAATTATTCGGCAGGTATCTGGCGGCCGCGGAAGCTTTGTGCGCGGCCGCGGACGGCTGGAAGCGCTGATCATGAAATTAAAGGTATGGCTGCCGCCGGCGGCTTTCCTCGCCCTGCTCTGCCTGGCCCCGGCCATAGGCCGCGGTCCTTCGCTGGTAGCCGGCGCGGCCGCATATACCACGGTCAACAACTGGGATACGGGGGAAAGCGAAGATACCGCGGTGCAGCGCTTCCTGCGCGGGCACGGCAAACAGGTCTTCTACGGCGCGGGGGCGGTACTGTTCGTCGTCTTCTCAATTATCATAGGCCCCGGCGGCGGCAAATACCGCAGCACAGGCTTCGGCCGCTGCGGCGGTTTCTGGCCTGGCGGCGGCTTCGGCGGTACCACCACCCTGAAGAACCCGTGGGAATGAACGGCCCGGCCGGAACCGCCAGGACGGCTTGAACAAAGATCAGACCTTCCTAAGCAGGCACGCGTGCGCCGACAGGCCCGCGCCGAAAGCCAGCAGTACCACAAGTTCGCCGGAACGCAGGCCTTCGCGCTGCATCTCGTCCAGTATGAACAATACCGTGGCGGAAGACATGTTGCCCAGTTCGGAAAGCACTTTCCGCGTCCAGCGCATATCATCATCGGCCAGGGCCAGTCTGGCTTGAACGGCCTTTATAACATTCTCGCCGCCGGGATGGACGGCCCAGTGGCCTATATCGCCGCGCGTCAGCCCGTTGGCCGCCAGCAGTTCGGCCGCCAGCCCGCCGGCGGTCTCGGCGGCCAGGCCCGGCAGCCTGGCGGAAAGCTGGTTGTGCAGCTGGCCGTTCCGGTGCACGAAGCGTATATCCTCACGGTATTCCGGGGCGAAGCGCGAAACTGAGTCCACCAGCGCGAAACCTCCCGGCTTGCCGCTGACCACTGCGGCGGCGGCCCCGTCGCCGAAAATGGCGTTGGAAATTATCAGGCTGGCGTCGTCGCCCATCTGGAAAGTGCAGCTGCAGATCTCCACCGCCACGCTGAGCACGGCCCCGCCCGGCCGCGCCCCGGCCAGCGCGCCGGCCAGCTGCAGGTTCGGCACCGCGCCGCCGCAGCCGCTGCCTACCAGGTCGTAAGCCTTAACCGAGCGCTTCAGGCCCAGTTCCTCTATTAGATAGGTGGAGACGCCGGGGCAGAGGTAGCCGGTACAGGTATTTACCACCAGCCCGGAAATATCCCCGGCGCCGAGCCCGGTCTTTTTAAGCGCGCCCCTGGCGGCCTCGGCGGAAAGCTTCAGCGCCCAGAGCGTGAATCTTTCCGCCCTTTTGTCCGGATCCTCGCCCAGCAGCGCCGCGGGCCCGTCAAAAGCGAAGCGGCGGCTTTTTACCGACGGGTGGGCAAAGACCCGGGCCAGCAGCTTCAGGCTGGACGGTTTCAGCCTGCCCTCATAGTTCGCCTTCAGGAAAGCGGCGCCTTCGCCCTGGCTTATGGCCAGCGGCGGCAGGGCGGTAGCGACGCCGTCGAGGAAGCAGTCGAAAGTTTTCATGTGTTTATCCCCAGGCCGCGCAGGCCCCGCCTCAAAAGACGGGTATGCTTCCACAGCGGCTGTTTGACCCCCGCGAAGTGCGCCAGGCCGTACAGGCCGGAAAGAAAAGGCAGCTGCAGCGAATCGGCGCCGATAAAATTCATGTTTTCCCGCACGGCCGCCGCCAGGGCAGCGAGCAGCCACTCTTTGTCCATGCCGGGCGAAGTGTAAAAGACCGGCTCGAGCATTTCAGCCTGCGGCATGGTAAGCGAGCCTTCCCGCCTGGCCGCGGCCTCCAGGGCCGTGCCGGGATAAAGGCGCACCCCGGCGTTGAAAAAGACCGCGTCCGAAGGCCGGACGCGGCGGCGGGCGAACTCCAGCGTACGCTCCACCGTAGAGCGCGTCTCTCCCGGGCCGCCCAGCATGAAGACCCACATGCACGGAATGCGCTGCGCCTCCACGGCCAGGGCCGCGCGCTCCAGGTGCGCCGAGTTGTAATTCTTGCCGAGGGCGGCCAGCACCCCGTCGTCGGCGCTTTCGGCCGTGATGCCTATTCCGGCGAACCCGGCGCGGCCCATGGCGGCCAGCAGCGGCCCGTCCGTGAATTCCGGGTTCAGCTCCATGGTGTGGAAGCGCGCGCCCGTCCTGCTCTCCGCCAGCAGGCCGCAGAGCTCCATGGCGTGCGCGTAGGGGGAATTGAAAACGTTGTCCACGAATTCAATGTCGCGCACGCCCGCGGCCGCGAGCGCGCGCACCGCGGCCAGCGCGGCTTCGGGCCGGCAAAGCCGGTAAGCTTTCCCTTCCAGAACGGGGTAAGTGCAGTACGAGCAGCCGAACGGACAGCCCAGCTTGGTCTTCAGCGGCGCGGCGCTCATCTGCCGGGCGTAAGCGCGCAGGTTCAGCCAGCGGCCGAATTCCGGGAACAGCCCGGCCCCGCCGGCGTGGGAGAGTACGGGCGGGTTAGCGGCGAAGCCGCCGTTGACCAGGGCGCAGACCCCCGGGACTGAAAGCGGAGCGCCGCCGGCCGCCAGCACCGCCAGGAAGCGCGGGAACACGGCCGCCGCGTCGCCCAGTACGCACCAGTCGGCGCCGGTGCGGCGCAGCAGGGCTTCCGGCATCAGGGCCGCGGCGGCCCCGCCCAGCACTATGCGGGCGCCGCAGGTCCGGCGCGCTGCAGTTATCAGAGCGGCCGCCTCGGCGGGATATGAAACCGGGTTGCGCAGGTCGTTGTTGTCGATATTGCGCAGGGAGAACCCCGCCACGTCGGGCCGGAACTCCCGGCAAACCCGCTCCAGCGCCCCGGCCGGGTCGCCTTCGAACATCAGGTCCAGCAGCCGGGTCTCATGGCCGGCACCCAGCGCGGCTTGCGCGGCCACGCAGGCGCCGTAAGGCATAACGGCGGCCGGCCGCCGGCTGCGGTTCACGCTTACGATAAGTATTTTCATTTATCCCCGGTCATTCGCCGCCGGCTTTGGCGGCTGCCGCCCTGTGCCCGCTAAGGTATAATAACAATACCGCGCGGTCCCCGCAACAGCGCGCGGGTTGCTTGCGCCGGGTTAATTTGTTAAAAATATGGTTGCCAAGAGGGAATATGAAAAAACTTAATATTTTTATGGTCTGCGCGGGGATGCTCCTGCTTACCGGCTGCCCGTATAACGCCAGCCACCAGCTGGGCGGCCCGTCAGTAAAAGCTTTCGACGCCGGCCTGCTGGGCGTCTGGAACGGCTGCAGCGCCGAGAACAGGACCGACTGCGGCCGCCTGGCGATCTACCGCTTCAACGAGACGGAATATTACGCGGAAATGACCGGCGTGGAGCACACAAGCTCCAATCAGAACATAAATATCAACACCGACCGCTACCGGGCTTTCATGACGGATACAGGCGTGCCCGGGCTGCTGGACGTGCAGGAGCTGAGCCTGTCCACCGCCGCGCACGGCGGGCACGTCTATGTAAAAGCTGAGGTGCTCCCCGGCGACACGCTGCGACTGTCGTATATGTCCGACAACTTCGCCAAGGCCAAATTCGCCACCGCCGGAGAGCTGGCCGCGTATATCCGGGAGAACCACGCTAAGCCCGGTTTTTACGAAGCCCTGCCCGTATTCGAGCGGTTAAAAACGAAGTAACCGGAGAGATATAAGGCCGGCGCCTATTTTGAGTATAATCTGGAAGACGGGTATAAGGAGGAGGCAAGAATGAAAAAATATCTGCTGGTTTCGGCTATAGTGGCGGCGGCGGCCTGTGCGGTATACGCGCAGACGGCGCCGGCGGAGCAGAAAAAGGCCCCGGCGATAAAAGTGGAGAAGATAGTGACCGCGGCTTCGGTGGAGAAGCGCGAGCCGGTGGGCGAAGCGGCGGCTTTCGACGGCGCGGCCCAGGTCTACACCTGGACGAAGATAACCGCGGAACAGCTCCCGACCACCATCAAACACATTTATTATCTGAACGGGAAGAACGTCCGCGAGATAACGCTGACCGTGCACACCAGCCCCTACCGGGCATGGAGCGTGAAGAACGTGGTCCCCGGCGATTGGAAAGTGGACGTGACCGACGAAGCCGGCAATGTGCTGGCCACAGCGTCGTTCACCGTTACCGCCGCCGCGCCGAAAGTAGGGAAATAACCGGCAGCAATAGAACTGTCCGCAGTACTCAAGGCCTCCGGGGAACCGGGGGCCTTGTTTTTATGGGAGCGGGGGGCCCTCCGCGCGCCCGTCGCATTTGCTAAAATATAGACATTAATACTTTATGAACAACTTCATCATGCTTTCGCCGCAGTATCCGCCGCGCCTGCGCTTTTTCGCCAACAGGCTGAAGGCCCGCGGGTTCAACGTTCTGGGCATAGGCGACGCCGACTGGGGCTGCCTGGCACCGGAGCTCAGGGACGACCTGGCCGAGTACTGCAAGGCGGACCTGGCCTGCTACTCGGGCAACGAGGAGCTGGTCGGAGACAAATTCGCCTCCATCCGCTCGGCCGTGCAGTACCTGGCGGAGAAGCACGGGCCCATCACCTACCTGGAATCTTTCAACGAATGGTGGCTGCCGCTGGACGCGGCGCTGCGCCAGGACCTTGACATCCCCGGCATCAGGCCCCGGGAACTTTCGCACCTGGTGCGCAAATCCCTGATGAAAGAGCGGTTCAGGCAGGCCGGGGTGGCGGTGGTAAAAGGCGCGGCGGTGACCGACCTCGACGGCATGCTGGCGTTCCTGGAGGACTGCGGGCGGGATATCATAGTGAAACCCGACCGCGGGGTGGGCGCGTCCGATACCCGCCGCATACGCAGCCCGGAAGAGGCGGCGCGGTTCTTCGGCGAGCTTAACCCGGCGTTCCCGTACTATATGGAGAAGTTCATCTCCGGCCCCGGGCGCGAGCTGTATTCTTTCGACGGGTTCACCGATGCCGCCGGCGCGCCGGTGTTCTTTACCTCCCATCATTACAACGACGGGATACTGGAAGTGGTGGAGGGCAACCCGCTCAGCTACCATAACCTGCTCGCCGGCGAAATACCCGCCGGGCTGAAAAAGGCGGGCCTGGCGGCGCTGAAAGCGTTCGGCCTTAAAAAGAATTTCTTCCATATAGAATTCTTCTATCTTGACGGGGTTTATTACGGCCTGGAGATCAACGCCCGGCCGCCCGGCGTGCTGACCGTGGACATGATAAACCATTCCAAGGGCGTGGACTGCTGGGACCTCTACGCGCGGATGTGCGCGGGGGAAAAGCTGGACGTAAAGCTGCCCTGCGACCTGATCTGCGCTTACGCCGCCCGGCTGTCCGGCCGCCCCTACCAGCTGCCGCACGAGGAACTGCTGGCCCGCTACGGCGGGGAAATCGTTTTCCACATGCCGATGGACAGCAAAGTGATGGGCGATTACGCCTACCTGGTGCTGACAAAAACGCAGCAGCGCCGGATGGAGATACTGGACCAGATAGCCGCGCTGCGCGCCTGACCGCCGCGCTTCCCGCCTGATACGGCCCCGCTTGCTACGGTGGGCCGTATTTCATAGTATTATTCCATGATAGAAAACATCCCTCCGCAGTACGTCTGGATAGTTCTCGGCGTGGTCATTATGAGCATGGAGCTGTTCCTGCCCGGCTTCATTCTTTGCTTTTTCGGCCTGGGCGCCGTGCTCACCGGCCTGCTGATGCTCTTCGTCCCGCTGGGGATCAACACGCAGCTGGTCCTGTTCACCATCCTTTCGATAGTGCTGCTGGTGTCTTTCAGGCGCTACGCGCAGGGCTATTTCACCGGGCGCGTCTCCAAGACGAACCCGCCGAACTCCAGCCTGGAAACCCATACCGGCGAGACCGCCATAGTTACGCAGGACATAATCCCCAACTCTCCGCACGGAAAAGTGGAGTTCCACGGCACCGCCTGGAACGCCGACGCCGATGTCGAGATAAAAGCCGGCACGAAAGTGACCATAATCGAGCGCCACGACCTTACTTTGAAAGTCAAGCCTTGATCCCAAAGGAGAAACAATGGAACCCACGACATTCGCTATTTTAGCCGTAATTCTTTTCATAATCATCTCGCTGGCCAACATGGCCTGGGTGGTGCCCCAGAGAACGGTCTACATCGTAGAGCGGCTGGGCAAGTATTACGCCACGCTGGAAGCCGGCTTCCACATACTGATACCGTTCGTGGACAAGGTGGCCTACAGGCACAGCATGAAGGAAATGGTCATCGACGTGCCGCCGCAGGTCTGCATCACCAAGGACAATATTTCCGTGGAAGTGGACGGGATCCTCTACATACAGATAGTGGACCCCGCGAAAGCTTCCTACGGCGTGACCCGCTACGAGTTCGCCACCACGCAGCTGGCGCAGACCACGATGCGCAGCGAGATAGGCAAGCTGGAGCTGGACCGCACTTTCGAGGAGCGCGAGAAGATCAACATGGAGATCGTCGCGGCCGTGGACAAAGCCTCCATCCCGTGGGGCATAAAAGTGACGCGCCACGAGATCAAGAACATCACCCCGCCCGACAGCATTAAAGGCGCGATGGAAAAACAGATGCGCGCCGAGCGGGAAAAGCGCGCCCTGATAGCCGAATCCGAAGGCGACAAGCAGGCCAAGATCAACCGCGCCGAAGGCGACAAGCAGCAGGCCATCGCGCTGTCCGAAGGCGAGAAGATGAAGCGCATCAACGAGGCCGAGGGCCGCGGGCAGGAGATCGAGCGCGTGGCTTTCGCCACCGCCAAGGGTATCCGCGAGATAGCCAACGCTATCAGCGAAAAGGGCGGGGGCGACGCCGTGAACCTGCGCATAGCCGAGCAGTACCTGCAGGAATTCGGCAAGCTGGCGCAGAAGAACAACACTATGATAATCCCGTCGAACCTGAGCGACGTGGCCGGCATGGTGGGGGCCGTGGGCAAAGTGCTCACCGCCACCCGCGCGCAGGCCGCCGCCCAGCCCGCCGCGCAGGCCGCGGCGCAGCCCGCCACGTTCGTGCCGCCGCCGCTGAAGCTGAACGATTAAGTTCCGCGCCGCCTGAAAGGACCGGGAGACAGCTCCCGGTTCTTTTATTTATCGGCTAATATATGTTGCTAACGGGCGGTTAGAGATGTAAAATCCATATATCGGGACCAACTGACGAACGATTTCAGGCGGGAGAGGGAACATATGAAAAAACTTTACGAGCTGGGCGCGCGGACGGGACTTAAGCACGGCGAGGTCAACCGGATAGCCAGGTTCGGCGCGCTGAGCCTGCTGGCGGTGGGCCTGGCCGCGCTGACGGGCTGCTTCAGGACGCAGAAAGCTCCGGCCCCGGCGCAGGCGGCCAAGCCGCAGACGCTGCAGGACCTTATCTCCTCCATCGACGACAGTACGCCTACCGCCAAACCGCAGGTCCCCAAGGACAACTGCGGGCCCTACCCCGGCTATCCCTGCGGCACGCGCTATTACACGGTAAGCGCCGGGGATTTCCGGAGACTTGCGTGACGCGCGCCCTGAGACTGCTGCCGGTCCTCTTCCTGTTCTCCGGAGCGGCCGCCGCTTTCGAATGCCCGCAGAAAGCCCAGCCCGGCGCCATAGCGGCAGAGACCGCGGAGGACTGCCCCTGGGCCGGCGCCGCCCGTCTGCTGGGCGAGACGGCCGGCAAAAAGGAAAGCCTTGAGGCCGTGTTCACGGCGCAGGCGCCCGGCATACTTAAACAGCTCGACGCCGACCGCCCCTCTCCCGTTCTGCAGCTTTGGGCGGAGAGCATAAATTACGACGAGCTGGCCAACGGCGTGATCGTGGATCCCGGCATCCTTAGCTTTATCGCCGCGCGCGTAGGCGCGCTTCAGCCCCGCGGCAAGATAGCCCACGCCGGGATGGAGCACACCTACGGCTATCTGTTCAGCCTGCTGCCTACCAAGTTCGGTTTTAAACGCGCCCGCTGGGTGCGCCCTGATATAGAAGAGGGTCTCGGGCTGCAGCGCGGCGTAGCCGGCCCCGCGCCAGCGGAAGGCACGCTGCTGGCCAACATCACCTGCCTGGCCGGCGGCATTGCCCTCAAGGATGTTCCCGCGGCCGCGGCCCTTTTGGAAAAAGAGAAGCCTTATTGCGCGGCCTCCCTGCGCGACTACTCAACGCGTCCGATAAAGAGCACCCGGCTTTCGGAAGAGGTCGCCCTGCCCGCCGGAAGGAAAGTTACGCTGCGCACCGACTTCGTGCCTTTCGCCAAAGCCTCCGGCGGCAACAGCCAGCTGCTGGTGTACTCGGTCTACGATTCGGCCCAGCACCGCGCCTACCTGGTAACTGCTTTCCCGGTGAACGACGGTTTCGTCAAGAGCGTCATTTCCCCGTCGGGGCTCGGCTCCGACAAGCCGGTGCAGACACGCTATAACGCCTATGTAGAGGGACTTACCGACGCCGGCAAGTTCAAGGGCACCCGCTCAGTTTCTTCCAGGTAAAGCAGATAAAGTGACACTCAGATAAGGTGACACAGAACTTATTTCAGCGAAATAAGCTCTGTGTCACTTTATTTGTTTCAGGAATTCCAGTAACTTCGGGGCGAATGTTTCGCGGTAGGCGGTGAAGGCTTCGATATGACCGTCGGGGGTTTCCAGGAACTCCTTGGGACCGGGGGCGGCGTCATAAAGCTTTTTGCCCTGCTCGAAAGGCACCACCGGGTCTTTGACGGAATGTATAAAAAGCTTCGGGCAGTTTAATTCTCCGATATGATCCGACGGCGCATGCCGGCCGCTGACGCCCACGTACGGCAGCCACAGGGCGGGCCAGCCCCACCAGTGCCTGCGCAGAACGGCCGCCGCCACGCCCCTGTAAGAATAAAAAGTACCCTCAAGCACCAGCGCCGCCGGCTTCAGGCCGGACTCGGCCGCGGCCGCCACGGCCACGGCCCCGCCGAGGCTTTGCCCCAGGACAATGATCTTCCCCGGCTCGGCCCCGGGCAGCTTTTCGGCCTGCTTCAGCGCCGCAATGCCATCCTGCACCAGCCCGTCCAGCCCGGGCCGGCCGCCGGAAGCGCCGTAGCCGCGGTAGTCGAAAATAAAAACATTGAAACCCTCTTTCGCCAGCCAGGCCGAATAAGGATAATGCGCCGTCATGTTCTGCGCGTTGCCGTGGAAGTGCACCACGGTGCCCCGCGGCGGGCCGGCGGGGGGAAAATACATCCCGGTCAGCTCCGTCCCGTCGCCTGAAGCGAATTTTATAACTTCGTACCTGGTCCCTGCCGCCGCGGGGTCGGAGAAGATCACCGCGGAAGGCTGAAAGAACAGATGAGTGCAGCCGCACAGGGCGGCGGCCGCGGGCAGCAGGCAGGCGGGGTTGAATTTCATCAGGAGTTACGGCGGGGTCAGGAACTGGTGGAAATACAGCCCGGCCTCTTTGGTCGTGCCGCGCCAGGAATACTCCAGCCTGGCGGAACTGTTGCGCGCCAGGCGCAGAGAGGCGGCGGCGGTGCCGGCCCACAGCGGGCGGGTGTCGCCCAGAAAATAACCTATATAGCGGGCTTCGGCCAGCAGGCGCAGCGGGCCGAGGCCGGCCAGCACGCCGGCTTTCAGGCCGCCGCCGGTGCGCCAGCCGGAGTTCAGGGCAGGGCCGAAGGCGCTGTCGCCCACCGCCATGACGTACCAGAGCTGGCGCATGACGCCTTCCGTTCCGGCGGCCACCCCGGCGGCGGCGCTCATGGCCCAGACGGCGGCCCTGCCGGCCTGTCGGCCAGCTTCGTCGGCCTGCTCGACGCCGGCCGAGAGCTCCCAGGACTGCCGGCGCATCCAGTCGTCCCAGGGGTTCAGGCTGACTATATGCACCAACCTGCCTTCCTTCACGAAAAGCCGGTTATAGCGCGGCTGATAGCGCAGGCGGAGATTGCCCATCTCCAGCGCGGCGTCCTGAAGATAGCCGTCCGGCGCGTCCAGCAGGTCCTGCACCGCGAAGCGGCCGTGAACTTCATACGCCGGCCCGTCCGCAAGCGTTACCAGCCCCGCGCCCACCCGCAGGCTTTCGTGGGCTTTGCGCAGCGAAGGCGGCGGCGGCGGCGCGCCGGTGAAAGTAAGCTGCTGCCCCAGCGGCGCCCTGGCCGCCAGCAGGGGGTCGGTGCGCGTATCGAGCTCCGGCTTCCCTATGCGCCCGGCGTAGAAACGCCAGCTCAGGTAATCGGCCGCCAGCTCGAGCATCGCCGCTTTGCGCGCCGGGTTCTGGGCCTCAAGCTTTTTCAGCGCGGCGGCCTGGTCGCCGCGCGCCAGTTCCAGCACTAAAGGTTTTTCTTCCTCGTAAAGCTGGCTTCGTTTCCAGTCCACCGTCCGCCAGAGCGACGGGCGCCAGGCCGGGGGGGCCACCGGCGAGGCGGAGATGACCGCTTTGGCCGTATCGGAAGGGATAACCCAGAAATGGAAAAGCCCGTCGAGCTTCAGCTCCGGCTTTACGATATCCAGCAGCGGAATAAGCTGCCAGGAGCAATTGCGCGTAAAGAAAAGATAGGGAAAAGAAGCCTTGCCGAGTTCCCAGGAATGGCGCAGCAGCCGGTCTATCTCGTCCTGGGTGAGGCTGAGCGGATACTCCCAGAGGTCGCGGTTCTCTATGTTGTGGTATTCCTGTATCTTAAGATAATACGGGATGGTGGAGAACTGGCCCGGGTAGGCGCCCACCAGGCCTTTCAAAGCGAAAAGCACGCCGCTGGCCGCGTCGGCGGTGGCCGCGTAATTTATGGTGTAATCCAGCAGGTCGGCCCCGGCCGCGCCGCGCTTGTGCAGGCGCAGGAAAGTATGGCCGTACAGCGTGGAAGGGTTGTTAAGGTAGCCGGCCGCGAACAGCAGGCTCACCGATTCCGGATCGAGCACGGCTTTCCACTCCTCGAACTCCCGGCATTGGGGCGGGGGGAAGACCGAGGCGGGAATACGGAATTTCTCGCGCAGCCAGCGGTACCGCTCGGGGAACGCGCATTCCGGGCTGTCGTCGGGCCTGCCTTCGAAAAAAAGCCCGTCTATCGCGGCTTCAAGCTCCAGCCGGGGGCTGATATTCCCCCATTTCGCCAGGAAGAACTTCGGGTTCACCGACGGACTGCGGTAGCGGCCGAAAATGTTCTTTTCGTAATACAGGAGCTTGTGCCAGTAAGGGTGTTTCCAGGCTTCCGCTTTTACCGCGGCTTCCCTTATCGCCAGGCGCTGCAGGTCTTTGTCCGGGGCGATGGCGAGAACGGCCGACGGAAACAGCAGAAGGGCCAGAAATAAAGAACGGACCGGAGGTGTTACCCGCCCGGTCCGTTGGTGTTCCATTCTCTGCGTATGTCCTGTTAGATGCTGCTGACGAGCCTGTTGATCTCGTAAACGGCGGTCTTCGCGTCGTTGGAGGCGAAGATGGCGGCGTGATTCTTCTGCAGCAGCTCGGTGAACTTCGCCGGAGCGATGTTGTAGAGGCTGGCCAGGTTGGTCACGAATTCGCCCTTTCCGGCGGCCGCGTCGCGGGACAGGTCCTTGTAGTTGGCTTCGATGAAGCTCTCGCGCTGCATGCCGAGCTTTACAAGGCCTTTGTTGTTGCAGTTCGAGGTACCGAAGGTCAGGCCGAACGTCTGGCTGCCGAACGTGCCGTTGGTGGTGGCGGCAAGTATCTGCGTCGGGCCGTTACCCTGGAACACCAGGCTTCCCAGTCCGCAGCCCGCGCTGCCGTAGCTGGCCGCCATGGCCCCGGCGCTGAAGCCGGCCACAAGCAATCCGGCTATAAGTGTTTTCATTGATTTCATTTATCCTCCCGAAGAATGGTCCCGTGACCGCATGCTGAACACTAATTCTGGCAATTATGGTTTCCCCGTGTCAATTTTCCTGACGCACGCCACCTCGGCCAGCCGCGCGCCGATGAATTTCTCGAGGAGGTCGCCGCCGCGTTCCGGCGGCAGCGCATGCGAGCGCGCGTCCTCCGCCGCGGGGTCCAGCAGCGCCGGGGCCAGCTCGCCCGTCCAGGCCGCGTCGCGGACGCCGCCGTCCCAGCTCTCCCAGCCCAGGCGGTACAGCCTGTTGGCCGAGCTTATTTCGCGGCGCAGCTGGGGAAGGGTCTCGTACCCTTTCAGCCCCAGGTGCCTGGCCAGGTCGGAAAGCGTGCTCCAGTTCGGCTGCGGCGCGCCCTGCGGCCGCCAGCCCCGCGCCTGCTTCACTTTCCGGTCGAAGGAAGTGAAGCTGCCGGTATCCTCGGAGAACAGCGCCGCCGGGAAGACCACCGAGGCGGGATGCTGCGCGGACGGCACGGCCCATTCGCCGGCCGCCGTGAACGCGCCTTTAAGGTCCAGCCCTTCGAGCCCCGTGTCTCCCCAGGACAAAAGGGACTTTATGCCGCCGGCGAGCGCAAGGTCCAGGATGCCGGGGCCGCCCAGGCCTTCCAGGGCCGGCAGCCGGCCGCCCCAGATCCGCTCCAGCGTGGCGCGGGCGTCCATGTCGGAGACCGGCAGCTGGCCGGGCAGCCAGCGGCCGTCCAGGCCCTGGTCTATGGCGCCCTGCGAATTGGAACGCGAGCGCAGGAGCAGCAGCCCCTCGGGCTTGCCGGCCAGTATCAGCAGGTCGGCCAGCGCGGCCAGCTCGCCGCCGGAAACCAGCGCGGGGTCGGTGATCACGAGCGGGCGCTGCGCCAGCAGCAGCTCCGCGCACACGCGGTCGCCCGCCGCGTCCGGCGCGGCGTCCGCGCCTTTTTGCGCGTCCAGCACGGCCGCCAGCTCCTTGAAGCCCTTCAGTTTGCGGTTCCCCGGTTTCAGGATGGCCACGCGCAGCCAGCGGAGGTAAGTTCCGGCGGCGGCCGGCTGCAGGTATACTCTGGCGCCTTTTATGGCGGCCTCGCGCAGCGCCGCGGCTATGGAAGGATAAGCCGCTTCCAGGCCGGGCAGCGCGGTAACGATCAGGTCGGCCTTGGCGATATCCTCGAGCGCCGCCGTGGAGGCGTTGAAGCCCAGCGCGCGCGCGGCGGTATCCCGCCCGCCGTCCACGCCGGGGCCGCCCAGGTTGTTGGTGTTCAGCGCCAGGCGTCCTATTTTCTGCAGCAGGTACTGCGCTTCGTTGGACAGGCGCGGCGAGCCCAGCACGGCGGCCGCTTTGCCCGAAGCTTTTTTAAGGCCTTCCGCGGCAGCCTGCATGGCCTCGTCCCATTTCGCGGCGCGCCAGGCGCCGTTCTCTTTTATCATCGGCTCTTTCAGGCGGCCGTCCAGCTCCAGCAGGTCGAACCCGCTGAAAGCGCGGGAGCAGACCATGGCGTTGCCGGGCTTGCCGTCCAGCTTGTTGTTCAGGCGCTGTATCCGGTCGTCCGCGGCAGAAAGGTCCAGCACGCAGCCGGCCCCGCAGTAGGGGCAGACGGCGTCGGTCCTGGCGGCGCGCCAGGCGGGCACCTGCACGGTCTTGAACCTGGCCGACAGCGCCCCGGCGGGGCAGGCGGCCACGCACTGCCCACAGGATTTGCAGGCGTATTCGGCCAGGCGGGTGCCCCAGGCGGAGGAAACCTCGGTTATGAAGCCGCGCCCGGCCAGGCCTATGGCGCCCGACCCCTGCAGCTCGGCGCAGACGCGCACGCAGCGGCCGCACAGGATGCATTTCTGGTGGTCGCGCTCTATGAACGGATGCTTGGGCATTTTCGCGCCCGGCGTCTTCTGCCCGGCGTAAAGCTCGCCTTTGGCGCCGTACTGTTCGGAGTAGCGCCGCAGCACGCAGGTCTCCACTTCCTGGCAGCCGCACAGCAGGCAGCGGCGGGCCTCTTCCTTCGCCTGGTCCTCGGCCAGCGTATGCGAAACTTCGTCGCAGGTGCGCGCGCGGCTGAAGGCGTCCAGCTGCGGTATCTTGGCGCGCGGCATTTTAGGGTACTGCGCGTAGTCGGCGGGGGAAAGGTCCTTCAGCGGCCCTTTGCTGATGTTGAAAGGATGCGGGGCCAGGTCCTGAGGCTCGCCGCTCAGCTGCGCGTGGGCGGCCAGCGCGGCCACGCGGCCGCCGGCTATGGCCTCTATGGCCGTGGCGGGGCCGGTAAGGCAATCCCCGCAGACGAACACGTCGGCGTGGCTCGTGGAGCGCAGGGTTGCGGGGTCCGCTTCCGGCGTGCCCCATTTGGTGAGCTTAAGACCGTCGGCGTCGAAGCCGTCCCAGCGCACTTTCTGGCCGATGGCGGCGATGACGGAATCGACCACGATATCGGTCTTGGAGCCGGGAACGGGCTCTGGCCGGCGGCGGCCGCTGGCGTCGGGCGCGCCCAGGCGCATCTGTACGCAGTGCATGCTGATCAGTTTGCCGGACGCCGAGAACTTGGACGGGGCGGTAAGGAAGCGCATCTTCACGCCTTCCTCTTCGGCCTCCTGTATCTCCTCCGGGTTGGCCGGCATTTCCGCGCGGCCGCGGCGGTAGACCAGCGTAACGTCCTTGGCGCCCAGGCGCAGCGCGCTGCGGGCGCAGTCGATTGCGGTATTGCCGCCGCCCACCACTACCACGTGTTCTCCCAGGTCGGGTTTTTTGCCTTCGTTGACCTCTTTGAGCATCTCAATGCCCGACCAGACGCTGGCGTGGTCCTCGCCGTCAACGCCCATGGCCTGCCCGGCCCAGGCGCCTATGGCCAGCACTATGGCCGAGAAACCTTCGGCGCGCAGATCGTCCAGGCGGAAATCCCTGCCCCAGACCTTGCCGGTGCGCACCTCTACGCCCAGCGCCTGTATCTGCTCTATCTCGGCGTCTATCACCAGCGGCGGCAGGCGGTAATCGGGCACGCCGTAGCGCAGCATGCCGCCCGCTTTGGGCATGCCTTCGAAAACAGTAACGTCATAGCCCAGCACGGCCAGGTAATGGGCGGCGCTCATGCCGCCGGGCCCGGCGCCTATCACGGCCGCTTTTTTGCCGTTCTTAGGCGCCGGCTCCGGCGCCCAGGCGTCTGCGGAACAGCGGTCCCGGTCGGAGATGAAGCGCTTCACCTGGTTGATCGAAACGGCCTCGTCCACGAGCTTCCGGCGGCAATGGTCCTCGCACGGGTGCGGGCAGATGCGGCCGCATACCGACGGGAAAGGGTTGCGCTCCTTGATTATGCGCAGCGCGTCGGCGAAATTGCCGCGCATGGCTTCGGACAGATAGCCGCGGATGTCTATGCCGGCGGGGCAGACCATATTGCAGGGCGCTACGCAGTCGCCGTGATGGTTGGACAGCAGCAGCTCCAGGCCGAGCTTGCGCAGCTTACGAATATTCTCGGTATTGGTGCGCACCACCATGCCTTCCTCGGCGCGGGTGGCGCAGGCGGGCACCATGCCCCGGCGGCCGTCCACTTCCACGATGCAGATGAAGCAGGAAGCGTAAGGGGGGAGGCGGGGATCGTTGCACAGCGTGGGTATTTCTATGCCCCGCGCTTTGGCGATCCCCAGCAGGGTAGCGCCCTCCCCGGCTTCCACGGGATTGCCGTCGAGGCTGATGGTTATTTTTTTCATGACGGCCTCCCTTCGGCGGAGGGGCCCGGGATGATGTCCACCGCCTTGAAGCGGCAGACGTCGCGGCAGATGCCGCAGCGCGTGCATTTCTTCGCGTCTATCAGGTGCGCCTTCCTGGGCTTGCCGCTGATGGCCGCCACGGGACAGCGCTTCGCGCACACCGTGCAGCCGGTGCAAGCGGAATTTATTTTGTACGAGATCAGCGCCTTGCACACGCCGGCGGGGCAGCTTTTGTGCAGGATATGCGCCTTGTATTCTTCCTCGAAATAGCGCATGGTGGTGAGCACCGGGTTCGGGGCCGTCTGGCCCAGGCCGCACAGCGAGGATCTCTTGATGCTGTCGCCCAGCTCGCGCAGCGCGTCCAGGTCGGAGGGCTCGCCTTTGCCGGCGCAGATACCTTCGAGTATCTCGAGCATCCGCTTGGTGCCGATGCGGCAGAAGGTGCATTTGCCGCAGGATTCGTTCTGCGTGAATTTAAGGAAGAACCGCGCCACGTCCACCATGCAGGTGCTGTCGTCCATCACTACCATGCCGCCCGAGCCCATGATGGCCCCGGTGGCGTTGAGGGAATCGTAGTCTATCGGGGTGTCCAGCAGGTTCTCGGGGATGCAGCCGCCGGAGGGGCCGCCCATCTGCACGGCTTTGAGCTGCCGGCCGTGCGGCACGCCGCCGCCCACTTCGTTGACAACTTCGCGCAGCGTCAGCCCCATCGGCACTTCCACAAGCCCGCCGCGCTTGATCTTGCCGGCCAGCGCGAACACTTTGGTGCCTTTGCTTTTTTCTGTGCCGTATTTATTGAACGCGGCCGCGCCGTTGGCCAGGATCCACGGCACGCAGGCCAGCGTCTCGACGTTGTTTATAGTGGTGGAATGCCCGAAGATGCCGCTGTTGACCGGGTAAGGGGGGCGTATGCGCGGCATGCCGCGCCGGCCCTCTATGGAAGCTATCAGCGCGGTTTCCTCGCCGCATACGAAAGCGCCGGCGCCTTCTTTAAGGTAAGCGGTAAAAGAAAATCCGCTGCCGAGAATATTCTCGCCGAGCAGGCCTTTTTCTTTGGCCTGTTCGATGGCGCGGTTGATGCGCCGCACGGCGAGCGGGTATTCGGCGCGCACGTAAAAAACGCCTTTGGACGCGCCCACGGCGTAGGCGGCCAGCATCAGCCCCTCCAGCACCGCGTGGGGGTCGCTCTCCAGGACGCTCCTGTCCATGAACGCGCCGGGGTCGCCCTCGTCGCCGTTGCAGACCACGTATTTCTCCGGGCCGGGGGCGGCTATGGCGAACTTCCATTTCGTGCCGGTGGGGAAACCGGCGCCGCCGCGGCCGCGCAGGCCGGAGGCGGAAATTTCGGCTATGACTTTTTCCGGCTTCATCTTGGCGAGGGCTTTGCGCAGCGCGGCGTAGCCGCCCGCGGCCTCGTAAGCTTCTATGGAATCGGGATCGATGACGCCGCAGTTGCGCAGCACGATGCGCCGCTGCTTGGCGTAATAAGGATGGGCGGCCGCCGGTTTCTCCGGGGAAATTATAAGGCCTTCGGCCACCGGGCGGCCGTTGAGGACGTGCTCTTGCACTATGCGCTGCGCGGCTTCGGGGGTGACTTTCCCGTAAAAGAACGAATTGCCGTCCTGCACCACTTCCAGCAGCGGCTCCTCATGGCACATACCGTTGCAGCCGGTGGACAGTACTTCCAGCTCAAGGCCTTTTTCGGCGGCCAGGGCGTCTATGGCGGCCAGCGTTTTGCGGGCGCCGGCGGCTATGCCGCAGGAGCCCATGCCCAGGCGCAGCAGGGTTACCCCGGCGGCGGGCTTCAGGCCGCGGGGGGCTTCGGAGGCGGACTTCCCGGCCGCGGCCGGGCCGGAGCCGGCGGCGCGTCTTTCCTTCACCAGTTTCTTGATCTTGTCGGCGTTCATGCCGCCGTAGGTCTCGTCCTTCACCATCACCACGGGCGCCAGGCTGCAGCAGCCCAGGCAGGCCACGTCCTCTATGGAGAACTCGCCGTCCTGCGTGGTCTGGCCGTGGCCTATGCCCAGCTCTTCCTTGAGGGCGTAGCTGACCTTGTCGGCGCCGGAAACATGGCAGGCGGTGCCGTGGCAGACCTTGATGTGCTGGCGGCCTACCGGGCTGGTGCGGAACTGGGCGTAAAATGAATAAACGGCTATTACTTCGGCGGGCGCGACGCCGAGCTTTTCGGCCAGGCGCTCTATGGCGGGTTTCGGCAGGTAGCCGAACTGCGCCTGTATGAGCTGGAGGAGGGCTATCAGCGAGCCTTTCCTGTCCCCGTACTTCGCCACTATAGTGTCCACTTCATTAATAATAGTTGTATTTTCCATAGGAAGCCAGGTCCTTAAAAGCGGTGAGTCCACGGGTTGATTATACAAAATAGCCCCATTGCCCCGTTTGACCCCGCTCAGGGCGCCGCTCTTTGTAATACTTTCCCGCGGCCGCCGTATTTATTAGTATAGAGGGATGCCGGACCCTATGAGCTTTACGGAACTATACGACCGCTATTTCGACAAGGTCTATAACTACGTGCGCTACCACGTAAAGCTGGCGGCCGAGGCGGACGACATAACGGGGAAAGTGTTCGAGTCCGCGCTGAACAAGTTCGAAAGTTTTAACCCGGCCCGCGCGCCGGCCCAGGCCTGGCTGTTCACCATAGCGCGCAACGCGGTGATAGACTGGGCCAGGGCCAGGAACCACCGCGGCGAGGTTTCCCTGGAAGCGGCGGCGGAGCTGGAGGGGACCGACCCCCGCGCCGATACGGCGCTGGAAAGGAAAGAGGAAGCGGGCATGCTGCTGGAAGCCGTGGCAACGCTGGACGAAAGGACCCGGGACATAATAGCCCTTAAGTTCAGCTCGGGCATGACCAACCGGGAGATCGCGCTGATGACCGGGCTCGGGGAAAGCAACGTGGGCATACTGATCTACCGCGCGGTGAAAAAAATACAGGCTGTCGTTGAGGCAAGAAAACTATGAACGAAGCTGAACTGGCCGAAAAGTTCAATAAAGAGCTCGACGGGATCTTCCGGGGCGAAGAGGCCCGTTTTACTCCCGACCCCGAAGCCATGAAATTCGCGGCGGCGCTGGCCCGCGCCGATTTCAGCGCCGACAGCGCTATAAAGGCGCGGCTGCGCGAGCGGCTGGCCGGCGCACAGGCCGCGCCCGCGGGCTTCGCCGAAACGCTGCGCGCGCTACTGCGCCACTCTTACGCGGCCCCGGCGCTGACCGCCGCCTGCCTGCTGCTGATACTGCTGCCGCTCACGCTGCGCCGCGGCGACACCCCGGCCGCCCCGGCCATAATTACCGCCGGGCTGACGGCGCCGCAGGCGCGCCCTGCCGCGCCG
>CAIRNJ010000013.1 GCA_903879915.1 uncultured Elusimicrobia bacterium
GCCCGGGCATCTCGGCCCATTCTTCCTACAGCTTCCTGTTCGTGGACGGGAATAAAACGAAGTCGCTGGCTTATATGCAGGCGGCCATGGACCGCGCTACACAGGCCGGCATACTGATATTCGGCGCGGGAACCAACGATCCCGCCCGCGACCACGTGAAGGAACCGGAGATACCGGCCAATCTAAGGGGCGTGGTCTCGGTGGCGAACCACGACGGCGCGCTGAAGCGGATAAGCGGCTACGGTGATAACATTACGCTGGCTTTCCTGGGCACCGGGCTGTTCGGCTGGGACGCCGAGAGCGGGACGCACGAGCTCGGGAGAGGCACCTCCATGGCTACCCCGCTCGTAGCCGCTTACGCGGCGCTGTACCGCGCCAGGTATCCGCAGGCGGGCGCGGAACAGGTCCTGCGCGCGCTGGGCTCCGCCATCCTGAAAGAGCCTAAACTCGGGCCGCATATGCGCGGCCGCTTCGATCCCGTCCTTTTCCTGCGTACCGCGCCGCGCTGACGCGGGACCCGGGAACCGCTGCTGACGTACCGAAAGCAGATAACGGCCAACTAACACGGCAGTCTTGTTCATTCCTGTTGCCGGCGGCGTACAGCTGTGCCGCCGGCTCTCTATGGTCAGGTTGACCTGCTCATTAACCTATACTGGCAAGGCGGCGGTTTTAGCCATTGCTCAACGCGCAAGAACGCGTCTTTTTTAAGAGGCGGCCTGGTTGCCGCCCGCGGCGTAGCGCCCCGTAAGGACACCAAAACAGCATAAGTGTATACAGCGCGCGCCTGAGTCTAAGAACTCCAGGGTTGGGCACTAGGCCTCTTACTGAGCGCTCCCGGAGAGGCTAGACTATCAGTGAAGGGACGGCAGCGGTTAGCGCCGGACCGGATAGAGAGAGCGGCGGAGACGGGAGAAAATATAAAAAAGCGGATACTGGCGGCGATGATCCTGGGGATAGCGGTCTCTGGCGGCACCTGCCGCGCGGGCGGAGCAGCGTTAGGCGCCCTCAGCGCCGGCTCGAAAACACCGGAAGTCCCGGCCGCGGCCGTGCCCGCACCGGAGCAGAACAGCGTTCTGGCAGACACGCTGCGTTCAGTGGCTTCGGACGTGGTTTTCCTTAAGGAGCGCGGCTTCAAGGGCGAACTGAACCCGGCCTTCACCAAGCTGCTGGTGGACCGCCACTATAAAGCCGCCGGCGCGGACCGGGCCGCCATAAAGGCTGAGCTGGACAAACTCTACCGCCTGCTGGGCGCGCGGCCGGTCAACGAGGCCGCGCTCGCGGCACAGTATCCGCGGACGGTGTCCGCGGCCGGCCGTATAGACTGCCTGGATGAAGCCCTCAGGGATGAACTGGCGGACATCAACGGCCGGCTCGTCTGGCTGCGCCAGGGCGCCGAACTCTATAACCTGAAAGAGCGGAAGCAGGAGGAAGGCTGGTTCTACGCCAGGATGGTGGAGGAGCTGGAGGACCTGGCCTACGCGAAGCGGATCGGCTACCCGGGGGTAGACCTGGACGTTCTCACTGAGCGGCTGGCAGGCAGGCACTACGCGCAACGCTGCACTGACCGCGCCGCTATCATAGCCGCGCTGGATGCCATGGACGCGAAACTGGCCGCCGCCAAACCCGGCCTCCAGGCCATCAAGGCCGCCTATCCCGGGTTCATACGGACCGTCTCGAAAGTGGATCCGTTCGACAAGGAGCTTATGGACCGGCTGTATGGAACGCATAACCGCGTGGCCGATATCGACGACGGCGAGCTCTCGCTCGGTATGATGTTCGATCTGATGGACGTACTCAAAGAGAAGAGCTCCAAGTCCCAGTGGTTCCTGCTGGACCTGTTCAAGTTCTACCTCGAGCCGAGCCTGCAGGAGGGCATACAGAACCTGCAGGCGATGGGCGCCAGGTGAACGGCCGGGCTCCCTGGCGTCACGGTTTCGGGTTGCGGGGAAGAGGGGTTTATCCGGCGGGCCGCAGGCGTGTTCAGCTAGCTCCAAGCAAAGAGAGCCCGCCTGGTAAAGGTGTCAGGGGGTTATGTCGCTTTTGCCCCAGTGCGCCGTGAACGCGGAGGCATCGCCAACCGGCGCCAGCCTGGAAGGGGCGCATTCGGGGCGCGACGCGGGCGGGGTCTTGTATTTATGGGGCCATTCATGGTACCCGGCTTCCGACCAGTCGATCTTATTATCGGCTTCTCCGGGAAATGCGCTGTCGCCCTTGCGCGCGAGATTTTTGTAGTAGTACATTAAATACGCCCTGATCTTTAATTTAGACCAGACGAGCGACTTGCCGCAAAGGCGCGTCATCGCTCCCCACATTATGTAATTAACCTCTTCGTTTCTATAACATTTCCCGTCTACCGCCAGGGTCATCCTGCACTTTCCCGCCAGCGGCAGGCTGCCGCTCAGGACGGATGGGTACCCCAGGTCCGGGCGAAGGTCCTGGATGTCCCAGGCGGTTATCACCGCTCGCTCAGTGCCCATATCCAGCGCGGCGCAGTTTTCCTCCCGCAGGGCAGGCGGCCAGGAATTATAGGCGGCGTTAATTCTGTCAAGGAAGCCGCTTAAAGGCCGGGTAATATCCGGGCCGCAATCCCCGGCGGCGCCGGTCTTTGCCATGGAAACATCCTTGTTGCCGCCCGATCTCTTGTATGCGGGGGAAGGCGGGGGCGGTGCTTCTCCGGCCGGAGCGGAATTGGCCAGTACATCTAACGCGCTGCCGGAATTGACGGCATCCCTCAGGTCGGAAGGATGATGGACGTAATTGCCGCGGCTGGGGATATAATACGCCGCCGACAAGATAAGGAACATGAAAACGGCCGGTACCCGGGCACACATAAACAGCCTCCGCGTCCTGCGATCCAAGGGAGTCTTCTGTTAATTATACATGGCCGCCCTTGACATGTCAATGACGCCCCCCCCTTTTTTTGGGGCAAAGAATTCTTCTTACTTCCAGAGAAAGAAACTGCTGTGGGATCAGAGCTGCCCACCGGCAGCGGGACGCCGCGGGTGGCCCCGGCGGGTTTATTTTGCGCGGGCGGCCGGCGATGAGATAATTATCCGCGCGGCTTTGTTTCGCCCGGCCAAAGTCTTTAAGACGGGCACGCTGCGCGGGATAACTTCTCCGGACACGGATATCGTTCAATTGACCTTCACAGGTTTTGAGGAGTTTAAAATAAACCTTGCGGCCATAAGCCGGGAGGACAGAGATCCGCTGTTACAGTTATCGGCAGCGCCTAAAAATAAACCGATACTATCCCTTCGACGATCACTTGCGGGAAGGAGAATTGCTGTAATAACTCTCCGCTCCATACACCGGATACGCCGCCATAACTCTTATAATCCTTGCGCGTAAAATTGTAGGCGCCGCGTACCGAGGCCCCTATGCGGGCCTGAGGTTTCCACTCCAGCGCTACAGAGGCGAAATTAGTCCTATAGTTCACTTTTTCGCTTTCTATACCGCAGTAAGCGCTTCCGCCGCTCTGGCTCTCATTTTTTTCAGAGACGGCAACCGACATTGCCAGCATTCCTAAGCCGGCCTTCATTTTAAACTTGCGGGAGAGCGGGAAGGAGTGATTTATGGAGACCCTGGTCATGCTGTTCTTCCGATCGCCGCCTTTATAATAATTCGTGACCGGCCCGGAAGGGTCATAGTTTGAAAAAACACTGCTCCCGCCGCTAAATTTCGCGCTAAGCATAAAAGCCGCGTCAATATCCCAAGCCGGCAGGAAGGTATAATTCGCGCCCACGCCCGCATAGGTAAAAGCATCGATACCGTTAGTCGGGATGAGGCGATTCCCCGCGTGGGTAGTCGAATCGCGCGCCTGCAATTTTTTTGATTTGACGGGAGCGTACCCGGCGGCAAGATATAACCCTATTGCCTGAGTATCAGGGACCAGCACCAGGTATCGCCCGGCATCCTCGTCAAATGTTTTAACGGGTATTTCAAATATCTCAGAGCCGAGCATTTCGCCCGTTTCCGCATCGATGAGTTTTGCGGTTACCTGGTAGGAATTGCCCAACTGTACGACGTTCCCCAGCAGCAGGAGCTTCGCCCCGATTAGTTTCCCTACTTCGGCAGCGGTCCTGGAATCCATCGCTCCGGAAAGCGCGAGTTTCTGTTCTTTAAGTATCTCTTCAAACTGGGAGCGTTCTGCGATCTTAAAGGTTCCCTGTTTAAGAATGGCGGCGGAAAACAACTCGCTTATAGCAAGGTTTACCCTTTTCATGGCCAGCGGCTTATCCGCCTGAAAGGGAAAGACCGCGAGCGCGGCACCGCTGAAAATGCGGCCTGAAGACGCCAACTTCTGCGCGGCCTTGTCTATTTTAGAGGAAAGCTCTTTAGCGCAAAGCGGAACACTGAAGAAAAGCAGTGCGGTAAGTACTGCGGTTGCGGTTCTTTTTAAGAGCATCATATCGTGGTTCACATTCTTTTTCTAAGCATGTCACTCACTATCTTTGTCATAGGCAGCGCAGCACATATCCATAGCATTTAAATTGTAATATCAAAGGTCGGGGCAGCTTCTTAAAATCCTGAAAAGCGCCGCCTGAGGGGCTGGCTCTAACTCAGGCTATTCAGCGGGCAGGCTCAGGTGAGCTAAGCTGCCTTTCCCCCCATCTAAACCCCAATTCCCCCTGCTATCCCCTCTTTACCCCTTAATGCCCGGTCTTGCGAAGCACTTTTATTATCACGAACAGCGCCAGGCCGAGGCCAATCAATGTCCCGAAGAAGTACTTCTCAACATTAGTGGCATTCTGGAAGTTAGCGGAGGTAAAGGCAAAAACAGGGTGATGCCAGAACAAAAGCGCTGCGCACAGAACCAGTTTTTTTAATTTCATGGGCCGGTCTCCTTAGTACTATAGGACGCTCTTTTCTCTGCTCGAAAATTTTTAAAAACAGCTTCGCACCCGTCTATTTATTATATTACAAAAAACCGTGTAGTTGGGGTACGCTGCATGATAACTCGGCCATTTCCTCGTCCGGCAGCAGCCGGGCGCAGGGGTTTTTGGGACGGGTGGCATAAAAATTGCACTGTTTACGCTGAAGATAGAAATGACCGCTTAAAGGAAACTATGAAAAAGACCACGCTAGCGTTTCTTCTGGTTTTCGGCCCGGGAACGGTTTTTTCCCACGCTAAAGAAACAAACACGGATTTCAATTACCTGCATGGCGCCGAAATTAATAAAACAATAGAAATTATCTCTGCCTCAGCCGTGGCAGCACCCAGCGCTCCTTCAATAGATAAGAGCACCCATTCCGCCGAGGGCCTTTTTAACTACAACTTGAAGAGAGAGTATACCTATCAGAACCTTGCGGAAAGGGACGGTAAAGCAGCGGCCAGGAAGCTGAAAACCGCCGGCTATAAGATCCTGGCGGAAAAGGTACGGCAGAATGATGACGGTACCTGGGGATACAGCATCGAATACGCGACGCCGCCGGATGCTTCTTCAGAAACTGTTAAGACTTACTGTCTGGCCGGTTTAAACGATTACCGGTATACTTACCAGAACCTGGCGGAAGCGGATGGCAGGGCGGTAGTCGCTAAGCTGCAGGCTGCCCGCTATATCATCCTTGAACAAAGGGTTCAAATGGAGAACGGCTACTGGAGCTGCTATATCGAATATCTTCCTCCGGCAGGTGTTTCCGCCGGCTAGCTTGTTCCGGCTTGCGGGAAGCCGCCCGGAGGGCCCGGCGGCTTTATTTTGCGGGGGCGGCGGGCGCCTTTGCCCCACGCGCGAGTCGTCGCCGGCCAGAGGCGGCAGCACCGGCGGCACTTCCAGCGTCATATTGAGATTGCGTTTCTGGGCGGCTATCTTCACGCGCTCGCATATGTCCTGATCTGGTTGAGTTGGGCGCTGAATAGACTAGTGGCAGGGTAGCCTATCTGTTTTCGTCTATTTTGATTGACGGTGCCTCAACAGCCATTCCATTCCTGAATATCCAACTTTATCCAAAAAACCAGGCAGCCTCCGTCCGCCTCTTGACGCTTAAAGCTCGGGCTTGATATACTGAATGTAATATATTTATTACACTTGTTAGTGTAGGTTAACAATATGACGCCAAAGCTATCTGCTCTTTCCGTACTCAACCAAAAATCCCAGGCGCTGGTCCTGCGTTTCCTCTGGAAAAGCCGCTCTGAATGGAGCGGCCGGGAGATCTCCCGGCAGACGGGCCTTAGCGCGCCGGCCTGCCACCAGGCGCTTAAGCAGCTCGATGCCCGGGGCCTCGCGCTTTTCCGGCGCGTCTCCAACGTCCACCTTTATAAAATAAATTCTGATAATTATCTGGTCGAGCACGTCTTCGCCCCGCTTTTTGAAACGGAAGCCGCCTTGCCTGGCCAGGTACTTAAAACAATTAAAGGATTCCTGGCCGTATATCCGGAGAACAAGAAACTTCTATCCGCTGTTGTGTTCGGCAGCATGGCTACGGGCCGGGAACGCCTCAACAGTGACATGGATTTACTTGTCATCACTTCCGACACCGCAAGCGCCGGGGAGTTAGAGCAGCACATTCAGGATCTACGGATGTTGGTTTACAAGAAGTTCAGTATCCCCCTCTCGCCGTATATTCAACCGCTGGCGGAGATCCGGGCCAAGCTTAAAAAGAAGCTTCCGCTGATCCTCCGGATATTGAAAGAAGGCCAGAGCATATACGGCAAAGACCTTAAGGAGCTTTTACAATGACACCCAGGAAACATAAAACCCGGGACGTCTCGCGCGACCATTACACCACTTACCGTAAAAAGGCCAAGGAGTTCTTAAACTCAATGGAAGCCTCCCTGCGGGTCAGGGAATGGAACGCGGCTGGGCTTAACGCCGTGCATTGCGCCATCTCTTCGGCCGATGCGCTCTTGGTTTACAACGCCGGCATCCGCTCCGCCGGCGACTCACATCATGACATTACCTTTCTCCTGGTCCAGCATGTAAAAGATAAAGACACCGCCCCGAAAGCCAAGACGCTCTCGAAGATACTCGATTACAAGTACCTCGCGGCCTATGAGGACCGGGAGATAACGGAAGCGGAAGCCCTGGAGCTGGCGAAGATCACCAGAAGATTCTTCGAATGGATGGAATCCCTGCTGGCCGGCTAGCGCCGGCAAAATCTGTAGTAAACATAAGGCCTATTATCGGAAGCTCTTTCCTTGTTTCGCTCTTTTCTCTGCCTGAAAATTTTTCAGAAAACTGTTTCCCTTCCATCAATTTATTGTAATCCCAAAAGCCGGGGCAGTTTCCTGCAATTTTAGTATGCTCTGCCGCGCCCAGCAGCTGCAGGGCGTCACAAAATTTTCGGGAGAGCTTATTTCAGTCGTCGGCCGGGGCGGGTTCTATTACTTCGTATAAGTCACCTTTCGGGTCCGGCTGGCAGTCTTCGTCCGGCGGGCCGCAGGCGTGTTCATATAGCGCCGCTTGAGTTGCTGGCTTAAACTTAGGTAATTCAGAGGGCAGGCCAAGGTGGGTTAAGAGTCTTACAAGTTCTTTGTCGTTCAGAATAACCGCAACCGGCCTCATTTCCAGTTTGCATTGGGGGCATTATGCCGATATCGGCATAAGGGGCAGATAAGCGGGTAGACTTCAAAAATGCGCGCCAGGCAGGCAGCCCAGGAGTTGTTTTTCTTTTGCGGCTTATCATCCCTTTCCTCCTGTGCAAGCTTCTGCGCCTCTTTTTCCGCCTGCAGCACTACCGCCGGGCGCAGCGGTGACCGGGGAGCGAGTGCGCCATAATAATGAATTAAGTTCTTATTAGGCGGTGGCATCAGCAGCGTCCAGCGCCGCAGGAACTCAATGGGCGACATTACTAAGATATCCGACTTTCCCTCCTTGGGCGCTGTGCGGTAGATAACCGTATTGGTTTTTTCTGCGTAGACCAATCTCTGTTGTGAAAGCGCAGGCCGCGCGCAATATCCTACCAGGTGCTTAAGGCCTTTCCGGTCACCGGCGTTAATATTCACCTCTTTATGTATTAAAAACCCTGAGTTCTTCCAGGATAACAGGTCTGCCGCCGCTTCCCGGCTTAAACCACTGGTCCTGCAAATGCGCCTGATCAGCTTTTTGCGCACTGCCGTTACAATAGCGGCCAGTTGTTCTGCTGTGGGGCAGGCAACCGGCGTAAATGCGAGTTCACGCCGCCCTAGCACATTTGTTTTTAAATTAAAGACCCCGTCCGAAACCACCGCGTGCACATGGATGTGCAGATTCAGCGACCCGCCGAACCTTTGAATGAAATGAAGCTGCGCCGGGGTATGGGCGGGGCTGCGAATCCGGCGGGCGTTTCAGCCATTGTTAAAATTCCGATAGATTATTTAGGACTATTTTTGATAGCGGGCTTTCCTCCGGGTTTCTGGCGCGGTAGCCGGCCTTTTCCCGGCTAGAAGCTGCACGGCAGATACGCCCGGGTTCTTCGGGTGCAATAACCTGCGCCGTATTATCAGACAGCCTTTCGCCAGCGCACATGCCACCCCCCGGTAATTGCGCACTCTCCAAGACCGTTTATAGCGTAGCAGAACATCCCGACAGCATACTGTCGGGTTTCAAGGAGTTATTTTGGGTTGGGGCTGCAACTTTTATCCGGCAGGGTGGCGCCGCCGGGAAGGCCCGGCGGGGTTATTTTGCGGGGGCGGAGGGCGCCTTTAACGGGATGTGGAAGAAGAAGCGCGAGCCTACGCCGAGTTCGGATTCTATGCCCATCTCGCCGCCGTGGCGCTGCACGATCTCGCGGGCTATCTTGAGGCCCAGGCCGAAGCCGGCCTTGCGCATGCCCTGGGCTTCCTTGGTCTGGAAGAACCGTTCCCACACGCGCGGCAGGTCTTCCTTGGAAATACCGATGCCGGTGTCTATAACGCTGACCACTATCCGGTCGGGCTGGGCTTCCGCTTTAATGGTGATCTTGCCGCCTTCCTTGGTGTACTGGATGGCGTTGGTGCAGAGGTTCTGCACCACCTGGCCCACGCGCGAGTCGTCGCCGGCCAACGGCGGCAGCACCGGCGGCACTTCCAGCGTCATATTCAGATTGCGTTTCTGGGCGGCTATCTTCACACGCTCGAACACGTCCTGCACCACGGCCAGCAGGTTCAGGGTACCTATCTCCACGCGCAGCTTGCCGGATTCTATCGCGGCCAGGTCCACCAGGTCGGAAATAAGCACGTTGAGCGTCTTGGCGGAAGTGTTGATATTGGAGGCGTAGCGCTGCTCGTTGGGCATGGCTTTGAGCTTCATGTTCAGCACTTCGGAGTAGCCGAGGATGGCGGTCAGCGGGCTCTTCACGTCGTGGGCCACCGTGGCGAAGAATTTTTTCTGGAAGCCGTTGATCAGCTCCAGCTGGCCTTTCTGTTCCTGCGTTTCTTTAAGCAGGCGCGCGTTCTCCAGCATAAGGAACCGGCGCTCCAGCGCCTTTTCCACCGAGAAGATCAGGCGGGAGGCCTCCACGGGCTTGAGGATGGCGTCGTCGAGGCCCAGCTCCACCACCTGGCTGACGCCCTTCAGCGCCGCCTGCAGCGGGTACTGGTCCACCATGAAAATAATGCGCAGGTCGGGGTCGCGCTCGCGCAGTTTCTGCGCCAGCTCCGCCCCTGAATGCTCGGCGTAAGTGATGGCGGTGCCTATGACCGCCAGGTGAAAAGCGCCTTTAACGCACAGCCCGAGGGCCTCTTCGCCGTCCATCGAGGAGGTCACCGCGTAGCCCGCGCCCTGCAGGGCCTGGCCCAGCGTGGTCAGGGCGGGCTTAAAATTGTCCAGAAGCAGGATACGTTCGGTGCCCCTGCCTTTAACGCGGATGTCCGCGCCTTCGCTGTTCTCTATCAGTATGCCGGCTATGCGGCCGGCGTGCTCCCGCGAAATGGATACGTGGTGCCCGTCCTTGAGCGACTGAATGGCGTAGCGCACCAGGTCCGTGCCCGAGATCATATAACAGACGGTTTCCGGGGAAACGCCGCGGATGGCGGCGTCCAGCGCGTCGGCCTCTTTCTGGGTGCCGGCGAACTGCGCCACCACCACGTTGATGAGCGGAGGCGCGGCTTCGGACTCTTCTTCTTCGGTGGTGCCGCCCAGCAGCGACCAGGTTTTTTTTATTTTCTTAGGCTGGGAGGCGGCTATGCGCGCCTCGGTCTGCCGGCGGACGAACTCGGGCAGGTCGGCGGTGGTTTCCAGGGACATGGGCTGCACCCCGGACTGATGGAAAGCGGTCTGCACGGCCCCGGTGGAGAACAGGACCTGGTCGGCCAGGATGATCACCGTGCGCACAGTTACCCGCACCTGGTCCGCGAACCCCATGGGCAGCGGCCAGCTGAGCCGGCGCACCGGCGAGCTGAGCGTGGGCGTGATGCTGGCTACCGACTCCAGCATGAACAGATGCAGCTTCGGGAATTGTTTATGCAGCTCTATAAAAGCTTCGCGCTCGGCCGGGGGCACATGGTTGAAATCCACCACCATGGCGGAACAGTCGCCGGTGGCCAGCCGGGCGGCGGCGTACTTAAGGGTAGGCACGCAGACCAGCTCCAGGCCCCTGCCCGACATGGACGGCGCCAGCTCGTCAAGGAGCTCTTTGCCTGTAGTGATGACCAGTACGCGGCCTTTGGATTCTGCCATGAATAACTATTATAGCCGTAGCAAAGACTCTATGCAAATCTTTCCGGCGGCTTAAAACCGTCAGAAGCCGCTACGGCTTCGGCTTCGCCCCCGCGGCAAGGGCGTCCAGCACCAGGCCTTTGGTAAGCAGTTCGGGCAGCAGCACCGCCGGCCCGCCGCCGGGATGCACCACGTAAAGCGGCACGCCGTTGCGCCCGTACCTGGCTAGCTCGTCCTGTATGGCCTTGTCGCGCCCCGTCCAGTCGGCGCGGAAGGCGGAAACGCCGGGGCTGGAGAGCGCCGCGCGCACTTCCGGCGCGGCCAGCGCCGTGCGCTCGTTCACCTGGCAGGACAGGCACCAGGCGGCGGTAAAATCCACCACCACGGTATCCCCGGCCGCGCGCGCCCGCTCCACGGCCTGGGCCGACCAGGGCTGCCACAGCGCGTCGGCGGGCGCGGGAACGGCCGCCAGCAGGTGCCAGCACACCCACAGCAGCCAGGCCGCGGTGGCGAACATGGGCAGCGACAGGAATTTTTTCAGCATCACCATCCAGTTGCCCGGCCGCGGCAGCAGCCGGGTAAGCGCGGGCCAGGAAGAAAGGCAGGCGTACGGCGCGGCCGCGCCCGCGCCCAGCGCCCCGAACACGGCCAGCACTTCTATGGCGGGCCGCGTCAGCGCCCAGCCCAGCGTGGCGCCCATGAACGGCGCGGTGCACGGCGCGCCGGCGGCCATGGCGAAAACGCCGGAGAAGAACGAGCCTATCCTGCCTTCGCGGGCGGTGAGCGCGCGCCCCGCGCCCATCCACCTGGCGCCGAACTCGAAAACGCCGAACAGGCTCAGGCCGGCGAAAATGAACAGCGCGGCCAGCGAGGAGACCGCCCAGGGCGACTGGAACTGGGTGCCCCAGCCGAGGGTCGCGCCGGCGCGGCGCGCGGCCAGCAGCACGACAGCCAGGGCTTCGCAGCTCAGCACCACGCCGGCTGCGTAGGCCAGCGCCTCGCAGCGCACCTGCGCAGGGTGATGGTCTTTGCGGTTCAGCAGCCCCAGCGCCTTGAAAGTGAGCACGGGCAGCACGCAGGGCATCAGGTTCAGCAGCAGCCCCCCCGCGAAAGCCAGGAAGAAAAAACGCGCTACGGCGCCGCCGGCGCTGACCGGGACGGAGATCTCCGCCGGCGCGAAACCCGGGCGGACCACGACGCCTTCCACCCGCGCCGGCAGCGCCTCGCCAGGGGCCTGCTTCAGGGTCAGTTCCGTTTCCACCGGGCTTACGCTTACGCCGGAACGCGCGTTGGCGAAAGTGCAGGGGTCTTTCGGGAAGAATTCGGCCCGCGGATGGCGGCCCCGCAGCCGCAGCAGCACCGTATCCCCGCTGCGCGCCGCCGCCACGGCCGCGCCGGCGTCCGGGCGCGGCACCCCGGCCAGGGCCGCGGCCAAAGCCGCGGCATCGGCGGCTTTTACAAGCGGCTCCCCGGCCACCCCGATGTTAAGCGTCAGCTCCGCCTCGCCGGGTTCGCACCCTTCGCGGCATTCCAGCCACTCGGCATGCGCGCGCAGCGCGGCGCGGGTCCCCGGGCGCGCGGCAGCGGGCACGGTAAGCGTCAGCGGCAGTATCACCTCTCCGTTGTAGCCGAAATTGGTCAGCGGCGGGAACTCCAGGCGTTCCGGGACCGGCCAGCTTAAAGGCGCGGCGTTCCAGCCCCGGGGCAGCCGCCAGGCAAGGCTGGGCGCCAGCCCGGCGTCGCCCGGATTTCGCCAGTACACGTGCCAGCCGTCCCTCATTTTAAGTTTCAGCCCGGCCGCGAAGCTCTCTCCGGGCGCGGCGGCGGCGCGCGCCGAGAGCAGCGAAGCGTCCACATGCCCCGCCCGAGCGGGCAGGGAGAACAGCAGCAGCAGGGCGAGTGTTCTCATTTATGGGTCCGAAGAGCCGGCCGTCAGCGGCCGGGGCTGTCCGTGTCCCCTGCAGGTCCGGCTTCGAGCAGTTCGATAGTGCGCGCGGCCGGCACCAGGGTTATGCCGAACTGCGCCTTGAGGGCGGCGGCTACGGCGTCATTGTCCGCGCCCGTCCATTCCAGCTTCATATCGTAGATCCCGGCCAGGCCGGTCTCGTCCAGCACCGGCTGTCCGAACCTGGACTCCAGGAATTCCAGCAGCTTGTCCATTCTGGCGCCCGCGGAGCGGACATAGCTCCGCCCCTCGCTCCAGCCCCCCGCGTCCCCGGCGGGGGAGAACCCTGCATGCGGCGCGTTATCGTACTGCGCCAGCAGGACCTGCCTGGCGCCGGACACCTTACGCACTTGCGCGCCGTAAGCGGCCAGCACCGCCTGCCGCAGCAGGGGCTTGAGCATGTTTTCCGCCGCCTTTGGCGCCCGCACCAGGAAACTGAACCTTTGCGCGGGCAGCGCCGAAGAGATCTCCACCCGCTGCTCGCCCACCCCGTAAGCCTGGGCGAGCATGGCGCGCAGGTCCAGCCGTGTATATTCCTCGTACACAGTCCCGTTAAGGGAGCCGTGGCCGTAGCCCATATCGCCGTTCTCCGTGACGCTGGCCACCCGCACTTCGAACAGGGCGGGGTTCTCCGGCGCTTTTTCAGGCGCCGCGGCCTTGCTGTTGTTGATCTTTTCTATGGCTTCAGCTGAGCCGAGGTCCATCAGCTGCCGCAGCGCCTTCTCGGAAAGCTGCTCCGGAGAAGTATACCGCAACACCGCGCCGGCCTTGCCTATTATTACCGTCTGCGGGACCCCGGTCACGCCGAAAGCGCGCCAGGCGTTATTTCCGTCCACGGCTACGCTGCCGGCCATAGGATGCGTCTTCAGGAATTTCTTGACCGTGTCGGCGCTTTCGACCGTGACGGAGATGAATTCAACAGGTTTCCCCCGGAAAGCCTTCGCCAGGTCGCTCATATGCGGGATATTGGCCACGCAGGGCACGCACCAGGTGGCCCAGAACTCCAGCACCACCACCTTGCCTTTGTACGCCGGCCAGCCGGGGAAGTCGGCGACGGCGCCGTTCCTGAGCAGCTTCATGCTCACCCGCGGCGCGGGCCGCCCTTCAGGCACCGCCGCGGCTAAAAAGGCCGGCAGCAGCGCAAGCACGGCCAGGAACACGGAAAGTTTTGTTTTCATAAGCGATAATACTATTTTACTTTTATCCCGCCGGGGAACAATACCCCCCGGCCGCGACCCGGCCAGGCCCGCTCCTTGACAATACGACGGTGAAATACATTTAATTGAATAGCTATTTGCAGAACGAACCTCTGGAGATCAAAAAAATGCCTATCGATATAGAGAAGTCTTTGACTGAACTTGCCGGGCTCGGGGCCGACCTTTACGGCAAGGATTTCCTGCTTACCTGGGAAAAATCCGACGCGGAGCTTAACTCCGTGTTCATCATAGCGGAGCTGCTCAAAGAGCTGCACGCGAAGAACGTACCGCTCGACATGTTCAAGACGGGCCTCGCCGTCTCCAACTTCCGGGACAACTCCACCCGCACCCGCTTCTCGTTCGCCTCCGCCTGCAACCTGCTGGGCCTGGCCGTGCAGGACCTTGACGAAGGGAAGTCCCAGATAGCCCACGGCGAGACCGTGCGCGAAACGGCGAACATGATCTCTTTCCTGACCGAGGCCATCGGCATCCGGGACGATATGTTCATCGGCAAGGGCCACACCTATATGAAGGAAGTGGCGGAAGCGCTGGACGACGGTTTCAAGAACGGCGTGCTCAACCAGCGCCCGGCCGTGGTGAACCTCCAGTGCGACCTCGACCACCCGACGCAGTCGATGTCGGACATGCTGTTCATCAAGAACCATTTCGGCGGCTTCGACAAGCTGAAAGGCCGTAAGATCGCCATGACCTGGGCGTACTCGCCCAGCTACGGCAAGCCCCTCAGCGTGCCGCAGGGCGTGATAGCCCTGATGACCCGCTACGGGATGAACGTGGAACTGGCCTATCCCGAAGGGTACGACCTGCTGCCCGAGACCATAAAAGTGGCCGGCGACAACGCCGCGAAGTCAGGCGGCACGTTCAAGGTCTCGAACAGCATGGAAAGCGCGTTCAGGGACGCCGACATCGTTTACCCGAAGAGCTGGGCGCCGTACAAAGTGATGGAGCGCCGCACCGCGCTGCTCGAGAAGAACGACCACCCGGGCCTGAAGGAGCTGGAGAAAGAATGCCTCGCGCAGAACGCCCGGCACATGGGCTGGATCTGCGACGAGGAGATGATGAAGCTCACGAAGGGCGGCGAGGGCCTTTACCTGCACTGCCTGCCCGCGGACATCAAGGACGTCTCCTGCAAGCACGGCGAAGTCACCGCCGGGGTGTTCGACAAGTACCGCATAGGCACCTACAAGGAAGCCGGGTACAAGCCCTTCATCATAGCGGCCATGATAACCGCCTGCACCAAGAAGAACCCCGCGAAAGTGATAGAAGCGCTGTATAAGACCGGGCAGAAGCGCGTTCTGTAGATCCGGGAACAGTTCCTTAAAAGTAAAAACCGGGCACCCGTGTGCCCGGTTTTTTTACGCGCCGGAGATCCGGGGCCGCCGCCTGCCGCGGCCGGCCCCCGGGATCAAGTTACAGGTACTGCGGGATGGCTGCGTAGAACGCGGCGGCCTTCACCAGGTCTTCCGCCGGCATGAACTCGTTGACGGTATGAGCGTAGACCTCGTTGCCGGGGCCGAAGCCTATCGTGGGAATGCCGAGGCGGCCGGCCGAGGCCACGCCGTTGGTGGAGAACACCCATCTGTCCACCACGGGCATTTTGTTAAGCGCCACTTTGCCCGCTTCCACGCCGGCGTTCACCAGCTTATGTTCGCGCGGCAGCACCCAGGTGGGGAAATATTTTTCCTGGCCCACTTTCAGTCCCGTCCAGGCCACGGCGTCGTAATGCAGAACCTCAACCTTGGCCTTGGCTTTTTTAACCGAAGGCAGGCACTGTATCTCGGCTACCGAGCTCTTCAGCGTCTCGCCTATGGTGAGGCGGCGGTCCAGGTAGATGGTGCATTCGTCCGGCACGGCGTTGTAGGACGGGGTCTTGCACTCTATGCAGGTGACGGCCACGGTGCCCTTGCCGATGAACTTGTCGTTCTTCAGCTTTTTGTTAAGCGCGGTTATTTCCTTGGTTATGTCGGCCATTTTCACCACGGCGTTGTCGCCGCGCTCGGGGGCGGAGGCGTGGCAGGAACGGCCCTTGGTCACCACCTTCATCTCCATGCGGCCGCGGTGGCCGCGGTAGACTTTCAGGTCGGTCGGCTCGGTTATCACCACGAAATCCGGACGGATCTTCTCTTTGTTTATGATATGCAGCAGCGGCAGGCCGTCGCAGTCCTCTTCCATCACGGAGCCCACCACCATCAGCGTGTAGTCGCCCTCCAGTTTCAGGTCCTTAATTATCTTGCCGGCGTAGACCATGGAAGCCATGGAAAGCTTCTGGTCGGTGGCGCCGCGGCCGTAAATGGTGTCGTTCTTGTAGATCCCGGCGAAGGGGTCTATCTTCCAGGCGGTCCTGTCACCTATGCCCACGGTGTCTATGTGGGCGTCCATCATTATTTTCTTTTTGCCGTGGCCGATGAAGCCGATGATATTGCCCATCGCGTCGATCTTCACTTTGTCGAAGCCGACCTTCACCATTTCCTTCTTTATCAGGTCAACCAGCTTGCCTTCCTGGCAGGAAAAGCTGGGCGTGCGGATGATGTTCCTGGCGAAAGCCACTATATCTTTTTTATATTTTCGCGCGGCGTCGCGTATAAGTTCGGCGTTGTTCATTTGTTCCTCCGTAAAGATTCTGAGCGTGCTTACATTCTATTTAAAGCGAAAGGCCTTGTAAAACGTTTTCATAAGGACCCGCCGAAAATAAAATATAATGACGGTACTGTGAAGATCCGTCAGAAAACCATGCCGGTCCCCGGCGAGGCGGCCAAAAACGCGGCGCGCGGCGCGCCCGGGATCGTTTTCCTGGGCTCGGCCTGCAATTACGACTGCCTGTTCTGTTCGGGAGGGCCCGACGACAAGACCCAGACCGCGGCCGAGATCCGCGCCGTCATCGCGGCGCGGCCCGATACGCTTTCCATCGAGGGCGGCGAACCGACCCTGGACCGCGGGCTGCCGGAGTGGGTGCGGCTGGCCCGCAAGACCGGCGTGCGCGACATCATCCTGTGCACCAACGGCGCGCGCTTCGGGAACGCCGCCTATGTGCGCGAGCTCTGCGGGGCCGGGGTGACGCTCTTCAACGTGAACTTCCCGTCGCACATCGAGAAGGTTTTCGGCGCGATCACGCGCACGAGCGGGGTGTTCCCCCGGTGCCTCAGGGCGCTGCGCGTCCTGATCGACACGGCCGGAGGCCCCCGGGTGCGGCTTAACTGCGTGGTGCACCTCCTCAGCGCGCCGGTACTCGAGGATTACGTGCGTTTCGTGCGCAGGAACTTCCCCGAGGTCTTCTACATCGAGTTCAACCTGGTCAAGGTGCTGGGCCATGTGAAGCGCCGCCGGTACCTGGTGCCGCGCCTCGGCTATATCCTCCCCCGGCTTTCCGCCGCGCTGGCGCTCGCGGACCGTTTCAAAATGCAGTGCATCTGCGACGGTTTCCCGCTCTGTCTCCTGCCGGGGCACGAGCATTGCGCCATCGACGCCCGCAAGCTGCTTACCGGGGACCTGCTCTATATGAAGGAGAAAATAAAATCGCCCCGCTGCGCGGGCTGCACGCTGGGCGCGCTGTGCGCGGGCCTGCGCGCGGACTACCTGCGCATCCATGGCGACGGCGAGATCAGGGCGTCCTCCCTCGACCCCGCGCCCATAGAGGCGCGCGTGAGGAAATTTCTTGCCGGGCCGCAGGGTCCGCGCTGACGGCCCGGAGTTAAGCCGGTATCAGGATCAACGGCCCATGTCTTTCCTAAAACTTAAAAAACCGCTCAACGGCCTCAAAGAGCTCAGGGACTTCGACCCGGGCCTCTCCGATCTTGCCGCCCTGCTCATCGGGGCGAAGCCGGTGCTTTACACGGACTTTTCCGCCGCCGGCTGGCCCTACATAAAGGAGCTGTGCGGGGCGCTTAAGCTCAGGTATCTCCTGCCTGAAGCCGTTTACGGGCGGGCGGGCTTCAAGGCCGCGCCGAAGTCCGGGAAACGGATGCTGCTCATAGGCAAGACCCCAAAAGTCCTGAAGGAAGCCGCGGAAAGCTGGAACCGTTCCCCCACCGACCCGGCCTGGGGCCGCCTGCTCGGCTACCCTGACTGCTGCGTTAAGGCCTACATAGACTGGCGCGCGGTGGCGCACAAGACCGACCTAGTCAATTTCACCTTTGCCAGGACCGTCAAAAAGGAGCGGCTGCACTTCGGGCTGAACAACGTTTTTAACTATTTCTCGCGGTTGACCGGCGAACCGGCCGACATGGCGGATTTCGCGCGCATAAGGGCGGCCAACAAGGACCTGGGTATTTCCACTTTGCAGGTGATAAGCTGGCACCCCTGCGCCTATGATTGCGGGCGCAGCGTAAAACTTGCCGGCGAGATCTTCGCTTTCCTGCTCGAGCACCTGCCGGAGCGCGCGGCGGAGCTGAAAAGCCGCCTGGCAAAGCCGGTGCTTTTCAGGGATAAATACGAATACCTTCTCCTGAACGGACGGGAGAAGAACTCTAAAGTCTATTATTTAGGCATCGCCAGGCCTGAAGGCCTGCTGCCGGAAGAGATAAAGCGCAGGATAGCGGCCGGGAACGTCCTTTGCGCCGGGAAAGGCCGCGTCGCCGTGTTCAGCGGCGCCAGGCCGCTTTATGAAATAACCTCCGCCAAACCTTTTTCGCTGCTTAATTTCACGGCGGCTCAAAAATAAATACCTGGCGTCAGCAGCCGCGCGCCTTCAGGCAGCGGGGAGTGAAGACGAGCCGTTCGACCGCCTTATGCGGGCAGGGCGCGTTGCCCCTGAAGTAAGCGTTAGCGCGAAGGACAAGGCTCTCCCCCCCGGGGCGGGTCAGCCCGGCCTGGACGCCGGCGCAGCCGCGCCCGCAAGCCGCGGACAGTTCCCCGGTATGCGCGCAGAGCCGGCTCATGGCCAGGTATTCCAGCGGGTAATGGAAGGAAATTTTAAGCGGCGACGAGGCGGGCAGGTTACCCACCATGCCCGCCTCGTCGCTTTCGAGCAGTTTTATCCCGTACTCCCTGAAGAACTTTTTCAGGAATTCCGGGGACATGCGCAGGAAATCATGCGACACCGGCCTGCCCAGCAGAGGAACGGCCCGACCGCGGAAACGCCGCCGCAGCGCCGCCAGCAGGCCCAGGTCGTTGACCGACACTTCCACCTCTTTTTCCGTCTCGAGCACCCGCTCCAGCGTCTTGATGAATTTTTTAAGCGCCGCGCCGGTAAGCAGCGGGGTGGCCAGGGTCAGCGCGCGCGCGCCCGCCGCGCGCAGGCGGCGCACGTCGTCCGCGGCCGGCAGCAGGTTCTGGCAGAAGGAGCTGCCGATATAGACCCGGCCGTAGCAGCGGAGAAACCCCGGCTTGATCAGCAGCGCCTCGGGCGGGGTAAGGGAGACGGCCAGTTCCATCAGAATCCCTCCTTCAGGCGCAGGTACGCTCTGTCCATGGCGGTCCTTACCCGCAAAGCCTCGGCGGTGAAGCGTTCGCGCGAAAGCCCCGCGGCCAGCAGGCCCGCGAGGAGGCGTCCTTCGGCGAAGATCACGCGGGAGATCTCGGCCACGGGAGAACGCCCCACTTTCAGGGTGCCGACGCCCAGGCGGTGATAATCGTGCAGCTGCGCCAGGTGCTCGGCCGGCGAGAACGCCGGCATGACGAAGCCGCGCCCGCGCAGGAGGAATTTCTTCTTGCAGGTGTTGGAATCTTTACCGCGGCATTCCAGGAAACACAGCCCGTTAAAGTTGCGGCAGCATTCCCTGGCCTTCAAAAAAACCTCCGTGCCTATGCCCCAGCGGTTGCGCACCAGTTCGGCGGCCTCGGCCGGCAGCAGCTGCTCCGGCAGGGCGAGGCGCGTCACGCCGTAGCGGCGGTAAAAGCCCAGCGCGGCGGCGTTGAGGCAGCAGGAAAGCGTGCTCAGTATCAGCGGGGTCCTTATGCGGCGCCGCCGGAGCAGGTCCATCAGCGCGAGGTCCCTGATTATCACGCCGTCTATGCCGCCGCCGGCCAGCTCCGCTATCACCCCGGCCGTCCTTTCCAGCAGGGCCGCGTGGACCTCGTTGGCGGCAAAGAACATTTTCGCCCCGGCGGCGCGGGCCAGCGCCGCGGCTTTCAGTATCTCGCCGGTCGAAGCGAAATTCCTGGCGCCTTCGACATGGCTCGGGATATATTCAAGGCCGCAATAAAGCTCCGCCGCGCCTTCGCGGAGGTAATATTCGAGATCGCGGAAGGAGCCTATTCCCACCTGCAGGTTCATCGGCGCGGGTTCCGCGCCCCGCGTTCCGGTCGTCCTCCGGTTTGTTGTTCCCGTCATATGGTCAAAGGCGGATCAAAGCCATTTTTCTATCTCGGCGTACGGCCTGGACAGGGACCAGTAATAGGTCCCGCGCGAAAAGCGGCTCTTTACAAAGCCCTTCTGCGTAAGCCGGGCGGCGGAATTCATCACGGCGTTGCCGTCCGAGCAGTCCCGGCAGAGCACTATTTTTTTCGACAGCCGCAGCGCCTCCCTGGTCGACGCTTCTTTTTTCAGCCGCAGTATCTCCACCAGGCAGCGCTCGTTGTCCGAAAGGAAAACCCTGCCGGCGGCCGGAGTATCCCCGGGCCTGCCCGGCGCCTTGACCGGAGCAAACCCGTTCCAGCCGAAAAGTTTCACGTAATTCCGGTCCGCCCCGCGGCATTTCCCGGCCAGGGCGCAGCGGCGGCAGGGCGGGCCTTTCACCTTGGCCGCGTCGGCGCCGGCGTCCAGGTCGGTGCGCTTCCCGTCGGGGTCGGTGACCACGGTGTTGAAGGCGTCGAGCCCTATGGCCAGGTTCTCGCGGCCGCTTATGAAGCAGGGCGGGGTGTTCAGGAAAAGTATCTCGCCCGGCAGGCCCGCTGCCTCCATGGTCCTGACCGCCCTGAGGAAATGCGGGGCGCATTGCGGCAGGCTGACGCCCAGCTTCCCGGCGTTAGCGGCCATGGACCCCATATACACGGGATAAATTATGACGAAGTTGGTTATGCCGCGTTCCAGGAAGAATTTTATTATCTCCGGCAGGCGCCTGTAGTTCCGGCGGTTCACCAGGATATTGGTGCCGACGCGTATCTTAAGGCGGCGGAGGTGCTCGAGCCCGGCCAGCGCCTTTTTGAAGGCCCCCGGCGCCCCCGTCAGCGCGTCGTGGTCTTTTTCCCTGTCGGTGGTGAAGGAGAATTTGCAGAAAGTGAGCCCGGCCTTGACCAGGCCGGCGCAGAACGCGGCGTCGGCCAGTTCTATCCCGTTGGTCTGCACACGGATAAAATCGAAACCCACCGACTTGCCCAGCGCTATGACCTTGAGTATGTCCGGACGTATAAGCGGCTCCCCGCCGGTCAGGCCCAGTCGGCCGTAGCCGGCCTTGCGGGCGGCGTAGATATTGCGCGCTATGGCGGCGAACGGGGCGTTGCGCGACTTGTCGAAGCCGCCCTGCGAGCAGAAAAGGCAGCGCGCGTTGCAGTTATAGTTGAGTATCAGCTCGAAGCATTTTTCGCCGGCGGTCTTTTTCATATCACCCCGTGGAGGCGCCGGAATACGGGGCTTGAAAGCCCTGCTTCGGCCGCGGCCTTCAGCCAGCGCGCGGCTATCTTCCCGGCCGCGGCCTGCCCGGCGGGGACCGGGCCGCCGGCCGGCCTGAACCGCGCCGCCGCCCAGGGCGCGGCCGGGCACGCGGACTGCGAGGAACTTATGCCGCCGCGCGCGGCCAGCCTGAAGAATTTTTCACGGCCCTTTCCGTCCGCCCCCGCGCGGAAAGGGCGCAGCATGGCGGCCGGGCCGGAGAGCATCTTATCGCAGGGATAAAAATAGCCGTCGGGCGCCAGCGTCAGGTTGCGGCAGGGCCCCGGCCGGGCGCCGCCGGAGGCCGCGGCTATCGCTTCGTAGCCGTTGGCGAGTTCCCACAGGCCGCGCCCGCTCCTGAGCCGGACCAGGTACTCCAGCAGCAGGGCTTTCGACGAGGCCCGGAGGCGGGCCAGAGCGGCCCCGTCCCAGGCGGCGGTAATGTCCGGGGACCAGGCCACCCGCCCGAAACCCAGGCCGAGCAGGCAAAGGACGGCGGCGGCAAGTTCCCCCGCGCCGGCCGGGGTAGCCACCACGGCGGCGCTGACCCTTTTGCGCAGGGCGCGCGGGATATTGGCCGCGCCGGTCCGCGCGCGCCCGGGCACGCCGGGACCGGCCGGACCGAAGCTCACCGTCAGTTTAACCCCGCGCTTAAGGAGTTTTTGCGCCTCCCCTTTTTTCAGCAGGAGGCCGTTAGTGAAGAGCTGCACGGGCGCGCCGGGGCCGAAAAGTTCTTCTATCCGGGCCAGCGCCGCGTACGCGAGGTCCCTGCAAAGCAGCGGCTCGCCGCCGAGTATGGTGAACCGGGGGGCGGCGGGGCGGGCGGCGGCGAAAGCGCCCAGAGCGGCGAAGAGGGCGGCCCTGGAGATGGTGCGCCTGGAGACGCCGGCGGCGTAGCAGCAGGGACAGGACAGGTTGCAGCGCCCGCTCAGGTAAATTACCAGATGGTCAGGTTTTAGCATGGTCTTATCCGCGCCGCGGCCGCTGGCTTTTTTACGGGTTTGAGCTCGCTGTCGCCGTAATTCTTCAGATACTCCACCCAGATGCCTTCGCACTGGTCATAAAGCAGGCAGCCGCGGCAGCGGGCGGTTTTCCTGCGGCCCACGGCGGCGCGCGACCCGATGGCGTCGGTGTTGATGAAATCCGGGGCCCAGTGCTCGGTCAGGAAAAGCGTCCGCTCGTTCGTCTCGCTTATCTGGTCCAGGCAGTCCCTGAAATGGCAGAGCGGCACGTACCTGGCCTTCCACTGGTCCATGCCGGCGCGCCGCCCGAAGGCCAGCGCGCGCCGCATGAACGGCGCGGCTTTTGAAATGCGCGGCACCAGGGCGCTGAAATTCCTCTTCGCGCCGCCGTAATTGGGGTCCACGAAGATATACTCCACGTTGCGCACGCCGCTGGCGGCGTAGAACCGCGCGAGCTCCGGCAGCGCGGCCAGATTCTGTTTTACCACGGTGGTATTGCCGCTGATCTTTTCGAACCCGAGCGCTTTCAGGTTTTTCAGCCCTTTCACCAGCTGGGCGAAGCTGCCCGGCACGCGCGTGAGCGCGTCATGCACGCGCGCGCCCGGGCCGTGCACCGAGAAGATCAGCGAATCTATGCCGGAAGCGACTATTCGTTTCGCCGCCGCCATGTCGGCGAAGACGCGGCCGTTGGTGGCGCAGGCCACCTCGGCGATGCCGAGTTTTTTAGCGGCCGCCACCACGCGGCTGAAATCGGGGCGTATGGTGGCCTCGCCGCCTATTATCTCCAGGATGTCGGCGCCCTTGCTCCCGGCCCGCATTATCCCGGCCAGCAGCTCCGCCGTGCTTTTCTGCGGCAGGCCGCGCTTATCCTCGTCTATGCAGAAGGCGCAGTTGTTGTTGCAGGCGTAGCCGGTGAAGAGGACTATCTTAAGTTTTTTCCCGTTCTTTTTCATTTCAGCAGCCCCGTCAGGCTGCGGTCCAGCACCAGCAGGAGCACGGCCCCCGCGAAGATCCACAGCGCGAAAGGCCTGCCGCGCACCGCTTCCACCTTGGCGTCGGGCACGGGCAGGCTCTTCAGCCAGTCCTTCAGTTCCGCCACCTGCTCGACGGTGAGGCCGTCCTTGAAGCAATCGTCGAAGGCGCCTTCGAAGACCGGGTTGCTCCTCAGGATGCGCGCGGCCTTCGAGGACAGCATCACGCCCGGCTCAAGCTCGCCGGCCGAAAGGCAATACGTGTCTTTTTTCTCCATCAGGAATTCCAGCATGAACCGCCCGAAGAAAAGCAGCAGGCTGAACGTCAGGACATTGCGAAGGGCCCCGGTGGCGAGCAGCCACAGGTGCTCCGGGAAGTAAAAGAACCCGCCGATGAAATACACCGCGTAGCAGACGGCGCTTATGTAAACCCAGCGCCGGCTGCCGAACACGCCCCCGATCTTGTCCCACAGCATGAACAGGAAGAAGAACAGGATATCGGGGCGGGAAAAGAACCCGCCTATAAAGCCGCGGGCCTCCATGGCGAAGATCTGCTGCAGCAGGAAAAAGAGGCCCAGGTTGAACAGGCAGGCCGCCGCGGCCAATTTGTTCGTCCCGGCGCTCAGGGCGGACAGGCGCTTCCTGATATCGCCCCAGGTCTCCGCGAAAAAATCCCCGGGCGAGGCGGAAGCGAACCCGGAAGCGATGAAGCCGCCGAGTATCCACAGCGCGGCCGTCACGAAGATGTTTATCAGCAGGCTCAAAAAAAGATAGTGCGGGAAGCCGCGCAGGTACGGGTTGGCCAGCGGCAGGGCGGCCGAGACCAGCATGAAGAACTTGGCGTCCCCGGCGGGCCAGATCTCCGCGTACCAGAGTATCAGCCCGGCCAGCACCGACCAGAAAACGTGCATGGCGAGCAGCAGGTAAAAATAACAGTTCATGAAGCTCTGGGCGCGGCCGGCGTAGCCGAGCCCGGTGTAGACCGCAAAGGCCGCGAGCGCGGCGGCGAACAGCTTCAGCCCCGTCTTTATGGCGGCGTTGGGGATCTTCCTGGTGGCCAGGTCGCGGCTTACCACGGAAACCGACCAGGCGGTGAAGGCCGCGAGGAACAGCAGGGACACGCTCTTCATCTTCCCACCGGCTTCAGTTCGGCGGCGCCGAACAGCTTGTAATATTCGCTCATCAGCCCGAGGCATTTTCTCCTGAGCCGGCAGCCGCGGCAGGCCGCCGGATAGACCCTGTCCTCCGGGGGCAGCGTCACCCGGCAGAGCGGCCTGAGCTCCGGCCTTACCTGGCAGAGCGGGAAATGGTAAAGCCTGAGGTCGGCGAAGCGCTTTATCAGCGGCAGGGCGGCGTCCACCGCTGCGGCGGAGGAGGAGAGCTTAAGCCCCACGGAGCGGTGGTTCTCCAGCGACATCCCCTCTATCTCGTAATGGATGGCCGTCACGCGGTAACGCCCGGTGTCCGGGAAGGTCTTGAGCAGGAATTCCAGCGTTTTGCGGAAATACGGCAGACTTATCTTGTGCAGCACCAGGCGTATCTCCACCCCGAGGCCGGGCCCCAGCGCGAAAAGGTTCCTGAGCCCGGCCACGGTCTGGGAGAAAGAGCCCCTGACCCCGGCCACGCCGTCGTGCGCGCCGGCCGTCGGGCCGTGCAGGGCTATGGCCACGAAAAAAGGCGGCCGGGCGGCCGCGCAGAATTTCTCCGCGAATTTCCTGTCGGCGAAGCGCCGGCCGTTGGAAAGCAGCGTGATGGGCACGCGCGGCAGGCGGCGGCGGAAATAGGTCAGCAGCGGGAAAAAATCGGGATGGATGGTGGGCTCGCCGCCGGTGAGGCTGACGAAACCGGCGAGGTCCGCGTTCTTCAGGTATACCGGCCCCTGCCCCCTGAGGTAGCGCTCCATTTTTTCGATCTGCCCTTTAAGCCGGTACTGCGCGGAGTCCTGCCGGGAGAAGGAGGCCATGTTGGTGCACATCACGCATTTACTGTTGCACTTGTTCCAGAAAGCTATGTCGGGCATAGGTCAGACGGCGGCTCCTTTTTCCAGCCAGCCTTCTATTATCTTCCTGGTCTTTTTCTTTTCCAGCAGGGCGAAAACGGTCTTGAACATCCCTTTCTGCAGCGCGCACCAGGACCCGCCGGGGATATTGCCCCACGGCGAGCCCTGCACGGAGTAATTATGCACCGGGCAGACCCCGCAGAACGGCTTGAAGGCGCAGCGCGCGCAGTACGGCTGGCTTTCCAGGCAGGAGGCCATGGCGCAGAGCCTGGCGGCCGGCGCGGTCATCAGGTCCTCGAACCGGCCGGCGCGCACGCTGCCCAGGCGGAAAAGCTCGTCGCCGCAGGCGGCCGCCATGCGGCCCTCGTCGCAGGTATACACGTCGCCGTTGAAATTGTAGGCCAGCTGGCCGATGGCCGCGCCGCAGGGCGAGCGCAGGTCGAGGAAATTCGGGTCTTCCGCGCGCAGCATTTTGCGGGCCAGCAGCGCGGCGTTCCTTTCCACGAACTTCTCCCCCGCCCCGTTCACCGCCATTATGTAAGCCAGGGCGGCGCGATAGAAGCCCAGGAATTCCTCCGGGCCGTAGCCTATCTCCGGCCACGCGCCGCCGGCGTAGCCTATGGGCGAAAGCGGCCTGAGGAAGATCCCGCCCAGGCCCAGCTTTCTGTACTCGTCGACTATGCCGCGCGGGTCCGCGAGCGACAGCCGGGTGGTGGTCATCAGCGCGGAGGGCAAAGTGTCCGCGCGCCCGTCACGGCCGGCCGCGGCCGCGAACCTTTTAAGCCAGTGCACGGCCTTCGCGTGAGAGGACCCGCCGGACCAGCGCCGGTTGGCGTCGTGCAGCCGGGCGGGGCCGTCCAGGGAGGTGCAGACGGACACTCCTTCCTTTACCAAAAAATTAAATTTATCCTCGTCCATCAGGCTCAGGTTCGTCACCACGGAGAGCGCCAGGTCCTTGCCCGCTTTCAGGTTCTTTTTTTTCGCGTAAAGCACGGTGTCCCTGAGCACCGGCCAGTTCAGCAGGGCCTCGCCGCCCTGGAACTCCAGCGAGAGCTTGTTATTGGGAGAGGCAAAGGCGGTATCCACTGACTTTCTGGCGGTGGCGCGGCTCATGTCCGAGTTCTTCCCCGCCCCGCCGGCCGTGGCCCGGCAGTAGACGCAGGCGTGGTTGCACTTCAGCGTGAGCACCAGGATGTGCAGGCCCGGCCCGCCGTAAACGCCGGCCGAGAGCCCCCTGGCCCGCGCGGCCTCGGCCTCGAAATCAAGCCGCCCGCGCAGCAGGCCGGCCGCCTCGAGCCTGCGGAAAAGAACGGACCCTTCTTTGACCTTGCCCGCCCCGAAAAGCCGGAATTCCGCCGGGGTCAGCCGCAGCGCCGGCCCGAAAGGGCCGCTCACTATATAGCCGGCTCCGTCCCGCTCGAAACGGAAGTCAAAAGGCGCGGCGGAGTTTTTCATGGTTCTCATTTTACCCGCGGTTCCACGCCCCGGCGCGCCTGCGGCCGCGGACCACCCTGAATTTCTCGACCTTCAGCAGCTCCTGCCCCGCTATGCGGCCCGGGACCAGCTTCAAAGGGATCACCCGCCCGGCAAAAGCCGGGCTTTCCAGCACCAGCGTCTGGAGGTCGCTGCCGTCCACGGTGCGGCCGGCCTTCTTTTCCGCGGAGAGATAAGCGAGGAATTCCCCGTCCAGCTCGCGGCCCAGCCAGCGCCTGTCCACTTTTTTCGCCTCGACCCCGGTAATGAGGGCGCGCACGCCCAGTTCCAGGCAGAGCCGCACCGCGTAGATCAGGTCGAAGCCTATTACCGGGGCGTCCAGGCCGAACCCCGCCCTGGCCGCCGCCTTCCGCCAGGAGTCTATCTTCCCGCCGCAGCGGCAGCGCGCCACGCCCGAGACCAGCGTGTCCGCCCCGCAGGCTTCGCGGGCCGCGCGCGCCATAAGCGCCACGTTCCGCGCCAGGGCTTTTACCCTGAAGTCCGGCCCGGTCTTCAGGATAACGGCCGGGACGCCCAGCAGCCCGGCGTGGGCCGCCACGAGCTCCGGTTTCCTGTAGTCGTTGAAATATTCCGCGTGCCCGGCGCCTCCGTCGAAACTGACAAGGCAGGCGATCTTCGCCCCGGAGGACGCGGCTTCGAGCAAAGCCAGGTGGCTGTCCTTGCCGCCGCTGTAGATCACCGCGCATTTTTTCATTTGCCGCCCGTTGTTTTCCACGCGCTTTTTACCGCCCAGGCCGGCCGCAAGGCCCGCCGCCGCTTTATATTGTACTACATTGTTTTTTTGCGGCGGGCGGAAGGCCCGGCCCGTCAATCGTAGAGGGCGCGCACCATTTCCCACGGATGCGCGGCCTTCGCCGGGGTGACCGACAGCACGGACCTGGCCATGTTCAGGTACAGGGTCCGGTACCACTCCCGCTGCACCGGCGTACCGAACAGCAGCTTTTTGAACTGTTTAGGATGCAGCAGGTAGTTCCGGTGGAACCTGCGGTACTGCTTAAGGATGTGGGCCTTGCTCGGGATGAACTTCACGGTGTTATGGTAGAACATGTCGCCGCCGGGCAGGTCGAGCTGGGCCGTGGCGCGCGAGAAATCCGCCGTGCCGTGGCGCGGCTCGAAGATGGAGATGATCGGATAATCCGTCAGCTCGTCCGCGGCGCGGAACACGGCGTCCGTCTCCTCCTGCGTTTCATCCATGTAGCCTACCATCATGAAGCCGGCTATGAAGATGCCGGCCGCGCGCAGTATCTCCACGGCCCTGCGGCTGGTCTCCCCGTCGCTGGCCTTGGCGAAATCGGTCAGGATGCGGTTCACCGTGGTCTCTATGCCCAGCAGCGCCACGCGCATGCCGGCCCTGTAGGCGAGCTTCATCAGCTCCGGCGACCTGGCCACGGTGTCCGGGCGTATGAAAACTATGAAGTTCAGCTTGAGGTTCTCCCGCAGAATGCCCTCGAATATTTCGGTATAGCGCGCGGGGTCCGCGCAGAAGTTGTCGTCGGAGAACCAGATCCTGGTGAAGCCCAGGCGGTTCAGCGTGCGCAATTCCTCCAGCACGCGCGCCGGGCTCTTGAAGCGCTGCGTGTGCCCCCACATCTCGCTGGCCGCGCAGAAGCGGCAGCGGTGCTGGCAGCCGCGCGAGGTTTCGGCCGTGGTCGCGTAGCCTTTTATGGGCAGCGGCAGGCCGTAAAGCCCCGGGTCGTAAATGGTCCAGTCCGGCATCGGCAGGTCGTCCAGGTCGGCCGCCAGCTGTCTGGCCGGGTTCCGCCTGTAATTCCTTTCGCCGTCCTTCCAGGACAGGCCAGCTATGCCGTCGTAAGGCCCGCCCTTCCCGATGGCGGCGAGCAGCTCCGTTATGGTCCGCTCGCCTTCGTTCCTGACCACGAAATGCGCGCCGCGGCCGAGCCATTCGAAATCGTAAGCGGTGGCGTGGTGGCCGCCCAGTATTATCGGCTTGCCGGGCGCCGTGTCCAGCAGGTGCCTGACGTTCGCCTCCACGTTGAGCGCGCCTATGCTGGAATGCGCGTTGACCAGCACCGCGTCGGCCTCCCGGGCCCGCCGCGTGAGCTCGGCCAGCGTATAGTCGCCGGCCAGGCCGTCCATGAACTCCGCGTCGTAGCCCTTCAGCGCGCCGCGCAGCTGCGCGAAGGCCAGCGTGGGAGAATTGCCGAGCAGCCCGGTGAAATCGTCCGGCATGGGCCAGCGCTCGTAAACGCGCAGCGGCTGCAGCATCAGTATCTTCTTCATCAGCTCTCCTTGAGGCGGCGGAAAGAGGCGTAATTGCGGAACAGGTTGAATACCCGCGCCGGGATCTCCCAGCCGAAAGGGCCGTCCCTGACTATGCGGTAAGCCCGCGCGGGGTTGAGATAGAAACCGTAATAGGCCCACCGGTAAAGCATGCGGTAGGTGCGGTCGGACATGGCGCTGGCGTTGAAGGGCGCGCCGAAATACTCAAAATCGATCGGGTTCACGTCGGAACGCAGCTTGCCGGCCTTCGCGAACATGTCGTACATCTCGGTATTGCGGAAAGGGTTGGGGTTGAAGAACATCGCGAGGTGCAGGCGCGAGGCGTGCGCGAAGCGTATGGTGGCGCGCAGCTCGGCCTCGGTCTCCGTCGGCAGGCCCAGCATGAAGAAGCCGCGGGTAAAGATGCGCCGGTCGGCCAGCATGTCTATGGTGCGGCTTACCCTGGCCAGGGAAAGGTTCTTCTTCAGCAGCTTCTGCAGGCGCTCCGAGACCGTTTCCACCGCCACGGACACCTCGCCGACCCCGACGCGCTTGAGCAGGTCCACGGAGGATTCGCGGATCAGGTCGGCGCGCACGGCGTTGGGGAAGCTCAGCACCGACTGCAGGTTCCGCTCCAGCAGCATTTCCAGCATGCGGTCGAAGCGGTCCGGGTCGAAATTGGAGATATCGTCCAGCACCTCTATGCTCTTCGTGCCCAGCCGGTGTATCATGGCCACTTCTTCGGCCACGTTCTCGGGGGAGCGGGCGCGGAAGGTCTTGCCGAAGATCTGGTGGCAGAACACGCAATGGTACGGGCAGCCGCGCGAGGTGAAGATCGGCATGTACGGCCTTATGCCCACCGAGGCCATGCCGCCTATTTTCCAGAACTTTTTATAGTCTATCAGGTCCCAGGCCGGGAAGGGCAGCGAGTCCAGGTCCGTTATGGGGGCCCGGGGCGCGGAAAGCTCCGTTCTTCCGTCGCAGCGGAAAGCCAGGCCGGCCACCGCGCGCAGCGCCGCCGGCTCGAGCCAGCGCGGGCCTTCTTCCGCGATGACGCGCACCAGCTCGGTGAAAGTCTCCTCGCCCTCGCCTATAACGGCCGCGTCCACGCTGGCGTCCGCAAGCGCGCCGGCCGGGTCCGAAGTGGCGTGCGGACCGCCCATGACCACCGGCGTACCCGGGCTTTCGGCCTTTACGGCGGCGGCTATCCTGTGGGCCAGGAAGGATTCGGCCGTGAGCGAGCTTATGCCCACGACGTCAGGCTTCAGCCCGCGCAGCGCCGAGCGCACGGCCCCGAGCGCGTCAGGCTCCAGCGCCGCGTCCACCACGCGCACCACGGCGCCGAGGCGCTGCCTGAGGCGGGCGGCGATGTAAAGTATGCCCAGCGGCGGCGTGGTTCCGTTTATCTTGGAGACCAGGCTGCGGCTTTTGACCAGCAGCACCAGCGGTTTTTTCATGATACCCTGGCCCTCCAGCCGAGAGCCTGGGCGGCCTTCCCCAGCACGAAATAGACGGCGCCGCGGTAAGCCCGGCGCATGAAGGTGCGTATTACCCGGTTGGGATGCGCCAGCGTGAAAAGCGTGTCCGGCAGGGCGTAATGCAGGGCCAGCAGGCCGAAATAGCCCAGCTGCACCAGTCCCGGGTTATGGGCGCCGCTGATGAGGTATTTGCCCTCGTAAAAATCGGCCGGGTCCCTTGAGCTGAGCTGCCCGGAGCCGGCCAGGTCCTCATAGAGCCGCGAGCCCGGCACCGGCGTGTAGATGGTCATGCGGAAAACATCCGAGTTGCGCCGGCCGTGGAAGAAAGTGGCCAGGTTGTCCCTGAGCCCGCTGGCCGGCCCGCCGAACACGTGCGTGCCGTATACCGCCACGCCGTTGCGGCGCAGTATCCGGGAGGCCTCGCGGTTTATCCGCGCGGAGTTGCCCTTGGCGTACTCCTCCTGCACGGCGGAGGTGTAGCCCTCGAAGCCCACCACGGCCATGAACATGCCGGCGCGCGCGCCCGCTTCTACCAGGTCCGGGTTGGCGAGTATAATGTCGGCGCGCATCTGCACGCCGAAGCGCAGGTCCATCCTTTCGCGCAGCATGGTCTCGAAGATCTCGCGGGCTATCTGCGGCCTGGTCGCGAAAGAGTCGTCGTTGAACGAGAACTCGGTGACGCCCAGGGCCTTCAGCCGGCGCAGCTCGTCCAGTATCCGCCCGGCGGATTTATAGCGCGGCGCCCCGTAGTAGCCGGGGATCGAGCAAAAGGTGCAGCGGAACGGGCAGCCGCGCGTGGTCTCCACGGCGGCGAAAAGGCCGTTCGAGAAGGAGGCCTTTTTCAGCGAGCCTTCCCAGCAGGGCATCGGCAGGCTGTCCAGGTCGCAGGCCACGCGCTCCGTCGCGGAGCGCTTCATGGTGCCGTCGGCCGCGCGCCAGGCGCAGCCTTTCAGGCCGTCGAGAGAGGCGCCGGAGAGCAGGGCTTCCGCCAGGGGGACCACGGTAGCCTCGGCTTCGTACAGCGCCACGGCGTCGAAGGGGCCGGCGGGACCGAGAAAGAGCTCGGGACAGAAAGTGGGGGCCTGGCCGCCGGCCAGCAGCTTCACCCGGGGATAGCGGCGCCGTACCGCGCGGGCGGTCGCTATCACTACCGGCGCGTTGGCCAGCTCGGAGTTGGAGAAGCCTATTATGTCCGGCTTGAATTCGTCTATCGCCCGCAGGAGCTCCGGGTGCATGGGCGGCAAATGCTGCACGTCCGCTATCCTCGCCTCGTGGCCGGCGGCGCGCAGCACGCCGGCGAGTATCTGCAGGCCCAGCGGCGGGATGTTGGGGAACAGCACCTGAAGGGTGTGGAACGGAAGCCAGGGGGGCGTAGTAAGGAGTATTTTTGCCATTGCAGCTGTTTTTAACTATATCACATGCGGCCGCCGCGTAAAAGTCCCCGGCCCGGATGCCGGCCGGTACGGCGGGCCAAAGCGGCCATGCGCTCTTCGGAAGTATGCTTGCGCACCAGCGCGTCCTGCAGCCCGGCGGGCGGGACCCCTTTGAAATTGAGCAGCGTCAGGTAATCCTTCAGGCCGTCCAGCGTGAGCGCCGCGAATTCCTTCAGCAGGAAACGGTACATGTGCCGCACGAAGAGGCGCTTGGACTCCTTGCCCGAGAAGGCCTGGAACGGGAGCCTGAAGAGCAGCTGCCGCATGAACAGCTGCATCGCTCTCGGCACGTTCTTCTCTGCGCCCTTCAGGCTGGGGATGCGCACGTCGTGGTAGAACATGTCCTTGGCCAGCAGGCCGCGCTGCTCGTAGTCGTCGTAATCCGGCGTGCCCTTCATCGGCTGCAGGGCGTTCACCAGCGGGATATCGCACCACTGCTGGTGCAGCCGCATCGTCTCCGGGATATCCTCCACGCGCTCGCCCGGGTGGCCTACCAGCAGGAAACCGAAAACCAGTATCCCCGCCCTGTCCAGCAGGCGGAAGATCTCCGGGTAGGTGGACACCTCGGCGCCGCCGTCCGGGCCCTTGCCCCAGCGGCTGAGCATTTGCTGGCTGGGCGATTCAAAACCGACGAAGACCGACTTGCAGCCGGAGCGGGCCAGCAGTTCCGGCAGCGCGGGCTCCCTGATTATGGAATCCACGCGCATGAACGACATCCAGTGCATGTCTATGCCGGCCTTTATCATCGCGCGCGCCAGCTCCATGTGGTACTCCGGCGGGTTGCCGAAGCCGTCGCCGACGAAGAGCAGCTGGTCCGCCCCCATGGCCGCCAGCTTCTTAAGGTCGTCCAGCACCCTGGGGATGGCCCGGTAGCGCTGCCTGCCGTCCCACATGCGCGTGGCCAGACAGAAGGAACAGCTGTTGGTGCAGCCGCGCGAGGTCTCGAGCGAGACGGTGAGGCCGCGGCGGCGGGTGAACTGGCGGTAGCAGCCGAGGTCCATCAGGTCCCAGCGCGGAAAAGGCAGGCTGTCCAGGTCCGGCACGAGTTCGCGCGCGGGAGTGCGCACGATCTTTCCGCCCTCGGCGAAAGAGATCCCGTTCACGCCGTGGAAGCTGCGCTTTTTTTCAATACATTCGAGCAGTTCCGCCATGGTATGCTCGCCTTCGCCGTGCACGATCACGGAGGCCCCGCGCGCCAGCCACTCGCCCGGGTAGAAGGTCGGGTGGTGTCCGCCCATTATTATCGGCACGCCGGGCCTGAGCCGGCGCACAAGGCGCACGGTTATCTCGGCGTTGAGCGCCAGCTGCGAAGCCGAGCAGGTGATGCCCACCGCGTCGGCCTCCGCCACCCAGCGCCCGAATTCCTTCAGGTCGATACCGGAGGCTATCGGGTCCAGTATGCGCACCTTCCAGGACGGGCCGGCCATGGCCGCCAGCTGGGCCAGCGTGACGGGCGGATGCGGGCCCCAGACCATGGGGAAGTCGTTGGCGGACATGAAGCGCGGGACCGCCCGCAGCGGGGTCGTGAGCAGAAGGTTCATCGGCCGGCCTTCCGCGCGAGCCGCGCGATATTTTTTCCCGAAAGATATTTCCCGCGCAGGTATTCGATAAGCCCCTCTTCGCCGGCGCGGCGGCCTTTTAAAAGGAACCAGAAAAAGTCTCCCAGGTTCTGCGGGTTCGCCCTGGGGAGGCCGCCGGCGAACCAGGAGTACAGGGCTATTTCCACCGGCCGCAGCTCCGGGTCCAGCATGCGCCGCAGCGCGCGGACGGGATTCAAAAGGTAGCGCAGGAAAAAGCGGTTGTAGGCGGCCAGTATAGGCCTGGTGCCGCGCACCGCCACCGTGAAGGAGTCGTGGTAGAACATCTCCTTGGCCAGCAGGCCGTCCTGCCTGGTCTTGCGGTAGCCGGCCGTGCCGGGCAGCGGCTTGTACACCGTTACCACGGGGTAATCGCAGAAGCGGTGGGCGTTCTCAAGGGTCTGTACGGCCGAAGCCTGGCTCTGGCCCGGGTAGCCGATAACGAAAAAGCCGAAAACGGCGATCCCGGCGCTTTTAAGAAAACGGTACTCCTCCTCGTAAGACGGCAGGCCGGTGAAAGCCGCGTTGCCCTTGTTGAACTGCCTGAGATCGGCGCCCTCCACGCTTTCGAAGCCCACGCAGGCGAACTTGAGCCCCGAGCCGGCGGCTTCGCGCAGCAGGCCGTGGTTGGCGCGAATGTAGTCATGGCGGAAAAAACCGCCCCAGTCGAAGCGCAGGTCCTCGCGGCGCATGCCTTCGTAAACTTTCGCCTGCCGGCCGGTGTCCAGGCTCGAGCCGTAATTATCGTCCACCACGAAAAGCTGCGTCACGCCGTTCTTCCTGAGCAGGCGCATTTCCTCCAGCACGCGTTCGGGGGATTTGAAGCGGTGGGTGTTCTTCCACATCGGGCCGACCTGGCAGAAAGCGCAGTGCTGCTCGCAGCCGCGCCCGGTCTCCAGGCAGGCGGCCCGGCCCGGCCTGCGGAAATAAAGGTTATAGCCGGAGAAATCGACCAGGTCCCAGCGCGGCAGCGGCAGGCTGTCCAGGTCCTGTATGAAAGGCCGGTCCGGGTTCCTGCGCGCCGCCCCGCCGCGGTCCCGCCAGGAGAGCCCGGCGACCCCGGCAAGCGGGGCGCCGGACTCCAGCGCGCCCACCAGTTCCGGGAAGGTCCGCTCGCCCTCGCTGCGCACTACGGCGTCGGCGCCGCGCTCCAGCCACTGGACGTCCTGGAAGGTGGCGTGGTGCCCGCCCAGCACCACGGGCAGCGCCGGCCTGAGCTCCTTTATAAAGCGCAGGTTCAGCTCCGTGTTGAGCGCCGCGTAGGAGCACATCACGTTCATGCCGATAACGTCCGCCCAGCGTATCAGCGCGGCGTATTCTTTAAGCGGGACGTCGTAGGCGTTGCCGTCGTGTATGCGCACCTCGTGCCCTTTCAGGGAGGCGGCCAGCTGCGGCATGGTGACAGGCGCGGCGTTGGTCACCATCTTGGTGGTGTCCGGGGTGGTGGGCCAGCGCCTGTACAGGGCCTGCGGCGTGAGTATCAGTACTTTCATGCGCCCGCCCCCGGCTCTTTCAGCCTGCGGAAGGAGACCACGTTGCGCAGCAGCTTGTAGGCGCGCGCCGGAATGTCGGAAAGGAAAGGCCGGTCCCTGGCTATCCGCCAGATACGGCGCGGGTCGAAATAGAAGCCGTAATACGCCCAGCGGTACAGCATGCGGTAGCGGCGGTCCGGGACCTCGCTGCCGTTGAAAGGCGCGCCGTAATACTCGAAGTCCACGGTCCTGGCTTCGGCCGGCAGCTTCCCCGCCCCGGCGAACATCCCGTAAAGCCCGGTGTTGCGGAACGGGTTCGGAGTGAAGAAAAGGGCGAGATGCAGCCTGGAAGCGTGGGCGAAGCGTATGGTGGAGCGCATCTCGGCCTCCGTCTCGGTAGGCAGGCCCAGCATGAAGAAGCCCCGCGTAAAAATGCGCTTTGAGACCAGCAGGTCGATGGCCCGCCCGGCCTTCTCCGGCGAAAGGTTCTTGTTCAGCAGCTTCTGCAGGCGCTCCGAGGCGGTCTCCACGGCCACCGAGACCTCGCCGGCGCCCACGCGTTTAAGCAGGTCCACCGAGCTTTCGCGCAGCAGGTCGGCGCGCACCGCGTTCGGGAAGCTGAGCACCGGGCGCAGGTCCCTTTCCAGCAGCAGCCCCAGCATGCGGTCAAAGCGGTCCGGGTCGAAATTGGCGATATCGTCAAGCACCTCTATATGTCCCGCGCCGAGCTTTTTTATCTCGGCCGCCTCGTCCGCCACGCTCTCCGGAGAGCGGGCGCGGAAGACCTTGCCGAAGAGCTGGTGACAGAACACGCAGCGGTAGGGGCAGCCCCTGGAGGTGAACATCGTGAGGTAGGGCCTTATGCCCAGGCTGGCCATGCTGGGCCGCGTCCAGAACTTGCGGTAGTCTATCAGGTCCCACGCGGGGAAAGGCAGCGCGTCCAGGTCCCTTATCGGTTCGCGCGGCGCGGAAAGCTCCACCCCGTTCCCGCCGCGGAAAGCGACGCCTTTCACGGCGCGCAGCGCCTCCGGGCCGAGCCCGGCCCGCCCCTCTTCGGTCAGAAGCCGCGTCAGCTCGGTGAAGGTCTCCTCCCCCTCGCCTATAACTGCCGCGTCCACGTTGGGGTCCTTAAGGGCCAGCTCCGGGTCGGCCGAGGGGTAGGGGCCGCCCATGACCACCGGGACGGCCGGGCCCTCCGCCTTTACCGCCGCGGCCAGGGCGTGCGCGGGGAAAGCTTCGGCCGTCAGCGCGCTTATGCCGGCCACGTCGGGCTTGCATGTCCGCACGGCGTCGCGCACGGCCCTGAGCGGGTCGGTCTCCAGCGCCGCGTCGATGATGCGCACTTCCGCCCCGAGGCTCTTGCGCAGGCAGGCGGCTATATATAGCAGGCCCAGCGGCGGGGTGCTGCCGCTGACCTTCGAAGCCACGCTGCGGCTCTTTATAAGAAGTACTGCCGGACGCCTCATAATACAATAATATAATAATATGAGCTTTCGGCATAAGGCCTTCTAATAAAGCCGGGCTGCCGCGGCGGCAGGAATTTGTACAATATTTTCATGGGAACGCGCTCCGTCCTGCGGACAACGCTGCTGGCGCTGCCGATGCTGGCGGTCACGGCCGCCGTATTCGCTGGCGGCGGGCTGCCGGCCGCCCCCGCCCGGCTGGCGGCGCTGGCGCTCATCTACGCCGCCTTCAACGCCGCTTTCATTTTAACGGTACATACCGGCAAGACCGACCGCTGGCGCGCCCCCGTCTATATTTCCTGCGCGTTCCTTTTCGCCGTCTCGTTCCTGGGCAACCTGCTGGAATTGAGCTCCGCCCCGGGCTACACGGCCGATTTCCTGTTCAAAGACGGGGCGTCCATCTGCCATATCGCCCTGCCGATGCTCCTTCTCCCGGCCGCTATCACAAGAACGCTGCTCTGGCCGGGCTCCGTTTCCGGCTCTTACGCCTCGGCCGCGTCGGTGCTGGTCGCCTGGCTGGGAGCCTCGCTGGCCCTGGGCCGCGGCTGGTGCAGCTGGGGCTGCTTTTTCGGGGGATTCGAGGACGGCTTCTCGCGTATCCTGCCGGTCCCGGTCATTAAAGATCCGCCTAAATGGCTCCTCAACCTCCCGCTGGCCCTGCTGATAATGTTCACGCTGCTTTCGGCCGCCACGCTGTTCCCGGCCTACTGCGTGGCGCTCTGCCCGTTCAAGACCGTGACCGAGCTGCCGGCCGGGAGTTCTCCGGGAGAGCTGGTCCGCGTCGGGATATACCTCTCGGTCTTCCTTTCCATGGTGGTGGCGCTGCCGCTGCTGTTGAAGCGGCGCGCGCAGTGCTCTTTCCTCTGCCCGCTCGGAGCGCTGCAGACCGGGGCCAATTTCATAGACCCTTTCGCCGTTAAAGTGGACGCCGGAGCCTGCGTCAGATGCGGCGCCTGCGTGAAGGCCTGCCCCGCTTTCGCCATGACCGAAGAAAGCCTGGCCCTGGGCCGGGCCGGCAGGGCCTGCATGACATGCGGAAAATGCGCGGATGTCTGTCCCGCCGGCGCCGTATATTTTCACGTGAAAGGGACCCCGGCGGACTCCGGCAGGGAATTGGCGCGCGTGCTGTTCCTGTACCCTGCTTTCCTTTTTCTGGCGGCCTTTGCCGGCGGAACCTGCGTTGACGGCGCGGCCAGGCTGATAAATCTTTTCGCGGGGAGGCTGTTCTGAAGCCCCGCCTCAGGACGGTTCTCGGCTACGCCTGGGCCGCGCTGGCCGCGCCCCTGGTCGTTGCCGCGGCGACGCAGGCCGTGTTCTTAGGCGGGGCGCTGGCAGGCCGTACCGGCGTTAAGGTCTCGCCGCGCTTCACCGGCGGGGAAGTGGCCCGGGTGAAGGACCACGGCGCCTACAGGACCAGCGTGCACCGCCCGGTCTTCTACGGGCTGTTCGGCGAGAGGCGCGAGGGGTTCGTGCAGGTGGACTGGGAGCCGGTCACCGCGCTGCCGGAAAGCATACGCGAGGAAATAGACGTTTTCGGGGACGGGGCGTCCGGTTTCTATATCTCGCTTAACACCGCCGACGGCAGGGCCGGGTACGAGAACAAGCCGCCCGGCGTGAGAGGGAACCCCAAGCCGGCGCGGCTGCGGTCCGGCTGGGCCATACGCATAAAGGTCAGGAATCCCGGGAAATAGCGCCCGTTTATTGGATCGCTTCAAGCGCGTTCTTTTGCTGCTCCCGGAGCAGCTTTTCGCTCCGCTTCGTTTCCTCGTCTTTCTTCTGCTCCAGCGCGCGAGCGACGCCGCTTTTAAATTCCCCGAAGATATCCGCGCCCAGGTAGGTGATCTCGTAATTTATCTCCGGCTCCGTCCCGGGGTACAGCTTTTCCGTACCCAGGATAATTACGGTTTTCTTTTTCTCCCACAGCTCCAGGTTATAGGAGCCGATCACCGTGTTTTCGACGGGATCGGTATTCTCGAACGAGAGAGAGCGCGAACTGCCGCCATGGATGGATATTATCTTCTGCCTGTAGTCCGAGACCGGCAGGATCTTGTCCAGTGTTCCGGTATAGGCGAAGAACCGGCCTTTGTAAAAGCCGAATACCGCGTCCTGCGGCCCGTTGGAAAACCATTCCATATCGCCGCCCAGCAGCTCGTCGGGGTCGGACTCGGAAAGACCGGACAGGCGCAGGATCTCCCACGGCATCTCCATAATCGAATGGGACGGTTCCGAACGCGCGAAATCCACATGCAGACCGGCTTTGACCTGGTCTTTTGACATTCCCCAGGCGGCCTGTTTATACCCGTTCAATTCCGGCCCGGCAGCGGCTTTATCCTTCACCGGCTGAGCGGCGCCGCCCGCGGCCCCGACGACAGGGCCTGTTGAAGTCCCCTGCGCGTCCGCTATAGCCGGAGGAACGCTGAGAATGAACAGAATGAATACCGCTTTGAATGAACCGGACATGCCGCCTCCTGACCTTCACTTTGCCAACGACTCGCCTGATCGTGCGAATAATTACCGGAACTGCCGCGCCTGAAGCCTGTCCTGCCGTCTGACCGCTGCCCCGCGGTCAGAAATAAACGGGGCCGGGCCCGAGCGGGACGGGCCTGGACTTAAGGGGTTTGAATTCGGCCGCGCCGTAAAGCGCGAAATATTCCTTCTCGAAGCCGGCGCAGGCGCGGTTATAGACGCAGGCGCGGCAGGACGGGCCTTTCATGCGCAGATTTTCGGTTATCATGTGGTACATCCTGTCGCGGTGCGCCGCCCCGGGAAGGAACAGGTCGTCGTCCAGCTCGGGGTATTTCCAGTCGCTCATCACGTTCTCCCGGCCCGGCAGCAGGCAGGGCAGGTAATTGCTGAGCAGGTTGAACGCGGGCCGGGCGACGCTGCCGTAGAACGCGCGCAGCGCGGCCTCGACGTATGGAAGCTGTTCTTTATAGGCTATCCGCAGCCGCGACCTGTTCTTATAAGCGGCGCCGATGTAATGCGTGGAAATTATATGGCAGGAATCCACCCCGAAATTCCCGGTGACGAACCTGGTCAGGCGCGGCAGGTTCTTATAGTTAATGCCGGTCACCGCCGTGCCGGTATTAAGATAAACTCCGCTGCGCAGCAGGTTTTCTGCGGCCCGCAGGGTTTTCCTGAACGACCCTTTTATCCCGGTTATGGAATCGTGCAGGGCGGCGCTGTCGCCGTGTATGGAAAGCAGCGCCGTGTTAAGGCCCGCGCCGGCCAGCTCCCGCGCGTAGTCCGGGTCGGACAGGCGCAGGCCGTTGGAAACTATCTGTATGGCGGGATACCCGATCTTGGCCGCCAGCCGTATGAGCCTGGGAAGGCCTTCATAGATGGTCGGCTCCCCGCCGATGAACTGCACCATGCGCGCGCCGGTCTTATAGGAGGACAGCAGGTAGCCGGCCGCCTTCTTAAGGTCCAGGCCTTCCTTGTCCTTCCAGGCGTCCAGGTCCGGGGAGCTGTAGCAGAAAACGCAGCGCGCGTTGCAGGCGAAGCTCAGCGTCAGCTCGCACACCTTCATGCGGCTCAAAGGCCAGCCGAATTTCCGGGCGGCGGTCCCGATATCCATGCTTTTAACGGCTGAGCTCATGGTCAGATTCTATCATAATCCCTCTGCCAGCCATTTCCTGAAAACACGGCGCCGGCGCGGCTGCCGCCGGCCCTCCGCGAGCAGCCGGAACACGCCCTTGAAAACGGCGCAGCGCTGGCTTGACGCCATATCTCCCCAGAAGGAGCCCTGGGCGGCGTAATTGTAGACGGGGGAAACCCTGCAGTATGGGCTGAAGGCGCAGCGCGCGCAGGCGGGCTGCGTAAGCTCCGGAAAACAGGACAGCAGCAGCGCCCTGGCCAGCGGACGGCCCAGCACGTCCCGGAAAGTATCGCGCCCGGCCGTGCCCAGCCTGAAGAACTCGTCGCCCCCGCCGGCCAGCATCCGTCCTTCGTCGGAGCCGTAAATCCCCCCGTCCCAGTTGTAAGCCAGGCGGAAGGCAAGGTCCAGGTTCCTTGAAGAAGGCCGCCGGCCGCTCTCCGTTTCCCGCAGGAAGCCCAGCGCGCCCTTCTCGTAGACGGCCCGGCCGGTCCTGATAGTGAGCGTCTCCATCCGGGCCAGCGCGCGGGCGTAGAATTTCAGGAATTCCCCGGAAGTATAACCCAGCCGGTCCCAGCCGGCCCGGGCCCGGCCCAGCGGGTCCAGCGGCCCCAGCTGCACGCGGTCTATGCCGTTGGCCGCGAACTCGTCCACTATCTCCTCCGGGCGGGAAAGGGCGGCGCGGGTAACGGTGCAGATGGCGTTAGGCGGTTCTGTCTCCGGGTGTTTTTTCCGGTAATCGTTTATCCGGCCCAGCCATTTGACCGCGGCGGCGTGGGCGCCGCGGCCCCTGTTGGCGTCGTGGAGGTCGCGCGGCCCGTCCAAAGAAGTGCATACCGTGACGCGGTGTTCCATGAGGAAGCGGAACTTGGCCTCGTCCATGGAGGCCAGGTTGGTGACGACGGAAAAACGGACCTCCCGGCCGGTCCGGGCCGCCAGGGCGGAAGCGCCTTCCACGGCGGCCTTCAGCGCGCCGAAGTTAAGCAGCGGCTCGCCGCCCTGGAATTCCAGCACCAGGCGCGGTACGTCTATCGAGAAGATAAAATCGAGCACGCGGCGCACCGTGGCGGGCTTCATGCTGCCGAGGTTCGACCGGGAATTGGAGGCGGCCGAGCAGTAAGAGCAGGCAAGGCCGCAATGGCCCGTAAGCGTGAGTATGTGCACGTACGGCCCGCGCCAGCCGGCCAGGAACCTGGCGCGCAGCGCGGAGTCCAGCGCCGCCAGGTCCAGGCGGCCGCGCAGGAACCCCGCCCGCGCCAGTCCGGCGGACGCGGGGCCTGGCCGGCCCGCGAGCAGGGCCGCCAGCCCGGCGCCGGACACGTCCGAGCAATTGCCGGCCAGGCCGGAAATAAAAACGCCGCCAGGCAGCCGCTCGAAATTGAGGTCGAAAAGCGGGCCGGCGGCCGGTCTTTGCGGCATGCTCAAATGCCCCCTCTTTTAAAAAGTTTTATCAGCAGCCTGAGGTAGTCCCGGATCGGGCCCTCGCAGGAGGAGCGCGCGACAAGGCCGCGCGCCGCCTCCAGGCAGATGTCAGTGCGCAGGCGGTAAGCCCGGCTTCCGCCTTCAAGCCCCGGCAGCCGGTAATAGCCGGCGACGCAGCCCGAGCAGGCGGCCGAGCCCGGATCGGGCCGGCAATCCCGGAACCGCGGGATCAGGCCGCTTTCAACGGAGCCGACCGATATTTTTTTTCGCTGCGCGGGAGTTTTGACGAACGGGTAAGGATAGAGGGACAGCGTCCCGTCCGGATACATCTCGAGGTCCCGCAGGAACGGGCAGAACGAGCGGCTTTTATCGCAGAACAGCTCCATGAGCGGTTCCAGTACGATAAAATCTCCGGCGGCCGCTTTTTCGGCGGTGAAAGCGGTTATGCCCCTCATAGCGCGGCCGAACGCGGAGTAGTCCCGTTCCCGCCACGGGAAGCCGTGCACGCACTCTATGCCGATATTGCGGAACCCCAGCGCTACCAGGCGCTTAAAATCCCCCAGCGCCGAAGCCGCGCGCAGCGGGTGCACGCAGAAGATAACGTGCAGGCCGAGGCCCGGGACCGACAGCAGCAGCGGGAGCTTCTTTTCAAGCGCCGGGAAAGCGCCCCGCCCGGACGGCAAGCGGCGCGTAAGGTCGTTCGTCTTCCTGCCGCCGGAAAAACTGACGGAGAACCTTATCCCGTTCTCCGCCATATACTCGAGGTGCCGCCGCTCGGCAAGCATGCCGTTGCTGGCCACTGAGACCGCCAGGTCTTTCCCGAGCCTGCGGGCCGCCGCGCGCGCCGCGGTTATTATTTTTTTTACCAGAGCGAACTCCATAAGGGGTTCGCCGCCGTAAATTTCCAGGGTTTTGCTGGCGCCCGGAGAACGCAGGAAGGCGTCCGCCGCCCTCAGCGCGGCGGCCAACGGGATGGTCTCGTCGCGGCTCTTGTCTATAAAGCAGTGAGTGCAGCGCAGGCAGCAGCGCGACGTGACGGCGATCTTGAATTTTGCTATTTCCTTGTTGAACTTCATTTTTTTCGGCGGGAATCCCGGCTTTTCCCGGCCAGCTGCGCGGCGCTCCCGTTCCCGAACAGGGTCCTTATCCGGAAGGCACCGGGGGCGCGCTTAAGCGGCTTGAATTCCCCGCCGCCCATCAGCGCCAGGTACTCCCTGTCGAAGCCGCGGCACCGCGCGCCGAGCGCGCACCCGGCGCAGCGCGGAGTTTTGGCGCTCTGGGCGTTCTTCATCTCCGCCATGTTGACCGTGATCCCGTCCGCCGGCATCAGCGGGTCCGCGCCGCGGGTGTCCGACTCCCAGTCCGCCAGCAGGTTCATGTACCCGGGCAACAGGCAGGGCGTAAAATTCACCAGCAGGCGGGACAGAGCGGGGAACCCGGAGCGTTCCAGCGTCTCAAGGCCTTTCTTTATGGCCGGCAGCGTGCGCGAGATCTTTACTTTGAGCATGTCTTTATTGGCGGCCATGACGCCGCGGTAATGCCCGTATATGATGTTGTAATAGTTGATACCCAGTCCGTTGTAGGCGAAACGGAAGAACTCCGGGAAATGCCGGTAGTTCAGCGCGTTGATCACCTGATTGGTGCCGGCTTCGCAGCCGAGCCGCCTGACGTTTTTCACCGCGCGCACGGCAAGGTCGAAAGCGCCAGGCACCCCCACCAGCCTGTCGTGCAGCGCTGCCTCGTGGCCGTGCAGGGAGATGTCGAACATGTTGAAGCCGGCCTCGGCCAGCCCGGCGGCATAGGCGGGGTCGGCCAGTTTCGCCCCGTTGGTGCAGAGCTTGACGCAGGCGTAGCCGGCCTTGCGGGCGAAAGCGGCTATCTTGCGGATGTCGCCGCGCAGCGTCGGTTCGCCGCCTATGACGGCGGCTATCCAGCAGCCCTGCCGGCGCCCGCGGTAAAGCGCCCTGAAGACCGCTTCGAGCCCGGGTTCCGGGCCGCCGGGGCCGAAAGAGCCGGGCTCGCTGTAGCAGAAAAGGCACTTATTATTGCAGGCGGAATTTATCGTGACCTCGCAGACCCTGGCCTTAAGACTGACCGGCCACCTGATATTGGCGAGGCGCGCGGCCAGCGCGGCCCTGTCCAGACCGGGCATTTTGCCCAGCGCGTATTCAAGATTTTTTTCCAGGAAAGGATTCATCAGCATAGTCGGCGAAATTTGAACATATGACCGGCTCTCCCAGAACCCGCGCTTACGGGGCTGGAGAGATTAATTATTATATAATTTACGGCGTAAGCACATGCCGGAACTTAACGAACCTGTTTTTGACGCCTTCCTGGCCGCCCTCAGGCGCCTGGACTACACCGGCTACGCCGAGCAATACCCGCCTTTCGGCAGCTGGACGGATTTTACCGGGCGGCAGGCCGACATACTGGCGGCCTGGCGCAGAAGCCTGGCGCGCGTGCGGGAGGCCGGGCTCTTCGTAAACATCCCTTTCTGCAGGTCCAGGTGCAGGTTCTGTTTCCTGCCGGTTACGCCCATAGGCTCGTCCGGCCCGGGGAGGGAGCGCTCTTTCGCGCAATACCTGGAGGCCCTGGACGGCGAAGCCTCCGTCTTTTCCCCGGTCTTTAAAAAGATCCGCATGTCGACGCTCTACATAGGCGGCGGCACGCCTTCGCTGATGACCCCGGCCGAGACCGCCCGCTTCTTCGCCCTGCTGCGCGGGCACTTCAATATTCCGCCCGGCTGCCAGGTGGTCCTGGAGCTGCACCCCGACGACGTTACCGGCGAAAAGCTTTCAGTTTACAGGGCCTGCGGCGTGAACCGGGTCTGCATAGGCGTGCAATCCATGGACAAGGCGGTGCTCACGAAGAACGCCAGGCGCCAGGAGCTGGGCCGCGTGGCCGCCGCCCACGCCGCGCTCAAGGCGCACGGCATAAGCGGCGTCAACATCGACCTTATCTGCGGCCTGCCCGGGCAGGGGAAAGCCAGCTTCCTGAGGGACCTGGCCAGTGTGATAGCCCTGCGCCCCGACCAGGTGCACCTGAACACGTTCATCAACACGCCTTACACCCTTCACGCCATGGCCGGCGGCCGCGCCGGGAACGAACGCGCGGTCGAGGCCGTCAGGAGCGAGGGCTTCAGGGAGCTTGCCAAAGCCGGCTATCAGAAGATCGATTCGGACTCTATGGGCCTGACCCCGGACTCGCGCAACCGCCAGACCGCGGACCTGAGCGGCAGGCGGTCCGTGCTGGGCCTGGGCCCCGGCGCCGTTTCGCGCGCTTTCGGCGCGGCGCGCTACATAAACCGGCCGGATTGGGAAGGCTACAGGGAGCTGGCCGCCAAGGGCAGGCCCCCGGTCGTGAAAGGCGTACTGTGCGGGCCGCGCGACGAGATGATCTATTCAGCCGTCACAAAACTCACCGACGGCCTGTCCGTAGACCTGGGGGAATTCCGCCGGACCTACGGCAAAAGTTTCAGCGAAGCTTTCCCCGCCGAGACCGCAGAACTCAGGCGCGCCGGCGCCCGCTTCTCCGGCGGCAGGCTTAAACTGGCGCGGAACATGTGGGGGCTCGTCAGGCGGGTTTTTTACCAGCCTGACGTCATAGCCCGCGGCCTCGCCAACCTCAGGTCAGCGCGAAAGGGCTGAAACTATTTTCTCGTTGGCTATCCTGAACAGGCCGCCGGCGCCGGCTATATAGAGATATTTTTTCGTCGCGCCCAGCGCCTCCACCCTCGGTGTCACATAAAAAACCCCGAGCTTTTTAGACGCGGCCGCGTCGTAAACCGCCACATCTCCGCCAAGATACGACCCGGCGTAAAGGTATTTCCCGTCGGCGGAGAATTCCAGCTTCCTCACGTGGAAAGGCGCCCGCATAATGCCGGTTATCTTAAGGGTCTGGGCGTCCAGCTTGTATATGTCCCGCGTGAAAATGGACGGCGCGTATATGCGGCGCCCGTCCGGGGACAAGACCAGGTCCATGAAAGCCCTGGAGGGGTCCGAGGCGTTCACGAGCGCCAGCGTCCGCTCATCCAGTTCGAATACGCGCCGGCCCGGCAGCACGCCCGGACCGTGCATAAGCCAGAGGAAGCGCCGGAACGCCGGCTTAGCCGCGGGATCCCTGCCGTAAACCGAGATCAGCAGGGTATGCCTGCGCGGGTTCCGCTTGACCTGAAAAACAACTCCGCCCATCTCCACCAGCCCGGCCTCCGCCAGCGACAGCGAGCGCAGCAGGCGGCCGGAGGGATCCAGTTCAAAAATGGCCGGGTTCAGGTTGTTGACCGCGTAAACCCTGCCGCAGGCGTTATGCACGGCAAAAAGTTCCTCCACCGGCCAGCCGGCCGCGGAAGCCGGAAGAGGCAGGCGCTTTACGGTATCCGCACCCGGGACATATTCCAGCAGGTAATTCTCGTGCCAGGGGGCGAAATAAAGTTTAGCCGGGCATTCGGAGGAAAACCGGCGCACCTGCGAGTTTTCATGAAAAGCCCTGAACTCCGGCCGGCGCAGGTTCACCCAGACGAAACTCGGCGGGAGGGCGTCCTTGCTCCCGAAGGTGGCACCGAAAGAAAGCGCCGCCCAGCCGTCGCCGGGATCCGCGTACAGGTCATGCGGGAACATGACGCCCTCCGGCCAGCGCTCCCCGTTCAGGCCGGAATAACCGGCAGCCGGAAAAACCTTTTCCACCCCGGCCGGCGGGCGGCGCCATTCGCGCAGCGGCCCGCCCGGGTGAAAATAAAGCAGCAGGAACAGCGTCAGTGTTGCCGCGCCGGGCGCAAGCACGGTAACGGTCAGCCGGAAAGCCGCGCGCCTGTAAGGCAGCAGCCAGTAGGCGGCGGCCAGCCCGAGCCCGAGGACAACTGCCGGGATGGGACTTGCCGTCCAGGTTATCCACAGCACGAAAGGCCACAGCCCTATCAGCGGCGCGAAAATAGACGGCTGCCCGTAAGCCCTGAGCGGGTACCAGAAGAACAGGGCGCTGAGAGCCAGCAGGAAAAGCATACGGCCGGCCAGCTGCGGCCATACCGCCGGCCCCGGCCCCAGCCGGCGGGCCTCTATAAGGCGGGTGGCGGCGTATTCAAAAGCCAGCAGCGGCAATGCCGCCGCCGCCGCGGCCCAGCCGGGCAGCGGCAGCAGGTACAGGAAATAACAGTGCACGGAACGTATGTAGTATAATTGTGCGAGCGTTACAACGGCCGGCGCGGCAAAATAAAAAGCAGCCGCGCCGAACCCCGCCGGAAGCGGGGCTTTCCTGAAGACCGAAGCTGTTCCTCTCATAAAATGCCTGAACTCGCGGTAATTATCCCGGCCTACAACTCCGAAGCCGTACTGCCCGGCACCCTGGCGCGCCTGGCCGCCGTGCGGTCCGCCCTGCCCGGCGCGGCGGTGCTGCTGGTGGACGACGGCAGCACGGACGGGACTGCCGCGGCCGCGCGCCGCGCCGCCCAGAAACTGGGCCTGGAGCTCCGCGTGCTGCCCCACCCGGGCAACCGGGGCTACGGCGCGGCCCAGAAGACCGGGCTGCGCGCCGCGCTGGACCTCGGCTGCCGCGCCGCCGTGCTGCTGCACGCCGACGGCCAGTACGCCCCGGAAGAGCTGCCGGTCATGGTCCGCCCGCTGCTTGACGGCTCGGCCGACGTGGCCGCCGGCTCCCGGCTCGCGTCGGGCAAAGCCCTGGCGCAGGGCATGCCCCTTGCCAGGTATCTGGCGAACCGCTGGCTGACGGCGCTAGAGAACGCCGTGTTCGGGCTGAACTTCTTCGAGTACCACTCGGGCTACATGGCCTACTCGGCCGGAGCGCTGCGCGCGATAAAATTCGAAACGCTGACGGACAGGTTCCATTTCGACGGGGAAATGCTGCTCTGCGCCGGCAAGCTCGGGCTGCGCGTGGCCCAGCTGCCCGTCTCCGCCCACTACGGTCCCGAATCGTCCAGCCTGGCCCCGCTGCCTTACCTGGCCGAGATAGCCGGCGTGCTGCTGCGGTACCTGCGCCGCGGCTACTTCTTCCAGCGCTAGCCCGTCCGCCCGCAAATTTTCTTCAGGAGCCCGTAGGCCCGGCGCTCCGGCAGCGGTTTTAAAAAACCCGTGCGCAGCCTGAACCAGGCCACGGGCCGGTAAGCGTTATACAGCGCTTTCAGCAGCCGGGCGCCCGAGCCGTAATCGTCCATTTTGCGGTCCAGGAACCTGCTGACGAAGCAGGCGCGTTCCAGGAAGTCCTTCAGCGCCGGGCTGCTTTCGTGCATATGGGAGCTGTCCCACTCGTACCTGCCCCAATCTTCGAGCCTGCCCGGGAAGACCGCGCCGCCGCGCTCCAGCGAGGAAAAGATCTCCGTGCCGGGATAAGGCGAAAAAATAAAGAACTGCGGTATGCGGAAATTCCCGCCCAGCCGCAGTATCTCGAGCCCGAGATCGATGGTGGCGCGTATCTCCGCCCTGGTTTCGCCGGGAAGCCCCACTATGAAGGAGCAGAGCACGGCTATTTTCCTGTTCCTGAACCGGGCCAGCTGTTCGCGCGCCAGGCGCAGGTCGCCGGACTTGTTCAGGACCTCGGTCCGGACCCTGTCCACCCCGGATTCCACGCCTATGGACATCCGCACCACCCCGGCCGCTTCTATAAGGTCCAGCTCGGCGTCGGACAGCCTGGCCAGCGTCTCTATGTCCACGCCCTGCAGCACGCAGCCCAGCCCCAGCTCTTTAAGTCCGGAAAGTATCGCCATGGCCCGGCGCTGGTCTATGAAAAAATTATCGTCGAGCAGGTAGACCAGCGAGAACTCGTAGCGGGAACGCAGGTCCTTCAGTTCCGCCAGCACGCGCGCCGCGCTTTTGGCGCGCAGGCGGCCCAGGTTGAAGGCGCGGTTATAGCAGTAAGCGCACTTGCACGGGCAGCCGCGGCTGGACTGGTAAAAGAACATTTTTTCGCCGCGGTAGGTCTGCGCGTATTTCGCCATGTCCACAAGATGGTATGGCACCGGCGGCAGGGCGTCCAGGTCGAGCAGCGGCCCGCGCGGCGCGCCCGTTACCCGCCCGTCTTTCCTGCGCCAGACCCCCGGTATCCCGCCGGTATCGGTCCCGGCCGCCAGCCGCCGCGCCAACTCGGCCAGCGCCAGCTCGCCTTCCCCCTCCACCACGTAATCCGCCAGGCCGTGGGCGGCCGTCTGCGCCGGCCTCAGCGAGGCGTGAATGCCGCCCCAGATAAGCGGCGCCCCGCACAGCCCGCGCGCGAGGCGCGCGGCCTCTAGCGCGTTAAGGATCATCCCCCCCGTCATGGCGGTAAGCCCGACGGCTACCGTGCCTCCGTCTATGGCCCGGGCCAGCGCGGCGCGCCAGTCGGCTTCGGCGCGCTGGTCGACTATGCGGACCTCGAACTCCGCGCAGACGAGCGAAGCGGCGCAAAGCAGGCCCAGCGGCGGGGTGGGGTTGGCGCGGAACATGTCCATGTCCCCGATGCCCGGCTGTATAAGAACGAGATTTTTTTTCATGAGCCCGCCCCGGCGGGGACCGTAAAGCCGGGCAGCACGAGGGAATTTAAAACGGAAGCCCCGGCCGGAACGCGCCCGCCCGGGAAGACCACCGTGCGCACGAGGCGCGCCCCGGCGCCGGCCGAACCGCCGCGGGCCACCACGGAACCTTCCAGTTCAACTCCCGCCCCGACCTCGGCCTCCGGGTGCGCGAAACCGGACAGCCCTTTGTCCTCCAGCCAGGCCGCGTTGGCCGTCAGTATATCTTCCGGGTAGGTGATATTCACGTCCAGTTTGAGCGTTTCCATGGCCTTGACCGTGCCGCCGCCGGCGATAAGCCCCTGTATGGCGTCCGTAAGCTCTATCTCCCCGCGCAGCGCCGACGGGCGGGTCCGCCCGAGCGCCGCCATGAACCTGGGGCCGAAAAAATATACGCCGCAGGGTTTGACCAGGCTGAGCGCGCGCGCCGGCTTTTCCACTATCCGGAGCACCGTATCCGCGGCGTCCAGCTCTATCGTGCATTCTTTAAGTATCGCGGCCTCGTCCGCGACCTTCCTCACGGAGAGCACGGCGTCGGGTCCGCCGCCGCTTATCGCCCGTACCGCGCCGGCCAGGTCCGGCCGGGAGTAATAAGTGTCGCCCAGCACCAGCGCGAAAGGCCCGCCTTTCACCCAGGGCCCGGCCAGCAGCGCGGCGTGCCCTATGCCCCTGCGTTCGGCCTGGTGGACGACCGCGAGCTCCGCTCCGGAGCCTTCGAGGGCCCTCCTGGCGGCGCTCTCGACCTCTCCCGACGAAGGGTCGGTCACTATAACGAAAAGTTTCGTCCCGAGGGCTATAAAGACGCGCAGGTGGAGTTCCAGCAGCGGGCAGTCCCCGACGGGGAGCAGCGCTTTCGGGAAGAGCTTGCCGATTTCGCCGAGCCGCGTGCCGCTGCCGGCGGTCAGGATAACGACCGGGATCATGAGAGTGTTTTTTCGGCCGCCGAAATGCCGGCCTCTATGCTGTGGTCCATGTTATAAATGGCCCATTCCCCGAAACGCCCGGCGGATATTATGCCGGCCTCCTCCAGGCGGCGCAGGCAGAACGGCACGTCCTCCCCGTGCCCGGCGTGCGGCACCGGGTATGCCGGGAAATGGTCATAAGCCCGCAGCGTCTTTATGTCCTTCTTTCTTATGACGCCGAGCTTTACGAGGCCGGCCGTGACGCGCGGGGCCAGGCCCGCCGCGGCGCGGTTCGCCCCGCCCGGGGGCAGGGCGCATTCCACCAGCAGCGCATGGCCGCCCGGCGCGGCGCCCGGGTTTATCAGGTCCGCGCGGGTGAGGCGGTAGAAAGGCGCGGCCGGGTCCGGCACGTAGATCCAGTGATACGGCGGCAGGTTCACCCCGGACAGCACGTATTGCAGGCAGAGCACCCTCGTAGCGCGCAGGCGGGAGGCGGGCCCGGAACATTCCTTAAGGCCGGCCAGCCGTACGGCCCGGTCCAGCGGCAGCGTGGAGATCAGGCGGCCGTAGCCCACCTCGCCGCGCGACGTGAGAACGGTCTTGCGCCGCGCGTCTATTTTCAGCACTTCGGCGCCGCAGACCGGCGCCGCGGGTTTCAGGCTCCCGAGCAGTCCCTCCACCAGCGACTCTATGCCGCCGCGCTTCGGGTAAACGAATTCGGCGTGCGGGGCCGCGTCCCCGCGGCCGGCCCGCCGGCCGCCGAGTATGCTGTCGGCCAGGCCGGCGGCTCCGGGCAGGCGTATTTTAGCGGCCAGCCATTTATGGTCCATGCCGGCCAGCGGCGTCTGCCAGAGCTTCTCGTTGTAAGGCCGGAAGAACAGGTCCGTTATGCCGCCGCCCAGCTCCCGGACGGCCAGCTCCTCGAGGTTGCGCGGCCCGGCCGGGACGCTTTTAAAACGCGCTTCCAGCAAACCGCGCAGCGCCGTTTTCCTGTCTTCAAGGCCCAGCTGGTGTATATTGTCCTGGAAAGGGAAATCCACGTAGCCGCCCTTCCACATTACGCCGAGGCGGTGCCTGTAGCTGTAAACCGGGCCGGCCATTTCCCTGAAGATGGCGGCGGCGCGTTTATTCCTGGTGAAAAAAACGTGGGGCAGTTCGTCGATCGTCACGCCGGCCGAGCGGTCGGTCTTAAGCAGGCCGCCGGGACGGGGACCGCGCTCCAGCAGCAGTACGTCCCGCGCTCCGGAGCGCAGCAGTTCCCTGGCCGCTATAAGCCCGGTCAGTCCGGCGCCCAGTATTACGACCTCGGCGCTGTCAGGCAGGCCGCCGGAACGGTTGATTTTTCGCTTTCTCCCCGTCATTTTAAATAATGTTAGCAAATCTCCCGCGGCGCCATTTCAGTTTCCGAGCAGAGCATGGTCCATTTCCCCGGCTTCAGGGTCCTTGTAAGTTTCCAGCCGGCGGCAGTATTTCCCCGGAGGACAGGGCCGGGACCAGCACCACCCTGAATTCCCGGCGCTGTCCGGAGGACGGGATACTTTCTTTCATGGAGGCGGGCGCGGGGGCTACCGGCGTTTCTCCGCCGGCAGGTCCGGATTTTCAAACCCCATCCCCTCTTCGCGCAGCGCGCGGACGATGTCGGCGCTGCTTTTCAGCAGCGGCTTAAGGCCGCCGCGCTCAAGAAGGTCCTTGTAATAGATACAAAGCAGGCAGGCGAGGAAAACGCGCTGCCCGCAGGCCATTACGGCCTTGAAAGCCCGCTCCCTCGAAGCGCGTACTTTTTGCAGGTCGAGCCCGGAGCGCCAGTCGCCCACGGCGTAAACGGCCCGCAGGGCGGGGTCCTGGGCCGCGCGGGAGGCCGAAAGTATGGAGCACGGGTAGAACACCCCGTCGGGGCCTATGGAGACCTCGCCCTGGGCGCAAAAAGAGTCAAGCCAGGCGCGGCCTTTTTCCAGGCGCTTGTAGCCGAATTTAGGGACCTCCAGGAAGGCGCCGCGGCCGGCGCCCTTGAGATAGAGCGCCGTCTTGCGCAGCTCACGCCGCAACGCCGCCAGGTCGCGAGCGCTCCACGCCTCCTGCACCGCGAAGGAAAGGCCGAGGTCGCCGGCGCCGAGCGAAGCCAGGAACCGGACGTTCTCGGCCAGGCGCGGGGCCGTGGTTTTGGTGACCGTGGCGGAAATGCCCAGGGCTTTCCTGGCCTCGGCGGGCAAAGCCCGGATGTTGCTTATTACCCGCCTGAAACTGGGCCTGCCGCCGCGCATAACCCTGTTCAGGTTCTGGCTGAGGGGCGCGCCGTCCAGGCTGATCTTAAGATGTACGGCGCTGCGCCTGAAAAGCTCCGCGGTGGGCGCGTCCAGCAGCAGGCCGTTCGAGAAGCACTCGATATCCACCGCCGGGCCCGCCGTCTTCCTGAGCCAGGGCAGCAGGCCGGCCAGCAGTTTTTTATCCAGCAGCGGCTCGCCGCCGGAAATACTTATCTTCTCCACTTTGCCGCCGCGGGCGGCGCGCAGGTAATGCAGCACCGCCAGCTTTATCCGGCGCAGGTCCAGTTTTTGCACGCGGGCGCGGTCGAGATCGCCGGAATAGCAATAGCGGCAGCGCATGTTGCACTGGTTGGAAACGCAGATATCAAGCTCCGCCGGGAACGCCGGCAGGCGGCCCTGGGCCGCCTGCGCGGGACCGGCTACGGATCTGTGGGCTGGAAATGGCATCTTTAGGCGCTGACGTACGCGGAGCTTACCGCCGCCGGCGCGCCCGCGAAACCGCGGGCGCTGCGGGCGAACCCGTGAAACCGCTCAACTCCGCGCTAACACCAGCCGCCCCGGGAGTGCGAGCCGTGGCTGCCGTGGGAACCGTGCGAGGCGTGAGAGCCGTGGGAACCGTGGGAACCGTGGCTCAGGTGGCTGGTGTGGCTCGTCTCGTTGAAGGCGTTCGTGTGGAACGAGATCGCCGCCGCGTTAGCCTGGTCCGCCATGGCGGCCCCGATGATTCCAAGGGCGAGGCCGGTTTTCACTATATCCGCGTCCAGCATCTTTCCCTCTTCGCTGTTGAGAAAGAGTCTTATGTTCTTGCCTGTCCGTGGTTCTTTCTTTTTCATAACCGGCTCCTTCAGTTTTTTTTGAGAATTTCCCTGACCTTTTTATTGGTCTCGTCTATGGACGTTCTCTCCGCCCTGGACAAGTGGTTGGAGAGGCTCTGGCAATAAGCCTCGCCCAGCTTTTCAAGGACGCCCGCACAGCCCGCCGGGGATTTCGAGAAGAACGCGCTGCACTCGCCCGCGTACGCTTTCGGACAGGCGGCCCTGTTGCCGTCCTGGAGGGCGCTGTAAAGCTGAAAATTCTCGACGCATTCCGGATTTTTGCAATCGTCACGGCTGCTGGGGAAGGCCATGCGGCACCTGGCCTTGCTGCTTCCCGCCTTATCGCAGACCCAGGCGAAACCCTTCGCGGCCTCGCGGCAGAACTCGGGCGGAACGGAGGCGCCGGACACGTTATCCCCGGCCAGGTATTTCCGGCAGGGCTGTTCGCTTTTATACTTGCCGGCGGCGTAGGCGAAGAACAGCACCCTGGTGGAGGGACCCACGCACTGGTAATTCGGGGAATGGAAATAATTCTCTTTGCCGCTCTGCGCCCCGGGCAGGAAATTGCACATATCAGGATTGTCGGCGGCCACGGCCTGGCAGGAGAAATACTTCGCCAGCAGGGCGTAAACCGCGTCGTTCTCGTTCTTATAAAAAGCTTCCGGCCCGGAAGCGGAATAGCCCCAGAGCCTCCCGTGGGAGGACAGGATATCGTTGAGCGACTTGCCGTCGCGGCAGACCGGGGCGTTCGCGAAATTACTCAGGATGGAGGGCATGGGTCCCTTGCCGGCCATGACCGCCGGGGGAGTGAACCCGCCCTGCATCAAAGGCCGCACGAACTGCGCGGGTTCCGCGCCGGAGGCCGCGGGCTGCGCGGACACAGCGGAGTAAGAGGCCGCATCGGCCGGCAGCGGCACCCCGCCCGGCTGGGCCGGCGCGGCCTGGCCCGGCATAGTCCGGTCCGGCCCGGACGGCGCCGCGTTCTTCCTCTGCATATACTGAAGGAAAAGCAGCACCGCGAGAAGCCCCACTACCGATATAATAACTGGCTTTTTCATTGTCCCCTCCCGTTCTTCGCCTGTGTTCTTTCGCCGCAAGCCGACAGCAGCGCCCTGGTGACTATCATACCGGCCAGCCTGGAATTCTTTTTGGCCAGGTCTATCCTGCACTGCTGGTTCAAAGCCTCGTTGGCCAGTTCCCCGGCCAGGCGCCCGTCCGCGTCCCCGTTCAGCAGCACCCGCGTGACCGCCCTGCCCGGCAGCACTTTTACGCGGCATTTCCCGGAGAAAACATAAGCCGCCAGCTCCACGGCTTCCCTCGAATAGACCGCGGCCTCAAAAACGAGCTCCCTGCCGCTTTTACGCTCTTTCATTTGTCCTCACCCATTTTTCAAGAATTTCCCTGTCTCCGGCTTTCCTTAGCTTCGAGAAGAGCGTCCCGAAAACGCCCTTGAAAAGCCTGCACCTGTCGTTCGACCGCATGTTTCCCCAGAGCGAGCCCTGCGACTCGTAGTTATACACCGGGCAGACCCCGCAGTAGGGCTTATAGGCGCAGCGGGCGCAGTCCGGCTGCGCCTCTAGGTTCGAGGACAGCGAGCAGGCCCTGGCGGCCGGGCTTGAAAGGGCCTGCTTGAAGGTACTGGTGAAGACGTTGCCCATGCGGAAAATATCGTCGCCTTCCCAGCCCACCATGCGCCCCTCGTCGCAGGTGTAAAGGTCGCCGTTATAGTTATAAGCTATCTGGCCTATGGCCGCGCCGCAGGGGCCGCGCGCGTCCAGGTAGCCGGGCTCCCGGAAATCAAGGATCTTTTCCAGCATCATGGCCGCCATCTTCTCGCGTATGACAACGCCGCGGCGGTTCAGCGCTATTATGTAGTCAAGGCACTTCGCGTAAAAATCGGAGAACTCGGCCGGGGTAAAGCCTATCTTTTCCCAGAGGGTTTTGGCGTAGCCTATGGGGGAGAGCGGCCGTATAAAGATGTCCCCGAAGCCGAGCGCCGCGTACTCGTCGATGATCTCCTTGTGCCTGGAAAGGGAATAGCGCGAAACGGTGAGCAGGGCGCTGGGCTTGAAAACGCGGTATTCGGGGACCTGGACCGCGTATCTCTTCCTGAAATATTTTATCCACCTCACCGCGCCGGCGTGGGAATTGCCGGCGGAGTACACGCGGTTCCTGTTGTGCAGGTCCGCCGGACCGTCCAGCGAGGTGCACAGAGAGACCTCGTTCTCAAGAAGGAACCGCGCCTTCTCTTCCGTCATCAGCGTAAAATTGGAGACCAGCGCCAGCTTTAGTTCCTTTTTCGCGGCCGCGGCTTTTTTGCGCGCGTACTTCGTAACGGCCTTGAGGACCTCCCAGTTAAGCAGCGGCTCTCCGCCCTGGAACTCTATGGTTATGGCCGGGTTGGGAGAGCTGAAGGCGAAATCCACGCTCCTGAGCGCGGTCTTAAGCGGCATGTCGGTCTTTTTTGCGCCAACGCCGGCGGCGCTGGACTGGCAGTAAAGGCATTTATGGTTGCACCTGAGCGTGAGGACCAGAATGTGCAGCCCGGGGCCCTGGTCGAGGTGCCCGTTGCGGGTCCGCCACTTCGCGGCGAGCCCGTCCAGGTCCATGCGGTCGCGCACGAACCCGCCGGCGGCGAGGTCCGCGAACAGCGGGTCGCTCTTCGCCAGCCGGCCGCCTATCACGCGCCCGAAATCTTTCTCTTTCAGCCAGGCGTGGCAGCCGGCCTCGTTGGTCAGCAGGCGGCCGCCTGTCGTCCTTTCCCAGAGCGCCTGCGGCGCGGGCGAGACGGACCTATTTATTTTTTTTCGCGCTTGTTTTGCCGCCATACGTGTCTTCCCAGGTCCTGGTTATTCCCAAAGGGTCTTCCTGCCGCCCGTTCAGCGCGTCCTTCTTTATTTCTCCCTCGACCTGCGCGATAAGCTCTTCAAGCTCTTTTTCCTGCTCGGCGGTAAGGCCCGGGTCCGCGGCGGCCTCCGGTTTCTTCGCCGGGGAAAGCGCCTTCATCACCAGGAATTCGCGCAGTTCCCTGTTATTGTCGGCGACGGCCTCCCGCAGCTTCTCGTCGGCGAGCTCGGACAGGAACCGGGCCCTGAGCCCGGCAGGCGGCTTGCCGTCCCTTGCGGACAGCTCCACCGCCATGCCGGTTTTTCCGGCACCCCGCACCATAACGAAAGCCGCGCCGCTGACCGCGTAGGCCGCGTAGCGCACGGCGTCGGCGCTGTACTTCTTCAGATCCACTTTTACGATGATCGTCTTAGTCAAAGCCCGCTCCTTTAACGGCCGGAACGCCGCGCGCCCGGTCGATCGGGGCTACCAAAGATTACAGCAGATCATGGTACCGCCCCAGTCCCCGCCAAGACCGATAGCGCCGGGTTCGGCGCCGGCGCCCAGCGTTGCACTCACCGGCAAATACCCGACCTGTCTCGTAGTGCCGTCGCCCCTGAAACCGACGACCCTCGTGCTGCCCGGGCAGGTCCCCCAGCCCAGGCCGTAGCCTGTGGTGAAACAGACGTTATACATTTTCCCCTGGATCTCCAGACCCCCGTTCGTGGGGTCGGAGGTCTCCACCCTCAGGCGGGAGGCCTGCGACAGGATGACCCTGGCCGAAAAGTCCTCCGCCCCCTGGGCGAAATCTATATACGGCGTTCCGAGTCCCCCAAGCTCCAGGGAGGCACCCTGGTCCGAGGACAGCATCCCCTTGCTGACGGTGGGGCCCCATTTTATGGCGCCGATGACGTTCAATTTCGTGGTGGTCGGGTTCCCGGAATTCGCGCCTATGCTAACGGTGGAATTCACCGAATCGCGGGCAAGGAAGGTATTGCCGGTGGTCAGGAGACTGGCATAGCCGCCGTAAGGGGCCGGATAGTAAGTAGTAAGGGTCAGGGTCTCGGAACCCAGCGTCCCGGGATGCCAGGCAAGGAACAAAAATGTCAGGATAAGCAGGGCTTTTTCCCTCGTCAGCCTGAACTCAATAACTATATTTCGGGTAGTTTCCATAAAACCCCCCCCCGGACTCGTAGTCTACGCTATTGCGCCGGAAAGATGAACCGTCCGCTCCAGCCGGAGCTTGACGGCGCGAACCTGTTTAATACGCGTTTATAACTGTTATAGTCTACCACAAATACTCCCGCTATTCAATGGCACGGGGGGCACTCACGCCAGGACTTCGGCGGCAAAGGCTTTGACCTCTTCCATGAAGCTCTGCCATGAGCTTACCGGCAGACAGCCTGTACGGAAGATGACAAGATGGCCGCCGGCGCCCTGCACCCGCAGGCCCAGGTTGGCCTCGAACCAGGCGGCGCGCCGCGGCGTAAAGAACAGGTGCACCGCGGCCTCGTCGGGCCCGGTCAGGCGGTACTTATCGGAGAACAGCGGAAAGGCGGGCAGGTCGATGTCCTTGAACCCCAGGGCCTCGCCTATCTTGTAGACAAAGGTCTCGGGCTTCAGGTCGAAAGCCGGCACCGCGAAGCCCTGGCAGGCTATCAGCGCCAGCGTGAAATTATGGCTCTGGCTGTTCTTGCCGCCGCCTGTGACATAGCGGTAGTCGAAAAAACTTATATTCCCGGCCCGGGATTGCGTCTGTATCAGGTTAGAGGATTTGCGCGAACGCCCCAGCCTGAAGATCTCGAGCCCGGTGCCTTCCAGCGCGTAAGCGTCCGGACCTTCGGGAGAAAAAAGCAGGCCTATCGAGGCCGCCAGCTGTTCAAGGTCCTTGCGGCGCCGCCATTTCGAATAAAAAGAAAAGGCGATCACGACCGCCGGTATGGCCAGGAATATCCACAGCATATTAGATTGAAGACTGGTTTCCATTACCCCTCCTTAAAAGCGGCGCAGCGCGCGCCGCAGGGCCAGGCTGCCTTTTATATTGCGGGCCGCCAGCCCCAGGCGGTCGCCCAGCCCGCGGTTCCAGCTCGAAACGCCGCTGGTCCTTTCACCCAGCCGCATAGGCACGCGCAGCACCGTGAACCCCAGCTTTCTGGCCAGCGCGTAAGCGTAAAGGTCCAGCAGGAAATTCTCCGGAGCTCCCGCCCAGTGCCCGAGCAGCGAGCGGTGGAAGAGGGTGGGCTGGCCGTTTATGTCCCGGAGCACGGTCCCGAAAAGCAGCGACTCGAAGACCGCCATGCCCGCGGTAAAGAAAGTTTCGGCCGGCGGCCGCGCGCCGCGCAGGCCTTTCAGGAATATTTTTTCCCCGCGGCCGGAGCGCAGCCTGTCCACCGCGGCCAGGATCTCCGCCGGGTCGTACTGGAGGTCGCCGTGCGCCCAGCCGGCGTACAGCCCGCGGGCGGTTTTCAGCCCTTCGTTTATGCCGTGGCCGTAGCCCCGGTTCTCAGGCACGGTCACGACGCGCAGGAAGGGGAACTCCGGCGCCAGCGCGCGCAGCGCGGCGCCGGAGGCGTCGGTGGAGCCGTTGTCCACCACTATCAGCTCGAAATCCGGCGCGCTAAGCGCGGCGGCGAACCCGCCCACCAGGCGCGCCAGGTTCCCTTCCTCGTTGTAGCAGGGGATGACCAGGGAGCAGAAGATCTCCCGGGCGGAGCTATCCGTCGAGGCCATGAGTTTTCACCTTCTCCACGTCTTCGGGCGTGCCCAGCGGCGTTATGCCGCGGGCCTCGTCCAGCACGAATTCCCGCCCGGCGGCGATGAGCGTATTGTAAAGCGGTGCCACGTATAGCTCGCCCGCCGCGGGCCCGGCCAGCGCCTCCCCGGCGGCGGAGAAAAAATCCGCGGCGTCCGTGAAATGATAAAGGCCGGTCAGGGCGTTGTCCGAGATCTGTATCTTTTCGGCCACGGCCAGCACCATTCCGCCGGGGCCGAGGCGCGCGAAGCTCCACTTGGGGTCTTTGGCCGCGAGCTTGAAGGACCCCAGCACGCCGTCTTTTTTACCGGGGCCGGAGAGTTTTCCGAGCAGCGTGTCCGACAGAAAACGCGTGTCGATATTGTAAATGGCGAGCCCGGAGCCGGGCGGCACCGCGTCTTTCGCCCTCATCACGGTCTCGGCCTGCCCGCGCGTGGGCGCGTCCAGCAGAACCAGCTCGAAGTCAGGCCGGAAAGCCGCGCCGCCGCAGATGCCGTCCAGCGCCGAGACGATAAAGCCCTCCAGGCCGTATCGTTCCTGGTGCTCTTTCAGGGCGATGAAGATTATTTTGCGCGCCGGTTCCAGCGGAAGGCTCCGCAGGGAATGCTCGAACAGCGTGGCGCCGGCGGCGCGCAGCATGTACTTGGGCAAAGTATAGCCGGCCCTGGTGAATCTTGTACCAAGGCCGGCCATGGCTACGGCGTAAACGAGGTTCTTTTTCATCCGCGCTCCGCCCGCGTACGGTCTACAGCAGTTCCGCCACCAGGGCCGCCAGCGGGCTGCGCTCGGTCTTGGTGAACGTTACATGGCCGTAAAGTTTCTGGCCGCGCATCCGGTCCACTATGTAGGTGAGGCCGTTGGACGCGATATCCAGGTAGGGGTTGTCTATCTGGTACGGGTCGCCGGTCACCACCACCTTGGTGCCCTCTCCGGCGCGCGAAAGGATGGTCTTTATCTCGTGCGGGGTGAGGTTCTGCGCGTCGTCCACGATCATGTACTGCTTGGGCAGCGAGCGGCCGCGGATATGGGTGACCGAGGCGATCTCTATCTTCTCGTTCTGCAGCAGGTATTCGAACTTCTCCATGGCGCTTTCCTGGTGGCGCTTGTCCATGATGAACTCCAGGTTGTCGTAGATGGCGCCCATCCAGGTGGAAAGCTTCTCTTCCTTGGTGCCGGGGATGAAGCCGATATCCTTGCCCACGGGCACTATCGGGCGGCAGATGATGAGCTTCCTGTAGATGTTCTCCTCCACCGATTTCTGCAGGCCGCAGACCAGCGTTATCAGCGTTTTGCCGGTGCCGGCCGCGCCCAGCAGCGTGACGAGCTTGACGGAGTCGTCCATCAGCAGTTCCATCGCGCAGCGCTGCTCCTTATTGAGCGGCCTGATGCCCCAGGGAGAGGGCTCCGGGTTAAGGGCGCGCAGCTTGGTGATATCGGCCGGGTCCACGCGGCCTATGGCCGATTTCTTGGCGTCTTCCTTGGAATGCAGCACCACGAATTCGTTGGGCGAAAGGTCCGGGGAGGGGCTGGCTATGACATGGTCCTTGTAGAACTTGTCCACCGTGTCGGAAGTGACGTCCTCCGCGACTATGCCGGAGTAAAGCTCGTCCACGTTGACCTTGCCGGCCTCGTAGTCCTGCGCCACCAGGCCCACGGCCTCGGCTTTCAGGCGCAGGTTGATGTCCTTGGTGACCAGGATGATGGTGTGCTTCTTCTGCGCGTGCCAGAACGCGTTGTTCAGGATGCGGTTATCCATCTCCACCAGCTTGAATTCCTTGGGCAGCACCTGCGGGCGGTCCAGCTCCACTATCAGCGTGCCGCCGTGCTCGGTCTTCACGCCCGTGCTCAGCTTGCCCTTGACGCGGTAGCCGTCCAGCTTGCGCGAAACTATGCGCGCGCTGCGGCCGCGCTCGTCGCCGGCGTTCTTGAAGGTGTCCAGCTCCTCGATGACGGAGATCGGGATGACCACCGTATTATCCTCGAATTTGGTGAAAGAAAGGGGGTCGTGGATAAGAACGTTGGTGTCGAGAATATAGAATTTTTTCATTTTTTTCTCCGGCTTTAAGGCCTTATTTTTATGCACGCTTATTTTAGCATAAAGCGACGCTTTGCCGGGCCGCGGCGGCCGGCGGCCCGGCATTGCGGGGCCGCGTCTGACGGTAAAAAATAGTAAAATATAATTATAGGTGCGTTTCTCAATTTTAAGGAGTTCGATGAAAACCGCGACACTGTTTGCCCCCCTGCTGCTGTGCCTTTCCCTTTCAGGTTTTTCCTACGCCGCCGACCTGCCGGCCGCCGTTCCCGCCGCCGCCCTGCCCTCCCTGCCCGCTGAAGCGGCCGGGACCGCGGGCCGGGGCCCGTGGGAAGTGGCCGCGACCGCGGTGAAAGGCAACCTCAACGTTAAGGCGAAGGTCATACTTAAGACCGGCAAAGCGAAAACCGGCCGGCTCTACGAGCAGTCTTTCATCGCCCAGGACATAGAGGCCATCCTGGGCCTGGGCAGCGTGGACAAAGTGTCGGTGGAGCTGGAGGAAATAGAGGGCGGGGCGGTATCGAAGAAGCTGGCCGCGGTGGCGGGCTCCACCCTGCCGGTGCGCGTCACCTACGCGGTGACCGAGAAACCGATGATAAAGACCGTGACCGTGGCCGGCGCCAAGGAGCTTTCCAAGACCGCCGTCAAAGACGAAATGACCCTCAAGGAGAAGGATTTTTTCGACGAGCTGAAGATCCGCGAGGACATCGTGAAGATAGCCGACAAGTACCATGAGAAAGGCTACATAGACGCCGCCGCCAGCTACGAGACGCGCTTCGACACCGCCGCGGCGCTGTGCTACCTGACCGTGCGCGTGACCGAAGGCAAAAAAGCGAAGGTGGCGGCGGTGGAACTGCCGGGCGCGGCCGGCTTCCCGGTAAAAAAACTGGTGGGCAAGCTGAAGAACCGCCCGAAAAAGATCTACGCCCCCAAAGAGCTGGACGCGGACATCAAGGCGCTGGAAACCTTCTACAAGAACAACGGCTACGCCGATTTCAAGGTAACGGGGTCCTCGGCCTCCTTTAACGAGAACCGCTCCAGCGTGACGCTGCGCCTGACGCTCTCCGAAGGCCGGCGCCAGCGCTTCGGCGCCACCTATTTCTCCGGCAACACCATCTACCTGCCCAGCGAATTCACGGCCGATATAGCTTACCGCCGCGGGAAGCTGTTCAACCAGGAGCGCTTCGACGACACGCTGCGCGCCATACAGGACCGCTACGCGGACAAGGGCTACCTCAGGGCCGCCATAACCCCGCAGCCCGAGGTCAATGAAAAGACCGGCGAGACGGATTACACTTTCACCATCGTGGAGAACAACCCCATTTACGTGGACCACGTGGACGTGGAAGGCAACAAGGCCACCAAGACCTACGTGCTGCGCCGCGAAGTGGTGCAGAAGGAGGGAGAGGTCTTCAGCTCCTCCAAGGTGCGCCGCAGCCAGGAAAAGCTCCTCAACCTCGGCTTCATCGACGAGGCGAACCCCGTGATAAACCCCACTCCCGACCCCGACAAGGTGGACCTGATCTTCGACATCTCCGAAGGCAAGCCGGGCATGCTCACGGCCGGCGCCGGCATCTCCTCCACCGACGGGCTGGTGGGCACCGTGGCGCTGTCGCACATGAACCTGTTCGGCAGGGCGCAGCGCACGTCGCTGTCCTGGAACTTCGGCAAGAAGGTGCAGGACTACTACCTGAGCTGGTCCACCCCGTGGGTAGGCGGCTCCCCTACCACGCTGGGAGCGGACGTCTTCAATACGCGCCATTACAAGCCGTACCGCGACACGCTGTCCGCCTACACCGAGCGCCGCACCGGCGGCAAGGTCACGGTGGCGCCGCGCTTCTCCGACGATAAATATCACCTCACTACCACCTACACCTACGAGAAGGTCAAGATCTCCGAGGTGGACGCCGTCTACCTCAACGAGCTCACCCCCGGCACCAGCGTCACCTCCTCGCTGTACGTCGAGATCGCCCGCGACACGCGCGACAACGTCTGGGACCCCACCCGCGGCTGCAGGACCTCGCTGGGCGTGGATTACGCCGGCGGGCTGCTGGGCGGGCAGGTGAATTATTACAAGCCTACGCTCTCCCACAGCTATAACCTGAAGCTGTTCTCCATAGACGACTATCCGTTCGTGATGGCCATCAGCAACAGGCTCGGCTTCGCGGGGCGCTTCGGCTCCACGAAGACGGTGCCGGTGTATGAGCGCTATTTCCTGGGCGGCGCGGAGACCGTGCGCGGCTACGCGAACAACGGCCAGATAGGCCCCCTCAACGGCGGCAAGGTCTACGACGTGATGAACCTGGAGTTTAAGTTCCCGCTGGCCAGGGAACGGCGCCGGACCATAGTGCAGTGGGCTTTCTTTTTCGACATCGGGAACTCCTGGAACGGGTTCGACGACGTCTCCGGGCGCTTCGGCACGGGGGTCACGAACCTGAAAGCGGGCGCGGGCTTCGGCATACGGTTCACCACGCCGGCCTTCCCCATACGGCTGGACTGGGGATACGGCTTCAACCACAAGCCCGGCGAGCAGCGGTCGGACATTTACTTCACGCTGGGGAACCTGTTCTAAAGAACGGCCGGGGCGGGAGTCGGGGATCGAGGATCGGAAATCGGGCAGGAACAGGAAGATGAAAGGCAATTTATGAAGAAGATAATTTTTCTCGCACTTTTGGCGGCCCTGCCGCCCGGAGCCGGGGCGCTGGAGCTGCTGCTGGAAGACAACCGCGGCGAGTCGGGCACCATAGGCTACGTGGACATCGACAAGGTTTTTAAGGAATACTCCGGCACCTCCGGCGCGCGGGACCAGTTCATTGCCGAGATCAAGAAAAAAGAAAGCGAGGCCGCGGCCCTGAAGACCGGGATCTACACGCTCAAAGCGGAACTGGACAAGCTGCGCCAGGAGCGCGAATTCGCGCTGACGCTCCCGTCGCTGATGGAAACGCGCAAAAGCGTGGCTGACGCTGCCGCAGCGGCCGCGGAGCCCCCCGCGCAGCCTGCCGCGCAGCAGCCCCCCCCCGACGCCCAGGTTTCCACCGCCGCGGCACAGCAAGCCGGCGCCGCCCCGCAGGCCCCCGCCCCCGCGGCACAGGTCCCGGCCCCTGCCCCCGCCGCCGCGCCGGCCCGGAGGCTTGACACCATAGATCTGCCCGGAGTGGGCGCGGTGCCGCTGCCGAATTTTAAATTCTCCGTTTCCACTTCGGTGCCGGAAATAGACGCCGCCATCGCTAAAAAGGAAAGCGACCTCAAACAAAGCGAGGACTACCTGCGCGTGTTCCAGCGCCAGGCCGAACGCGAGCTGCTGGACTACGAAAGCCGCAAGAACGAGGCGCTGCTGGGCAAGATCTACGTAGCGCTCAAAGAACTCGCGCAGAAAGAAGAGGTCAGCGTGGTGGTGGACAAGCGCAACATCCTGTTCGGCCAGAGCGCGGTGGACCTTACGGACAAACTCCTGGAAAAGCTCGAGGATAACGGACTATGAACCTTACAGCCGCCGATATAGCGCGTCTGGCCGCGGGAACGCTGCGCGGCGACGCCGGAGCGCGGATCACCGGCGCCGCGCCGCTAGAAGCCGCCGGCCCCGGGGACCTTTCTTTCCTGGCCGACGCAGCCATGGCCGCGGCGGCCGCCGCCTCGAAGGCGGGCTGCCTGCTGGCCCCGGCCGGCGCCGAAGCGCAGCTTAAAGATTTCGCCGGCACCGTAGTTTTCACTAAGAACCCCAGGTATGTTTTCATGCTGGCGCTGCGGCTGGTGGAAAAAGAAGCCCGCCCGCTGCCCGCTCCGGGCATCCATCCTTCAGCCTTCGTTTCGCCTGCGGCCGCGCCGGGCGCCAGCGTGCACGTAGGCGCTTTCGCGGTGATAGAGGAAGGCGCCGTGCTGGGAGACTGGTCCGTTATAGGGGCGCAGTGCTACGTGGGCCGCAACGCCAAAGTAGGCGCCCGCTCGCGCCTGTACCCGGGCGTAAAGCTGCTGGACGGCTGCGAGGTGGGGCACGACGCTATCCTGCACGCCGGGGCGGTGATAGGCTCCGACGGCTACGGCTATGTTTCGCCGGAAGGCCGCCACGAAAAAATACCGCAGCTGGGCAAGGTCATAGTGGAGGACGGAGTGGAGATAGGCGCCAACACCACCATAGACCGCGCCGCGCTGCAGACCACGGTGATAGGCGCCGGCACCAAGATAGATAATCTAGTGCACATAGCGCACAACGTCCGCGTAGGCAGGAACTGCCTTATAATGGCGCAGGCGGCAATAGCCGGCTCCACCGTAATAGGCGACAACGTGATAGTAGCCGGGCAGGCCGGCATCTCGGACCACCTGACCGTGGGGAACAATACCGTCATCATGGGCAAGACCGGCGTGATGAGCAGCCTGGGGCCGAACGAACTGGTGTTCGGCCATTTCGCCAGGCCGCGCCTGCAGACGCTGAAGATAGAAGCCCTGCTGGGAAAGCTGCCGGAGATGCATTCCGCCCTGCGCAGAATTAAAAAGCATTTACATCTGGAAGATGCCCCGAAACACGATAAAAAAACCGGCAACCCTTGAAGGCATAGGCCTGCATAAAGGGACCCCCTCGCGCGCCACTTTCCTGCCGGCCCCCGGGCCTACCGGCATACGCTTCATCATCCCCGGCGCGGCCCCGGTGCCCGCGCGGCTGGCGCTGGTGGCCGGCACGGCGCGCGGCACGAACATTAGCGCCGGCGGAAGAACGCTGTACACCGTGGAGCACCTGCTGTCCGCCGCCGCCGGCCTGGGCGTGGACGACGTGGACATAGAGGTTTCGGGCGAAGAGCCGCCGGCCATGGACGGCTCGGCCCTGGCATTCGCCGATGCGCTGCTGGCCGCCGGCATCGAGGCCAAACCCGGCCAGGACCGCCGCCCGGCCCGGCTGACCGCCCCCGCGGAATTTTCTAAAGGCGAAACCCGCTACCGCGCCGCCCCCGGCCCCGCCGGCCTCACCTTCAGGTTGGTCTACGACTATCCGCACCCGCTGGTGGGCAGGCAGGCACTGGAACTGCTGCTGACCCCGGAAACCTACCTCAGGGAAATAGCCCCGGCGCGCACTTTCGGCTTCGACCACGAGATAGCGGCCCTGAAAGCGGCCGGCCTGGCGCTGGGCGGGTCGCTGGACAACGCCATAGTGATAACGGGGACCGAAGTGCTGGCCAAGGACGGCCTGCGCTTCGCCGACGAATTCGTCCGACACAAACTGCTGGACCTCATAGGCGACCTGGCCCTGGCCGGGCTGAATTTCGACGGCATGACGGTGGAAGCCGTGCGCCCCGGCCACGCGGGCAATGTCAATTTTGCTAAACTGTTGACGGAGAGCTGCACGCAACCACTATGACCGACACAAAACCGCCTTCCTACAAGCCCATACGCGTTATTAACTGCGAGGAGATCTTAAAAATAATCCCCCACCGCTACCCTTTCCTGCTGGTCGATAAAGTCGAGATCGTGGTGGAGAACAAGTCCTGCGTGGGCACCAAGTGCGTGACCGCCAACGAGCTGTATTTCCACGGCCATTTCCCCACCAAGCCCATCCTGCCCGGCGTCCTTATCCTGGAAGCCATGGCGCAGACCGCGGCCTCCATGATGATGTCCATGCCCGAGACCAAGGGGCATTTCGCCTATATAGCCGGCATCAACAGGGCCAAGTTCCGCCGGCTGGTGGTGCCGGGCGACGTGCTGAAGCTTTTCGTGGAGACCATCAAGTTCAAGGGCAAGATAGGCAAACTGCGCGGCCTGGCCTACGTGGACCAGGAGCTGGCCGCCGAAGCGGAATTCATAGCGGCGATAGACTGATTTTTTATTCTACGGAGGAGATATGGCTACAAAGATACACAGCACTGCGGTAGTTCATCCCAAGGCGGAGCTCGGCGTTGACGTGGAGATAGGGCCCTACGTGGTGATAGGCGAGGACGTGCAGATAGGCGCGGGCACCAAGATCGGCCCGCACTGCATCTTCGAATTCTGCACCGTCGGCCGTAACAACCTGTTCACCGGCGCGGCCTGCGTGGGCATGCCCCCGCAGGACTGGTCCTACAAGGGCGAGCACACGCGCTTTACGATGGGCGACAATAACGTCGTCCGCGAAGCCGTCTCGCTGCACCGCGGTTCGCACGCCACCAACCTGACCTCGATGGGCTCCGACTGCATGCTGATGGCCAACTCCCACATCGGCCACGACTGCCGCTTGGGCAACAACGTTATCATGGTGAATTCTTCCGCCGCGGCCGGCCACGTGCAGATAGGCGACCGGGCCACCATCTCCGGGCTTGTCGGCATCCACCAGTTCACGCGCATCGGCAAGTTCGCCATGATCTCGGGCGGCGGCATGGCCAACCAGGATATAATCCCCTACGTGATAGCGCAGGGCGACCGGGCCAAACCCGTTGCCCTGAACCTGGTGGGGCTGAAGCGCAACGGCTTTACGAAAGAGTCAATAAAGTCCATCAAGTACGTTTTCAAAACGCTGTTCTTCCGCGGCCTGCTGCTGAAGGACGCGATTGCCCGGCTGCGGAGCGAGAACCTGCCGCCGGAAGCGGCGCTGATACTGGACTTCTGCGAAGCCTCCAAGCGCGGCATAGCGCGGCCCCGCCGCACCGCGCGGGAACTGGAGACAGCGGTTAACGATTAGACACCGAGGGCCTGCCCTGGGTCTGCTTCCGCAAACACGGGGTCGGCCACACCGTGGCCGCCCCTCATCACTCGGGCTCGGCGCTTACGCAAGC
>CAIRNJ010000014.1 GCA_903879915.1 uncultured Elusimicrobia bacterium
ATGCGCTTGATGGCTTTGGAGCGGTCGGCGTCGTTCTTGATGACGGGAATCTCTTTCTCTATGCGCGCCATCTCCACTTTAATGTCGATGTTCTCGAGCAGTTCGCGGATGGCGTTGGCGCCAATGCCCACTTTGATCTTGGAGTATTTCTTCTTCACTTCGCTGAGCTGGGTTTCCGTGAACACCTCGCCGCGCTTGTACTCGATGCGGCCGGTCACGGGGTCCTTGGTGTCTTCCAGCACCACGTAAGCGGCGTAGTACACCACTTTCTCGAGGTCGGTGGGGCGCATGTCCAGCAGGATGCCTATGCGGCTGGGGCTTTTCCTGAGGAACCAGATGTGGGCCACGGGGCAGGCCAGCTCTATGTGGCCCATGCGCTCGCGGCGCACTTTCGCCTCGGTAACTTCCACGCCGCAGCGGTCGCACACCACGCCTTTGAACTTCACCCAGCGGTATTTGCCGCAGGCGCACTCGTAGTCCTTGGAGGGCCCGAAGATGCGCTCGCACAGCAGGCCGTCGCGCTCGGGCTTGAGCGTGCGGTAATTGATGGTCTCCGGCTTCTTCACTTCGCCGAACGACCAGTTGCGTATTTTCTGGGGGCTGGCTATGCCGATCTTTATGGCGTCGAAATTGAGATAATTGAGTTCTTTGGCTTTTTTCCTGGTTTTCCCCGCGTTGAATAAGTTTTTGACTTCTGACATCATGTCCATAGGTTATTCCTTATCAACTGAATTGTGTCGCTTTCGCTCCACCCCAGTCGTTGCCTTTCGCCGCTTGCGGTTCCGGGGCCGGGCTTCCGCCCTGGCCCCGATCCGCTCTTGTTGTTCCCCGCTCTTGTTCCTCGCTCCCCGGCCGCTTACGCTTTCGAGGCCGATTTCTTCTTGGCGGGAGCCGCTTCCGCCGCTTCCGCCTTCTCCGGCTTCTCTTCCACGGGGACGTTGGTGAACAGGTCCACTTCCAGCGCCAGGGCCTGCAGTTCCTTCACCAGCACTTTGAAGGATTCGGGCATGCCGGGCTGCGGCGGGAACTCGTTCTTGATTATGGCTTCGTACATCTTGGTGCGGCCGGTGAAGTCGTCGGACTTCACGGTGAGCATCTCCTGCAGGGTGTACGCGGCGCCGTAGCCTTCGAGCGCCCACACTTCCATTTCACCGAAACGCTGGCCGCCGAACAGGGCTTTGCCGCCCAGGGGCTGCCGGGTGATGAGGGAGTACGGGCCCGTGGACCGGGCGTGCACTTTGTCTTCCACCAGGTGGATGAGCTTCAGGATGTAGATGTAGCCGATGGTGACCTTCTCGTGGAACGCCTCGCCGGTGCGGCCGTCGTACATCTTGATGCGGCAGTAGTCGTCGGGCAGGTATTCCTCGGGCACGCCCTGGGCCTTAAGGTGGTCCTTGGCGAGCTGCACCATCTGTATCACGCCGGGCTTTTCGGCGTTGGGGTTCTTCTCGATGTCTTTCAGCACGTCGTCGATGGTGATGGTGCCGCGCTTCTTGCCGTGCTTCTTGTCCCAGTAGGTCCAGTAGTCCTTGTTGTCCTCGGCGGCGCTGTCGAACACGGGGCAGATCATCTGCGTGTTGAGCTGCTTGCCGGCCCAGCCCAGCATGGTCTCGAGGATCTGGCCGATGTTCATACGGGAAGGCACGCCCAGCGGGGACAGCACTACGTCCACCGGGGTACCGTCGGGCAGGTAAGGCATGTCCTCGCGCGGCAGGATGCGGGCCACCACGCCCTTGTTGCCGTGGCGGCCGGAGAGCTTGTCTCCTACGCGCAGGCGGCGCTTCAGGGCTATGTAGACGCGCACTACTTTATTCACGGTCACGGGCAGCTCGCCGGAGTTCTTGAGCAGTTCCTTCTCGCGGGCGAACTTCTCGCGGATGCGCTTTTCCATCAGCTTGCAGAATTCTTCGGTCTCGGTGCCTTTGGGGGCCGTTTCCTTGCGGAATTCCTTCAGGGCCGCCAGGTTCATGTTCATCTCTACGTCGATCTCTTTCTTGCGGCGGTCCTCGTCGGGCTTGGACAGCTTCTCGCGGCGCACGAACACGCGCGTGCCGATGATCTTGCCGTTCACGCCCGGGGGGACGCGCATGGAAGTGTCGGTCACGTCCTCGGCCTTCTTGCCGAAGATCACTTTCAGCAGGCGCTCTTCGGGGCTGAGCTGCTGCTCGCCCTTCGGGGACACCTTGCACACCAGGATGTCGCCGGGGCGCACCATGGTGGAGGGCACTACCACGCCGTAGTTGTCGATGTGCTCCAGCGCGTCGGTGCCGACGTTCGGGATATCGCGGGTTATTTCTTCGGGGCCCAGCTTGGTGTCGCGGGCTTCCACTTCGAACTCTTCGATGAAGATGGAGGTGAGCTTGTCCTCTTCCACTACCTTCTCGGACACCAGGATGGCGTCTTCGTAGTTGAAGCCTTCCCAGGTCATGAACGCCACCAGCAGGTTCTTGCCCAGGGCCAGCTGGCCGTCGTCGGTGGCGGGGCCGTCGGCTATGATGTCCCCTTTCTTTATGTCCATGCCGCTTTCCACCAGCGGAACCTGGTTCACGCAGGTGGAGTTGTTGGAGCGGCGGTACTTTATCAGCTGATAAATGTCCGGCTCCTTGGAATGCTCGGGCTTAATGGCTATCATGTCGGCCGACGCGTAAATGACCTTGCCCGAGGTGCGGGCGGTCACGCAGGCGCGGCTGTCGCGGGCGATGGCGGCTTCCATGCCGGTGGCCACCAGCGGGGCCTCGGTGACGAGCAGCGGCACGGCCTGCCTCATCATGTTCGAACCCATCAGGGCGCGGTTGGCGTCGTCGTGCGCCAGGAACGGCACCAGCGCGGCGGAGATGGACACTACCTGCAGCGGGGACACGTCCATGTACTTGACGTCGGAGGAGTCCACGAACATATAGTCGTCTTTCAGCCGGCCGTACACCTGGTCGGTGGAAAGCCTGCCGCCCTCGATGGGCGTGTTGGCCTGGCCCACGAAATGGTCGTCCTCGACGTAGGCCGTAACGTAGTCCACGTCGTCGGTGACCTTTTTGTTGGAAACTTTCCGGTACGGGGTCTCGATAAGGCCGTACTGGTTCACTTTCGCGTAGGCGGCCAGCGAAACGATAAGGCCGATGTTCGGGCCTTCGGGCGTTTCAATGGGGCAGACGCGGCCGTAATGCGTGTAGTGCACGTCGCGCACTTCGAAGCCGGCGCGCTTGCGGTTCAGACCGCCTGGCCCGAGGGCCGACAGGCGGCGCTTGTGCGTAAGCTCGGCCAGCGGGTTGATCTGGTCCATGAACTGCGACAGCTGGGACGTGCCGAAGAACTTGCGCATGATGGCCACCACGGGGGCGGCGTTCACCAGCGTGCGCGGAGTTACGGTCTTGTCCTCCTTGCTCATGCGGTCGCGCACATTGCGCGCTATCTGCACGAGGGCCACGCGGATCTGGTTCTCCAGGAGTTCGCCTATCGAGCGCACGCGGCGGCTGCCCAGGTGGTCGATGTCGTCTATCTTGTACTCTATCTTCTGGCCGTCCACTTCCAGGGCGGCGGCGCCGGAGTTCAGGGCCAGCAGGTACCGTATGGTAACGATGATATCTTCAAGGCAGATGTTCCTTGCTTTGTCGCCGGGCACTTTGAAGCGCTTGTCGGACTTGGCGAGTTCCTCATAGACGTGGCGCAGCTTGCGCATGGCCTTGTAGCGGCCCACTATGGAGAAGTCGTAGCGGCGCAGGCTCTTGAACATTATGTTGTCAAGGTATTCCTCGGCCTGTTCCTTAACTATGAAGTCCTGGCCGCGCATTTTCTTATAGATCTCGTAGCGGGCGTCGGAGGCGGTCTTGGGCTGGTTCTTGGCTTCCAGGTCCAGGATGATGCCGGGGTTGTCTTCCTTGGGGTTGCCCTTGATCACGCGGATCTTGGAGATCTTGCGCTCCATCATGGATTTAAGGGCTTTTTCGTCCAGCGGCACGGCGGCGCGCTCTTCCAGGTTCCAGATCACTTCGCCGGTGGCTTTGTCCACGATGTCTTCTATGGCGAAGCGGCCTATGACGTTGGCGGCGTTGTCGGCGTTCACGGTGATCTCCACGCCTTCATAGAAAGCCTGCAGGATCTCGGAGTTGCTCTCCAGGCCCGCGGCCTTCACGAAAGTGGTGGCGAGGATCTTTTTCTTCCTGTCCAGGCGCACCCACAGCACGTTCTCGGTGTCGAATTCGAATTCCACCCAGGCGCCGCGGTACGGGATCACGCGGGCGAAATAAAGGGATTTGCCGAGGACGGACTGCTTCTTTTCCTCGTCTTCCTCGAAGATGATGCCGGGCGAGCGGTGCAGCTGGCTGACCACGATGCGCTCGGCGCCGTTGAAGATGAAGGAGCCGGTGTCGGTCATGATGGGCAGGTCGCACAGCGTCACGTCCTGGTCGATCATGTGCTTGAGCTTGCCGCTGTCCTGCTTGAGGGACAGCGAAAGGTAGGCTTTAAGAGGGGTGGAATAGCTGCCGCCGCGCGCGAGGGCCTCTTCCTGGCTCTGGTACTTGGGGGTGCCGAGCTCGTATTTTATGAAGTCCATCAGCATGGTCCCGTCGGCGGACTCGATGGGGAACACGTCCATGAAGGCGGCCTGGAGGCCCTGGATCTTGCGGTTTTCGGGTTTGTCTTCCAGCTGGAGGAACCAGTCGAAGGACTGCTTCTGCATTTCGAGGAGGTCAGGCATTTTCAGGATCTGGCCGATCTTGGAGAAGTTAAGCTGTTTCATCAGTCACCTCGGGGATGGATATAAAGAGCATAACAGACTATCCCCCGGCTTTTTAAGCCAAAGGGATATATCTGCAGCTCTTATTTTACTGCAACAGATAAGCCTTTTACAGGCGCGACTACGGTGTTAAATAACTTCAAATTTGCAGGTCCGCCTCCCCCCGTCTTAGGGAGGGAGGGGCGGACCAATTTTGGTGTGATCCTACTTAAGTTCTACGGTACCGCCGGCTTCTTCCAGCTTTTTCTTCATTTCGTCGGCGGTCTTCTTGTCCACGCCCTCTTTCACGTTCTTGGGGGCGCCTTCAACCAGGTCCTTGGACTCTTTCAGGCCCAGGCCGGTGAGCTCGCGTACGATCTTGATCACGCTGATCTTTTTGGTGGGATCGGGGAGGGCTTTGAGGATAACCGTGAATTCGGTCTGTTCCTCGGCGGCGGCGGCGGGCGCGGCGGCTCCGCCGGCGGCTACGGCTACGCCCACGGGCGCGGCTTTCACGCCGAACTTGTCTTCAATTCCTTTTACGAGGTCGGCCAGTTCCATTATCGTGAGAGTGGAAATAGCGTCTACTATCTGGTCCTTGGTCATTGTTGCCATTGTTAGGCTCCTTATTTTCCCCCGGGTGGGGGTATTTTTTTAGCAGCTCGTCCGCCGCAGGCGGCCGATTTATCCCCTTTACCGCGGGGACTGCCAGGATTCACCCTCGCTTTAGCGCCTTGCGGCGGAAAAGTATCGGGTTTACATCAGATTTTTAGAGACAACGAAACGCAGACTGAGGAGAAGTGAGGGATTAACCGGCACTGGTACTCAACAATCTACTGAATAGTATAGCAAATTTTGTGTTATTTTACTTCCGCTTTCTCTTTCTGCTCTTTCAGAGCGTCAAGAACGTAGCGGATCTGGGCGATGCTCGAGTAGAGCATGCTGGCCAGCTGGGTGTACAGCTCGGGCTTGGAGCCGATCTTGGAAAGCCTCAGCATATCTTCGGGGCTGAGCCATTTCTTCTCGTAGAACCCGCCTTTCCATTTCACGCCGGGGTTGGTCTTGGCGAAAGCCATCAGCTCTTTCGCAACGCGGGTGATCTCATTGGAGTCTTCAAGCGTTACCACGGCGGTGGGCCCCTTTATAAGGGCGGCGTCGGCAGCCTTCAGGCTGGCGTTCTCGAGCGCGTGCGACACGATTGTGTTGCGCATTACTTTAAAGCGTGACTTCACGGGGCGCAGGCTTTCGCGCAGCGTGTTGGAGTCTTTATACTTCATTCCGTTGAATGAGGCGAAAAAAGTATCCTTAGCCGCGAACTCTTTGGCGAGTTCTTTGGCAAGGTTCTGTTTGTCGGTCTTGGTAAGTTTCATTGTAATAAAAAGAACTTTGAAAAATTCAAGCGCATTAGCGTATCTTTCTGTGATTTATAAGACCGGCGGCGACCTACTCTGCCAACACCGAGTTGGGTGTTAGTACCATCGGCCCTGGAGACCTTAACTGCCGTGTTCGGAATGGGAACGGGTGTAACCTCTCCGGAATTACCACCGGTCTTATGAATCACAGAAAAACAGCGCATATCTTAAAGCCAATCACACAGATCACACCATACATTTAAGTAAGGGTATCAGGATTAGAAAATAAGGCCAAGCCTCACGGCCGATTAGTATCAGTTAGCTGAACCTATTACTAGGCTTACACCTCTGACCTATCAACCCAGTAGTCTTCTGGGGGCCTTCAGTCCCCTTGCGGGGAAGGGAAACATTATCTTGGGGCGGGTTTCACGCTTAGATGCTTTCAGCGTTTATCCCTACCGAGCACCGCTAACCAGCTAATGCCGTTGGCACGACAGCTGGGATACGGGAGGCTCGTCCAACCAGGTCCTCTCGTACTGTGGTCAGCTCCCCTCAAGTTTCCTGCGCGCATATCAGATAGAGACCGTACTGTCTCACGACGTACTGAACCCAGCTCACGTACCGCTTTAATGGGCGAACAGCCCAACCCTTGGGACGTACTTCCGCCCCAGGATGCGATGAGCCGACATCGCAATTATGTTAATAAAACGAATCTAACAGATTCAGTATTACGATTTGAAAAAGTATTTCATCCCTCCTTTTCAAATCCTTTTAGTCGCCTAAAAGATCAGACTATATCATCAACCTTTGTTGGTTGTTCGGCGTGTAGTCGTTGAGGGGTTATAGAATTTTATGCACTTACGAAGTAAGTCCATTTCTAAACTTCCCTGCTGATTGTCCGCACCTAAAGATTTTTACTTTAAAAAATTCCAAAGTACTTTAGGATCCTACATCATTTTTCATGAACGGAGTTTCCAGCATATAGCCAAATTGTCACATAGTATTCCTACTTATATGCCCCCAATTGAGGTGCCAAACCTCCCCGTCGATAGGAACTCTTGGGGGAGATCAGCCTGTTATCCCTAG
>CAIRNJ010000015.1 GCA_903879915.1 uncultured Elusimicrobia bacterium
GAGGGATGTCGTAACGGATTTTAGATAAAAATATGCCACAAAACTGTGGGCAGGGAACTTTTTTCTTGAAAAATGACCCTCTAATGAGCGACACGCCTTTGACGGGTTCATCTGCTATACTATTTTCGGGAGAAGGTTCGAATAATGCTGCGGGCTGAATTTTTTGGAGGGAATATGGAAAAGTCTCTGGCTGTTTTTGAGGGGCAGAATATCCGCCGGCATTACGACGAGAAAACGGACACCTGGTATTTTTCGGTGGTGGATATTATTCGGGTGCTTATTTCGCAGCCCGACTATCAGCGCGCCAGGAATTACTGGAAAGTTTTGAAGCATCGTCTCAAAAGGGAAGGAAGTGAAGCGGTTACAGATTGTAACCGGTTGAAGTTGCTTGCCGAAGATGGGAAACTGCGTTTGACCGATGTTGCCAGTCCCGGGATACTGCTGCGTCTTATACAATCTGTGCCTAGCCCCAAGGCTGAACCGATAAAGTTATGGCTGGCAAAAGTTGGGAATGAGCGCCTTCAAGACATGGCTGATCCGGCAAGGTCTTTAGACCGGGCACGGCAGTATTGGCAGCAGCACGGGAGAAGTGAAAAATGGATCCAGCAGCGCATGATGGGGCAGGAAACCCGCAACAAGCTTACTGATTACTGGCAAAATCATGATGTCACGAAAGAATCCGAATACGCCGCACTTACCAACATCATCCATAAGGAATGGGCCGGCCTCAGTGTAAAGGCGCATAAGGAATTGAAGGACTTAAAGAGCCATAACTTGCGCGACCATATGAGCGAGGGGGAATTGATCTTTACCGCGCTGGCCGAATTGTCTACCAGGCAGATAGCCGAAGGCATGAATGCCGTCGGCATGCCCGAAAACGCATATGCCGGGAAAAAAGGCGGTGGAATAGCAAAAAGAGCGCGCTTGGACCTTGAGAAAAAAACCGGTAAAAAGGTTATAACCAGTCAAAATTACTTGCCTCCGCCTACAGCCAAAAAACTTAAGCATGGGCACGCCCGTTAAGGTGGACCACCTTGCCCGCAACCCGATACACCTTTGACGGGTTCATCTGCAGAGTTCCTCGGAATTTGGGAGGAAATAAACAACCTGGTTTTTAATTCCCCCGAATTCGAGGGAATTAAAAGCCAGGCCGGTCTGAATCGTTTTGTCCTTTCCGTAAAACAGTGGGTGGAGCTGATATCCTTATTCCCCAAATGCGGGTGCTTGCGGCGGGTGTCGGTATAAAACGCCTCGGGACTAGGGAAAACACGGCCGTATATTCATCAGTTTGAGTTCGGTGTGGAAGCTCCATAACTGGATGAAGGGGAGGCGCACCGGAGATAAGTTGACACATTCTTAATTCAATACCCGGCGTTCCAACATAATACATTTTTCTGTAAATTGGGCCTTGACAGGAGGGGAGGCAGGTGTTATACTATCCGTGGAAGTAAGTTATCATATATGCTAATTTAATGCTATGAAAATTGAGAAGCTTGCAAGTTTTGTGGCTGACCGCCCTGTTTTTGATGCCGAAATGCTGCGCGTAGGCAAGGCGGATCCGCGCTCGGTCAATGTACAGCTAAGCCGCTGGAAGAAGGCCGGGAAGATCATCCAATTACGGCGCGGGCTTTATCTTATGAATAACCCGTATATTAAACTGCCCTCCGGGTACGACCTGTATATTGCGGGTGCGCTTCATTGCCCTTCTTATATCAGCCTGCATAAAGCGCTGGAGTACCACGGCCTTATTCCAGAGGGGGTGCCGGTCTACACTTGTGTAACTACGCGGCGGCCCGTTACCCTGCGCAACCCGGTGGGGGAGTTCAGTTACCGGCATCTGCGGCAGGGGCTGTTCTGGGGGTATGAAAAAGTGGATACCGGCGCCGGGGAGTTTTTTGTGGCTACGCCGGAAAAAGCCCTGCTGGACCTGTTTTATCTTGACGGGGTTAAGATCGGCGCGGCTTACCTGGAGGAGCTGCGGCTGCAGAACCTGGGTGCGTTGGACCTGGTACGGCTGGCCGCTTTCGCGCGCAGGGCCGCGGGGCCGGGGCTTACAAAGGCGGCGGAACTGCTGGCCGCGTATGTTAAGGCCCGTGCCGGGGAGGGGAAGTATCTATGAAGGAATATCTGTTGGAACTGGTTGCAAAACGCGCCGGCTACAACGAGCGCCTTAATATAATGCGGGAATACCTGCAGGCTTATATACTGCGCCTGATGCACGACGCCGGGGCTTTCCGGCGCATCGCCTTCGTGGGCGGCACGGCGCTGCGGTTCCTGCACGGCCTGCCCCGGTTCTCTGAGGATCTTGACTTTTCTGCGGTGGAGACGGAGCCAGGGTTATTTGCCGGCCTGCTGAAGAAGATCAAAGACGGGCTGGGACTGGCCGGCTACCAAACGGTGATCGTCTATGACGACCAGAAAACAGTGCTGTCTGCTTTTGTTAAGTTCCAGGGGCTGCTGCAGGCTGCGGGGATGACGGGCCGTAAAACGCAGATGCTTTCCATTAAGCTGGAGGTCGCTTCCCGCCCGCCGGCCGGGGCGGTGCTCGAAACACGGCTGGTGAACAAGTATTTTCCTATCGCGTTCCAGGCGTATGATACTCCCTCGCTTTTTGCCGGAAAGCTTAATTGTATTTATTCTCGTAAATGCCCGAAGGGGCGGGATTATTTCGATATCGGGTGGTATCTTTCCAAGTGGCCCGCCCTTAAGCCGAACCTCGTTCTGCTTGGCAACGCGCTCCAGCAGTCGGGTTGGAAGGGCGCGTTGCCCGGTGAGGGCACGTGGCGTGGGCTGCTTTATGAAAAGATGGCCGCCGCTGACTGGGAAAAGGTAAGGCGGGACGTGGAAAGTTTCCTGGAGAATCCGGCCGACCGCGACATTTTTACCAGGGAAAATGTGCTTGGGCTTATTTCAAAAGGGGGCGCTGGTCAATAATAGGCGTGTAAAGGGGGGATTATGAAAGCTACTCTGGAATTTAATCTGCCTGAAGAAACCTGCGAGCATAAAGTGGCATTAGAGGGCGGCAAATGGCTGGCTGTGTGTCATAATATCGACCAAGGGCTGCGCTCTTTGGAAAAATACGAGAACCGTGATACTGTGACTGTGGCGGAGGTAAGAAGCCAAATTCGTGAAGAACTGGATTCGTACGGCTTAAGTTTTGACTTATAGGCATAAAAGGGAACTGGCTGCTTTTCCCAACAAAGCGGGATATTAGGTAAAATAATAGGAACGTTTTTTAGCGCGCGTAAATACGGGAGACAACTATGAACAGATCCATCTGCTGCATCGGCGCGGGGTACATCGGCGGGCCTACTATGGCCGTTATCGCGGACCATAACCACGACCGCAAGGTTATCGTGGTGGATATCAACAAAGAGCGCATTGCCGCCTGGAATTCGGACAAGATGCCTATTTTCGAGCCCGGCCTGGACGAAGTGGTGAAGCGGCGCCGCGGCAAGAACCTTTTTTTCTCCACGGATATCGAGGGCGCCATAAAAGAGTGCGACATTATTTTCGTGGGCGTGAACACGCCCACCAAAACCTTCGGCCGCGGCTCCGGCTGCGCTTCGGACCTGCAGTACTGGGAGGCTACCGCCCGCAATATCGTGAAGGTGGCCAACGGCAATAAGATAGTGGTGGAAAAAAGCACGCTGCCCGTGCGCACGGCCGAGGCCATGGAGCGCATCCTCAGCCAGCATTCCCAATTCCGCTTCGACGTGCTGTCCAACCCGGAGTTCCTGGCCGAAGGTACCGCCATCAACGACTTGGAGCAGCCGGACCGCGTGCTGATAGGCGGCCACCAGACGCCGGAAGGCCTGGCGGCCATACAGGCGCTGTCCGCCGTGTACGGCACCTGGGTGCCCAAAGAGCGGATACTTACCACCAACCTGTGGTCCTCGGAACTGTCCAAGCTGGCGGCCAACGCTTTCCTGGCGCAGCGCGTAAGCTCCATTAACTCCCTGTCCGCGCTGTGCGAAGAGACCGGCGCCGACGTGGAGGAGGTGGCCCGCGCGGTGGGCATGGACCGGCGCGTTGGCCCGCATTTCCTTAAGACCGGCCCCGGGTTCGGCGGTTCCTGTTTCAAGAAGGACATCCTTAACCTGGTGTACATCTGCGAAAGCTACGGCCTTACGGAAGTGGCCGAGTACTGGCGGCAGGTGGTGGCCATCAACGACTACCAGCAGCAGCGGCTGGTGGGCGGCATAATCCGCACCATGTTCAATACGCTGGCAAATAAGAAAGTGGCCGTTTTCGGCTTCGCTTTCAAAGCGAATACCAGCGACACGCGCGAGTCGCCGGCTATCGCCATAACCAAGATGCTGGTGGAGGAGCACGCGCAGATAGTTATTACGGACCCCAAAGCGCTGGTGCACGTGAAAGAGGACCTGGGCCCGGACGCGGACAAGGTGCAGACCACCGCCGACCCCTACGCGGCGGTGCAGGACGCGGACGCCATTATTCTGCTTACCGACTGGGCGGAGTACAAGACGCTGGATTATAAGCGCATCTACGCCTCCATGCGCAAGCCGGCTTTCGTGTTCGACGGCCGCAATATCCTGGACCACGCGGCGCTGCGGGCCCTGGGGTTCGAGGTTAAGGGGATGGGGAAGTAACGAAATAAGGTGACACACTACTTAATTATAACGGCGTAAGCCGGCCGGGGGGAATCCCCGGCGGGCGGATAAAGGGCTCCTGAGCGGGGCCCTTTTTTTGCGTTTCTGCATAATATGGCTTGAAAATTAGCTAAGACTAAATTATAATACATACTATGTACAGCCAATTGCAGCTTAGGGAGATCTTCCATATTGAATTTCTGCGCTACCTGGCGGCGGATATGCCGCCGGGCCTGTGGGCGCTTAAGGGCGGGGTGAATCTGCGGCTGTTCTTCAAGAGTATCCGCTATTCCGAGGATATGGACCTGGACGTGCGGGAACTGCCTGTTGCGTCGGTTAAAAAACGCGTAATGCGCATACTGGCGTCGCCTTCCTTCAGGGAGAACCTTAAAACCTACGGCATTGCCGAAATAAAGGCGCCGGATATTCTTAAGGCCAAACAGACCGGCACTACGCAGCGCTTTAAAGTGCATCTGGTTACCGCCGCCGGCGGGGATTATTTTACCAAGGTGGAATTTTCGCGGCGCGGTTTTCAGGGCGCGCCCGTGGCGGAGCCTGTGCCGGCCGCTTTGCTGCGGCCTTATAATACGGCCCCGCTGGTGGTGCCGCATTACCCGGCGGTAATTGCCGCGGCGCAAAAGATCACGGCGGTGCTGTCCAGGTCCGTTCTTCAGGCCAGGGATATCTTCGACCTTTACCTGCTCAGCACGCAGGTGCGCCCCGGCGCGGCTTGCGCCGAACTGCCGGGCAAGGCGGAACTGGCCAGGGCGAGGGAGAACATACTGGCGCCGGGTTTTGAAATGTTCAGGGACGCGGTTGCCGCTTATCTGGCGCCTGAGGACCGTAAAGTGTACGCAGTGCCGGCCGTCTGGGATGAAATTAAGCTTAAGGCGGCGGATTTTGTGGAGGAGCTTGAAAAGAACAATGGTTAAGAAAACCCTTATCGCCCATATTATGGGGCTTGGCCGCCCAGTATTCAGCCTGCGTGAACTAAGCGCTGTGGCCGGCAGTTCCCCGTCCGCCGTTTCGCAGGGGCTGGCTTACCTGCGCGGGCAGGGGCTGGTTGTGAAGGTGGCTCACGGCGTGTGGGCGGCCGGCGGCGTTATGCCCGGCCCTTATTCTGTAATAGCGCATATACTGCCTAAGCAGCGGGCTTATGTGTCCTTTACCAGCGCGCTGCACCTGCACGGCGTTATAGAGCAGATACCGCAGGCGGTTACGCTGGCTTCGGTGGCGCACGGCGGGGAAATAAAGACCGCCGCGGGGGTGTTCGCGGTGCACCATCTGGCGCCTTCTTTTTTCAGCGGCTTCGGCTGGAGCGCCGGCGGGGATGGTTTTCTGCTGGCTGAGCCTGAAAAGGCGCTGGTGGACTGCCTTTATGTTTCGGCGTTCCGTAAAAGGCAGTTTTCGCATTTCCCGGAACTGCGGCTGGATAAGAACTTCAGTTTTAAAAAGGCTTACTCCTGGGTAGAACGGATAAAGAGCGCCAAAGCGGCGGTTCATGCGCGCAAACGCCTGGATAGTATAAAGCGGTGCGCGGAAGAATAACAGGCACAGCCGCTTTATCGGGCGGCGGCGGATAAAGGGCTCCTGGCGGGGCTCTTTATTTTTTGGTGACGGCGCTTTCCAGCTGCCGCAGTATGCCGGCCGGTTCGCGGAGGCACAGCTCCACTATCTCATCGGCGCGGGCCTGGGTGTCGGCGTTGGCGTAGATCCTTAGCTGCGGGGCGTTGCCCGACGGGCGCACGTGGGCTATATCCCCGTTCGCGAAGAAGATGCGCAGGCCGTCCACCGTGTTCAGGCCGGTTACCTGGCCGAAGCCTTGCTCTCCGGTGAAGAACTGTTCGAGCGCGCTGAAGGCCGCGGGTTCCTGCGCCGGGGCGGCCGGGGAGAAACGCCGCAGTATCAGCCGCCGGTCTCCGGGGGGAAATTGTCCAGCAGGCCCGCTTTGCCGTAGCGTTTTGGCAGGCGGCTGAACAGCGCCGGCAGGGCGGCGTTGTGCTGCCGGGCCGCCGCCAGTACCGCCAGGATGGGCAGCAGGGCGTCCCGCGTGGGGAGCGCTGTGAGCGTCCGTCCGTTTATGGTCAGGTCGGTGCCCGTAAGGAAACCGCCGTTGGCTTCCCAGGAAACAATGGCCTTGCCCGGGCAGCGGGGGGCGGCTTCCTGCATGGCCTGAATAACGTAAGGGGAGCCTATGCGCGTGCTGATGGTTTCTATGCCGAGGTGCGCCAGGTGCGCGGCCACGGCGCTGTTGGCGCTTACCGGCACGGCCGCCACGCCGGCCTTCAGATACTCCGCCACTACGGCGCCCAGCAGGTCACCGTTGAAGAATTTCACTGTGCCGCGCTCCAGGCCGCACACCAGCGGGCGGTCGGAATCCCCGTCGGTGGAGATAAGGGCGTCGTATTCCACGCCGTGCTTTTCGCTTTCCGCGTTCAGCAGGGCCTGCAGGGTTTCAAGCTGCGCGGCGGTGATGTCCTCTGTGTCGATGGCGATGAAGGCTTCGCTGCGGCCCGCGCGGTCCACCCGGCAGCCCAGCCGCTCGATGACGGAGGGGAGCAGGTCGCGCCCTACGGCCGAATGCTGGTAATAGAGAACGTTCATCCCTTTCAGCGCGCCGGGGGGGAAAACGTCGAGGTAGCGCCGGGCGTAGCGCTCGGCGGCGGCGGCTTCGGCGGGCGGCAGGGCCTGCTGTTCTGCCGGCTTCAGTTCGCCGGCGGCGGTGAAAATGGTCTGCCCGGCGGTCTTCGCGTATTCGGCGGCGCGCGCTTCGGCCACGGCGGCCAGGATGCCCGGTTCGTCGGCTTTCAATACTTCGCCGGCGGGCTTCACGTATTTTATGCCGTTCATGCTGAAAGGGATATGCGACCCCGTTACCATTACGCCGGGGAGGTGGCGGCTCATGGCGTAATAGGTAAGGGCGGGCGTGGGCAGGGGGCCCAGGTGCTCGGGCCGCAGGCCGGCGGCGGCTATGGCGCGCGCGGCGGCCCGCATTATGCGCTGCGTGCTGGGGCGCAGGTCCCCGGCCAGGGCTACGGCGCCGGTGCTGTTCGGCGCGCCCGCGGCGGCCAGGCAGCGCAGGTAGCCCAGGGTGTTTATGTACACCTCAAGGTCGGTCATGTCCGTTACGTTGCCGCGCAGGCCGCTGGTGCCGAAGCGCAGGGGGACGGGTTCGTAATTTATAAAGGCGGGTTTTCGCACTTGTTCGGCCTCCGGTCCAGGTGGGGATAGTTTATCAATTTTATACAATGTTCTTCCGGGGCCCGGGCTCTGAAAAGGAATTTATGGCTGAAAATATTCTGGTAACCGGCGGGGCGGGGTATATAGGGTCGCACACCTGCGTGGAGCTGCTGCAGGGCGGCTATAACGTGCGCGTGGCGGACAACCTGGCCAACAGCAAGGAAGAGGCCCTGCGCCGCGCGGGAGAGCTGGGCGGGCGGGCCGCGGCTTTCTTCAAGGCCGACGCCGCCGACGAGGCCGCGCTGGACGCGGTGTTCGCCGCGGGGCCGGTGGACGCGGTTATCCATTTCGCCGGGCTGAAGGCGGTGGGGGAATCGGTGGAGAAGCCTTTGGAGTACTACCGCAACAACCTGGGCGCCACGCTGGCCCTGCTGGCCTGCATGCGGCGGCATAAGGTGCGGCGGCTGGTGTTCAGTTCTTCGGCCACGGTCTACGGCGTGCCGGAGAAAATGCCCATAACGGAAGAGGCGCCGCGGTTCTGCACTAATCCCTACGGCTGGACGAAATACATGAGCGAGCAGATAATACGGGACTGCGCCGCCGCGGAGCCGGGGTTCTCGGCCGTGCTGCTGCGCTATTTCAACCCCATCGGCGCCCATCCCAGCGGCCGCATAGGGGAGGACCCGCACGGCATTCCTAATAACCTGGTGCCTTACATCGCGCAGGTGGCGGCGGGGCGGCGGGAATATCTTAACGTGTTCGGCACCGACTATGCCACGCCGGACGGCACGGGGGTGCGGGATTATATTCATGTTGCGGACCTGGCCCGCGGGCACCTGGCGGCGCTGGACTACGGCCGCGCGCACGCGGGGGCCGAGGCGGTGAACCTGGGCACGGGGCGCGGCTACAGCGTGCTGGAGGTGCTGCGCGCCTACGAGGCCGCCGCCGGCATGAAGATACCGTATAAGCTTGTGCCGCGCCGCGCCGGGGATATCGCCGTCTGCTTCGCCGATCCCGCCAAGGCCCTGCGGCTGCTGGGCTGGCAGGCGCGGCTGGACCTGGCCGAGATGTGCCGCACTTCGCATAACTGGCAGCGGCAGAACCCGGCGGGGTATTAAAGGGGACAGGCTGCTTTAATTCCGGCGGGGGTTGAACGGGGGCGGGAAAAATTGTATTTTTAGGTTAGGTTGGCGGGGAACGGCTTATGAATAAATTTATCTGGTGCGCGCTGGCCGCGGCGCTGCTGGCCGCGGGGTGCGGGGAGCGGAAAGAAGAAGCTTCCTGCGTGCAGAAGACGTTCGTGATGAGCGTGCCGGCCGAGGTGCGGCTCTACGGCGGCAGCAAGGCCGCGGGGCAGGCGCTGGCGGGCGATATTTTTGCCGAGTGGAACCGCATTTCCAGCGAATTCAGCTACAGCGACCCCTACAGCCTTACTACTTTGGTGAACAAGAAGGCTTACGGGGAATGGGTGCGGGTGGACGACGAGTTCCTGCGGCTGCTGATGATGGCCATGGATTATTACAGGCTCAGCGGCGGGGCTTTCGACATTACTTTCGCGCCGCTGTGGCCGCTGTGGAAAGAGGCGGCCTCCACGCGCAAGCTGCCGGCCAAGGCGGATATACAGAAGGCGCTGGCCAATATCGGCTCTAATTACATTCAGATCGACCCCGCGCGGCGGGCGGTGCGGTTCACTAAGCCTGTGCAGATAAACATGGGGGGGCTGCTGCGCGGCTATTGTTTCGAGCGGGCCTATAAGATGCTGCGCGCCAAGGCGCCGGATTTTCCCGTGGAACTGCGCCTGGGCGGCAACGTGCTGGTTTACGGCCGGCGCGACTGGAAGTACGCGGTGATGGACCCCTTTAAGAAGAATAAACGCAAAGGCACGCTGCTGTTCAACAACGGCATCGTGGTGTCTTCGTCGGGGCGGGATAGCTTCGTGGAGATAGAGGGCAAGCTGTATTCGCACATACTTGACCTTAAAACGGGCTACCCGATAGAGAACTTTTCGAACCTGATGGTGTATTTCCCGGGCATCGAAAGCAATAATTTCCTGGCGTCGGCGGTGCTGGCGGTGATGGGCAAGGACAAGGCTTTCAAGCTGCTGGAGGGCATGAAAGGCACGGCCGCAGTGTGGCTGGACGGGGCCGGGGAGCCGTATATCTTCCAGAACGCGGCCAGCAAAGCTAAGTGGGAAGAGGAGAAAGGGCTTTTTTAATGGTGGAATGGGGTCAGGTCTTGCATTTCAACAAAATGTTGAAATGCAAGACCTGACCCCATTAACATTCCTGGAATTCGCCTGCTTTTTTGTTCTTTATTACGTTATTCCAGTTGAAATAGCGGCCGTTCATGGCTATGTACACGCCCGGGGGGAGCACCTGGGCGAAGGACAGGGCCGAGCCTAAATTGAACAGGCCGTCCGAGGAGCCGAATTTGTAGGGCACCATGGCGCCCGTGAGCACTACGGTCTTGTCCTGCAGCTGGCGGCCCAGCAGGTGGGCGGTTTCGGGCATGGTGTCGGTGCCGTGGGTGATCACAATGTGCTTTTCCCTGGCGCTTCGGCAGGCGGCCAGGATCTTCCTGCGGTGGGCGCCGGTCATCAGCAGGCTGTCTATCATCATCAGGGTCTGCACGTTCACGGGCACGCGGTTGCGGCCCAGGTTCAGCATTTCCTGCAGATGGGTTTTGCGGAAGAACAGCGTGCCGTCCAGCTCGTTGTATTCCTTGTCGAAGGTGCCGCCGGTTATCAGTAATTTTATTTTCATGGTAAGGGCCTAGTTCTCCACGGTGAAATTGTCCATTATCAGGTTGAAGACGGGGAAGAACAGCTTCAGCCATTTCTCGCCGGTCAGGAATTTCATGTTATAGCAGCGGTTGGCCCTGGTGAAGGTCAGCACCATCTGCGTCTGCCCCGGGCAGTTGTCCGGGGATTCCACGTCGGCCGGGAGCGGCGGCTTGCGGCGGTAGAGCTTGCCGGTAACGCCGTCTATCGTCCGGTTCTTGGCGTAGGTGTAGTATTCCCGGTCGGGCGGCCAGCAGGGGGCGATGTCGGTAAGGATGGTAACGCGGGCCCAGGGGAAGGTGTCCCTGGTGCAGCTGCGGCCCGGCTTGTCCCACTGGTAATACAGGTCCACGCTGTTGAGGTCCTTGGTTTTCGGGCCGGTGGTCCAGCTGCCGGGGTAGCCTACCGTTTCATGCGTGTATTTCAGCGTTTTAAGCGCGGCGGGCTCGGCGGGCGCGGCGGCGGGCGCGGCGGCAGGCGCGGCGGCCTGCGCCCAGGCCCGGAAGGCCAGGAGCGCCGGCAGCAGCAGCAGGCAGCGCGCGCGGGGGCGGTTCATTTGCGGCCGTCTTTCAGGAACGCCAGGTACGCTTTGTAGGACATGTAGATGTCGAGCTTGCCGGCCAGCTCCATGGGGGCGTGCATGCTCAGCAGGCCCACGCCGCAGTCTATTACCTTCATCCCGTAACGGGCCATCAGGTGGGCGATGGTGCCGCCGCCGCCCTGGTCCACTTTGCCCAGCTCGCCGGTCTGCCACAGCACGCCGTTGCGGTCGAAGATGCGGCGGATGTGGGCCATGAACTCGGCGCTGGCGTCGGACGAGCCGGATTTGCCGCGGCTGCCGGTGAACTTGGTAACGCACACGCCGTGGTTCATCTCGGCGGAGTTCTTTTTCTCGGACACGCCGGGGTGCATGGGGTCGAACAGCGCGTTGACGTCGGCCGACAGCATCCAGGAGTTGCTCATGGCGCGCTTGAGGTGTAGCTCGCTGTAGCTGGCGGCGGTGAGGTTGAGCAGCTCGGCCGAGGTGTTCTCGAAGAAGTTGGCGGCCATGCCGGTGGAGCCCACCGAGCCTATTTCCTCCTTGTCGCACAGCAGCACCACCGAGGTGTACTCGGGGGGGGCTTTCATGTCTATCAGGGCTTTCAGCGCCACGTAGGAGCATACGCGGTCGTCCTGGCCGTAGGCCAGGATCATGGAGCGGTCGAAGCCCGCTTCGCGCGGGGGGCCGGCCGGCACCAGCTCGAGCTCTGCCGACAGGAAGTCCTGCTCGTCCACGCCGTAGCCGGCGTGGAGGATCTTCAGCACGTTGTATTTATGTTTTTCCTTGCGGTCCTTCTCGGCCACGGGCGCCGAGCCCACCACCACGTCCAGGCTTTCGCCGGGAATGCTGTCGGCCAGGCTTTTGCGCATCTGGTCGGCCGCCAGGTGGGGGAGCAGGTCGGTTATGCAGAACACGGGGTCGGCGGGGTTCTCGCCTATGTTCACTTTTATGGTCCTGCCGTCGGGCTTAACGAACACGCCGTGCAGGGCCAGCGGGATGGTGAGCCACTGGTATTTCTTTATGCCGCCGTAGTAATGGGTGTCCAGCATGGCCAGGCCGGAGTTCTCGTACAGGGGGTTCTGCTTGATGTCTATGCGGGGGGCGTCGGTGTGGCCGCCTATTATGTGCATGCCGTCGGCCAGCGGCTTTTTTCCGATGGTGACGGCCATCAGGGTCTTGCCTTCGCAGCTGCGGTACACGCGGTCGCCGGGCTTCAGGCGGATGTTGGCCGCTTCGTTGAGGGCCAGGTTGGTGAAGCCGGCGGCTTCCAGCAGGGTCACGCCTTCGTCGTGGGCTTCGCGCTCGGTCTTGGCCTTGGCCAGGAAATCCAGGTACAGCCGGTTTATTTCTTCCGACCGTTTGCGGTCGGCGGGGGTGATGCTCTCGTAGCCGTTCTTGGGGTTGTGGGCCAGGCTGGCTTTGGCGGGCTTCGCTTTTGTTTTGGTTTTCATAAATAGGGTCCTTTTGGGGGTCTGCTGGGCTGTCTTTACATATTAGCAATTTTTTGTTTTTGCTATCATTATCACGGAACATGAACCCCGAAGCTTATTCTATCCCTTATTCCCGGAAGGTGCTGGCGCTGATCTTCTGCGTCAGCCTGGTCAACTACGTGGACCGGCAGGTGCTGTACGCGGTTTTCCCGCTGCTGAAGGCCGACCTGCGGCTGAGCGACGCGCAGCTGGGGTTCCTGGCGTCTTCGTTCATGATAGTTTACATGTGCTTTGCGCCGTTCGTGGGGTATTTCGGCGACCGGGTGCGGCGGCCGCTTATCGTGGGCGTTAGCGCTATTTTCTGGAGCGCGGCCACACTGGCCAACGGGTTCATACGCGGCTACGGGCAGCTGGTGGGCACGCGGTCGGCGGTGGGCATCGGCGAGGCGGGCTACGGCACGGTGTCGCCTTCTTACCTGGCCGAGTGGTTCCCGGTGGAGAAGCGGGGGCGGGTGATGGCGCTGTACGCGCTGGCCATACCGGTGGGCAGCGCCATAGGCTACCTGGCGGGCGGCTACCTGGGGCAGCGCTACGGCTGGCGCAACGCTTTTTTTATCGTGGCGGTGCCGGGGGTGCTGCTGGGCATAGCCGCGCTGTTCTTTAAAGAGACGCCCGAGAAGCGGCAGCGGCCCGAGCGGGTGCCGTTCTCGGCGTATTCGGCCCTGATCAGGAACAAGACTTATATGCTGGTGGCGTTCTCCATGGCTATCGGCACGTTTTCCGTGGGGGGGCTGGCGGCGTGGATGCCTTCGTTCTTCGTGCGGAATTTCGGGCTTTCGGTGGCGCGGGCGGGGCTGCTGTTCGGCACGGTTACGGTGCTGGCGGGCATCGGCGGGAACCTGGCGGGCGGCTGGGCGGCCGACTGGCTGCATAAGCGCACCAAGCGGGGGTATTTTATAGTGGGGTACCTGAGTTTTTTCCTCAGCATGCCGTTCGGCGCGGCGGCTATGGTGGCGGACAGCCTTAATATGTGCCTGGCCATGGTGTTCCTGGCCGAGTTCTTCGTGTTCATGCATTCGGGGCCGTACCACGCGGCTATCGTGGAGACCGTGCCGGTGCCTATGCGGTCCATGGCTTTCGCGCTGGCTATTTTCATCCTGCACGCTTTCGGCGACGCCGTTTCCCCGTACCTGGTGGGCCTGGTGTCCGACGCCGCCGGCCTGAACGTGGCCATCTTCCTGTCCGTGCTGTACCTGTTCTTCGGCGGGATAACTTCGATCATCGCGGGAGAGGTTTATGTGGGGTCAGGTCTTTCATTTAAACAAAAATTTGAAA
>CAIRNJ010000016.1 GCA_903879915.1 uncultured Elusimicrobia bacterium
GAATAACCAGAACCAGCAGCAGAAAAAGAATCCCTGCTGCTGCTGAATCAGCGCAGGCCGTTCCTATCCAAAAGACCCCGCCCACAAGGCGGGGCCTTTTTATAATGTGTTTTGTTCAGCTGAAATCGCGGAAACCGGCGTTTTTTTACGGTTCCTTTACGGATTTAGCCGGTCTTTTTACTTCCGCTCCCGACGTACGGGAGGTACACTATTATAGGAGGAAAATATGAGCGGCGCTTCCGGGTTTACCATGGGTAGCCGTCTAATGTAAGATAGTGACTTCTAAGCCAGGAGGAAGCCACTATGCAAGATACAGCGCTATATGAGTACTTGTTGGGGTTAAAGTCGCCATGGAGCGTGAGTCGGGTAAATCTGGACGTTAAAGAGCAGCGGGTTGATGTATGGGCCGAGCACCCTGAGGGTGCGAAGTGGGAGTGCCCTCAATGCGCTAAGAAGCTGCCGCTATATGATCACTCTGAGGAGCGCACATGGCGGCATTTGGATAGCTGCCAGTTCCAGACCCACCTGCACGCGCGTATCCCGCGGGTGGAATGCGATGAGCACGGAGTGGTGCAGGTCAAGGTTCCGTGGGCGGAGCCGCGGTCGCGGTTCACGCTGCTCTTCGAGCGCCTAGCCATAGACGTGCTTAGCCAGTGCGACGTGAGCGGTGCCACGGGAATATTGCGGATCAGTTGGGATGAGGCGTGGGGGCTGATGCAGCGGGCGGTCAAGCGCGGCAAAGAGCGCAAGAAAGCGCGGGTCGTACGCCGGATCGGCGTGGATGAGAAGGCGGCAGCCAAGGGCCATCGCTACCTGACGCTGGTCTGCGACCTGGACGATGGGACAGTGGAACACATCGCCGAAGACCGCAAGCAGGACAGTCTCGACGGCTACTATGCGGGACTGTCAAAGAAACAGCTCAACGGCATTGAGGCGGTGGCCATGGACATGTGGAAGCCATATATCCAATCGACGCTGGCGAAGGTTCCTGATGCGGCTGGGAAGATAGTATTCGACCGCTTTCATGTTATGGGTTATATCGGCAAGGCTGTGGACACGGTGCGCAGGCAGGAGCACCTGGAACTGATGGAGTCAGACGACGAGACACTCAAGGGCACCAAGCACCTCTGGCTTTATAGTCGGGAGAATCTTCCTGACTGGCGGAGAAATGAATTTAATGCATTGAGGCGGCAGGAGTTGAAAGTGGGCCGGGCGTGGGCGATTAAAGAAGCGCTGCGCCGACTGTGGAACTACGCTTATCCGGAGTCGGGCCGTAAGTTTTGGAAGCGGTGGTACTTTTGGGCGACGCACAGCCGGCTGGCTCCGGTGAGGGCCGCTGCAGAGACAATCCGCAGGCACATCGACAACATCCTGACCTACTACCAGCATCCGGTGACCAACGCTATGAGTGAAGGACTCAACAGCAAAATTCAGAAGATAAAAAGCATGGCCTGCGGCTTTCGGAACATGGAGAACTTCAAGACGGCCATCTACTTTCACTGCGGAGGCCTAGATCTTTACCCATGCTAAACCCGGAAGCGCCCGCCACGGATTGGACTGACGTTACCTGCCGGAGGGATGGGCGCTCTTCCGCGGCCGCCGGCGCCTCATGCTCCGGAATTTAC
>CAIRNJ010000017.1 GCA_903879915.1 uncultured Elusimicrobia bacterium
AGAGTTGTTTTTTTGCGGCTTATCATCCCTTTCTTCCTGTGCAAGCTTCTGCGTCTCTTTTTCCGCCTGCAGCACTACCGCCGGGCGCAGCGGTGACCTGGGAGCGAGTGCGCCATAATAGTGGATTAGGTTCTTATTAGGCGGCGGCATCAGCAGCGTCCAGCGCCGCAGGAACTCAATGGGCGACATTACTAAGATCTCCGACTTCCCCTCCTTTGGCGCTGTGCGGTAGATAACCGTATTGGTTTTTTCAGCGTAGACCAATCTTTGTTGTGAGAGCGCCGGCCGTGCGCAATATCCTACCAGGTGCTTAAGACCTTTACGGTCCCCGGCGTTAATATTCACCTCTTTATGTATTGAAAACCCTGAGTTCTTCCAGGCTAGCAGGTCGGCCGCCGCTTCCCGACCTAAACCGCTGGTCCTGCAAATGCGCCTGATCAGCTTTTTGCGCACTGCCGTTACAATAGCGGCCAGTTGCTCCGCCGTGGGGCAGGCAACCGGCGTAAATGCAAGCTCCCGTAGCCCGAGCATATTTGTTTTTAAATTAAAGACCCCGTCCGAAACCACCGCGTGCACATGGATGTGCAGATTCAGCGACCCGCCGAACCTTTGAATGAAATGAAGCTGCGCCGGCATACCGCTACTGTCCCGACAAAGGAAACGGTTTATTTCGCGCGCGAATATTTTAGAAAGTTCCCCCGCCAGCACGGGGTTCCGGTTTATGAAATAGCGCAGCCGCTTAGGGATAACCAGCACCCATTGGCGGTAAGGCACAAACGCCAGCAGCCGGTCCAGCGCCTGGATGGTTATAATAGCCGAACGCTTGGCGTCACAGCTGGGGCACAGCCCCCGGCGTTTGCAGGAGAACGCCACGAACATATCCCTGCCGCATTCGGGGCAGCGAAAGCGCACCACGCCGTAGCGCGCCACCCCGCATTCGGCGAATTTTTCAAGGGCTGTTATTGCGCCTGGATGGGGGCGGGGCTGCTGACCCGGCGGGCGTTTCAGCCATTGTTCGAATTCCGGCAGATTATTGAGGACTATTTTAGATAGAGGACTGTCTTTTGGGTTTCTAGCGCGATAGCCGGGCTTTTCCCGGCAGGTGGCCGCACGGCAGAGACGCCCGGGGTCTTCGGGTGTAACAGCCTGTGCTGTGTCAACGGACAGCCTTTCGTCGGCGCACATGCCTCCCCCAGGTAATTGCGCATTCTGTAAGCCTGTAATAGCCTAGCAGACAACCCCGACAGGGTACTGTCGGGTTGGAAAACGTGCTGTATGGCACCTTCAGCAGCGCCTTGAACCCCTCAACCGGATGGGAACCGATGGAACCAAAGAAATTGAAGAATTGAAGTTCGCGCAGACGGACGCGCTCGGCCGCCGCGCGAATAGCCTATTCAGCAGCATGAAAAAGGGAAGTATTACTTTCGTATTTCATGATATAGAATTTCAAGAAGGCAATAAAGACAATTTCTTGGAATCATAAAGGCCACCACGCCTGACAGTTGCGGGGCGTTCGCCCACGCGGTTTAAAGACCGGCGCGGACTTTTTGTATTATAGGGGGATGAAAGCTTTAGTTACCGGCGGCGGCGGATTCCTGGGCGGGGCCATAGTGCGCCTGCTGCTGGCCAAAGGCGCGGCCGTGCGCAGCCTGGGGCGCGGGGAATACCCTGAATTAAAAAAGCTGGGCGTTGAATGCGTTCAGGGCGATGTGGCCGACGCTGAAGCGGCTGCCGGCGCCTGCCGGGGCTGCGACGTCATCTTCCACGCGGCGGCCAAAGTGGGCATGTGGGGCCGCTACGCCGATTTTTACCGGACCAACGTTACCGGCACGAGCCGCCTGCTGGCCGCCGCGCAGGCCGCCGGCGCGGCGCGCTTTATCTTCACCAGCACCCCCAGCGTTATCTTCCCGGGCGGCGACGTGGACGGCTGGGACGAGGCCGCGCCCTACCCCGCTAAATTCGATTCCTGTTACGCGCAGACCAAGGCGCTGGCCGAGCAGCTGGTGCTGGCCGCGAATTCCCCGCGCTTCTCTACCGTCTCCCTCAGGCCGCACCTGGTGTGGGGGCCCGGGCACGACCACATGATCGCCACCATAGCCGCCAGGGGCAGGGCGGGCAGGCTGCGGCGCATAGGCGCCTTCAATAAACTGATAGACACCACCTATATAGACGACGCCGCCAACGCCCACTGGCTGGCCGCGGAAAAGCTGGCCCCGGGCGCGGCCTGCGCCGGCAAAGCGTATTTTATTTCGCAGGGCGATCCGCGCCCGAACTGGGACATTATTAACATGATACTGGAGGCGGCGGGAACGGGCCCGGTGATAAAAACCATCCCGTACATGGCCGCCCTCGCCGCGGCCTCCGTCATGGAGCCCGCGTGGCGGGTGCTGCGCGCGGCCGGCGAACCGCCGCTTACCCGCTTCGTGCTGCAGCAGCTCACCACCGCGCACTGGTTCGATATCTCGGCCGCTCGGCGCGACCTGGGCTACGCCCCGGCGGTGAACATAGAACAGGGGATGAAGAACCTGGCGGAATGGTTCAAGACACAGCCGGCTCCCGCCGGCGGCGGTACGGTCTAGATAAAAGAACTAATAGCGTTTACTTGCGCTCAAGGGCGGGGGCCAGCTGCTGCGCTTTGCGGTACTGCTCCAGCGCCTCGGCGTGCTTTCCCTGGCCGTCCAGCACATAGCCCAGGTTCTGGTAGGCTATGGCAAGGCCCGGGGCCAGGCTTATGGTCAGCCTGAACTGCTCTTCGGCTTCGCCCAATTTTTTCTGCAGCATCAGCGCCAGGCCCAGGTTGTGGTGCGCTTCGGCGTAATCCGGCCGCAGCGCCGCGGCCTGCCTGAAGGAGTTCACGGCCGGCTCCATTTTATTCTGGCTGGCCAGCGTGTTGCCGAAGTTATAATAAGCCTCGGCGAAATCCGGCCGCAGCCGCAGGGCCTCCCGGAAATGCCCGGCGGCCTTCTCGTATTCTCCCTGGTCCGACAACGCCACGCCCATGCTGTTATGCGCTTCCGCCAGCCGCGGCTGCAGCGTCAGGGCCTGGCCGAACCGGATCAGCGCTTCGGCCGGCCGCCCCTGCTTGAGCAGGCAATTGCCCAGGTTATGGTAAGCCTCTATATAGCCGGGCTGAAGCCGTATGGCCTCCTCGAAATCAGTCACGGCCTCGGAATATTTCCCCTGGTTGCACAGCACGTTGCCCAGGTTGCTGTAAGCCACGAACAGTACTGGCTCCTTCCTGAAAAGCGGCCAGTTCACGAAGACCGCCGCAAGCAGCGCGGCCAGCCCCGCCGCCAGCAGGCTGCGCCGCCGCCCTTCTTTGAAAGCGGCGCGCGCCTGCGCCAGGCCGCCGCCGGCCAGCAGCAGCAGCACCGGCACCAGCGGGAAACGGTACCGCGCGTACACGAAGAACAGCGCCACGCTGGCGGCCGTGCCCAGCAACAGAAGATAAAGCGGGGCCAGTTCGCGCCGGCGCCGCCAGGTAAGGACGAAGCCGGCCGCCGCCAGCGGGCAAAGCACGCCGAAATGAAAAACGCGGTTCAGCCCGCGGAGCAGGCCCGACCAGTCCTGGTAAAAATAAAGGTCCTCGGTATCCGGCAGCTCGTAGGCGTTCCAGACCAGCAGCCATTTCCTTGCGAGCAGGCCCAGCCAGCGGCCCGGCCGGGCGCGGATATCCTCCCAGGCGCGCGCCAGCCAGTAGGACGAGACCTCTTTGGGGGAAAGCGTTTTGCCGACAGCCTCTTCCGCCAGCCTGGCGGCGTCCTGGCTGTCCAGGTCCTGGTGCCCCTTTATCATCGGCACGAACTCGCCGGTGGCATCCTTGTTGTTGCCGATATAGAAAGCTCCGCCGGATTGCGAGGAGGTCAGCACGAATTCCCCGCCCACGGCGTAATTGCGCAGCCCCACCGGGGCCATGGCCAGCGCGGCGCCGGCGGCGAACACGGCGGCCGGGGCCCAGAACCTGCCCGGGCGGTCCCCGCGGCGCAGCAGCAGCCAGGCGGCCAGCACGGGCAGCAGCAGCACCATGTTCTCTCGCGTCAGGGCCAGCGCGCCCAGCGCCGCGCCCGCGGCGAACCAGCCCGGCAGCCGGCGCGCGTCCTGCGCGCGGGCCAGCATGAACAGCAGCAGCGCGGTAAGAAAGGTATCCAGCACCGCTTTCTGTATCAGTCCGTCGAAAAATATCGCCGGCGGATAAAGCGCGAGCATCAGCCCGGCGGCCAGCCCCGCGCCGTGCGATATGAACCGGCGGCCGGCCAGGTACAGCAGGCCGCAGGACGCCGCGCCCAGCGCCATCTGGATAAGGTGCAGCAGCCAGAGGTCGCGCCCGAACGCGGAATAGACAAGCCCCAGGAAATACGGGTACAGCGGCGCCTGGCCGAAAACACCCTTCCCCAGCCAGTCGCCCGCCGCCAGGCGCTGCCCCCACGCGTCGTAAACGCGCGCGTCTATCTGCAGCGCGGCGAAGAACGGGGAGGCGCTTACCTGGCGCAGGTAGATGAACCGGACCAGGAAAGCCAGCAGCAGGACGCCCGCCAGCGCGTACGTGTTCCGGCCGCGCCAGCCGACATCGTCCGCCGCCGCCGGCTGCTGCGCCGTATTTTTTTTTCTTCGAGCTCAAGTCCGCCTCCGCCCGTTCACGGGCCGTCAATATAATACTAAAAAGCGCGGCTTTCCTCTGAGGCCGGGCGGCCAAATCGGCAAAGGCTATTTTTGCTAGAATTTCGGAAGACAGCGGCGCAGGCATAAATGTATATACCCTTTCCCTGGAACCTTCCCGTAACCCTGGCGGCCAACGCGCTGGAATTTTTCCTGCTCGGCACCTGGTTCTTTTATCTCGTCCTGAGCCTGCGCGGTTTTTTTAAAAGATCGGCGCGGAAAAGCGACCCCGCCCCGCTCAGGCGCTTCGCCGTGCTCGTCCCCGCCTATAACGAGGAGAACGTGATCGGGCTGGTGCTGGAAAGCCTGAAAAAGATGAGCTACCCGGCGGAGCTGTTCGACATTTATATGGTGGCCGACCACTGCACCGACAACACGGCGGGCATCGCCCGCGCGGCGGGGGCCGGGGTTATAGAATACGGCGGCGACCTGCCCGCCGGCAAAGGCTACGCCATCTGCCGCGCCACCGATGAGATACTGGCCCTGGGCGGCTACGACGCCCTGTGCTATTTCGACGCCGACTCCCTGGCCCACCCGGATTTCTTAACGGGCATGAGCGCCCATCTCAACCGGGGCGAGACCGCCATCCAGGGCAACGAGATCCCCAAGAACCCGCACCACAACTGGCTGACCAGGACCCTCTTCGTCAGCCAGGTCATCTTCAATAATTTTTACCAGTACCCGAAACATTTCTTCGGCTTTTCCGCCACGCTGCACGGCAAAGGCATGTGCTTCACCCCCGAGCTGATGCGGAAATTCCCCTGGGACGGAGACTGCCTGACCGAGGACATAGAGATGCAGATGCGGCTGGTGCGCGCCGGCGTGCGGGTCTATTTCGCGCCCGACGCCATAGTTTACGACGAGGTCCCCGCCGACCTCCGCGAGCATTTCCATCGCTCCGTGCGCTGGGCGGTGGGCGCGCTGGAAACGGCGCGCAGGCACACGGCCGGCCTGTGGCTGCGGGCCGCGCGCAAGCTGGACTACCGCGCGTTCGAGACCGCGCTGCGCCTTACCCAGACCTACCGGTTCATGCTGGCGGCCTGCATGACCGCGCTGCTGTTCGCCAACCAGGGGCATTTCAATCTGCTGGTCTGGATCTTCAACCATCCCCACGGCGCGCGGCTGACCATAAAACTGCTGAACTGGCTCCCGCTCGGGCTGTACCCCACGGCCGCGCTGCTCATAGACGGCACCTCGCTCGCGTACGGCGTTTACTACCTGGTGATGATACTTATGAGCATCGTCCTGGTGATCCCCATTTACATCGGCGCCCTGCAGCTGAAGCGGCGCCGGCGCTGGCACCGCACCGCGCATACCAGCCTGACGGCGATACACGAGATAGTGGGCGAGCGGCCCTGATGGACGGCGCGCCCGCCAGGTATCCCGTAAAGATAGGCCTGATCTACGGCTGCGCGCCGTCCGGCCATTACAGCGCGGCCAGGGCTTTGGCGGATTTTTTCCCCACCGCCATAATCGAGCCGGTGTTCATAAATCTTTCGGAGGTCTATCCGAACCTGGGGCCCTTCGTAGCCAGGACCTATCTGGGGGTCCTGAAAAAAACGCCGTTCCTGTGGGATTACGTCTACGACAACGATTTCGTTGCCTTCGCCGCCGGCGCGCTGAAAAAGACCGTGCTCTCGTATTATTCCAGGGAGCTTTCGGCCCTGCTGGCGGCAAAGAACATAAAAGCGGTAATTTCAACACAGGCCCTTTCAGCCATGCTGATGGCGCACTGCCCGGCCTCCAGGACCACGCCGCTGTTCGCCGTGCTTACCGATTTCCGCGCCCATTCCTACTGGCCCTCGGAGAACGTGGAGAGCTATTTCGTGCCGTCGAAGCACTCGGCCCAGAACCTGGTCAGGAACGGGGCCGACCCGGCACGGATCTTCGTGACCGGCATCCCGGTGCGCAAAGAGTTCCTTACGCCGCGCGATACACTGGCCGAAAGAAAAGCCCTCGGGCTTTCCCCCCACCTGTTCACCGTGCTTATAACCGGCGGCAGCCGCGGCATGGGGGAAATATTCCCGGCCATCGACGCGCTGGCGCCGTTCCTGGGAAAGCTGCAGCTGATGGTGCTGTGCGGCGATAACAAAGCCCTGGCGCGCCGGCTGACGCGGCAGTACGCGTGCAAAAAACACCTTAAGATAATAGCCTACACCGACGCGCCCAGCGCGCATTACGCCGCCTCCGACCTGGTGGTGGCCAAGCCCGGCGGGGTTACCGTGGCGGAAACGCTGGCCGTGGGCAAACCGCTGATAATTTTCTCGCCGCTGCCCGGGCAGGAAGAATTCAACTCTGCGTTCCTGGTCAAGAACCGCCTGGCGGAGCTGGCCGAAGACGGCGCGCAGCTGCAGGGGCTGGTAAAACGCCGGCTCGAGCTCAGGAACCGGGGCAAGGACGCGGCGGAGGCGGCCCCGCGCGCAGCCGGGCGCCAGGCGGAAATGTTCTCCGCCGCCACGCCCTGCGCCGCCAGGGACATAGTGGCCAGGATCCTGGAAAAGGTGATAAAGAACTGAGCTTTGCCAGGCCGGTCCCGGCGCGGCCCCGAAACCCCTCTACCGCCGGGAACTTTGACGAGCGCCGCGCAGGATTGTTATCATAGTCTTAGAACAAACCCGGCATTACACGGATTCCAGGAGGTGCGTATGTTCAGCGCGGCCATCATCATGGGAAGCGATTCCGACCTGAAAGTAATGTCCGCCGCGGCCGCCGTACTGGAGCAGTTCTCCATCCCTTTCGAGATCAAAGTTCTTTCAGCCCACCGCACCCCCGACGCGGCGCTGGCCTACGCCGCGGCCGCCGAGAGAAAAGGCTGCAAGGTGCTCATAGCCGGGGCCGGCGGCGCCGCCCATCTGCCCGGCGTACTGGCCGCGGTAACCACGCTGCCGGTAATTGGCGTGCCCATCAACGCCAGCCCGCTGAGCGGCCTCGACGCCCTTTTATCCATAGTGCAGATGCCCGGCGGCATCCCGGTGGCCACCGTGGGCGTGAACAACGCCAGGAACGCGGGGCTGCTGGCCGTGCAGATCATGGCGCTGGGCAGCGCGGCCTTAAAAAAGAAGCTGAAAGCCTACCGGGCCGCGATGAAAAAAGAAGTTCTGGCTAAAGATTCGAAACTAAGCAGGGTCGGCTATAAAAAATACCTGGAGGCAAAGAAAGCGTAAGCTGCGAAACCAGAACCCTCCGGTAAAACACAGGCGAAGTCAAAGGAGCGCGCATGGCTGAGCTGAAATTGATACACAAGGGCAAGGTGCGGGATCTTTACGACGCGGGCGAGAAATATCTTCTTATAGTTTCCTCGGACAGATTATCGGCTTTCGATTTCGTACTACCTACAACTATCCCCCGAAAAGGCGAAATGCTCAACAGCATCAGCGCCTTCTGGTTCAAAAAAACCGCCGGCATCATCAAGAACCACATTGTTGCCACCGACCCCGCAGAAATAAGAAAATATCTAGACCTCCCCGGCCCCGACAGCGACTACGCCGGCCGCACGATGCTCGTCCACAGAACGAAACGCGTGGACTTCGAATGCATCGTGCGCGGCTATATCACCGGCTCCGGCTGGAAAGAATATCTTAAACAGGGCAGCGTTTGCGGCCTGAAACTGCCGCCCGGCCTTAAAGAAGCCCAGAAGCTGCCCGAGCCGCTGTTCACCCCCACCAGCAAGGCCGACCAGGGCCACGACGAGAACGTGACTTTCGAGGAGATGGCCGCCGCGCTGAAGCCCGGGCAGGCCGAAGAAATAAAAGAAAAAAGCCTGGCGCTGTATAAATTCGCCGCCGCTTACCTGGAGCGGCGCGGCATCCTGCTGGCCGACACCAAGTTCGAGTTCGGCGTGCTGGGCGGCGAAATTATCCTCATAGACGAGGCGCTCACCCCCGATTCCTCCCGGTTCTGGGACAAGGAACTTTATAAGGTAGGCACCAGCCCCGCCAGCTACGACAAGCAGTACGTACGCGACTGGCTGGAGGGACAGAGCGGCTGGGATAAGATATCCCCCCCGCCCCGGCTGCCCGAAGAAGTGATAAAGGGCACCGTGGCCAAGTATATGGAAGCCATGGAGAAAATAACCGGTGATAATTGAGATCTGGACCAAAGAAAAATATTCAGCCAGCGAAGAAGCGGCCCTCAGCAAGCGGCTGGGCCACGCCGGACTCGCCGTAGAAGCCGCCAGGCTTAGCCGGCTTTACAAGGTGGACGGGGATTTCACCGCCAAAGAGTTCAGGAACATAGCCTCGGAGCTCCTGGTGGACAAGATCACCGAGAAGTTCTCGCTGAACGGCAGGCCGCACGGCCTGAAAGGCGCCTACAGGGCGGAGGTGTGGCTTAAAGATTCGGCCACCGACCCCGTAGGCGAGACCGTGAAGGAGGCCGTGGAGGAGTTCTCCGGCAAAACGGCGCGCGCCGTCAGGTTCGGCCATGCCTATTATGTGGCCTGCGGCTCGGAACTCAAACTTCGCCACGCTGTTGGTAAAACGCTGGTGAACGAAATAGTGAACATCTCCAGGATAGAAAAAATATGACCGACCCGATGTTGAATTTTACTACCCTGAACGCGAAACAGCTGGCCGAGCTGGACAGCGCCTGCGGCTGGTCGCTCAACGCCCTCGAACTGGCCGAGGCCCGGCGGTATTTCAAAAAAGCCGGCCGGGAACCCGCGCGCGGCGAGCTGGAGACCCTGGCCCAGACCTGGTCGGAGCACTGCAAGCACAAAACTTTCTCCGGCCCGGTCAGCTTCAAGGCCGGCGGGAAGACGAAGAAATACAAGAACCTTTTTAAAGAGACCATAGTTAAAGCCACCCGCACGCTGAACAAAAAATGGTGTTTGTCCGTGTTCACGGACAACGCCGGCATAGTGGAGTTCGGCGATAAAGGCAAATGGGGCCTGGCTTTCAAGGCCGAAACGCACAACCACCCCTGCGCCGTGGAGCCTTACGGCGGCGCCGAAACCGGCGTGGGCGGCGTTATACGGGACATCCTGGGCGTGGGCCTGGGCGCCAAACCCGTGCTGAACACCGACACTTTCTGCTTCGGCTTTCCCGACACTAAAATGAAAATGCCGAAGAACTCGCACCCGCCGGAAAGGATCTTCCGCGGCGTGGTGGAAGGCGTGCGCGACTACGGCAACCGCATGGGCATTCCCACGGCCGCCGGCGGCATTTATTTCGACGACGGCTACTGCCTGAACCCGCTGGTGTACGTAGGCTGCGCAGGCCTGCTGCCGGTGGATAAAATAGACAAGAAAGTGCACCCCGGCGACCTGATAGTCTCCATAGGCGGGCGCACCGGCCGCGACGGCATACACGGCGCCACTTTCTCCTCCGCTAACATCGACGAGGAAACCACCACCTCGGCCGTGCAGATAGGGCACGCCATCAACGAAAAAAAGACGCTGGATGTTATAATGCGCGCCCGCGACCTGAACCTTTACAACGCCGTCACGGACTGCGGCGCCGGCGGCTTCTCTTCCGCCATAGGCGAGCTGGGTTCCGAGACAGGCGCCCGGGTGCATCTCGACGCCGCCCGTCTCAAGGATACGCGCATAGAACCCTGGGAGATCTGGGTATCAGAATCCCAGGAGCGCATGATACTGGCCGTGCCGCAGGCGAAGCTGAAGAAGCTGGCCGCCATCCTGGACGCCGAAAGCTGCGAATACTGCGTGCTGGGGAATTTCCCCGGCGACGGCCGGCTGCTGGTGACGCACGGCGAAACCTCCGTGGTGGACCTGCCCATGGCCTTCCTGCACGGCGGCGTGCCGAACTTTGAAAAGCCGGCGGTCAAGCGCGTGGTCAAGATAAATTCAAAGACCCCGGCCAGGCCGGCTAAAACGTACGGGCATATCCTCAAAGACCTGCTGGCGCACCCGAACATCTGCTCGCGCCATTCGGTGATCACCCAGTACGACCACGAGGTGCAGGGCGGCACGGTGATAAAGCCGCTGCAGGGCAGGTACGGCGACGGCCCCGGCGACGCGGCGGTGATCTGGCCGCAGGCGGCCACGCTGGACCTTAACGACTTCGCGGGCTTCGCCGTGGGACACGGCTTCAACCCGGCGCTGGGCAAGATCGACCCCTATCAGATGGCGCTGCAGTCCATAGACGAGGCGGTCAGGAACCTGCTGTGCACGGGCGCGGAAATTTCGCGCACGGCCATAATGGACAATTTCTGCGCGGCCAGCCCGAAGGATCCCAGGGTAATGGGCGATCTCGTTCTGGCGGCCGAGGGCTGCCACGACGGGGCCATCGCCTACGGCGCGCCGTTCATCTCGGGCAAGGACAGCTTCTACAACCAGGCCAGGGACGCCGAGGGCCGGGAATACCCTATTCCGATCTCGCTGCTTATCTCGGCCACCGCCCCGGTTGAGGATGTCAGGAAAGCCATCACGATGGATTTCAAAGAGGCGGGCAACCCGGTGTACCTGGCCGGCGTGTGCGGCCGCGGCATGGGCGGCTCGGTGTACAACGACATGACCGGCCCCGGCAACAACTACATAACCCCGCTGGACATGAAAGCGGCGGTGCGGCTCTACACGACGCTCCTGATAGCCATAAAGAAAGGCTGGGTGGCCGCGGCGCACGACGTTTCGCAGGGCGGGCTGGCGGTGACGCTGGCAGAAATGTCCTTCTCGGGCGGGCTGGGCGCGCAGATAGACCTGGCCGGCGCCGTTAAGGAAGACGGCCTCAGCGCGCTGGAGCTGCTGTTCGGCGAAAGCCCCTCCCGGCTGGCGCTGGAAGTGGCAAAAGAGCACGAGACCGACTTCCTGAAGCTGGTGAAAGGCCTGCCGGTAAAAGAGATAGGCCATGTGACGGAAGAGCCGGCGCTGCTGACCGGCGACGCGGGGATTAATTTCTTCAGGGAAGATATCCACCAGCTGAAAGCCCGCTGGCATCGGGAGCTGATATGAACAAGCCCAAAGTTATAATCCTGCGCGGCACCGGCACCAACTGCGATATCGAGACCCTCACTTCGTTCAAATACGTGGGGGCCGAGCCCGAGCTGGTGCATATCAACCAGCTGCTGTCCGGCGCGAGGAAAGTGCTGGATTATTCCATAATGGCCTTCCCCGGCGGGTTCTCCTACGGCGACGACATCTCGGCCGGCAAGATCTTCGCGCTGAAGATGAGCAGGCTTAACGCGGATTTCGAGAAGTTCATAAAGACCAAGAGACCGGTCATCGGCATCTGCAACGGTTTCCAGATACTGGTAAAGACCGGCTTCCTGCCGGAGAACAAGACCAACGCGCAGGTGTCCACGCTTTACAACAACGACTGCGGGCATTTCCTGGCACGCTGGGAGAAGTTCCGGATAAACAAAAACAGCCCTTGCATTTTCACAAAAGGGCTGCCCGACGAGATAGCCCTGCCCATCGCGCACGGCGAGGGCAAGTTCATGATAGAGGACAAGAAAATAATGGCGGACCTGCTCGGGCGCGAGCTGCACGCCATTACCTACGCCGACAACCCCAACGGCTCCATGCACGACATAGCCGGCATAACCAACGCCGCCGGCACCTGCTTCGGCCTGATGCCGCATCCGGAAAGGAATTTCTTCGCCCATCAGCGGCCGGACAGGCCCGCCGGAGCGCGGGAAGCCGTTTCCGTCGGCTACCAGTTCTTCAGGAACGCGGTGAATTACGTTAAAGGATGAACCATGTGCGGGATCTTCGGCGTAACGAACAATAAGAACGCGGCCAAACTCGCCTACGTGGGCCTGTTCACCCTGCAGCACCGCGGGCAGGAGTCGGCCGGCATGGTAGCTGACGACAACGGCGCCCTGAGCCATCACGGCGATATGGGCCTGGTGAACAAAGTGTTCACCGCCGACGTGCTGGACGGCCTGCGCGGCAGAAGTGCCATAGGCCACATCCGCTATTCCACCACCGGCTCGAGCCACGTGAAGAACGCGCAGCCGCTGTTCTTCAACTCCTGCCTGGGGCAGCTGGCGGTGGCGCATAACGGCAACCTTACCAACGCCGCCAGGCTGCGCGCCGAACTGCAGAAGACCGGCGCTATTTTCCAGTCCACCACCGACAGCGAGATAATCATCCACCTGATGGCCAAGTACCGGGGCAAGACCCTGGAAGACACCATCGCTAAGAACCTGCCGCGGCTGGAGGGCTCCTACGCTTTCCTGTTCATGGCGCCGGGGAAAGTTATAGCGGCGCGCGACCCCAACGGCATCAGGCCGCTGGTGCTGGGGAAACTCGGGCGGTCGTACATCCTGGCCTCCGAAACCTGCGCCATCGACGTGGTAGGCGGGAATGCCCTCCGTGAAATAGAGCCCGGGGAAATGGTGACCATAGAAGGCGGCCGGCCCGGCTTCAGGCGTTTCGCCAAAGCGGCGCCCTATACACGCTGCATCTTCGAACAAGTTTACTTCGCCCGGCCGGATTCCGTGATAGTGGGCAGGACGGTACAGCTGGCCCGCCGCGAGATAGGCGCCATGCTCGCCCGGGAAATGAAAGGCATTAAAGCCGACATCGTCTCGGGCATTCCGGACTCCGGCACCGCCTACGCGCTGGGCTTCGCGCAGGAATCGGGCATTCCCTACCAGACCGTTTTCATGCGCAACCATTATACCGGCCGGTCTTTCATACAGCCCGACCAGGCCCTGCGCGAATTCACCGCCCGCCTGAAGCTGGCGCCTATAAAGGACGTCATCAAGGGACACAGCATACTGCTGATCGACGATTCGCTGGTGCGCGGCACCACTTCGCGCAAGATAGTAAAAAGCCTGAAGCGCGCCGGCGCGAAGAAAGTAATAATGGCCATCGCCTCGCCGGCCGTTATTTCGCCGTGCTATTACGGCATAGACACTCCCGACAAGGGCGAACTGATAGCCAACAACCTGTCTACGGACAAGATACGCAGATATATAGGCGCCGACGAGCTGTATTATATTTCGCTGGAAAGCCTGACGGCGGCCTGCGGCAACAATTCCGACAGGCGGTTCTGCGCCGGCTGCTTCACAGGGATTTACCCGACGAAGATCGGACGTTTCGGCGGCTCCGGAGGTTAGATGAACGTACTGATAATAGGCTCCGGCGGCAGGGAACACGCCCTGGCCTGGAAAATAAAACAAAGCCCGCTGCTGGGAGCGCTGCACGCCATACCCGGTTCGGCGGCCATAGCGGGGCTGGCGCAATGCCCCCCCATAGGGCAGGACGATTTCGAAGGTATCGCCGCTTACTGCGCGGAACAGAAAATTGACCTGGTGGTGGTGGGCCCGGAAGTGCCGCTGTCCAAAGGCATAGCCGATTTCCTCACCGCCAAAGGCGTGAAAGTGTTCGGCCCCTCGCAGCAGGGCGCCATGCTGGAAGCCTCCAAGCAGTTCGCCAAAGAGTTCATGGACCGCAACCTCCTGCCCACCGCGGCCTTCACCGCGCTGGTCTCCCCCGCCTTCGCCCGCGAAAAAGTTAAAGAGAATAAAAAATATCCCGTGGTGATAAAAGCCGACGGTCTGGCCGCCGGCAAAGGCGTACGCATCTGCGCGAGCGAAGCGGAAGCGCTGGAGGCCGTGTCCGATTTCATGGAAAAGCGCATACACGGCTATTCCGGCTCTAAGGTTATCCTGGAGGAGTTCCTGACCGGCCGCGAGGCTTCAGTTATGGCCCTGGTGGACGGCGAGGATTTCCTTATGCTGCCGGTTTCGCGCGACCACAAGCGTCTTTCGGACCACGACCTGGGCCCCAATACCGGCGGCATGGGCGCCATAGCCCCGCTGGACCTGCCGCCGCGCGACCTGGAGATAATTCAAAATGATATTTTGCGGAAGTTCGTGGACGGCATAAAAAAAGAAAACATCGATTTCCGCGGCGTAATTTACGTCGGGCTCATGTTCACTCCCGACGGCCCTAAAGTGCTGGAGTTCAACACCCGCTTCGGCGACCCCGAAACGCAGGCCCTGATGCCGGTGATCAAAACCGACCTCCTTGAGCTGCTGGCGGCCTGCGCCGACGGTCAGCTGAAAGGGAAAACGCTAGAGGTCAACCCGGGCGTTTGCGTAACCGTGGTATTGAGCGCCGAAGGCTACCCGGAAAACCCGCAAAAAGGCGCCGAGATAACCGGCCTCGGCCAGGTGCCGGGCGGCGTGGAAGTGTTCCACTCGGGCACCGCCAGGAGCGGCGGCAAAACCCTTACCGCCGGCGGCCGGGTGCTGGCCGTCACCGCCCTGGCCCCCGCGCTGGCCCAAGCCCGCGAAAAAGCCTACGCCGCCGCGGGGAAAATACAATTCAAAGGAATGCATTACCGAAAGGACATCGGCCTCTAAAAACTATGACAACCTATAAAAAAAGCGGCGTAGACATTAAGCTCTCGGACAAATTCACGGAATTCCTGGAAAAGAAATCCAAAGCCATCGGCGGCTTCGCCGGGCTGCTGCCCATCGGCGAGACCGGCGATAAATACAGCATGGTGGCCTCCACCGACGGCGTGGGCACCAAGCTGAAACTAGCTTTCTACCTGGACCGGCACGACACCATAGGCATAGACCTGGTGGCCATGTGCGTCAACGACCTGCTCTGCTGCGGCGCCCGGCCCATGATCTTCCTGGATTACTACGCCACCGGCAGGCTGGACCTCGAGCGCTCCAAAAAAGTAATAGAAGGCATCCTCGAAGGCTGCCGGCAGGGCGAATCCGCTCTGCTGGGCGGCGAGACCGCCGAAATGCCCGGCTTCTACCAGCCCGGCGAATACGACCTGGCCGGCTTCTCCGTGGGCATAGTAAAGAACTCCGAAGTGCTCGACGGCAAAAAAGTGCGGCCCGGAGACGCGCTGATAGGCCTCAAATCCACCGGCTTCCACTCCAACGGCTTCTCCCTGATAAGGAAAGTTCTGGAGGACAGCAAAACGCTCAAGAAACACGCCGCCAAACTGCTCACCCCCACTAAAATATACGTCAAGGACATCAATAAACTCCGCCAGACCCTGCGCAAGCACGGCCAGGACATCCTGGCCCTGGCCCACATAACCGGCTCCGGCATCCCCGGCAACCTCCCGCGGGTACTCCCCAGGAACACCGCCGCCGTAGTGAACACCGCCTCCTGGACCGTCCCGCCCATAATGCGCGAAATACAGCGCCTGGGCGCCATCCCCGAAGCCGAGATGTGGGATTCCTTCAACATGGGCATAGGCATGATAGCCGTAGTAAAAAAAGAAGCCGTAAAGACCACCTTAAAAACTTTGAAGGACGCCAGAGTAATAGGCGAAGTAATAAAAGGCAACAACGAAGTACATTTGATGTAGCCGTTAGTTTTGATAAGCGGCAGTAAACATATTGGAGCGGGTGCCGGGAGGTTGGTGGAGCAAACCCTCACGGAAGGCGAGGCTTGCGTAAGCGCCGAGCCTGAGTGGGGAGGGGCGGCCACGGTGTGGCCGACCCCGTGTTTGTGTAACCAACCTCCCGGCACCCGCGAACCCCAGGAGCCCCATGAAAAACATAGTAGTATTCGCGTCAGGTGAAGGAACAAACCTACAGACCCTGATAGACTCCGTCAACGCCGGCAGCATAAAAGGCAGAATAGCCCTGGTGATCTCCAGCAAAAACAACGCCGGCGCCCTGAAGCGCGCCCGACAGGCCAACATCCCCTGCGAAACCGCCAACCCCAAAGATTTCCCCACCCCCGAAAAATACGACGAACACTTAACCACCCTCTGCCAGCAGCACAAAGCCGACCTCCTCTGCCTCGCCGGCTTCATGCTAAAACTAGGGCACAAACTCCTCAGCACCTACGAGAACAGAATAATCAACGTCCACCCCGCCCTGCTACCAGCCTACGGCGGCAAAGGCTACTACGGCATGAAAGTGCACGAAGCCGTACTCGCCGCCGGCGCCAAACTAAGCGGCGCCACCATCCATTACGTAACCGAAGTTTACGACAGCGGCCCCATCATCATGCAGCAGACCGTCCCCGTCTTTGCCGACGACACACCTGAAACCCTGGCTAAAAGAGTAGGCGCCGTAGAGCACGCCCTGTACCCCAAAGCCGCCGCCCTGTACTGCGAAGACCGCCTGCAGCTCAAAGGCCGCATGGTGCACATCCTGCCCCCCGCAACGGACAAAAAAATAAAACGCGCCCTCATCTCCCTTTCCGACAAAACCGGCGCCGTGGATTTCGCCAGAGAGCTGGCCGCCGCCGGCATAGAGATAGTCTCCACCTCCGGCACCTACAAACTCCTCAAAGACACCGGCCTGCCGGTGCGCCCCCTGGAAACCCTCACCGGCTTCCCCGAAATGCTCGACGGCCGGGTAAAGACACTGCACCCCATGGTGCACGGCGGCATACTGTTCAAGCGCGAGGACGCCGCCCACACCGAAGCCGTGCTGAAATTCGGCATTGAACCCATCGACATGGTGGTAGTGAACCTTTACCCCTTCGAAGAAACCGCAAAAAAAGCCGCGGCCTGGTCCGAAGAACTGATAGAGAACATAGACATCGGCGGCGTGGCCCTGCTGCGCGCGGCCGCGAAGAACTATAAGTCGGTGGCCGTGATCTCCTCCCCCGCCGATTACGCCCCCGTGCTGGCCGCTCTTAAAGAACACTCGGGCGCGCTGCCCATCGAGCTCCTCAAAGAACTGGCGGTAAAAGCTTTCCGCCATACCGGCGCCTACGACACGGCCATCTGCAAAGAGCTGGCCGGCCCGGCCGCCGGCGGCAAATTCCCAGCCCGCCTGGAAACAGGGCTGAACAAGATCTACGACCTGCGCTACGGCGAGAACCCGCACCAGGCCGGCGCGCTGTACAGCCGCGGCGAGAAGCTGCCGTTCACGCAGCTGCAGGGCAAAGAACTTTCCTTCAACAATATCCTGGACGCCTACGGCTCCTACCAGACCGTAATTAACTTCAAAAAACCCGCGGCCGTCATCTTCAAACACGTCACCCCCAGCGGCTGCGGCGCCGGCGACGATATCATGCAGGCTTTCGAACGCGCCTGGAACGGCGATCCGCTGTCCGCTTTCGGCGGCATCATAGCGCTGAACCGCCCGCTGGACGGCAAAATAGCGGGCTTCCTCGCGAAGAAATTCGTGGAGGTCATCTGCGCCCCCGCCTTCGACGCCGCGGCGCTGGAGATCTTCGCGAAAAAAACCAACCTGCGCCTGCTGCGCTGGGACGCCGCCATCGGCGCCAACCTGCTGTTCAGGTCGGTGGGCGGCGAAGTGCTGGTCTGCGACGACGACACCGGGCTGCTGGGCGACAAATGGGAAGTGCCCACCCGGCGCAAGCCCTCCGAAGAGGAAGAAGAAGCCCTGCGCTTCGCCTGGACGGCCGCCAAATACGTGCGCTCCAACGCCATAGTGCTGGCGGACGAGCACCAGACGGTGGGCATAGGCGCCGGGCAGATGTCGCGGGTGGATTCCGTGTTCATGGCGGGGCACAAATATGCCGCTTTCCTGAAGGACAATCCCAGGCCCAGGACCATGGTAATGGCCTCGGACGCTTTCTTCCCTTTCCCGGACGCCCTGGAAGAGGGCGTAAAACTGGGTGCCACGGCCATAATACAGCCCGGCGGCTCGGTAAAGGACAAAGAAGTCATAGCGGCGGCGGACGCCCTGGGCGTGGCCATGGTGCTTACCGGCATGCGCCACTTCAGGCATTGACTGTTTTTTGTTAAACTTATGAGGCTGCCGGGGGCGGCAGGATTGTTTTTGTACCTGGAAGGGGTGAACTTATGCCGAATCAGAAAAGAATGAACGTGGTGAGCCCGCTGGACGGGCGCTACGCGGAGCAGCTGGGGCTGCTGCCGCGCCGCATGAGCGAAGGCGGCCTGATACGCTACCGGGTGATGGTGGAATGCCATTACCTGATGAAGCTCTGCACCACGCCCGGAACTAAAATAAGGCCGCTGACCGAAGAGGAGAAAGAGCAGCTCGAGAAATTCTCGCTGCTCACCAACAAGGACCTGAACCACATAAGCGAGCTGGAGCACTACGGCGCGGACGGCATCCCCGCCATAAAACACGACGTAAAGGCCGTGGAATATTACCTCAAGGACAAGCTGGCGCACACGTCCATGAAGGACCTCAGGGAGTACGTGCATTTCGGCCTTACTTCCGAGGACGTCAACAACATCTCCTACGCGCTGATGCTGCGCGACTGCCTCAACGGCGAAATGCTGCCGGCGCTGGAGGAGATACTTAAAGCGCTGGACACCCTGGCGCGCGACCACGCCGCCGATCCCCTGCTGGCCCGCACCCACGGCCAGCCCGCCGTGCCCACCACTTTCGGCAAGGAGTTCCGGGTTTTCCACGCGCGCATCTCCAGACAGGCGGAACAGCTCAGGAACCTGCACATCTGCGCCAAGCTCAACGGGGCTTCGGGCAATTACAACGCCCACGCGGCCGCTTTCCCGGCCGTGGACTGGATAAAATTCTCCAGCGAGTTCATCAGGAGCTTCAACCCCGAGCGCGGCCCGATGCTGGAGAACAACCTTTTTACCACGCAGATAGAGCCGCACGACAGCTACGCGGAACTGTTCGACGCGCTGCGCCGCGTCAACACCGTGCTGCTGGGCTTCTGCCAGGACATCTGGCGCTATATCTCCGCCGGCCTGGTGGTGCAGAAGGCCGTGGCCGGGGAAGTGGGCTCCTCCACCATGCCGCAGAAAGTGAACCCGATACATTTCGAGAACGCCGAGGGCAACCTGGGCATGGCCAATTCCATGCTCACGTTCTTCTCCGCGAAACTGCCGGTGTCGCGGCTGCAGCGCGACCTTTCCGACTCCACCGTGGAGCGCAATTTCGGCGCGGCTTTCGGCCACAGCCTGGCGGCTTACCGGTCCATCATGACCGGCCTCGGCCGCGTTTCGGTGAACACCGAGTTCGCCCGCGCCGAGCTCGAACAGCACCCGGAGGTGGTGGCGGAAGGCATACAGACCATACTCCGGCGCGAAAAGGCGGCCGGCCCCTACGAGCTGCTGTGCAAATTCACGCGCGGCCGCAATATCACCGCGCCCGACCTGGGCGAATTCCTGGACGGGCTGAAGGTCAAGCCCGCCGTGAAAGCGGAGCTCAAGAAGCTTTCGCCCCTTACCTACACGGGACTGGCGGCCAAACTTGCGAAACTTCATTAGCGGACTTCAAAGGAGACTTAAATGCCTGTTGATATAGTGGTTGGCGGACAAGCCGGCGACGAAGGGAAAGGGAAGATCTCGGCCTACCTGGCCAGCAAGAACGATTACGCCTATTCCATCCGCGTGGGCGGGCCTAACGCCGGGCACACCGTTTTTTACAAGGACAAGATCTACACGCTCAAGACCATGCCCTCCGGCTTCGTGAACCCGCGCACCAGGCTGGTGCTGGGCGCCGGCACCTATATAATCACCGACTGGCTGGAAAAAGAAATTAAGATCACCGGCGGCGGGGACAGGCTGATCATAGACCCCAACGCGGTGATAGTGGAGCCGCGCCACACCAAAGAGGAGCAGGGCGACGCGCGCATGATGGGCAAGATAGGCAGCGTGGGCACCGGCCTGGGCGCCGCCGTGCGCGACAGGATAGAGCGCAAGAAGCTGCGCTTCGCCAAGGACGAGCCGCGCCTGAAGCAATACGTGCAGGACGTGCCGGAGCTGCTGAACAAAGCGCTGGCAAAAGGCCGGAGCATGCTGCTGGAAGGCACGCAGGGCATGAAGCTTTCGCTGCTCCACGGGGAATACCCGTTCGTCACTTCGCGCGATACTACCGCCTCCACTTTTATGGGCGAGGCCGGGCTGGGCCCCAAGTACGCCGGCGACGTGTACGCCGTGTTCAAGCCTTATGTAACGCGCGTGGGCCCCGGCCCGGTGGCGAAAGAGCAGACGGACAAGAAACTTCTGAACAAATACCATACGGCCGGCCGCGAGGTGGGCAGCGTGAGCGGCCGCCTGCGCCGCGTGGGAGAGTTCGAGATGGGCCTGGCGAAGAAGACCGTGACCATCAATTCGGCCACCATGCTCGCCATCACGCACATCGACCTGCTCGACGGCGCGGATATTTCGAAAGGCACCAGGAGCTTCACCGGTTCGGCCAAGAAGTTCATGGCCACGCTGGAAGTCCTGTGCAGGACCTACCCCAACCCCAAGGTAGCCCTGATCTCCTACGGCCCCGGCCTCTTCGACGTCCTGGACCTGCGGTAAGAGCCAGTTGAATTAATAGAAAAACCGGCCGCAGCTGCGGCCGGTTTTTTTACGGGGTCAGGCCTTGTTTTTTAAACCGCAAGGCTCGGGTCATCCACGCGGCCTATAAAAAAGATCAGGCCGGTGAACTTGTCTTCTATCAGGAAAATGAAAGGCCTGTCGGCCCTGAAGACCAGCGGCTTCTTCCCGCGTTTCTTCCGGGTGGGCGCGGCGGGGGCCGCGGCCCCTTGCTCGCTGACCTCTATGTAGGCTTTCTGCACCGCTTTCTGCAGGTAAAGGCCCTTGCGCCCGGTCATCCCGGAAAGGTCGGCCGCGTCCGTGAACGCCTGAGGCATACCCATTGCGGACAGCCCGGCCGCCAGGTCCCAGGAGCTGGCGAACTTAAAGCGCGGCAGATAGACCACCGCCGGGTCCAGCCTGGCGGCCATGGCTTTCTTTATTTCGGCCAGCCTCTCCGGCGTAAGGGCTTTGCCTATGGCGGCGGCGCTATGACCCGCGGCGGGCAGCAGCACCAGCATGCGCAGCCTCCCGCCGGTGTAATCCAGCCCGGCGGCCTGAAGCTCTTCGTCCTCGTAATAATTTATATTCGCGGGCTCCGTGGACGCCATCAGCTGCGCCTTCACGGTCCCACCCCCCGGCAGGGTAAAATCCTGTTCCGCGGTGCCGCCCGCGCCGAAGGCCCTTTTCCATTGGCCTTTGAAATATACGGCGCTTACCAGCGCCAGCCTGGTCAGCTGCGTTACCGCCCCCTGTTCCAGAACGTCCGTTATCCGGCCGCCCGTCTGTTTTTTGGTCCAGGCGTTCACGGAGGACCTGGCTCTTTCCGCCGAACTCCTGAAATCCGCGGTCTCGCCCGAGGCCGAATGCGAGGACTTTAGCACCTCCTCATAATCGGGCAGGAACTCGTAGCCTTTCTGGTACCAGAAGGAATTGACGCGTCCGAACTCGGCGCCTTTTACGGCCTTGATAGCCCCCCGCCGCAGCAGCACCGTCTCGGTGCGAAGGATATCGCGGTCCTCCGGAAACCCGAAAACCCCGCGTATTTCGGCCGCCGTGTTCTCCCGCGCGCAGTCATAGACCATTGAAAAGGCGGAATAAAGGCCGTACGGCGAGAAGAAAATATTGCCGGTCTCCGCCGCCCGGGCGCTGAACTTGAGCCCTATCGAGTTGGCCAGTTCCGCGGGCTGGGGAGCGGCCGGCGCCGGAGGCGGTACGGTTTCCGCTGACAGCGGGCCGCAGGCCAGCGCCGCGGCAGCGGTCAGGAACAGCGCTCTCCTGGCGTGCATGCTGAGGTAAGTAATAACTTTCATCGTAAGATCTCCGGAAGAAGCAGTTGAGCCGACAGCGGGAACCCTGCGCGGGAACCCTATCAGGTAATAATAAAATACTACTGCCGGGCGCCACAAGAGGAAAAGACAATTCTCGATCGGCATTGTGATACAAATTTAAGTAAAATTAAAGCTATGCACACAGATCCCAAGAAACTTGATATCGGCCCGGCCGAGCTGGAATGGCTGGCTTGCTCGTTAATTATTTCATGCCCCCCGGAAGAAATGGCCACCCTTAAAGATCTTTTTTCCGGCCTGCCGTCCCTGGGACTGTTCGAATATCCCCCCGGCGCGGAGGTCTTAACGGAAGGCGGCTTAGGAACGGACGTGTTCGTGGTCTATTCGGGCAGCCTTTCCGTTCACAAGGTGCTTACCCTGGAGCCGGAGCTGATAGGCAGGCTCGGCAAAGGCGATTTTTTCGGCGAGATGAGCTTTCTCGCCACCTCGCACCGCTCCGCCACCGTCCGCACGGAGGAGCGCTGCGCGATATTCAGGTTTTCCGGGCAGGAGCTGGCGGCGGTAGTAAGCGGCAACAAAGCGCTCGAGGCGAGAATAAAAAAAGTAGCGCTGGAAAGGCTGAGCAGGAATTTCGAGGATATCGACAGAAAGAACATTTGAGCGACAGCGGGAACTTTCCGGGGAGCGCGGCCGAAAGGCCGCGCTTTTTTATTGCGGCAGGGCCGACACCGAAAGCCAGTAATCGCCGAAGCGGTCCAGCAGGTTTTTAAACCCCTCGAAGCTGTCAGGCTTGGTTATGAAGGAGGCCGCGCCATTCTCATAGCTGCGGACAATGTCGTCCTGGGCGCAGGAGGTGGTAAGCATTATCACCGGTATCTTCCTGAGGGCCGGGGACGCCTTCAGGACCCGCAGCAGGGAGAACCCGTCCATCGACGGCATATTGATGTCCAGCAGCAGGAGGTCCGGCAGAACCGCTTTCCTGCCGGCATAATCCCCGCGGCAGTGCAGGTAATCCAGGGCGGCGCGGGCGTTCAGGATCGTTTCCAGGTGGTGGCGGGTCCCCATGCCGGAAAAAACTTTTTTAACCATCACGATATCGTCTTCGTTGTCGTCTACGAGCAGGATGTTCAGATGGCCGTAAGATTTGTTCATAATTGCCCCGCCGCGCCGGAATAACGCGAGCAACCCGGCTCTGCGATCCAGCCCCCGCGGCCTGTCGGTATTGCCGTTATCTGCGCCCTATACTATAGCAGGTGTATTAAAGATATCAAGTGCCGGTTGAGTACACAAAGCCGCTGTTTACAGTATGCCCTTGAAATTAAGGAACACGATGAAAGTGAAGACGATAGCGAAGATGCCGCCCCAGAACAGAAGCTGGCCTGCCACCCTGGCCGCTTTGCGCGAGCCGGGTTCCGCGGCCGCGCCTTCGGGCCCGGCCGCCGGCCTGGCGAACTTGCGCCTCAGGAAGGCGCCCGCCGCCACCACGCAGAAGGGCAGGGCGATCATAATGACCGCCTCCCAGAGAACTGAAAGGTCAGTGGCGGTCATGGAACAGGTACCTCCTCACCGTTGCGGTAACAGGCTTTGCGCGCCATAACGTAGGCCGGGCTGGTTGCTTCCATCCTGCCCGCCAGCTGGGCCACGCCGGGCAGGCGCTCGGGGACCAGGCCGAAAGTGCGGTTGCCGCAGACTATCGCGCCCCTGAGGCCCAGGCTCGCATCACGGGCCAGGTCTTTATTCCATTCGCCCTCCCACATCCGGCGGGTTTCATCAGCGCCGCGGCCCTCAAGCCGGTCCTGAAAATAAGGCAGGCTGAAATACAGCAGGCGGCGGGCCACTATCGACAGTCCGTACAGCGGGTTTATGCTGGTTTTCGTGCCCACTCCGGCGGTGTTGCAGCCCTCGAACATCACCACGCCGTTCGCGGCCATTTTACCGCGCAGCAGCTGGGCCGCTTTTTCTGCGTCGACATCGTAATTGCTGCCCACGGTCTGCAGGCCCGGAGAGCCGTGACCGTAGAAAACTACGCGGCTGACGGAACCATCGGACAGGCCGCGCAGATAGCCCTCCGCCTCGGTGCCGCTGCGGAACACCGCGGGCTGGCCGGAACTGCGGGTGTAAACGGTAATGCCATAGGCGTCGGGCATGATGCCAGTGGATTTGGTCCCGGCCGCCGGTACGCCGGCCGGGGCGGGAACGGCGGCCGCTTTAACCGCCGGCGGCCGCGCGCGCGCCGCCGGCTGCTGCGCCGCAGCGGCGGGCCGCCCGTCCGCGGCGCCGCCCAGCGCCACCGGGTCGTTGCCTTTGACCACCTGCCCGTCGTAAAATTTAGCCAGGCCGCCGGCGTTCAACCCGGCCGGGCCCGCGCCCGCGAATTTTTCCAGCCCGCCAGCCGCGCCCGCGCCGGCGGCCGGGCCGGTCCTGGCCGCGGAACGCGCGCCGGTCCCGCGCGGACCCGCGGGCTTAAGCGCGCTGATAGCCCCGGCGGTCAGATACGGCCGCAGCGCCGCGGCATCGGCCGCGTCTATGCCCCGCGCCCCCGCTTTGGCGAACACTGAACGCACCACCGTGAGCTTGCGGAAAAGTGTCTGCGCGTCCTCCCTGCCCTGCCACAGGAAGACCGGTTTCACGGTATCCGTGCCGGCGGCTATGTAGTGCCGCGCGGCCGCGGTGTCCCAAAGGCGCATGCCTTCGGCGAAAGAACGCCGGACGGCCTCCTGCCGCGCAGCGGCCGGCCCCCGGAACTTTTCAAGCGCACGCGCCTGCTCCGCCGGCGGCAGAACGGCCCAGGCGGCGCTGGTGTATAAATTCCTTTCCTGGATGTATTTGAACTGGCGGGCATAGTCCGGCGAATTCCAGCTTACGGCTTCCTGGGCGGAAGCCGCGGCGGAAAACGCCAGCAAAAGACAAAAGGCCGTCCTCATCATAGCCATACGCTGTATCCTGCCCTCAGGTATAGTCTACCTCCCGGCAGGGGAAAGTCAAGGGGTCGTATTCAATCAACTAAAATGTTACCGAAGCGGGTATCGTTGAATCATCTAAGATGTTACCGAAGGGGCTATGCCCTTCCGGGAGACTTTTATGATGAGCCCACAGGCCAGATGGGAAT
>CAIRNJ010000018.1 GCA_903879915.1 uncultured Elusimicrobia bacterium
CCAGGTTATTTTCAGGGCGTTCTCTTTCGCGTTGTAGTTGAAATGGAACATGTCCATGTCGCGGGGCAGGGTGCGGACGGTATAGTCTTTCATTTTTTCCCGGAACTTCGCCGAGCAGAGGTAATCCAGGCGGCCGTCCCCCTTCGCCGGCGCGGCGGCCAGCCAGGGATGGGTTTCCCGCACCAGGCCTTTCCGGCCGCCCAGGGCCAGGGTCTCGGTAAGGGTGAACCCTACCGGCTCGGCGGGCAGCTTCAGCGTGGAGCCTTTGTAGCCGAGGTATTCGGTACCGGCGCAGATCACGGCGGCCCAGGAGAGCTCGGGCGGCATATCCTCGCCGGAGGCTTTTACGAACAGGAAGGCTTCGTCGCCGGGCAGCTCGTCCTCGAACTCCACCGCGGGGAATTTTATCTCCGCTTTGCCGTTCCTGCCGTCGGTAGTTAATTTTGTCCTGCCCGTGATGCGGACATTGTCCGTGCCGTGCTCGCCGCCGCTGCCCAGGCGCGTGCGTAAAAAGCCTCCCGGCAGCCTTATGAATCCGGCCTGGTACGGGCGGTACAAAGGGTAGCGTTCTATGGGGGCGGGCATGGTGCCGTAGCGCACCGAAGAGGCGCCTTGCCGGGCCGGCGGGGACGGCGGCGGGATGTACAGGTCACGCTCGGCCACCCGCATCGTGGAAACCTTCAATGAATTAAGCTTGAATTCCGGCAATCCTTCCCCGGCCATAGCCCGGCCGGAGAAAGATAATAACAGGCATAGCAGCTTTACGGCGTATTTGCGTTCCATAGCGTTCCCGCGGCTCTCATATATAAATACGGCCCGGCCGGGAAAGTATTACACCAACTGCCGCGCCGGCGCATTTTTTTGTTGACAGGCGCTGTTGAAGTTGTATAATTGACCTAACGCAGCCGACTTGAGGAATGTCAATGATCAAACTTCTTCTGCCCTTGTTCCTTCTGTTCCCCTCCGGCTCCTACGCGGCCGGCCCGGCCTTCGCTCTGGACACCGTCCGGCTGGAAACCCTGGGCGAGCTTGCCCTGCCCCTGCCTCCCCCCGTTACCGTGCCGCTGCGCGAGAACGCGCGGCCTGACGAACGGTATTTCAACGCTTATGTTCTGAAAGCCGTGGACTATCTTAACGGCAAGTACGGCCTGCTCGGCTACGATATCAATTCCATACTCACCCACGACATAAAATACCACACCTTCGGCACTATCACGGCCCGCCACGCTCCGCTCACCATGTGCGTGGCCGCCCAGATGGAGGTTATCCTCACCGCCTTCGAGCTTTACGCCAAAGAGACCGGCGATTACTCCGTCTATAATTACCTCCCCAAGCGCAGCTTCGAGGGCCTGGCGGTCACCGACCTGAAAGGCCATATCTGGGTGAACCCCGACTTCAACTCCGACGGCACGGCCGACGCGCTGATAAATTTCGGCATGGGCGAGCGCCGCGCTTTCGAGAACCTGAAGCCCGGCGATTTCGTCAACATCAACCGCACTACCAAGACCGGCCACGCCGTCACCTTCATCTCCTTCATCAACCAGACGGGCAAGCTCCTGGCGAAGTATGATTCCAGCGTGGTAGGTTTTAAATATTTTTCCTCGCAGGGCAAGGCGCAGGCGGGCGAAGGCGGCTTCGACTACCGCTACGCCGTCTTCAGCAAGTTCGGCTGCCCGGAGATGCCGTACAAGCGCGACTGCAACGTGATCTACTCCGCCGACCAGCGGATGCTGAACACCGGCACCATGCTCAGCCCTAAATTCTGGACCGGCGTAATGCCGCGGCCCGCCCCGGGCGTCCACGGCGAAACGGTGCTGGACCGCGAATTCTTTAACGGCGTCACTACCGACGATTGACGGCCTTCCGCCGCTAAATAAAAATCCCCGGCAGGCCGGGGCTTTTTATTTGAGGCGCCGCTCGGCCTGTTCAGCGCGTTTTCGCGAACAGCAGCGAGTCCACCGGTTTCTCACGTTTCATGCAGTCCTTCCTGAGACGTCCCTCGTACTTATAGCCGGCTTTTTCCAGCACGCGGGCGGAGGCTTTGTTGGCGGAAAAAACTTTGGCGTACACCCTTACCAGGCCCAGTTCTTTCAGCGCGTAGCCCGTGAGTTGCTTCACGGCGGCGGTGACGATCCCCTTGCCCCAGTAGTTCACGCCCAGCCAGTAGCCCAGCTCGGCGCTGTGCCCGTTGATGTTGAACAGGCCCAGTCCGCCTATCACCCGCCCGTCCAGGTCCACGGCGAAGTTCAGCTGGCCCGGCCGTTCTTTGCTCCGGACGAGCTTCAGGTTGAAGTTCACCCACTGCCGGGCGTTGGCCGGCGTGTAAGGGCAGGGAATGCGCAACGTGTAGCGCTCTATTTTTTTATGGTTGATGTTCTCGGCCAGGGACGTTTCGTCCCCCCGCCTGAACGGCCGGAGCTTATATTTTCCGAAGCAGAGCTCCATTTACGCGGCCACTTTATTGGCGTTAAGCAGCTGCTTGTAGCGCGCCAGCTGCCCGGCCAGGCCTTTTATGGCCGTTTCCCAGAAGGCGGGATCGCCGATATCCGCGCCCAGCGCGCGCCGCGCCACGCCTTCGGCGGTGTCCGAGCCGGTCAGGCGCAGGAAAGCTTCGTACTTCGGCAGGAAAGCGGGGCCCTCGGCCTTGAACTTGGTGAACAGCGTGGCTGCCAGCAGGAAGCCGAAGGTGTACGGGAAGTTGTAGAACGAAACCCCCGCCATGTAGAAATGCAGCTTGGAGACCCAGAACAGCGGGTCCTCCCCGCCGGGCTCCAGCGCGTCGCCGAAAACGCGGCGCTGGCACTGCGTCATCAGCTCCTTGAGCCGCGCCACGGAAACCTCGCCTTTCTGGCGTTCCTCGTAGAAAGCTTTCTCGAACTCGAAGCGCACGGTGATGTCCAGGATGGTCACGGCGGCCCCCGTCAGGTACTCGTCGAGCATGATCAGCTTCTGCGCCTCGGTGATGGCGGGATCGGTCTGGATGCCGTCCGCCAGCAGGTGTTCGCCGAAGATGGAGGCCGTCTCCGCCAGCGTCATGGGGTATTCCGCGGCCCAGGGGCGCATTGCCCGCATCAGGTTCCCGTGCCAGGCGTGGCCCATCTCGTGGGCCAGCGTGTTCACGTCGCCCAGCGCGCCGTTGAAGGTGGTGTACACGCGCTCTTCCCCGGTCAGGTGCGTGCTGGTGCAGAAAGCGCCGGGGCGCTTGCCGCCGCGCGCCTCGCTCTCCAGCCAGCGGTTGGCCAGGAAGGTGCGGTAATATTCGCCCAGCGCCGGATAGACCCGGCTGAAAGCGGCCTGCACTTTCGCGGAACCTTCCTCCCAGGTGTAGAGCTTCGAATCCTTGAGCGGCAGCGGGGCCTCCCGCTCGAAGAAGGCTATGCCCTTGCGGTCCATGGCGGCGGCCTTGGCGCGCAGGATGTCGCGCACGGGCTCCAGGTTGCGGTTGACCGCGGTGTACATGGCGTCCAGCGTGGAGCGCCGGATGCCGGCGGCGAACAGGGACTGGTCCAGGAAATGCTTTATGCCGCGGCGGCGGTTAAGGGTGCCGCGGGTGCCGGCCAGCGCGTTGAGCGCGGCGGCGCAGGCGTCCTCTATGCCGGCCCAGGCTTTGTTGCCGCCTTCGAAAGCGGCGCGGCCCACTTTGCGGTCGGTGCTGGACATCAGCGCGCGCCAGCGCGAGATGGGCAGGCGCTCTTTCTTCCCGTCGGGCCATTGCATGTCGAACTCGAGCTTGCTGGAAAGTTTATTGTAAAGCCGCTCCCAGGACTGGAAGCCGTCCACGCCCAGGTCGGCCGCGAGCTTTTCCTCGGCCGGGGTCATGGTGCGCCTGGCCTGCTCGCGCAGGCGTTTCAGCGAGTGGGCCACCTCTTTAAGCTTTTCGCGCTTAAGGAACGCGGCGAAAACCTTTTCGGGCACGTCCTTGAACGCCCGCAGTATGTCCACTCCTACCTTGGAATACTCGGCGGCCAGCCCGTAAAGTTTCGCGTTCTCGGCCGAGTATTCATCCTTGTCCGCGTGGGCGGATTCCAGGCAGCCGACATAGGAAATTATATGGCCCAGGCGGACTTCGGCGTTCTCGGCCCCCAGCAGCAGCTTCTCCCAGTCGCCGGCGGTCCTGGCTGACAGCGGGGCCAGCTTTACGGCCTTTTTCTGCAGCGCCGCAATGTCGGCGGCCAGTTTGGTCTTAAATTTCATCATCTCCGGCCCGTTGAAGGCCGGAAAGTAGCTGGTAAGGTCCCACTGCACGCCCTGAGTTTTGTTAGCCATGGTGTTCTCCTCACTGACAATATCCCCAATTATACAAAAGCTGTCGTAAAAAAGACCGCCCCCGTTGCCGGGGGCGGTCAGTGCGGTCGCTAGCCAATGCGTTATTCGTGCTTGTGATCGGCCTTGGTTTTTTTCAGGAAGCGGGAGAACCAGCTGCCCTGCTGCGGCTTGGCAGCTTCAGCGCGGCCGGCGGGGCCGGCCGGCCTGGGGCCGTGCGCGGAAGGGTTCCGGCCGTAAGCGGGCCTGCGGGGCCGGGGCTCTTCGTTGTCGAAGTAAGGCGAAGGGCTTACTATCGACGGGCGCGACGAACCGGGGGCGCGCCTGGGGGCGCCTGACCGGTCGGGCCGCGAACCGTAGCGGGCTGGACCCGGCCGGGCGCCTTCCGGCCTGGCCTGGAAATTGCCGCGCTCGGGGCGCTGGCCGGCTCCGCGCTGGCCGCCGCCTTGCGGGCGCTGGGTCCTTGCTGGCGCGCGGCCGCGGGAGTTGCCGCCGCGGCCCTGGGGCCGGGGTTCGGACCTGCGCGGGCTTTCCGCGCGGTTATAGTTCACCTCGGGCCGTTCGGGCTGGGGTTCGGGGAGGCGGTTATAGTTGCGTTCCGCGGGTTCGGTCTCCGGCCGCTGCGCCGGCACGGGCAGATCGCGCGCGGCCGCGGGGATGGGTTCCACCCTGCGCGAACCGCGTCCGGCGCCGGGGCCGGGCCGGCGTTTCTCGCCGGTCTGGTGCTGTCCCCCGCCGCCGTGGCTGAAACCGAAGCTGGCCGGCGCTATGTCCGGGTGTACCGAGACCGGCAGCACCATGCGCATCAGGCGCTCGATGTTGCGCACGTCCCTGCCCTGGTCGGGCGAGGCGAAGGTGATGGCGCGGCCCGGCTGCCCGGCGCGGCCGGTGCGGCCGATGCGGTGGATATAGTTCTCGTCCTCGTCGGGCAGGTCGAAGTTCACCACCAGCTCTATGCCGGTCACGTCTATGCCGCGGGCGGCTATGTCGGTGGCCACCAGTATGCGGTAGCGGCCGGCCTTGAAGCCTTCCAGCGCTTCGCGGCGCTGCGCCAGCGAGCGGTTGGAGTGTATCTCGGCGGCGCTGTGCTTCATGTCGCGCAGTTCCTTGGCGATTTTTTTCGCGTTGTGCTTGGTGCGCACGAACAGCAGCACGCTGCCCCAGTATTTCTCGAGGAGCCTGGAGAGCAGCGGCAGTTTATCCCCGCGGCTGACTATGAAAAGTTCCTGGTCCACTTTGTCCGCCACGGTGCCGGAGCGGGCCACCTCTATGCGGGTGGGCAGCTTCATGTGCGCGGCGGCCAGCTTCATTATGGCGTCGGGCATGGTGGCCGAGAACAGCATGGTCTGCCGTTCCCTGGGCAGCGTGGCGATGATCTTGTTGATCTGCGGCGCGAAGCCCATGTCGAACATGCGGTCGGCCTCGTCGAGCACCAGCACGCGCACGTCGGACATGATCACGTTGCGCTGGCCGATATGGTCTATCATGCGGCCTGGCGTGGCGATTATTATGCGCGGCCTGCGGCGGAGGTCCTGCAGCTGGCGGCCCACGCTTTCGCCGCCGATGATCACGGCGGTCTGCATGCCCATCAGCGGGGCGAACTGCTTGTACACTTCGGCTACCTGCTGCGCCAGTTCGCGCGTGGGCACGAGCACAAGGCCTTTGCCCTCGCAGGCGGCGAGCCGCTGTATCATGGGTATGGCGAACGCTATGGTCTTGCCGGTGCCGGTCTGGGCTATGCCCACCATGTCCTTGCCTTCCGCGGCGATGGGGATGGCTTTCAGCTGTATGGGGGTGGGCACCAGGAACTTGAGTTTGTCGAGAGCCTCGAGTAATTTCGGGGCGATGCCGAGGCCGTAGAAGCCGGCGGCCGGAGTTGTTGTTGTGTCAGTCATATACCATTATCCCATATCTGGGGTTAAAAGCCCAGCGCGGCGGCCCCGGCCGCGCGCCGCTTTTAGGTATAATTACTGTATGAAAGCGCTGCTTTTCTTTTTACTCGCCGCGGCCGTCTCGGCCTCCGTGCCGCCTTCCGCCGGGAAAAGGCTTACCGGCCTTGAAAAGCGCGTGACCAATGTGGAGCACCGCGTGACGGCGCTGGAAAAGGGCGGCGCGGCCTCCCCCGCCCCCGCGCCGGCCGCGGCCAGGCCGGCGCAGCCCGCAAACCCCATAGCCGTGTATTTTGTCAAGAAGAAGCAGTTCGTCACCAGCGACAAGATGGGCGTGACCCTTTACCTGGAATTCGAGAACACCACCCGGCGCCGGTACAGCGCTTTCAGCGGCCTGCTTGTTTTCAAGGACGGCGCGGGGGCCCTTATCTGGTCGAAGCCCTACGGGTACAGCGACCCCGTGGGGCCGGAGGAAAGGATACAGGTGGAGATCCCGGTGCTGAGCCTGCAGGCCAAAGAATACCTGAAATTCCTCAAAGCCCGCGACATCACGGTCTCTTTCGAGAAGCAGGAATATTACGGGAGCGATTAAAGGTCAGGCGGCCGCTATCTTTTTAAGCAGCGCGGGCGTTACTTTCAGGCGGTACCAGTGCACGGTGGTGAGATCGCAGTTGTGGTTCTCCGGGCAGATCTTCTCGAAGCCGAAAGCCAGGTGGCAGCAGATGGTGACCAGGTTGCCGTCGTCGCAGGCGTACCAGACCTCTTTCGCGCCGTTGGCGATGGCGTGGCGCAGGCGCGCTTTGGTGAGCAGCTTGCCGATGCCCATCTGGCGGAACTCCGGTTTCACCCGCAGCCCGTTCATTATCCAGCGGCCTTTTTCAAAATAGACCACGCAGTGCCCCGCAAGTTCGCCGCCGGCGTAAGCCGCGAAATAGGCGTGCGCCTGCCGGGGCGCGAGCTTCTTGACTTCGCAGTCGGCGTAGAACTCCCTGAAGCTGGCTTTCCAGCCGGCGTCCTCGCTGGTTATCTGCTTAACTTTTATCACAGGACCCTTCGGCATATCATTCATTATACTGAAATCCGCACATGTTGACATCAGCCTAAAGCCCCATAAACGCATAGGTCCAATAAACCGGCAGCGGGGGTCCAATGCTTCTTACGGGCCGCCGGCTTTGCTGATATATTATATGTATCTACGGTAAAGAGGTGCGCATGAAAAACATTTTTAATTCCCTGGTCCTTCTGCTGCTGACGGTCTTTCCTGTCCTTTCCCACGGCTCGGCCGCCCTGCGAACATTGAATTCGGCTTCTCCCCTCCCCGCCCCCGTCCCCGCGGCGTCGCCCGCCTCCCCGCTGAACTCCGGGAAAGGCGCCTATGACTGGTCCGGCCTGCCGGCTTATATTTTTACCGAAGAGGAGCGCGTCAGCCCGCCGCTGGTGAAAGCCATAGACAGGACGAAAGCCACGCTGGACGTGGCCCTGTACAACCTGCAGTTCGAGGACACCATCCAGGCCATGCTGCGCGCCCGCGCCCGCGGCGTGAAAGTGCGCATGATCTTCGATTACGACCATGTCTATCCGAAGGCCGGCAAAGAGATACAGGAAGTGATAGATTCCGGCATCGAGACCCGCGTGATGAAAGGCCGCGCCGGCTCGGGCTCCATGCACTGCAAGTACGCCATTTTCGACGGGACCGCGCTGGAGACGGGCTCGGCCAACTGGAGCACCCTCGCCGAACAGTCCAGCTACGAGAACCTGATGTTCGTGGCGGACGGCAATATCGTGCGCGGCTACGCCGCCGATTATGAATGGATGTGGCAGCAGGCGAAGCCCGCCGGGCAGCCCGAGGCGGCGGCGGCCAAGCCCACCGCCCCGCCCGCCGACCCGAAGCCCTCCGTGAACTTCAACGGCGCCGTTCTGCCGAACTATATCTTCTCCCCCCGCGCCGGCACTACCGCGGCCATGGCCAAAGCCATAGACGCCGCCCGCGCGGAGGTGGACGTGGCCATGTTCTCTTTCACTTCAAGGCCCCTGATGGACGCGCTCAACCGCGCGGCCGGGCGCGGCGTGAAGGTAAAGCTGCTGCTTTATGTGAAATCCGCTTTCCCGTTCAAAGAGGAGGCCAAGCGCAACAACATCGTGGTCCGCTACAAGGCCGGGCGCACCGAGTTCGGGATCATGCACAATAAATTCGCCGTGCTGGATAACGCGCTGCTGATAAACGGCTCGTTCAACTGGTCGGCCACCGCCGAGGACATAAACACCGAGAACACCATCTTCACGATGGCGCCGGAATACGTGAAGCCCTATAAGGCGGAATTCGAAAAGCTCAGCGCGAATTAAAGTTTCCCGGAGCAGAAAAAGCAAAGGCCGCCCGAAAGGCGGCCTTTGTGCTTTAGGAGAACGGACGCTCAGCGGCGGCGCCCGCCGCCGCCTGGGCGGCGCGAGGAGCGCTGGTTCCAGCCGCGCCCGCCGGCGGCGTGGTCGTAGCCCCACAGCGTTTCGGTGGGCACTTCCGGGTGGCTTACCTGGTTCATGGGTATGCCGGTAAGAGTTTCAATGCTGCGCACGTCGCCGCCCTGGTCGGGCGTGGCGAAGGTGATGGCCCGGCCGGGCTGCCCGGCGCGCCCGGTGCGGCCTATGCGGTGCACGTAGGCGTCGTCCTCCGCCGGCATCTCGTAGTTTATCACCAGCTCGATGCCGGTCACGTCTATGCCGCGGGCGGCTATGTCGGTGGCCACCAGTACGCGGTACTTGCCCGACTTGAAGCCCGCCATGGCGTCCTTGCGCTGGCCCATGGTGCGGTCGGAATGTATTTCCGCCACGGCGTGGCCCATGTAGGAAAGGATGCTCGCCACCTTGGCGGCGTCGTAGCGGGTTTCCACGAAGATCAGCACGGTGCCGGCGTATTTCTCGAGGAGCTTGGAAAGCAGCAGGGGCTTGGAGCCGGTGCGCACCACGTAAAGCTCCTGTATAACGTTGGCGGCGGCGGTGCCGGATTTCGCCACCTCTATGCGGATGGGCAGCTTCATATGGGCTGAAGCCAGCCGCATCACCTCGTCGGGGATGGTGGCCGAGAACAGCATGGTCTGGCGCTCTTTGGGCAGCGCGCGGATGATGCGGTTTATCTGCGGCGCGAAGCCCATGTCGAACATCCGGTCCGCCTCGTCCAGCACCAGTATAGTGGCGTCGTCCACGCGCAGGTCGCCCCGCTCGATGTGGTCGTAGACCCGGCCGGGGGTCCCTATTATTATCCGGGCCTTGCGGTGCAGGTCGCGCAACTGGCCTTCCTTGCCCTCTCCGCCGATAAGGCAGGCCACGCCCATGCCCATCTGCGGGGCGAAATCGCGGCAGACCTCGGCCACCTGCATGGCCAGTTCGCGCGTGGGGAGCAGCACCAGGCCTTTGCCTGACTTGGCCGCCAGGCGCTGTATCATCGGGATGGCGAAAGCTATGGTCTTGCCTGTGCCGGTCTGGGCTATGCCCACCATGTCCTTGCCTTCGGTGGCCACGCGTATTGATTTCTCCTGTATGGGAGTGGGGATCACGAAGCCTTTTTTATCGAGGATATCCATCAGTTTAGGGGCTATGCCCAGGCCGTAGAATCCTGAAGCCTCTTTCTTAAGCCCGAGCGTTTCCAGGGCTTTGAGGCCGTATTTTTTGAGTAGTCGTTTCATATATTATCTATATTATAACCTTTTTGGCCGGCGGGCTTACATCGCGGCCGCTCCGGCCGTCAGTTCAATTCGAATTTTTCACCCAGGGCGGGGCATTTTACGTTCTTTATCCCCTCCGTCTCCAGCGCCGCCGCCAGCGCGGCCCGGGCTTCGGGGTCGCCGTGCACCAGGAATACACCGCGCGCGGGGCTGGCAGCTTTTATGAAGGCCAGCAGGTCGTCCTTGCCGGCGTGCGAGGAGAAAGTGTGCATGGTCTCGATGGTGGCCCCGACCTCGTGCTCGATGCCGAAGATCTTTACTTTCGGCAGCCCGTCCTGCAGTTTCCTGCCCAGCGTGCCCTGCGCCTGGTAGCCTACCAGCAGTATGGTGTTGTTCTCTTTCTCTATGTTGTTGCGCAGATGGTGCAGCACGCGGCCGCCTTCGCACATCCCCGAGGCCGAGATTATTATCATCGGCCCGTTCTTGTTGTTCAGCGTCTGCGACTCCTCCTTGGTGCGCAGGTAGCGTATGTAGTCGAAGCCGAAGGGATCGCCGTCCATGCGGGCGTAATCGCGGAATTTCGCGTCGAAGCAGAACTCCTCGCGGTGCTTATTGAAGATCTCGGTAAGGCTGATCGCCATCGGGCTGTCGACGTAGACGGGAATATCGAGCGCGGCGCCGCTGCGGCGGAGCTTGTCGAGGATAAAAATTATTTCCTGCGTGCGCTCCAGCGCGAAGCTGGGGATTATTATTTTCCCCCGCTGCGCTATGGCCTTTTTTATTACTTCGGTAAGCTGCCCTTCCGCGTCGGCCAGCGGCTCGTGGTTCCGGTCGCCGTAAGTGCTTTCTATCACCAGGTAGTCCACGCCCCGCGGCGCTACGGGGTCGTCAAGCAGCAGCGTTTCGGCGCGGCCCAGGTCGCCGGTATACAGCAGCCGCCTGCCGCCGGCCGGGGTTTCTATATCCAGCTGCGTCATGGCGGAGCCCAGCACGTGGCCCGCGTTGAGCAGCTTCGCCTTTACGCCCGGGATGGGCGCGAAGTCCGCGCCGTATTCAAGGGGCTTCATATGGGCGAGGGCCAGTTTCGCGTCCTCTTCCTCGTAGAGCGGCTCTATGGTGAGGTTCTCGGCGGCGTGTATCTTGTTGTAATACTGCGCGTCCCCTTCCTGAAGGCGGGCGGAGTCCGCCAGCATTATGCCGGTTATCTCGGCGGTAGCGGGCGTGGCGTAGATCGGCGCGTCGCAGCCGTTCTTGTACAGCAGCGGCAGCAGGCCGCAGTGGTCTATATGCGCGTGGCTGAGTATGACCGCGTCCACCGAGGCGGGCGGGAAGCGGAAGGTGCGGTTCTTCGCGTCGGCGTCGGTGCGGTGGCCCTGGAACATGCCGCAGTCCAGCAGCAGGCTTTGGTCCCCGGTTTCCAGCAGGTGGCGCGAGCCGGTAACCTCGCCGGCCGCCCCGTGAAAGGATATTGTAACTTTATCGTTGTTTTTCATTTTTCCGCCTTTGTCCAGCCTTAACTACCATTCTAGGAAAAATAGACCTCCTTTTGTGCTATTTATGTTTTTTCGCCTCTGAATACAAGTTGCGCCAGACGAAAAAATTTTGCGTGTAGGTCTTTAGGCCTATAACAGGCATAGGCCCTTTGGCCCTTGTTGACTAGGCACAAAGAGTTAAACTATACTTGACGTAAGTCAACGACATAAGTCAACCGTGAATTTCGGAGGCCTCTTGAAAAGCATCAGCGCGGTCCTGCTCTCGGCAGTACTTTCAACCCTTAACTTTTCCAGCCTGGCCGCCCAGGTCCCCGCGTTCGGCGCCCTGAGGGCGTCCGCCCCGCAGCGTTTCGAGCTGGTCATGCCGCCTGCCGCTTCGGTGGCGGCGCCGTACAGCCCCTACGCCTTAAAGACCGCTTTATCCGGCGAGCAGCTTTTCTCCTACCTGCACGAGACTACCGCTTTTTCCCGGGCGGGCTACCAGCCCTCCTATAAGGGCTCTAAAGCTTATATGTATTCCACGGCCGATAATTCCGGCTGCGACGGCGTCCCGGGCATTCTTACGTTCTATTCCCAGGTCTGCGTGAAAGGCTCCAGCAACAACGGCGAGAACTACAAGGAGCAGGGCGACGCCAACAACGACGGCGTAGTGGACACGTTCATCAACGCCGAACATCTCTGGCCCCAGAGCTATTTCAACAGCGCGCTGCCTATGGTGGCCGACCTGCACCATCTGCAGTCCACTTTCGCCACCCCCAACGGCCGCCGCGGCAACCTGCCTTTCGCGAAAGTCGCGAAAGCCACCTACCGCACCTCCTCCGGCTCCAAGCTGGGCTCGGAGGGCTTCGAGCCCGCCGACGCGGTAAAAGGCAACGTGGCCCGCGCCATGTTCTACTTCATCGTGCGCTACTCCGACAAGAACATAAAGCAGGGCATGAATTACAATTCGTTCTGGACCAGCCGCGTGAACATGCTGATGGAATGGAACCGCCAGGACCCCCCCGACGCCAACGAACTGCGCCGCAACGGCCTGGTGGAGAAGTTCCAGGGCAACCGCAACCCCTTTATAGACAATCCCGAGCTGGTGGACCAGATAGGCGAGCAAGTATTCAAAGCCCACTGACAGCCGCCGGCCGGCAAAAAGAAAAGGCCCCTTCCCGGGGCCTTTCTTTTTCCATCGCGCCGCTTTACCTGGCTAATTCGTACGGGTCGCCGGTGACGCCGAGCATATAGACCGCCGCTTTTACGTTATTGGCAACGGCCTTGGCGATGGCGGCCGCGCCGGGGTAGAAAGAGCTGCCTTCCAGCTCGGTAGTGAAAGCGAAAATACCCGAAGTGGCGTAAGCCCAGTCGGTGGTGTCGCCGGTGGCCACGTAAAGATCGCTGGACTGCTCCGGCTTGTAGCCGGTAAAGGACGCCATGGCCTTGCCCATGCTTTCGAAAACTTTCCGGTCCCTGGCGCTCTCCACGGGCACGTCCTTGCCGGCCCACGGATAGAGCACCAGGCTGGAATAGGAGTGGTAGCTCATCAGGGTCTTCAGGTTCTTGTGCGTTTCCACGAACTTCTTTATGTTCAGCGTCTCGGGCTCGGAGAAGGCATAGGGCCCGCAGTAAGTGTCGCTGCCCGGGGAATGCGAGGCCCCGGCCTTGCACCAGAGCGAATCGTAATTGCGGTTCAGGTCCACGCCTATGGACTTGTCGGAATTGACGCGGGTGTTCTTGCGGTGCCAGCGGTATTTGCCGGTCTGGATGTCGTATTCCGCGCCGTCGGGGTTGGTCATCGGGGCTATGTAGATGTCCAGCGTGTCCAGGTAGCCGCGTATTTCGGGCTCTGTCTTGTGCGCCATTAAGTATGTCGCCAGGCCCAGCGCCACTTCGTTCGTCAGGTGCTCGCGGGCGTGGTGGTTGCCCATGAACAGCGCCGCGGGCCGCGCCGAAGGGGTTTCCCCTTTTTCGGCGGGGTTGACGCGCAGGCACCAGACGTCCCTGCCCTCGAGGCTTTTCCCTATGGAGAGCAGCGAGGTCTCGGCTGGATTGGCCGCGGCCAGCTGCTGCAGCTGCTCCGCGGTTTCCGCGTAATTATGGTAGACCCCGTCGGCGGCTGGAAAATCCTTCAGATGCTTTTTTGCGTAGTCGTAGATGGGCTGGCGGCTCTTTACTATAAAGCCTTTCTGCGCCAGCTGGTCCATTTCCGGCCCGGCAATGAAGCCGGAGACGGCGCGCTCCTCTATTTCCACTATGTCCAGCCCGGCGTTGAGCAGCCCGGTGCGGTCGTATTTGTCGTCTGCGGCGGCCGTTACCCAGTAGCGGGCGTCGTTCTTAAGGTCTTCGATGGCTGAAAGGTCAACTCCCTGTTCCGGGGTCGGCGCGGCCGGTACTTCGGCCTTTACCCGGGCGCTCAGCTGGGAGAAGGCAAGCCCCGCGGGCCGGTCCGCCGCGGCGGCGGCTGCGCAGCAGATAAAAGTTAAAGCGGCTGTAAGGGACAGTTGTTTCATAATTAAACGAAAGCCTCCGGTTGACAATGCTCAAATATAGCAAAAAAAGCGCCCGCGGCAAACCGGTAATGCCGGTCGGCCGCGGGCCGTTTCCGCGGGCGGATGAAAGCCGGTTTATTGCCCGGCGGGCAGTTCGCCCAGCTCCCTCAGCGCCTGTTTCAGGTCGCCCTCATGGCGGCGGCTTTCCAGCGGCGCCAGCAGGCTGTAGACGCAGGGCACCACCAGCAGCGTAAGGAACGTCGAGAACAGCACGCCGCCTATCACCACCAGCGCCATCGGGATGCGGGTTTCCGCCCCGGGGCCGATGCCCAGCGCCGGCGGAATGGCCGCAGCTATGGTGGCGAAAGAGGTCATCAGGATGGGGCGCAGCCGTATGGGGCAGGCCTCCAGCAGCGCCTCGGTCACGTTCATCCCCTTATCGCGCCGCCGGGTGTTGGTGAACTCCACCAGCAGGATGGAATTCTTTTTCACTATGCCCATCAGCAGTATCATGCCTATCATGCTGTAGATGTTCAGCGACTGATGCCCCACCAGCAGCGCTATGAACGCGCCGGTGATGCTGAACGGCAGCGCCATCAGCACGGTGAAAGGGTGCAGGAAGCTGTTGAACTGCGACGCCAGCACCATGTAGGCCACGAAGATCCCGAACACCATGGCATAGATCAGGCTGCCGAAAGAATCCTGGAAGGTCTGCGAACTGCCGGACAGCACTATGCGGTAGCCGTCGGGCAGCAGTTCTTTGGCCAGCTTCTGCACCTCAGCCAGCGCGTCGCCCTGCGCTACGCCCGGTGCGGGATTGGCGAACACGCCTATGGCTCGTTCCCTGTTGCGCCGCGAGATGGAGAGCAGCGTGTTCTTTTCAACTACTTTCATCACTTCCGAAAGCCGTATCAGTTCCCCCCGGTTGTTGCGCACCCAGATCTTGCCGATATCGGCGGGCGTCTTGCGGTCACGGTCCACCAGCCGGATGCGGATGTCGTAGCGCTTGCCGTTCTTGGTGAACTTGCCCACGCGCACGCCGCCTATCATGGCGTTCACGGAATCGCCGATGGAAGCGATGTTGACGCCGCGCGCGGCCGCCTTTTCCCTGTCCGGGACCACCTGCACCTCGGGCATGCCGGCCTGGTAGTCGGTGTCCACGTCCACCATCTTGCCCGATTCTACCATGCGCTTCATCAGCTTCTGGTCCAGCTCCGCCAGTTTGTCCCAGTCGGGGCCGCGCAGGCTGATCTCAACGGGATAGCCGCGCTTGGCGGTGAAGCCCGCCTGAGAGGGGTCCTGTATGGAGACCCGGTCCAGCTCCGGTATGCCCTTAAGAGCTTTGCGGGTGTAGCTCATTAATTCCTGCTGGGTGGGCTTTTTTCCGCCTTTCTTAAGGGGCACGCGGTCCTTGGGCTGTTTGAGCGTCATGAACAGCATGCCGCCGTTCACGCCGCCCATGCCTACCGCGCCGAAATAGCGCTCGACGTTGGGGTTCTTCATGGCCCAGGCTTCCACCTTGGCGAACGCCGCGTTGGTATAGTCGAAGGAAGAGCCTATGGGGGTCTGCAGCCGCACCATGAACTGGCTCTGGTCCTGCGACGGCGTGAATTCCATCGGCAGCCTTTTAGCTATCAGCAGCGAAACGGCGAACACCGCCACGGCGGCGCCCACGGTCTTCCAGCGGTGCCGCAGTATGCGCTCCAGCGTGCTGCGGTACAGCGCCGCGAAGCGGGTAAAGGCCTTGTCCATCCAGATGCCCATGGCGGTGGTGCGTCCCGCGTCCACGAACTGCGAGCAGCGCATCGGCGACAGCGTCAGCGCTTCCAGCAGCGACAGCAGCACGGCGGCTGACATCGTTACGCCGAACTGGAAGAAGAACTTGCCGATGATGCCTTTCATGAAGATCACCGGCACGAAAATAGCGAGGATGGCTATGGAGGAGGCCATGGCCGGGAAGGTTATTTCCCTGGCCCCGACGAGGGCCGACTTTACGCGGCCGTAGCCCATCTCGTTGTACCGCACGATGTTCTCCAGCACCATGATGGCATCGTCCACCACTATGCCGATGGCCAGCGACAGCCCCAGCAGCGTGAAAGTATTGAGCGTGAAGCCCATGAAATAAAGTATCAGGAACGCGCCGATGATGGACGTGGGGATGGCCAGCAGGACGTTGAGCGTGGAGGACCAGGAGCCCAGGAACAGCCAGCAGACCGCGCCGGTGAGCAGCGCGGAAAGGATCAGCGTGAAGTTCAGCTCGCGCGTGGAATCCTCTATGAAGCGCGTGGTGTCGTTCACTACGGTCAGGTACATGCCCTGCGGCAGGCTTTTCTGCAGCTCCGCCACGCGGGCGCGCACCGCCTTGGCCACGGCCACGGCGTTGGAGCCGCGCTGCTTCATTATGCCGATGCCCACCGAGGTCCGGCCCTGGGTGCGGGCCACGCGCCGGATGTCGTTAAGGCCGTCCTCCACTTCGGCCACGTCCTTGATGCGGAAGGTCTTCCAGATGGCGGCCCCGCCGCGCCCGGTTATCACCAGGTTCTGGAACTGCTCGGGGGTGGTGGCTTCGCCCATCACGCGGACGTTCATTTCCTTGTTGCCGGAGCTGATGTAGCCGGCCGGCATTTCCAGGTGCTGGTTGGCCACCGTGTTCATCACGTCCTCTACGGTGAGCTGCTTGGCGTTGAGCTGTTCGGTGTTGACCCAGATGCGCAGGTTGGGGTCCACGAAGCCGCCCATGTCCACGTCGCCCACGCCGGAGATGGTGGTGAACTTGTCCTTCAGGAAATCGTTGGAATAGGCCATCAGGTCCTTGATGGGCCTGTCGCCGCTCAGCGAGACGCGGATGATGGGTTGGTCTTCGGGGTTGCTTTTGCTCACCGTAGGCGGGTCGATGTCGCGGGGCAGGTCGTGCGCCGCCTGGGAGATCTTCGCCTGCACTTCCTGCATGGCCACGTCGATGTCGCGGCCCAGCTCGAATTCTATGGTAAGGTTGCACGAGCCGCGCTTGGAGCTGGAGGACACGTCCTTGATGCCCTGTATGCTCATCACCACGCCTTCCAGCACGTCCGCCACCTGCGTTTCCATAACTTCCGGGGCCGCGCCTTCCAGCCCCACGTTGACGTTGACCACCGGGTAGTCCACGTCCGGCATCTGGCTGATGCCCATGCTGGAAAAGCCTATCCAGCCGAACACTATCAGGCCCAGCATCAGCATCCAGGCGAAAACGGGGTTCTTGATGGAAAGATCGGAAAGCGTCATTGTTTTATCTCCAGGCCGGCGGCTATCTCGAGCTGCAGCTGGCTAAGATTCTCCTGCACTCTGGCCAGGGCCAGGGTAAGGCGCACCTGCTGCACGGTGTTCAGCGCGCTGAGCACGTCGAGGTTCGTTACCAGCCCGAGCTTATAGTCCTCGGCCTGGTAGCGCGCGTTGTCCTCGGCCAGTGTCCTGGCTTCCATAAGGCTGGCGGTCTGCAGGGAGGAATATTTGTATTCTTCGTAGGCCGAGCGGACTTCGGTGAGCGCCTGCCGCTGGGCCAGCTGCACCGCCAGTTCGGCCGAGCGCTTCGCCGAGTAAGCGGACTGCCGCTGGGCCTGGGCCGCGCCGCCGTTATATAAAGGTATATTCACCGCCAGCGTGCCGTCCCAGCGGTTCGCCGGGGCGGGCATGGGGCGGCGCACCACGTAGTAATCGGCCGAAACGGTAATAGTGGGCCAGAGATTGCGCTGCTGTATGTCCAGCAGGAAGCCCGAAACTTCCAGCGCCTTGCGGCTGGCGGCCAGGTCGGGGCGCAGCAGGGCGGCTTTAAGGTAATCTTCCAGGCCGGCCGCCGGGTGCGGCGTAATCTGGTCCGGCACCAGGTCGGTCTCCAGGCCCGTCAGGAACAGCAGCGCCTGCTGCTGCAGGCGTTCGGCGGCCTGGGCGTTGAGGCAGCTGGCCTTGTCCTGCGCCAGCTGCGTCTGCGCCGCCACAACTTCGCTTTTGCGCGAGCGGCCGATGTCCACCCTGGACTGCAGTTCGGCTATTCTTTTCTTCGTTACCTCCAGCTGCTCGCGCCGGATAAAGATCTGCCGCTGTGAGGCGTGCAGGTTCAGGTACGCCTGCGCCACGTTCAGGTAAAGCTGCTGGCGGGCGCGGCCGAGGTCGAGCTTCGCCGCGCCGGTCCTGGCGGCGGCCGCCTTCTGCGAGATATAGTTGCGCATGCCGGAGAACAGCGCATAGCTGCCTGAAAAGTAGCCTTTGGTGGCGGACGCCGAGTTCTGCTGCTTGTATTGCGAGGCGTTGGCGTCGAAAGAAGGCCGGAAAGCGGCGTTAATGAGCTGCTCGGCGGCTTCCAGCTGCTTTATGCCTTCCGCCTGCAGGGCCAGCTGTTCGCTTTTGGCCAGCGCCAGCGTATAAGCTTCATTAAGCGTTATCGGCCGCATCGTGGCCGTGGAGAATTCCTGCGCCGGCAGCGCGCAGGGCAGCAGGGCCAGCATGGCCGAAAATATAATAAGTTTCATTTCTTTTTCCTTGTTCCGTTCAGGAATATGCCGGTTATGCGCCGCGCCCGTTCCTCAACCGATAGCTTGTGGCCGGCGGCGCGCGCGTAGGAATTGGAGCCGCGGCAAAGGCCGAAGAGAGCGGACGCCGAGAACAGGGGGTCTTCCAGTTCCAGCAAGCCCCCCCCGGCGCAAAGCTTAAGGGCGGCGGCTATGGCCTGCATGTTGGCGGCGAAGCGGGAGCGCAGCGCCTCTTTGCTGGGCCCGGCCAGCGGCAGGCCCCCTGAATAACCGGTTATGTCGCGTTTTTTATCGAAATGCACGAGGAGGGCGTGTACTGTTCTGTTCAGCATTTCCTCCGGGGCGAGTTCCGCGGCGGCTATGGCGCCCAGCGTCTGCCCCAGCGTCTCGGCCATCGCCGAGAAGACGGCGAGTATCAGGTCTTCTTTATGCTTATAATAAAGGAAAAGGGTCCCCTTGGCGAGTCCCGCCTCTCTGGCCACCTCTTCCATGGTCAGCGCATCGAAGCCGCGCTGCTCCAGCACGCGCGTGGCGGCCCGGACTATCTCCAGCTCTTTTTCCTGTTTCTGCGTCCTGGTCAAAGCTTTCATAACGGCCGGATACTGACCAGCCAGTCATTATGCTATCAAAATCCCACTCCCCGCGCAACCGCGAAAGTTATTGCGTTCTATCCGGCGTAATGATGGAGAATCTCCGAGATGAAAGTCTGATAGGGTACGCCAAGGTGTTTAGCCTTCTGCTTCAGCTGGCTTAGGTCCTGGCTGTTGATGCGGATGTTCAAAACGGCGTCCTTGCGCCGCGCGGCTATAGCCTTGGCCACGGCCTGCGCCTCAGCCGCCGCTAACGGGACATATTCTCCGCGCAGCAGACCTTTCTCAATAGCCCGCTCTTGTTTAGTCAGCTTGATCTTCCTCATGGGAGTTCCCCTTTTAAATCCAATTTCGTGTATTTCCTGCTTGGGAATAGTGTTTTCAGGAACATCTCCTCGCCGTGTACTACATACGGGACCACCCAGATGTAATCCAGGTAACGGAAGAGCAGCAATTCCTGATTCGCCCTCTTTGCGTGCCCCAGCGTCGCGACAAGTTCCGCCTGGAGTATTTCCTCGAACGAAACACCTCTTGTCCGCTTCAACCGCTCGCTTTTGGCTGGATCCCAGCGTATCATCCTGCCCCCCATATATTGTAACACATCTGTATATACAGTCAAGATGCAAAATCCCTGTAAATAGCATAGCACACCAACCCGACAAAGGCGTGTCGTGATAAAATGCACGGATTATTCTGAGTTAAATACTTGTCAGCGCCGCCAGGCGGCGGGTTTCGGTCTCGAAATCTTCCATGGTGTCGTAGGGCAGGGCGTTCAGGGGCGTGTTCTCGCGCATGGCCCAGAGGGCGGCGCTGTTAAGGGCGGCGGGCACGAAAGCGGCCAGTTCCAGGGCCAGCAGCCTGAAATTCATCTCGCTGGAATAGGTTTTCTTTTCTTTCAGGCAGGAAAAGTCGAGATCCACGGGGCTCAGGCGCAGGCGGGGCTCGTCGGAGCCTGAAATAATGTCCAGGTAGAACGCCAGTTCGTTGCCACGCACTTCTTTTATTGTCTCTTTCGTCTTGCCGAGGCCTATCGGCAGGCCAGTCACGGACATTATTCCCATCCGCACCGCTTTTTCCGCGCCGGAAGGGCCTTCCTTGGTTTTAACCAGGTGCATCGTTTCTTCTTTTACCGGGGCGGCCGATAGCGCGGCTATCTCCCGCGCGCGGACGGTCCCGGCGTTGCCGGCGGCGTCCATCCAGGCCAGGTGTTCTTTTTCAAAGCCGATCTTTTTGATCCTGTGCGCAGCGGGCAGCCGGGCCAGCGCAGCGGCCGGCAGTTTAATGGTTTTAATGCCGCAGGCCGCGCAATGCCCTACAACAGCGTCGGCGGCGGCGGCTTCCAGGTCCCTGGCGAAAACCCCCCAGCAATGCCTGGCCTGAACGGCAGCCGCCGGGTGGTCCAGGCCGAAGGCGGCGGCCAGGGCGGCCGCCATCGCCGCGAAACCCGGCATCCGCTCACCTGCTGCGATAACGCAAAATCCCATTTAGTCCCCCTACTGCCAGTGCAGCAGCACGGGCGGTATCAGCAGCACCAGCGCAAGTATGAAGAAAAAGATCTGCGCCGGAAGCATCCATCTGGCCCAGATATTCCACGGTATGCCCGCCAGGCCCAGTACGCCCATGGTCACGCCCGAAGTGGGCAGCACCGGGTTTATCCAGCCCTCGCCGAACTGGAACGCCAGCACGGCCGTCTGGCGCGTAAGGCCTATCACGTCGGCCAGCGGCGCCATCACCGGCATGGTAAGGGCCGCCTGCCCCGAGCCGGAATGCACGAAGAAGTTCAGCACGCCCTGCGCCACGAACATGCTTTGCGCCGCCACTATCGGGTGCAGCCGCGAGATCACCGTGGCCATGCCGTACAGCATGGAGTCCAGTATCTTGCCGTCGGTGGCCACCACCAGCGTGGCCTTGGCGCAGGCTATGATCAGGGCCACGCCCATCATGCCGCGCGCGCCTTCCTTGAAAGCGTCGGTCAGTTCGTCCATGCTCAGGCGGCCCAGCAGGCCGGCCGCTATGGCCAGCGCGAAGAACAGCGCCGCTATCTCGGTTATGAACCACTCGTATTTCATCACGCCGAACACCAGCGCCACGATGGACAGCCCGAATACCAGCAGCACCAGCTTGTGCTTCCACAGGAACGGGTCCGCTTTGTCCGCGTCCAGGTGCAGGTCGTGCTTGCGCAGTTTATCCAGCTCGTACACCGGGCTTTTGGCCGGGTCTTTGCGGATGCGCGCCGCGTAGATCATTATGAAGCCCGCCATGCACGAGGTGCTGATCACCCACACCAGCAGGCGGTATTCCAGCCCTGAGCGCGGCGGGATCTCCGCTATGCGCTGCGCTATGCCCACGATGAACGGGTTGAGCGTGGACCCCGCGAAGCCGGCCGCCGCGCCCAGGAATGGGATGGCGGTGCCCACCAGCGAATCGTAGCCCAGCGCCATGGCAAGCGGGATGAAGATCAGCACGAACGGCATCGTCTCCTCGCACATGCCGAACACCGAGCCCGCTATCGAGAATATCGTTACGGTTATCGGGATGAAGAAGATGCGCAGGTGCGGCCTTTTCGCGAAGAACCCGGCCAGCCGCTTCAGCCCCGAGGCCAGCGCACCGGTCTTCTCTATCACCATGAACGCGCCGCCTATCACGAACAGGAACACCAGTATGTCGGCGGATTTTATGAAGCCTTTTATCGGTGCCAGCAGCACCTTGCCCGGCCCCTGCGGCACCGTCACGCCGGGCTGGAACGAGCCGGCTATCACGAGCGTCCGGCCGTCCTTTTCCACGCGCTGGTATTCGCCGCCCGGCAGCAGCCAGGTGCCTATGGCCACAGCCACCACCACCGCGTAGATCATCACCAGCGTATTGAAAGTGAATTTTGATCTCATTTTACGGCCTCCGGCGCCGCTTTCTTAAGGTCGTAGGTGTCGCCTGACTTCAGCAGGTGCAGGGTTATCCCCCGCGCCGCCAGGTGGCCGCTCTCGTCCCGGGTTATCGGTCCCGCGTTGAAAGTTTCGTACACGGACACCAAGCTGTTGCCCAGCACCTGCCCCGTGCCGTCGGGGCTTACGATGAACGCCGTGGCCTCGTCTATGCCTATGCCGGTCAGCCCCGGGTGCTCCAGCACCACGCTGATCAGCCTGTTCTCGCGCTTGCGCTTAAGGAAATGCTGGTCCGCTACTATATAAGGAGGCAGGAAGCCGAAGCCCTCCGCCACCACCACGCTGCTGGAGCGGATGGCGGTAAAAGACTCTCCGTCGACTTCCATGCGGTCGTCGCCGGTCAGCATTACCTTGCTCATTATGGCCGCGCCGGCGCTGGAGCCGCCCACCACGCCGCCCTCGCGGTAGATCCGGCGTATCTCTTCCAGCATTTTGGTACCGGCCAGGAACGCGACCAGCCGCACCTGGTCGCCGCCGCTGAAGAACACGCCGCCGGCGTCCTTGAATTTCGCCAGGTTCTCTTTTTTGTCCGCGTCGCCTTTTTTGAAGATCACTCCCTCCGCCGACGCCGCGCCCAAACGCTTGAACTGTTTGGCCTGGCCCTGGATAGCGTCCTGCTCCTCTTCGCTGGCCTGCGGCACTATCACTATGCGGGCGCTGCTGCCGCCAGCCAGTTCCACGAAGCGCGTCATCACGGGGTCGGTGCGGTCGCCGCCGCCTATTATGAACAGGTGGCCTTTCGGGGTTTCCTGGGCCCGGGCCGCGGCGCAGCACAGCAGCAGCGCGCAGACCGAAACAGCGATTTCTATTTTTTTATAAGCTGCCATATTATCTCCGTTGTTCTCTCCAGATGTTCCAGCAGTATGTATTCGTCGTCGGCGTGCGGGTTCCTGGCCCCGATGCCGAAATTGACGGTGGCCACGCCCAGCGCGTTGAGCGAATTGGCGTCGCTGCCGCCGTGCGAAGGTACCGGCGCGGGGGTCAGCCCCGCGGTCTTCACGGCTTCGGCCGCCAGGCGGCAGACCTCCGAATCGGGGGCGTGGCGGTACGGCTTGAAATCCCAGGCCCAGTCGAACTCGCTGCGCCCGCCGGCGGCGGCCGCTGCTTTTTCGAAGCCGGCCTTTATCTGGTCCAGTATAGGCGGCACTTTGGCCGGGTCCAGCGAGCGCACCTCGCCTTTCACCACGGCGGAGGGCGGCACCACGTTGGTGGCTTCGCCGCCCGTTATCGTGCCGATGTTCGAGGTGGTGTCCTCGTCGTGCCTGCCGAACTTCAGCGTGTCTATGGCGTGCGCCGCTATGCGGATGGCGCAGATCCCCTTCTCGGGCGCAATGCCCGCGTGCGCCGGCTTGCCCGCCACCCTGGCCGCGAAAACAGCCGCGCCCGGCGAAGCTATGGCGTAAGCGCCGGGGTCCAGCGAGGAGTCGAAAACGAAACCGTGCCGGACGCCGGCCGGCAGGGTCAGGTTCAGCCCGCCGGCCATGCTGGTCTCTTCCTGCGTGGTGAAGGCTATGGTAAAAGGCTTCAGCGGCAGGCCGGCCTTTACCGCGCGTTCCACGGCGTACAGTATGGCGGCCATGCCGGCGCGGTTATCCGCGCCCAGCTGCGCCTTGCCGTCGGAGCTTACGCGGTCGGAAGTTACCACCTGCCGCGTGGCCGCGGTGGTGCGCGCTGTGTCCATATGGGCCAGCAGCACGAACTCCCCCCCGCCGTCCACCGGGCAGACCACGTTGCCGGTATCCGAGCCGGAAACCCCGGCGGCGCCGTCGGTACCCGCCGGGAGGCCCAGTTTCATAAGGAAATTTATCGCGTAGTCGGCTACCGGCGCTTCTTTGCCCGAAGGGCCGTCCAGCCGCGCCAGCTCGAGGAACAGGTTGATCAGGTGTTCGTCAGTCATGTCTATCTCCGTCCGGTTCAGTTAGATGCCGCGCTCCATCAGCGTTCCTACCCGTTATAATACTAAAACTTGCGGCTTGTGCGCCCGTTGAAAAAAGCGTTGTATTTTCCGGATAAACTGATATAATAATTCCGATGCTAAAGCAACCGTGTGCAGCCACCCTGGCCGCGTTACTCCTGGCCGCGCTTTCAGGCGCCGGCTATTCGCTCCCCCCCTCTTCGCTGGCAACTCTCCTGGACTCCGTTCCCGGCGTGGAAGTTGCCTTTCCCGCGCCCGTGCCGCAGAAAGCCCCGGCGCTTTCCGGCGAGCAGCTTTTCCAGCAGCTGCACCTGCAGACCGGGATCCCCGTCAGATATATAGGCCACAGCTACCTGGACGCCAAGAAGTACATGTTCTCCATCGCGGATAATTCAGGCTGCGGCGGCGGGCCCGGCGTTACCTGCCTCTACTCCCAGGTCTGCGCGAAAGGCACCTCGGAGCATGGGGAGGATTACAAGGAGCCGGGCGACGTCAACGGCGACGGCACCGTGGATTCCAGCGGGATGAACGCGGAACATTCCTGGCCGCAGGCTTTTTTCAACCAGGCCGCTCCCATGAAGGCCGACCTGCATCATATTTTCCCTACTTTTATGACCCCCAACAGCTCCCGGGGCAGCTATCCGTTCGCACGGGTGTCCGACGCTTCCTACACCACCAACAGCGGCTCGAAGCTCGGGTCGGAGGGTTTTGAACCCGCCGATGCCGCGAAGGGCGATATCGCCCGGGCCATCCTGTATTTCGTGGTGCGCTACTACGACCAGGCCATCCACGACGGAGTGAATTACAATACTTTCTGGGTAAGCCGCGTGCCCATGTTCCTGGAATGGGACAGGCTGGACCCTCCCGACGCGGCCGAGCGCAGCCGCAACGAGCGCATCTTCAAGTTCCAGGGCAACCGCAATCCTTTCGTCGACGACACCACGCTGGCCCCGCTGATAGGCGCCAAAGTTTTCCAGTCGCATTGATCCTTCAGCCGGCCAATAAAAAGCCCCGCACCGCGGGGCTTTTTATTTTACGGGCAGGTAACTTTACGGCTTCACGGGCGTAAGGGCGGCTTTGCCGGCCACCACGGCCAGGTTCAGGCGCACTATGTCGGAGGCATAATCCCAAGACAGGGAGTCCATTTTGTCGCAGGCCTTGTGATAGCAGGGGTTGTGGTTCTCCCAGTGCTCGATGGAAAGATAAGTGGGTATGCCGGCCTCGAGGAACGGCACGTGGTCGCTGCCCCAGGCGGGCATGGCTATGTGCGGCTCCAGCTTCGTATAAAGCCTGGCCTGCGCGCCCACCCAGTCGGCGTGGGCGGAAAATTCCTTGTTGGTCTCTATCTCCAGCACCCCGTCCTTGTTCCAGGCTATCATGTCCATGTTAATGGCCCAGTCCACGCGGGCCAGTTCGCCCGACTCCTTCAGCTTTTTGGCGCAGGCGTAGCCGCCGGTTATGCCGTTCTCCTCGCCGTTGGCGGCTACGAAGATAAAGGAATGGTCCGATCTGTAGCCGGCCAGCACGCGGGCCATCTCGAGCACGCCGGCCGCGCCGGAAGCGTTGTCGTCGGCCCCGGCCTTTTCATAGCCCATGGAATCCATATGCCCGATAATTAAAATGGTCTTGGCGCCCTGGCCGGCGGCGCGGCGGGCCACTATATTGCATTCCTTGTCCGCCTTGCGGTCCTTGTAGCACTGGCGTTCCACCGCGTAGCCCAGGTCCTTGAAAACGCCGGCGATATAATCCCCCGCCAGCCGGTTGCCCGACGCGGCTGAGAGGTCCAGCTGGGCCGCGCTGCGTTTGCCGGCCATGGTTATGGCGTCGGCGTAGCCCATCAGGCGCGCGCCGTCCGCTTTTAAAGTGATGGCCAGCACCGCGGGGTCGGCCGTCTTGCCGGGCCCCGGCGCGGCCGGGCCGTTATGGATCTCCTCCGGGGAAACTTCCCGAAGCTTGGCGGCTATTTCCCCGGGGAGCCCGGCGAAAGGTACGGTAAGCTTTACCACGCGGGTGCGGCCGGCCGAATAAGTGACGGCGGAAACCTTGGCAACTTCCTCGAGAAAGGCGGGATCGTGCGACATCAGCAGGTACGAAGGCCCGGCGGGGGCCGGGGCCTGCGCGAAAAGCGGGGGCCGGGCGCAGGTCAATATAAAGCAAAGCAGGGCGGCGGCGCGGGTCATTGGTGTCACAGTTCAATTATAAAGTAAACCCGGCGGCCGGTCAAGGGCCGCAAGGCCAAATAAAAAGGCCGTCCGGAGACGGCCTTTTCGCAGGCAGCGGGCCGTTTTTACAGCGGCAGCACCCGGCGCCCGTACACTTCGTTGAGCACCTGCGCTATGGCCGCGTAGCAGGCCGAAAGGCCGCAGAAGATCCCCTCGTAGCCGGCCGCGGCTTTGGAGGTCCCCGTGAAATTCGCGTAGGCCAGCATGAAGAACAGTATGGTCAGCGACAGGAACACCACCTGCAGGGCGCGGTTTATTTTCAGCGTGCCGACGAACATGCAGCCGGTGAACAGTCCCCAGACGGACAGGTAGCAGCCCATAGAGGTCGGAGAGGCGGGCTCCAGCCCGAACCTGGGCAGCACTATCAGGGCCACCAGCGACAGCCAGAAGAAGCCGTACATAGTGAAGGCCGTGGTGCCGAAAGTATTCTTCTTTTTCCATTCCATGGAGCCTGCTATCACCTGCGCCATGCCGCCGATGAATATTCCCATGCCCAGTATCATGGTGTCCAGGGCGTAGTAGCCGGCGTTGTGGAGGTTCAGCAGTATCGTGGTCATGCCGAAGCCCAGCAGGCCCAGCGGGGCGGGGTTGGCGGTGGTGTCTGCGATGCTGAGGGGCGCGTTGTTCTCGGTCATTGAAGTCTCCTTGAAAAAATAGTTTTAAGATTATAGCAGTTCGCCGGGGCCGGAGGCGCGGCGGTCTCCCGGAAATAACGCGCAGGCCGCAAGCGCCTGCAGGGCGGGCGAACCAATCTGCCTTTTTTTTGATATAATTTATCCTGTAATAAGCATTCGCCGGTAGCTCAATGGTGGAGCATTCGGCTGTTAACCGAAGGGTTGCTGGTTCGAGTCCAGCCCGGCGAGCAAAATTTAGAGACCCCCGTTCTTACGGGGGTCTTTAAATTTTGGTCTCCGCGCGGGGTGAGCCCGAACCGACTTCCCTGGTTCGGGTGACACTTCGCTGGGCGAAGTATTGCTGCAGTGTCCAGCCCGGCAGCGGTTGCGGCGCTGCCTCGGGCCGGCATGTTTTTTTGTAGAATATCCGTATGATCAATAATGTCCAGGAGTACTACCAGTGCATACTGGATAACCTTACCGGCGGGCTGGTGAGCGTGGACCTTAAAGGCAAGGTGGTCTATCTTAACGACATGGCCGGCAAGATCCTGCGCCTGAACCCCGGAACCTGCTGCCGGGACGCGCAGTACGACGCGGCTTTCGCCGATTTTCCAGCGCTGACGAGCGTGATAAAAGAAACGCTTGAAACCTCCCGCTGCGTGCGCCGCGCCGAGATCTCGATAATGCACGACAACACGCCGCTGATCCTGGGCTACAGTACCATGCTGGTCAAGAACCACGAGGGCGCGGAGCTCGGCATCAGCGTGATCTTCCAGGACATCTCTTTCGTGGGCAGGAAATAATTATGGCTAAAACATCGGATACCCCCCAGTCTCAGCCGGCCCAGCCGGCGAACGGAGCGGCGCAGACGCCGCCGGCCGCCGCGCCCCCGGCCAAAGACCGGACCGTAACTAAAGGGCAGCTGCTGGCTTTCTGGAGCGTAGTGGCTTTAACGGTGGCCGCCGCCAGGATACTGGACCACCTGCTGCCGGGCACGCCCGAAAGCACCATAGAACGCTGGCTGATGCTCCCCTTCGGGCTTTTCCTGGTCTATTTCCTCGTCCGGCTTAAATAATAATGGCCGGCTATATCGACTATTACGCGCTGCTGGGCGTGCCCAAGACCGCCGGCGATGCCGAGATCAAATCGGCTTACCGCAAGCTGGCGCTCAAATACCATCCTGACCGCAACCAGGGCAACAAATCCTCGGAGAGCAAGTTCAAAGAGATCAACGAAGCCTACGAAGTGCTTTCCGACGCCAAAAAGCGCAAAATGTACGACGAGCTGGGCGCGGACTGGCAGAACGGGCAGGGCTCCCGCCCCCCGCCCGGCGGCGGCTATCAGCAGCGCCAGGCCCCCGGCGGTTTCCGCTACCAGGGCGGGCAGGGCGCCGAGTTCGGCCAGGGCGACGATTTCAGCGAATTTTTCAGATCCATCTTCGGCGCTGCCGGGCAGGCCGGCCGGTCAGGGCAGGGTTTCGGCGGCTTCGGCGGCATGGAAGAGGCCGAGGGCGGCCGCTCCCAGCTGGATATGGAGGCGGAGCTCCGGCTTTCGATAGAAGACCTTTTCCGCGGCGGCAGCAAACAGCTTTCTTTCAGCTACCGCGCGGGGCGCAGGACGGAAACCCGGAACATAAACGTTAAGCTTCCCAAAGAACTCCACGACGGCAGCACCATACGCCTGCGCGGGCAGGGCAAAGCCGCGGGCGGGCGCACCGGCGACCTCTACCTGAAGATCCATCTGGACCCCGAAGAGCGCTTTACTATCAAGGGCGACGACCTCGAGGTTAAAGTGCCGGTAATGCCGTGGGACGCCGCGCTGGGGGCGGAGGTTTCCGTGGCGGCTCCGGACGGTCCCGTCACCATAAAGCTTCCGGCCGCCTCGGCCTCCGGGCGCAGGCTGCGCCTGGCCGGGCGCGGGCTGCCCGGCGCCGAAGGGCGCGGCGATCTTTACGCGGTGATCTCCGTCGAGCTTCCCCCCAGGCTTTCCGCCCGCCAGCTGGAGCTTTTTCGCAAGCTCAAAGAGATCTCCTGAGCCTTCCCGCCGTACAAACAGAGCCGCCGCCCGTTGTCCGGGCGGCGGCTCTGCTTTAAGGCCGCGTGCGGCTAGTTGAACCGCGCGTTCGTCACCTGCTCTTTCACCGCGTCCATCTTCAGCTGGTTCTTCTTTTCCAGCGCCCGGGTGAACGGCGTTCCGATGGGTTCCATCAGGCCGTCGCCCTGCACATAATAGATGGCTTCCTGCTGTATGTCCTTGAGGATGGTGTGCACTTTCCATTTAAGCTTCACCTGCATGGAAGCTATGGGGTCCGCGCTGGTGCCCACGTTGGCTATGGTCAGGTCCGGCACTTCCGCGGTCAGGTCCACGTTATAGCCCCAGGCGGTGGTAACGCTGAGCGGCTCGATGGTGACGCCGGTCAGGAACTTGCCTTTGCCCTGGTAATTGCCGCTGTGGACCCAGTGTACCTGGTAAACCACTTTCACCACGTTCCCGCCGTAGGCGTTCTGCATCGAGAACTCGTACTTTTTCGTTGCGGGCTTAGACCAGCCCTGCATCTGCGTCCAGTGGCTGTAGCCGAAGGGAACGGCGTTCGCGTAATTCACTTTAATGTTCACCACCGGCTGGTTCTTGGCGATGATGTCGAAGATCTTCTCCGCCAGGTTCACTATATTGTCTATCACGCCTATGGTGCCGTTTATCGCGTCCAGCGGGTTGGCTGCCGCGCCGGGGGCGCCGCCGCCGAGAGGCGGATTTATCTGCGGCCCGGACGGGGGCTTGGGGATGGTGTCGGTGGCCGGCACCGGCGAAGTGCCGGGCAGGGTGCCGCCTTTGTCCGTTATATCCTCTATCATGACGGAGTTCTGGTCCACCGTGAAGTATTTCTCATCCAGGTTCCCTGCGGCGGAAGCCCGGGTTGCGAATAGCGCCGTGGCAGCTACGGTCAATGCCAGCAGTTTCTTCATTTAGTTTCTCCTCCTTATCGATTGCCGGAAGCTTGCGCTTGCGGGTACTAAAAAACTTCAGCGGGCGCTCTCAGCAGCGGCGCGGCGGACCTCATGTCCTCCGCCTTTTTCCCTTCCCTGGTTTTGAAAGGGCTGGCTATCTCTTCGAAGTAGCCGTCGCCCTGCACGTAATACACGCTGGTCCCGTCCACTTCCTTGAGCACGGTGGACATTTTCCAGCTGAGCTTGAGCTGCACGGCCGCGATGGGGTCGGTGTCCGACCCTACGTTGGCGATGGTGGAATCCGGCACGGAGGCGGACATGTTGAACGTATAGCCCCAGCCCACGGAGGCGACAGTGGGGATCACGGCCACGGCGGTGAGGTATTTCCCTTTGCCCTTGTAATTGCCGTTATAGGAAAAGTTCACGTTATACTTGGCGTCTATCATTACCGAACCGAACAGGTTCTCGGCGTAAAAGCCGTAGGAATAGATCTTGGGCCGGCTCCAGGAATTCAGCTGCGCGGCCGAGGTGACGCCCTCCGGGTAGGCCGTGGCGTACTTGGTCTCGATGTTGACCACGGGCTTGTTGGCTTCGATTATATTCCAGACCTTCTGGGCGATGTTGACGATGCTGTCGATGGTCACCAGCACGCCGTTCAGGTCGCGGGGCGTTTCCTGCATCTTGACGTAGCTGGTGTCCGGCGCTTCCTTAACGCCCAGCAGGGTCACGCGTATCGAAGCCGCGTTGATGGTGAAGTAATCCGGATACTGCCGCGCCAGTTCTATCTGCTGGCGGATATCGGGGGTAAGCGGCGGGGTGATGGTCTGGGAGAAGACGGGCCGGCCGCCTATGAGAACCAGGGTGAAGATCGCGGTGAGGGAGCTGTTCGATATTTTCATTGGTTGATTTTCCTCAAGTCGCTGTCCGTTGCTAATAGGATAGACCAAACGGAGTGGGTAGTTAAAGGCTAAGGGCCCAGGCCCGAAAAGCATTTAGGCCCACTCCCCTCTGGGCCTTTAGTTCGTGTATTGCGCTGTTTTATAGGTAGTAGTACCCAGTAATTAATGGGCCTTTCGGGCAAGCCCCCCCCAAAAAAAAGAAGGGCGGGAGCTTTCGGCTCCCGCCCTTTCTTTCCTTATAGTAGAGGCTCAGGCCGCTACTTTTTCCTCAACTTTGGGGGTCTCGCACTGCATCTCGGCCAGCTGGCGGTACACGCTCAGCCGCCACTTGTACTCTTCCTCGGCCAGCTTCAGCAGGCGCTTGGCGGTTTCCGGGTTGCTCTTGTGCAGCGAGCGGAAGCGGTTCTCGCCCATCATGAACTCGGACACCGGGATGCTGGGTGCCGGGCTGTCGATGGTAAGCGGGTTCTTGCCCTGCGCTTTCAGCGCCGGGTTGAACCTGTAGAGCGGCCAGCGGCCCGAGGCCACGGCCTTCTTCTGCTCGTTCATGCCGGAGCTCATCTCTATGCCGTGCGCTATGCAGTGGCTGTAGGCTATCACTATCGACGGGCCGTCGAAAGCCTCGGCTTCCGCCAGGGCTTTCACGGTCTGCTGGTAGTTGGCGCCCATGGCTATCTGCGCCACGTAGATGTTGCCGTAGGTCATGCAGATCATGCCCAGGTCCTTCTTGGGCAGCAGCTTGCCGCCGGCGGCGAACTGCGCCACCGCGCCCAGGGGCGTGGACTTCGACATCTGGCCGCCGGTGTTGGAGTACACCTCGGTGTCCAGCACCATCACGCGCACTTTGCGGTTGGTGGCCAGCACGTGGTCCAGGCCGCCGTAGCCTATGTCGTAGGCCCAGCCGTCGCCGCCGAGTATCCACACGGATTTCTTTATAAGGTAGTCCGCCAGCGTCAGCATGCGGGCGGCGTTCTCCCCGCCCACGGGGGCCAGGGCCTTCTTCAGGTCGGCCACGCGGCCGCGCTGCTTCTCGATCTCGGTCCAGTCCTCCTGCTTGGCGCTAAGGATGTCGCCTACCAGGGCGGCCTGCGCTTTCAGCTGGCCGTCCTTCATGGCGGTCAGGATCTCGCGGGCTTCCTCGGCCATCTTGTCGTAGGCCAGGCGCATGCCCAGGCCGAACTCGGCGTTGTCCTCGAACAGCGAGTTGGACCAGGCCGGGCCGCGTCCGTCTTCGCGGACGCAGTAAGGGGTGGTGGGCAGATTGCCGCCGTAGATGGACGAGCAGCCCGTGGCGTTGGCCACGGTCATGTGGTCGCCGAACAGCTGCGTCATCAGCTTCACGTAGGGCGTTTCGCCGCAGCCGCCGCAGGCGCCGGAGAATTCGAACAGCGGCTTCATCAGCTGGGAACCCTTCACGGTGTAGCGGTTGACCTTGGCCGAGCCGG
>CAIRNJ010000019.1 GCA_903879915.1 uncultured Elusimicrobia bacterium
ATGTCATGGTTACAGATTATGAACGGAATCCGGCGTTTTTTCAAGGCCGAAACGATTTCAGCCTCATGTTGCGTTAGAAACGCATATTATTTCAGCCTCATGTTGCATTGGATAATTCTGCGGCGTGCCCGGGGAGGCGATAAAAAACTATAATAATGAGCGTACGCCGGCGCGCGGCGCGAGCTTATGAAATATATCCCGTATAACGACATCCCCAGGGAGGACTGGGACAGGCTGGTGGAGACCTCTCCCGACGGCTGGCTGTACCAGACTTCCGGGTATATCGACTGGGCGGTCCGCGAGGGGAACAAGTCGGTCTCCTTCGGGGTTCTGACGGATACCGGCGACCTGAAGGCGGCGGTGCCTTTATACCTGGCCCACGCGGCCCCGTTCAGGGCCGGGAAAATTTCACGGTATTTCCACAAGGCTTCTGGCCGCCTTACGCGGGCGGCGGGCGTGGCCTCGCCCCTGGGGCTGCGCAAACTGATCTCCGGCTATTCGGGCCCGGTGCTGGCCGCCGACCTGGGCGGCAAGGGCAGGCGGAAAATGTGGCGCGAGATCATGGCCGGCATCGACCTGCTGGCGGCGAAGCACCGCGCGGACACGCTGGAACTGCGCCTTACCGACGTAGCGCCCGGGAACCTGCCCCCGCTGCGCCCGGAGGCCAACCCGCTCTGGAGCGCCGGCGCGTACGAGCACCTCTCCGTGCCTCCGCGGCTTTTCGCCGCCATCGACCTTACCCGCTCCGAAGAGGAGCTGCGCGCAGGGCTGGACGGCGACTGCCGCAACGAGCTGGTGCGCGCGGAAAAGGCCGGGATACTGTGCCGGCCGGGCTCCTGCGCGGAGCTGGGGCTGTACCATTCCATACACGAAGCCAGCTGGAAGCGCACCGGCGCCGCTCCGCACGCGCTCTCCCATTTTTCCGGGATGTGCCGCTGTCTGGGCGGCGACGCGCGCCTGAAGTTATTTTTCGCGGAAAGCGGCCGCGCGCCGGTGGCGGCGGTGCTGCTGCACGCGTTCAAGGAGTCGGTGTTCTATTACGGGGGCTGCTCCCTGCCCGACGGCATGAAGCTGAAGGCCAATAACCTGCTGCTTTTTTCGGCCGTGCTCTGGGCCAGACAGGCGGGCTACAAATGGTTCGGGGTGGGTCTTTTCGAATGCTCGCCCGGCCGGGACGCCAAGGAATATTCCGTAGGGAAATATAAAACGCAGTTCACGAGGACCTACTTCGAAGCTTTCGAAGGGGCTAAATACTATACCGCCGCCGGCCTCCGCGAAGGCGAGGAAAGGCGCAGGGCCCTGCTTGCCGGGCATAAGCGCTAGGAACTGTCATGAACCTATTCGCCGCTATCAGGAAAAATCTCGCGCGCACCCCGCTGCGCGGCACGCGCGTATGGGCCTGCCTGCGCCTGCGCTACAAGGCCGCCGCCGCGCGCCGCGCGCTGCGCGAAGCCGCGGCCGACCCGCGGTACGCGAAGAAGGACCGGATCCTGGTCATCAACCACTGCTTCGACGGCGAGCTCAAAGCCCTGGCCGCGGCCCTGCCCGGCTTTCCCGACGCGGCCCTGTTCGCGGTGGCCCCCGAGCCTTTCTTCACCCCTTTCGTCTATCTGTTCCCCGAGAGCGTTTCCTGCGGGCAGGCCCCGTACGACGCGCCGGAGTTCGCGGAGCTGCGGCGGGAAAGCCGGGAGCTGTCCGGGGAGCTTTTCAGGCAGATAAGGACCGCCTACCCTTTCAGCGCCGTGCTTACGCCGTCGGACTCGTTCTACTGGCTGCGGGAGTTCCTGCTGGTCTGCCGGGAGAACGGGATACCGGTGATAGTGGCCGACAAAGAGGGGACCATCTCTCCGCGCAGCTTCGAGTCCGAGCCGCTGCGGATAAAGAAGCTTTTTCCGCCGCTGGCGGAGTGGTTCCTGGTCTGGAGCGGGCGGCAGCGGGAGTTCTGGCTGAAGGCCGGGGTTCCCGCCGGGCGCATAATCGTCACCGGGGCCGCGCGCAGCGACCTTTTCGTGAACATGCGGCGCGGCGCTCCGAAGAACGTGATCTTTTTCGATTTCGATTCCGACGCCTATATCAACGTGATAGACTGGACCAGGACCAATTGGGACGGCCCGAAGGACTGGCATTACCTGCGCAACGCTTTCCGGGCGGCGGCGCTGGCCGTGGCGAAGGAATTCCCGGAAGTTGACGTGATACTTAAGTGCCATCCGCAGCAGGCGAGCTTCGGCCTGCCCGGCGCTATGGGCGGGGTAAAGAACCTGAAAGTGCTGCGCGGGGCCGAGATCTCCGAGCTGATGCCGTACGCGTACGCCGTGGCCGGCTTCCAGACCACCGCGCTGATGGAGGCGGCCATGGCCGGCATCCCCACCTTTTACGCCGCCTGGGGGGGCTTGTACGAAGTGGTTTCGCCGGAGGTGCTGCCGTTCCACGAGCCGGGCTTCGGGATGCGCCTGTGCCGTTCCGGGGCCGAGATAGTGGAGGGGATGCGCGGGGCCATAGCCGGCGGGGGGAAACTGCCGCAGCCTGACACTTCCGCGCTGGAGCTGTTCTTTAACATGCGCGACGGGAATTGCTCGAAACGCGTTATTCAGAACGTGCTGGAGATCGCGGCGAAAGGCCGGCGCTGACCCCGCGCCGGGGAACGCGGGCCGCTATTTTCCCGCGCCTTCCTTCAAATACCAGTCATAGGTGCGCTGTATGCCTTTTTCGAAGGGCGTCCGCGCTTTCCAGCCCAGGGCGTCCAGCTTCGCGGTGTCCAGCAGCTTCCTGAGCGCCCCGTCGGGTTTGGACGCGTCGAATTCTATCTTTCCCCGGTAGCCGGTGACCCGGCAGATGATCTCCGCCAGTTCCTTTATGGAGATGTCCGTTCCGGCCCCGATGTTGGTTACCTCCGTGTAGTTTTCCTTTTCCAGCAGAAAAACCACGGCTTCAGCGAGGTCGTCCGAATAAAGGAACTCCCTGCGGGGGGTCCCCGTGCCCCAGATGGTGACCGACGGCAGCCCCGCCGTCTTGGCCTCGTGGATCCGGCGCAGCAGGGCAGGGAGCACGTGCGACTGCTCGAAGTTGAAATTGTCCCCCGGGCCATAAAGCGTGGCCGGGATCACGGGGAGGAACCGCGTGCCGTGCTGGCGGTTATAGGCGCCGCACATGGTTACGCCGGCCAGCTTGGCCATGCTGTACGGCAGGCTGGTGGGTTCCTGCTCGCCCGTCAGCAGCAGGTCCTCCTTCATCGGCTGCGGGCAGACCTTCGGGTACATGCAGGAGCTTCCGAAGAACACCAGCCTGTCCGCGCCGTGTTTCCGGGACGCTTCGAGCACGTTGAGGGTCATGGCCAGGTTCGAGCGGATGAAGTCGGCCGGGCAGGCCATGTTGTACTTGATGCCGCCCACCAGGGCGGCGGCGAGCAGGACATACCGGGGCTTTTCAGCCGCGAAAAAACGGTCTACCGCGGCCTGGTCCTCCAGGTCGAGCTCGGCCCTGGCGCGCAGCAGCAGGTTCGTGAAGCCTTTCGCGCGCAGCACGCGCTCGAGCGCCGAACCGGCCAGGCCGCGGTGCCCCGCTATGAATATTTTGTCGTTAAGTTCCATAAAGGACCGTCCCGTTGCAACTGTGCTTAGCGAAATTATACAATTAATAAATCCGGCATTCGGGGCGGCAAAATTCCAACAGCGAGGTCGTAATGGCAAAAACACCCAGGAAAGAGAAAGTGTTCGTTACCGGCGGGGCCGGCTATATCGGTTCTATCCTTGTTCCTACCCTGCTCCGGGCCGGTTTTAAGGTTACCGTGCTGGACAGTTTTATGTTCGGGCAGACCTCCCTGCTGGACTGCTGCTCTTCGCCCGATTTTGAGATAATACGGGGGGACGCCCGGGACGAGCGTTTGGTTAAGGAAGGCGTAAAGGGCGCGGATTATATCATCCCGCTGGCCTGCCTTACCGGCGCGCCCATCTGCGACCGCAACCCCGCCGAGGCGCGGGGCGTGATCCTGGACGCGCTCGATGTGATCCTGAAGTTCCGCTCGAAGGAACAGCGGCTCATGTATCCGACCACCAACAGCGGCTACGGCGTGGGCGAAAAGGGCCGTTTCTGCACCGAGAAAACCCCGCTGCGGCCGGTCTCGCTTTACGGCAGGCTGAAGAACTCCGCCGAGGAAAAAATACTTTCCGCCGGCAATTCCGTCTCTTTCCGCCTGGCCACGGCTTTCGGCGTGAGCCCGCGCATGCGCCTGGACCTGCTGGTGAACGATTTCACCTACCGCGCGGTGAACGACAGGTTTATAGTGCTTTTCGAGGCGCATTTTAAGCGCAATTTCATACATGTGCGCGACATCACCAAGGCCTTCATGCACGGCATGGCCAACTTCGAAAAAATGAAAGGGGAGATGTTCAACCTTGGCCTGAGCGACGCTAACCTGAGCAAGCTCGAGCTCTGCGAAGCGATAAAGAAGCAGGTCCCCGAGTTCTATTTCTCCGAATCGGCCATAGGCCAGGACCCCGACAAGCGGGATTATATCGTAAGCAACGCCAAGCTCGAGAAGACCGGCTTCAGGCCCGGCGTTTCCCTGGACAAGGGGATAGCCGAGCTGCTGAAAGGTTTCCGCATCATTAAGCGGAACCAGTACTCCAATGTGCAATAACGCCGGGAAAACCCCGGACGCGGCGCTGCTGGCCGAACTGAGGGAACGCGCGAAGTGGGTGAGGCGCGAGACCCTGCGCCTGCACAAGCTGGCGCCGGAAACCCGCGTGGCGTCCTCCCTTTCCGACGTGGAGCTGTTCGTGGCGCTTTACTACGGCGGCCTGCTGAAAATGAACCCCGCTAACCCGCGCGACGAGGCCCGGGACCGCGTGATAGTGAGCAAAGGCCACGGCGGCATCTCGCTTTATCCCATCCTGGCCGACCTCGGGTTCTTCGGCAAAGAACAGCTGGACAGCATCGGCACCTCCGGTTCCATACTGGGCGGCATCCCGGACGAGATCCCCGGTTTCGAGACCATCAACGGCTCCCTCGGCCACGGTCTCGGCGTGGGCTGCGGCATGGCCCTGGCGCTGAAGCGCAGGGGCTCGGCGGCCAGCGTGGTGGTGCTGATGGGCGACGGCGAGCTGTTTGAGGGCTCGGTCTGGGAGGCCGTGATGTTCGCCGGCTTCCACCGCCTGGACAACCTGCTGCTGCTGGTGGACAGGAACAAAAAATCGATGCTGGGCCACACCCGGGAGATAATAGACCTGGACCCGCTGGACGCGAAGTTCCGGGCTTTCGGCTGGGAGGCCCGCGCGGCCGACGGGCACGACGCCGGCACGGTCTACGGGGCGCTGTCCGGGCTGCTGCCCGCGCGCGGCGGGAAGCCCAAGGTTTTCGTGGCGGATACGGTAAAAGGAAAAGGCGCGCCTTCCCTGGAAGCGGACCCCCTGTGCCACATACGCAACCTTACCCCGGAACAGGTGGACGGCCTGATAGAGGAGCACAAATGACCGCTGCCGCCGTGAAAAAAACGATGCGCGACGCTTTTATCGGCAAGGCGCTGGAGGCGATGGCCTCGGAGAAGGACCTGTATTTCCTTTCCGCCGATTTCGGCGCCCCGCTGCTGGACAAGATACGCACGGAATATCCCGCCCGCTTCCTCAACGTCGGTATAGCCGAGCAGAACCTGATAAACGTGGCCGCCGGCATGGCTTTCGAAGGCCTTACCGTGCACGTCTACGCCATCTCCTCCTTTCTCGCCACCCGGGCGTTCGAACAGGTGAAGATAAACCTGTCCCTCCATTCGCAGATACGGGACGTGAACGTGAACATGGTGGGCGTCGGGGCCGGGCTCAGCTACGATATTTCCGGGCCTACCCACCATTGCCTGGAGGATATCTCGGTGGTGAACTCCCTGCCGGGCATAACGATATTCTCGCCGAGCGACTGGGTGCTGGCGGAAAAGTTCCACGCTTACGCGCTCGCCCATAGAACCCCGAAGTATTTGCGCCTGGAGGGCAAGCCCGTGCCGGCCATCTACGACCGGCGCCCGGAAGTGAGGATAGAGGACTGCTTCTGCGAGCTTCAGAAGGGTTCGGACGTCTGCGTGGTGGCCACCGGCTTTATGACGCACGTAGCCCTGGAGGCCGTGAAGCTGGCCGGCGAAAAAGGCCTGAAGCCCGGGCTGGTGGACCTTTTCCTGCTGAAGCCGCTCGACGGGGAGAAGCTCCTGAAAACGCTTTCCGCCTATAAAACGGTCATAACCGTGGAGGAAGGCTTTATCGGCGCGGGGGGGATGGACGCCATAGTGCTGGGCCTGGTGAACGGCTCCGGCCTGGAGCTGAAAGTGCGCTCCCTGGGCTTCCGTAATAAGTTCGTTTTCGAACGGGGCCCGCGGGAATACCTGCATTCGCTGTATTCGCTGGACGCCAAAAGCCTGGCAGGGCTGATTGAGCGGGAGGCCAGGCCCTGACCCATGGCATACAAGACCGACCTCCTGATAGTTAAGCCGGGCAGCGCGCGCAAGCAGTACGGCGTCGTTACGGACACCCTTGCCGCCATCGAGCCGCCGCTGTGGGGCATAATGCTGGCGGCCTACGCCCGCGAGCGGGGCTTCTCGGCGGCCGTGCTGGACGCCGAGGCCGAGAACCTCTCTCCCGACGAGGCCGCGGCCAGGATAAAAGCGGCGGCCCCGCTGTTGTGCGGCGTTATAGCCGCCGGTTCCAACCTTTCCGCCTCCACGCAGGCCATGCCGGGCGCCGGCGACCTCCTCGGCCGCGTGAACGCCGCCTGCCCGGGCCTGAAGACCTTCATCTGGGGCCTGCACCCGTCGGCCCTGCCCGAGCGCACGCTGAAAGAGGAAAGAACGGATTTCGTGATACAGGGCGAAGGCTTTTCCGCCGTGACCGGCCTTCTGGAAAAGTTAAAGGCGGGAGCGGCGGACTTCGCGGTTCCCGGCGTCTGGCGCCTGCGGGACGGCGCGGCGGTTCCCAGCCCGCGGGAACCGCTGGTGGCCGACCTGAACACGCTGCCCGTGCCCGCCTGGGACCTGCTGCCGATGGAGCGCTACCGCGCGCATAACTGGCACTGCTTCGACGATCTTTCCCTCCGCTCCCCTTACGCGGTGGTCTATACCAGCCTCGGCTGCCCGTTCGACTGCAATTTCTGCGCCCTGAAAGCCCTTTTCGGAAAGCCGCAGGTAAGGTACCGTTCGCCGGAAAAGGTCATAGAGGAAATAGACCTGCTGGTGAAGAACTACGGGGTAAGGAACATCAAGGTGCTGGACGAGTGCTTCATCCTTAACCGGGCCCACGTGGAGAAGATCTGCGACCTTATCATAGAGCGCGGCTATAACTTGAATATCTGGGCTTACGCGCGCGTGGATACCGTTACCGGGGACCTGCTGGCCAAGCTTAAGCGGGCGGGCGTGAACTGGCTGGCGCTGGGGATAGAGTCGGGCAGCGAAAAAGTGCGCGGCGCCTCCAAGCAGCGCAACTACGGCCAGCAGAAGATAACCGACGCGGTGGCCCTTATCCATGCGGCCGGCATCCACATAGTGGCGAATTTTATTTTCGGCCTGCCCGAGGACGACATGGGGACCATGCGCGAAACGCTGGAAATGGCCAAGGCGCTGAACTGCGAATACACCAATTTCTACACGGCCATGGCCTACCCCGGCTCCGACCTTTACCGGGAGGCGCTGGCGGCCGGCACGCCGCTGCCGGGGAACTGGCTGGGCTACGCCCAGTTCAGCGAGGAGACCCTGCCCCTTCCCACCAAACACCTTTCCAGCGCCGAGGTGCTTTCTTTCCGCGACGCGGCCTTCGACGAGTACCATTCGGCCCCGGCTTACCTGGAGATGATGCGGGAAAAGTTCGGAGAAAAGACCGTGGAACACGTGCGCGGCATGCTGAATTTCAAACTTAAACGGAAATACGCGGCTGGAGCCAAGCGATGATAATAAGCAAGACGCCTTACAGGATCTCTTTCTTCGGCGGCGGTACGGATTATCCTTCCTGGTACAAGGAGAACAAGGGGCAGGTGCTCTCCACCACCATCGACAAATACTGCTACATAACCTGCCGCGTGCTGCCGCCCTTCCATAAGCATAGGCACCGCATAGTCTATTCCAAGATAGAGGACGTGATGCAGATCTCGGAGATACAGCATCCCTCCGTGAAAGCCTGCCTGCGGTTCATGAAGATCAAGGACGGCATAGAGATCCACCACGACGGCGACCTGCCGGCGCGCTCCGGGCTGGGGTCCAGCTCCGCTTTTACCGTGGGCCTGCTCAAGGCCCTGTACGCCCTGAAAGGGCACATTGTCTCTTCCAGCCAGCTGGCCGCCGACGCCATCCATATCGAGCACGACATGATAAAGGAGAACGTGGGCGCCCAGGACCAGGTAATAGCCGCTTACGGGGGCTGCAACGTGGTGACCTTCGGGGAAAAGAACCACCTGCAGGTAAGGCCGCTGACGCTGTCCGACGAAAGGATGGGGGAACTCCAGGACCGGCTGATGCTTTTTTATACGGGTATCGCGCGCACGGCCTCGGATATAGCCGGCGAGCAGATAAAAAAAACCCCGCTGCGCAAGCGGGAGCTCACCCTGATGTGCGACATGGTGGACCACGCCGTGGAGATACTTAATTCGAACGCCAGCATAGTGAATTTCGGCCGCCTGCTGCACGAGAACTGGAAGATAAAGCGCAGCCTTACCGACAGGATAACGAACACCGTCATCGACGATATCTACGCCGCCGGCATGAAAAGCGGGGCGACGGGGGGGAAGATACTCGGCGCGGGCGGCGGCGGTTTCATGCTGTTCTTCGCCGAGCCCGCTGTACAGCCAAGGATCCGGGCGGCGCTGAAGAACCTGCTGCACGTCCCGTTCAAGTTCGAATATTCCGGCAGTTCGATAATCTTCTGTAAGTCATGACCCCCATGGACGCGGTAATACTCTGCGGCGGCAAGGGGACGCGCCTTAAAAGCGTGGTCTCCGACCGGCCCAAGCCGATGGCGGCGCTCAACGAGAAGCCCTTTCTCGAACTGGTCATCAATTACGCCGCCGGCTTCGGGTTCAGGCGGTTCATCCTTTGCGCGGGCTATATGGGCGAACTCATAGAGGCGCATTTCGCCGAAGCGCGGGGGGATTACGAGGTGGTGGTGGCCAGGGAGGCCGAGCCGCTGGATACCGCCGGGGCGGTAAAGAACGCCGAGCACCTGATACGCACCCCCAGGTTCCTGGTAATGAACGGGGATTCCATCTGCAATACCGACCTGCGCGCTTTCGCCGCTTTCCACGCCGCCAAAAAGGCCGTGGCGTCGGTGGCCGTGACCAAAGTGGACTCGCCGGGCGCTTTCGGCTCCATAGTCAAGGACGAGAACGGCAGGCTGCTGGCTTTCCGGGAAAAGACCGGCGCCGGGACCGGCTACGCCAACGCCGGGATATATATCTTCGAAAAGACCGCGCTGGCCGCCGTGCCGGCGGGGGTAAGGTACTCCATGGAGAAGGACTTCTTCCCGGCCCTGGCCGCGGGCGGCGGCGTTTACGCCTACGAGACCGCGGGCCGGATCTTCGACATAGGGACGCCTGAAGGCTACAAGGAAGCAGGAGAAAAACTGAAATGAGAATACCGTTCGGAACCATCACCGTCACCAAAGAATCGCGCGCGCTGATAAACGAGGCGCTGGACACCTGCAAGCTTTCGAGCGGAAAGCTCGTTAAAAGCTTCGAAGCCAAATTCGCCCATTTGGTAGGCGCCAAAGAGGCCGTGGCGCTGAGCACCGGCACGGACGCGGATATCCTGGCGCTGGCCGTCCTTCACGATTTCGGGGCCAAAAGGAACGACGAGGTTATCATCCCCGCGCTTTCCTTCGTGGCCACCGGCAATGCCGTGCTGCACGCGGGCTTCAAGCCCGTTTTCGTGGACATCGAACGGCATACCCTCAACATTGACCCCAAAAAAATAGAGCGGGCCATAACGCCCAGGACCCGGGCCATCATGCCGGTGCATCTTATGGGCAAGCCGGCCGACATGGACGCCATCAACAGGATCGCACGCCGGCACAAGCTTTACGTGATAGAGGACGCCGCCGAGGCGCACGGCGCGGTCTACAAAGGAAAGAACGTGGGGACGCTGGGCGACATGGCCGCGTACAGCCTGTACATCGCCCACATCATAACCACTATCGAGGGCGGCATAGTGACCACGGACCGGGCCGATTTCGCCGAGGTGCTGCGCTCGCTGCGCAGCCACGGGCGGGCCTGCAAGTGCAAGGTGTGCGTGCTGAACATGGGCAACACCTACTGCGGCAAGCGCTTTAAATACGGCGAGGGCTCGGACATCCGGTTCGTTTTCGAGCGCATAGGCTATTCCTGCAAAATGAACGAGCTGGAAGCGGCCGTGGGCATAGGCAGCATGACCAACTATAAGCGGATAATAGCCAAGCGCCGGAAGAACCTGCTGTCGATGATAGAGAAGTTCCGGAAGTTCGAGCCCTGGCTTTTCACGATAAAAGAAGAGAAGCATGAAAAGATAGGCCCGCACGCCTTCGCCATAATAGTGGGGGAAAAGGCGTCTTTCACGCGCAACGAGCTCGGGATGTATCTCGAGAAGAACGGCATAGAAACGCGCCACCTGTTCTCCTCCATGCCTACGCAATGCCCCGGCTTCGCTTACCTCGGCCATAAGCTGGGCGCCTTTCCCAACGCCGAGTACATGGGCAACAACGGGCTGCACATCGGCGTGCATCAGGAACTGGGGCCGGCCCACGTTAATTACTTCATCAGGACCGTAGAGAAGTTCTTCAAGGAAAAAGGGATAAAAATATAATGAAAACCACCTTATTGGTCCTGACGCTCAACGAGATAGAGGGCATGAAAGCCATCATGCCCCAGATAAAAAGGGAGTGGGTAGACCAGATCATAGTGGTGGACGGCCAATCCACGGACGGGACGGCCGAGTGGGCCCGCCAGCAGGGCTACGAGGTGGTGGTGCAGCAGAAGCCCGGAGTGCGGTTCGCGTATTTCGACGCGCTGCCCCACGTAAAAGGCGACGTGATACTTTGTTTCAGCCCCGACGGCAATTCCGTGGCGGACCGCATACCGCCCCTGATAGAGAAAATGAAAGAAGGCTACGACATGGTGATCGTGTCCCGGTACCTGGACGGGGCTAAAAGCGACGACGACGATGTCGTTACCGCTTTTGGCAACTGGCTGTTCACCAAGACCGTGAACGTGCTGCACGGCGGCCATTACACCGACGTAATGGTAATGTACCGGGCCTTCAAGAAGCAGATGGTCTACGACCTGGACCTGGTCAAGGAAGAGTGCTACACGCTGCCCGAGGCCCTTTTCCGCACCCGGATAAGCTGGGAGCCGCTGATGTCCGTAAGAGCGGCCAAGCGCAAGCTGAAGATAGGCGAGATCCCCGGCGACGAACCAGCCCGCATAGGCGGGGAGCGCAAGCTGCGGATCTTCAAATGGGGCGCGGCCTACTATTTCCAGTTCTGGCGCGAACTGTTCTGGTGGAAATAAAGGAGCGGGGCTCCTTATCTGATATCTTTCACGACTCTGAGCCCGGTGTTATAGGAACCGCGCGAGGGCGGGTACGCCTCCGAGTATATCTCCTGTGTCCCGTCATCCGTGAGCATCAATCCCGAGCACAGCCTGGGCGTATCGGGGTAATTGTATATGCCGGTGGAGATAGAGCCGGAAAGCCAGGCGCATATAGTAGCCCGCCGGCTTCGCGTGGCCCCCGCGGGGCCGTTCTTGGTGCTGCTTCCTTGGTTTTGACCCGGGGCCTTCAATTCTTTCAGTCCTGATCCCCTGTTCATGCTTCCCAGGGCGTCCCGCTCCTGCTCGTTGGGCAGCCGGTAAGTTTTCGTTCTTTCGGCAGCGTTCAGGCGGCCGATGAATTCGTTCGCCTCGACCCAGCTTATGTCCGATACCGGCATCTTCGGGTCGGCATGGGGTGAAGGGTTGTTGCCCATTATCTTCGACCACTGGCGCTGGGTCACCTCGGTAACGCCTATGTATGCCGCCGGGATGCCCGCCGGTAAACGCATGAAGCTTATCCCGGTACTGTTCGTGAAAGCGGGCTTAACTTCCCGCGGTTCCAGCGGCCAGGCCGGCAGGGCCGGCGGTGGAGTATGATCTCCAGCCAGCGAATAATTAAGCGCTCCGCTGCCGTAATCATAGTTCACTATATACCGCGGCGAGGCGCTGCTCATGAACCTGCCGTAAAAAGTTTCAGGAAAAGACGCGAAATACCAGTTGAAAGGGGTCTTTGTCTGCAGCCTGTCCGTAAGCTTAAATGAAAAGTCCTTCTCGGCTCTATGCAGTGAGACGAAACCGGCAAGCTGATCGTAGTACGACTTCCCCGGAAGCAGTTCGGCGCTCACGCGCCGCAGCGAAACGTTCACCAGCGCCCCATGCCACAGGCAAAGTCCCAGGAGAACGGCGGCGGAAAGACGGGGCCTTATTGCGAGAGATTCCCCGATCAAAGCATAGGCCGTGAGCAGGATAAAAGCGTTAGACACATAAGCGTAGTGCGTGGGCAGGCCCAGGTCCGGAAGCCAGCAGGTGAACATATCGTTGATATAGCTGGCCCTTGCGAAGGATACGATGAGCCAGGGGGCGAAAGCCATCGCGGCGTAAAGGCCTGCCTCCCGGTTTATTTTTATATGCTTTCTGAAACGGAAGGCAGCCGCCGCAATTAAACCAGCGGTCAAAATAAACCAGTAAAAACCGGTTTTTACATAAACCTTGTCAGTGGAGAAGGTTTCAGTGAAGACCGGAAAAATTCCGGTAGAAGCCAGGCAGAAAGACAACAGCGAATTGTATACGGACCGTATAGCCGATACCTGCGCGCTTTGGGGCGACATGGTGAAGTCAGGGTATATTTTCCAAAGGTGCAACGCGAAGAGTAAAGCCCAGGCGAATAGCGGAGCGAAGTAAAGCCAGGCGGCTTTGTCCCGCTCGCCGGCGCCGGGGCCCGGCTCCCGGAAGAAGAGCCGGTAGAAAAAGAAAAGTATGAAAGGGGCGAGAAAAGCCAGTTCGGTCGTAAGCATCGCCGCCAGCAGAAGCAGGCTGGAGAGGCCGAAGCCTTTTGCCGGAGAAAGCTTTCCGGCGGTGGTTTCAAGGAAAAGCAGCGTCGCGCCCAGCACGAAGACGGCGGTCAGTACATAAGCGTCGACGTGCGCCCAGGCCACGGCGTCCAGCTGCGTGGAGAGCAGCGCGAACAGGGTCGTGAACAGGAACGCCAGACGGTGCGGATATATTCTCCACAGGCCCGCCAGCAGGAGCGCCGCTGCGGACAGGTGCTTTAAAAAACTAAGGACGTGCGGGGGAACGTAGCTGCCTCCGAAGAGCAGCATATTCAACGCCAGCATGCCGTGATGGATCGGCCTGAAGATAATCCTGTCGGAAGGCAGGAACAGCTGCCAGTCGATATACTTCAATAAGGGGTGGGAGCCTCCCCTGAAAGTAAAAAAATAGAACCATTCGTCATGGCGGAACAGGTGGGAGAACATGGGCCAATAAAAAACCGCGGCCGCTGCGGTTATCCCAAGGCCCCAGAGACAGCCTTCTTTTATAG
>CAIRNJ010000020.1 GCA_903879915.1 uncultured Elusimicrobia bacterium
ATCAAAATCTGGGGCGGGCACACCGTGCCCGCCCTTCTTCACTCTGCCGCCGCGCTTACGCAAGCGGCGGCTTCCGTGAGGTTTTGATAACCCCTGCCCCTTTGCTCCCTAATGGATAAGGTAAAAGTGGAAAAAGAACTTAACCCGGCTGGAGGAAGCCGCAGCCCCGGCAGTAGGCGGGCATGGCGGTGCCGGACGCGATAGAGGCGCGCAGGGCCCGGGCCTGCGGCGAAGCCAGTATTTCGCCCAGCGGCTTGTCCTTTATATTGCCGAAAGCCATCGCGCCGTCGTAGTCGGCGCAGCACGGCACCACTTCCCCGCCGTAAAGAACGCCGAAATGATGCCGCAGGCCCAGGCAGCCTTTCAGCCCGGCCGGCCGGCCGCCCCGCCAGTTGAACAGCGCGCCCGTGTTCAGGTAAACGTTGTCCCCCAGCTTCAGCGCGCCGCGCTGCCAGTTCTCGGCGCCGGGGTAGACCTCCAGGAAAAAGGACGACACCTCTTTGAAGAACGGGTCCTGCCGGCCGCAGCGCAGCCGGAAGCTGGCTATCAGCCCCGCGGGTTTGGCCAGCGCGAAAGCGGCCAGCCGCCGCAGCGCAGCTCCGCGCGCCGCCGGCGGCAGGGCCGCCAGGGCCTGCAGCGAAACGGTCACCTGGCCCAGGCAGGGCTCGGAGAAAAGGGCGGGCCCGAATTTATCCAGCAGCGTGCCGTTGGTGACCAGATTTATGTTCAGCCCCAGGCGCGAGGAAATGGCGAGTATTTCCGGCAGTTCCGGGTGCATGAACGGCTCGCCCAGCAGGTGCAGCGAGATGACCGGCGCCAGCTCCCGCGCCTGCGCGGCCGCGCGCTCGAACAGGTCCGGCGGCATGGCCCCGGGCGGGCGCGCGCTTGCGGCGCAGAACCCGCAGCGCAGGTTGCAGACGTTGGTTATTTCTATCAGGGCCCGGCGGAATTTAAAAGCCACGGTATTTGCGGGCGCTGATCAGGCGCTGGAAATAATAAGGGTTGGACACGGAATCGATGTGTATGCCGTTGGTGACGGAAGCGTGCACGAAAAAACCTTTTCCGACGTAAACCCCCACGTGGTCCGGCCGGGAGCCGCCCGGCCTTTTCATGGAGAAGAACAGCAGGTCGCCGGGCAGCACTTCTTCGGGTTCCAGGTAAGCGCTGGCCGCGTACTGGTCGCGCGCCACGCGCGGCACGCGGAGGTCGGCCTTATGGTACACCAGCTGCACGAAAGCCGAGCAGTCTATGCCGGTATCCGGGTGCATCCCCCCCCACAGATACGGCACGTTAAGGTAGCGCATGGTCTCGCGCACCACTTCGTCGCGGGCCTCGGCTATGGGTTTGGCCCCCGCGGGCGCGGCGGCCAGGAAGAAAAGCGCGGCTGTCAGAGAAAGCGCTGAGCGCATGATGAGTTTTTAGCATATTTGCGGCATCTTTGCCGATAATGTATTATTTCGGGGGTCAGGTCTTGCATTTCAACATTTTGTTGAAATGCAAGACCTGACCCCCGAAATAATACATTATCGGCAAAGATGCCGCAAATATGCTAAAAACTCATCATGCGCTCAGCGCTTTCTCTGACAGCCGCGCTTTTCTTCCTGG
>CAIRNJ010000021.1 GCA_903879915.1 uncultured Elusimicrobia bacterium
ATTTTGTTGAAATGCAAGACCTGACCCCATTATCTCAAGAAGCAAGGCCTTATGCCGCCGTTCAATATTGTTATGTTTATGGTTGTGCCGGGGGTGAGGGTTTTCAGGATGTCGGAGTACTGCTTCAGGGTGGCTGCGGGGAGGCCGTTGAGTTCGGTTATTACCTGGCCGGGTTTTACGCCGGCGAGGTCCAGCGGGGAGCCGGGGGTTATTTCCTGCGCGCGGACGCCCGGGGTGTCGCCTTCGGCGGGGTAGGTGAAGTCGGGCACCAGGCCGGTGGAGACGCGGCGGGGGCCGGCGGCGGGATGCTCGGGGGCGCCGGCGGGGGCCGGGCGGGTAAGGAACTCCGCGTCACCTGCCAGGTAATCGATTATTTCTTTGGCGAACTCGGCCTGCTTCACCAGGCCGGCTGTGTCTATTTTATCAGCGGTGTCGGTGGGCTTGTGGTAATCGGAGTTGGGGCCGCTGAAGAACTGCACGGCGGGCACGCCGCTGCCGATGAAGCTCGCCTGGTCGCTGGCGTCCAGGTCCTCCTTTACCAAGGCGTAATCCGCGCCGGTCACGAAACCCGCGCCGCGGAAGATATACGTCCATTTATCCGAAGAGGACGACCCCAGGACCAGTATTTTGCCCGCGCCCAGGCGGCCGACCGTGTCGAAGTTCAGGGCGGCGTTCACCTTGGCCAGCAGCGGCGGGGGGAAGCGGCCCACGAAGGCGCGCGAGCCCAGGCGGCCGCGCTCTTCGGAGTCGAAGGCGGCGAAGACGATGGTGCGGCTCTGCGGGTGGGCGGCGTAATAACGGGCCAGCTCCAGCAGCAGGGCCGCGCCGGAGGCGTTGTCGTCGGCGCCGGGGTAGGTCCTGCCGCCGTCGGGGGCCAGGTGGTCGTAATGCGCCGCCAGCACCAGGTATTCGCCGGGCCTGCTAAGGCCCTGTACCTGCGCGGTTATATTGCGCGGCGCGCCGAGCTCCGGCACGAAGCCGGGGGGCTGGCTCCAGCCGCGCGCGGGGCGCGGGGCGGGCGGGCCGGGCTGGAACGGGACGAGGCCGGCGGCTTTGAACCCGTTCTCGATATAGTCTCCGGCTTTTTTCAGGCCGGGCGAGCCGGGGCCGCGGCCGCCGGGCAGCGCGGCCAGCATAGTCACGGCGGCTTTCATCCTATCTGCCGAGAAAACCGAAGGCAGCGCGGCCAGCGGCCGGCGCGGTACGGTAACCCTGACCGGCGCGGGCCCGGCCGTGAGGTCGGCCGCCAGCGGCGAGCGCGGCGCGGGCCAGAAGCCGGTGGCCGCCGAGTTCATGGCGGCGTCGAACACCAGCCAGGAGTATTTGCCGTAATGCGGCAGTTTCGCGGCCAGCGCGCTGAGCGCGGCGGTGGAGGGGGCCAGTACCAGCCCGGCGGCCAGCGCCGCGTCGGCGGGGTGGTAGTCGGCGAAAACGAAAGTGTGGTCAGCGCGGGAAAATTCCCGGTTGTCCAGTATCACGGCGGCGGTGGTGAAGCGGGCGCCGTAGGCTTCCAGCCCCCGTTCGAAGGCGGGGGCCAGCGCGTTGTCGGCGCCCAGCACCCAGTAGGCGGCGGTGGGCACGGCGGTGCTCTGGGTCACCTGCGGCAGGTTGGAGGCGTCCTTGGTCCAGGCGGCGGCGAAAGCGCGCCAGGCGCTCTGGGCGGGGCCGCCGGGCAGCAGCAGGTAAGGGTTCTTCGCGCCCAGCAGGCCGGCCAGCGCCGGCGGCATTTCCAGCGGGCTCAGGCGGCGGAACACGTCGAACTCGGGGTCTATTTCCAGGCGCCGTATCCTCAGCGGCGCGGCGTAATTGAAGAGCTCCTCTTTTTTCGTGAGGTCCAGCACTTTGCGGCGGGGCTCCGGCACGCCTTCCAGGTAGACGAGCACGGGCACTTTAAGCCGGTAGGGCGGGCCGTCCTGCCGCTGCGTCAGCGTGAATTCCAGGTTGTACTCTTCGAAGGGGCGGCTGACGCTGACGCCTTTGAGGGCCAGTTTGGGCGCGCCGGCGCGGTTCAGCCACTGGGCGAAGAAACCCGCCAGGCGGCCGGGGCCGGTCTGCTTTTCGAAAGCCGCGCGGAGGTCGGCGAACGAGGCCGCGCGGCCGAGGTTGGCGGCGTAAAAGGCGCGCAGACCGGCTTTGAACCCGGCGTCGCCCAGCGCCTGGCGCAGCATGTGGTAGAACATCAACGCCTTGCCGTAGCCCACCGCCTCGGAGGCGCTGGAGTGGCGGGCGCGGAATTCGGTGAGCGGGAAATCTTTTTCCTCGGCCGCGTAGGCGGCGTAGTTCTTCAGCGTGGTGGCGCGGTATTCCAGGCCGCGGCCGCGGTTCTCGGCAATGAGGTAATCGGCCAGGTAGGCGGTAAGGCCTTCGCACCAGTTGCCTTTTTCGTAATCCACGAACACGC
>CAIRNJ010000022.1 GCA_903879915.1 uncultured Elusimicrobia bacterium
AGCAGGGCTAGCAAAACGCGGGGTCGGCCACACCGTGGCCGCCCCTCATCACTCGGCTGCCGCGCTTACGCAAGCGGCAGCCTCCGCGAAGGTTTTGCTAGCCCTGCTCCACGGCGGGGCCGAGTAGCGTGGGATCTGTTTGTGGATTAAAAAAAGAGTCAATCTTTCGCGCGCAGCATGGGGACGAAACGCACGGCGCAGACATTGCGCTCGTCGAGGCCTGCGGCGGTTTTGGTGAAAAGTTTGAGCTCCTGCGGCTCCGGGCCTAGGGGGATCGCCAGCCGTCCGCCGGGCTTGAGCTGCGCGGTCAGCGCCGGCGGCACGGTTGCGGGCGCGCAGGTGACTATTATGGCGTCGTAAGGCCCGTTCTCTGCCCAGCCGGCGGCCCCGTCGCCTGTTTTGAAGCGGATGTTGGTGTATCCGAGCTTGGCGGTCTTTTCGGCGGCCTGCCGGGAAAGCCCGGCGAAGAACTCTACGGTGTAAACTTCGGCGGCGAGCTCGGCCAGCACCGCCGTCTGGTAGCCGCAGCCGGTGCCTATCTCCAGCACTTTTTCTCCGCCTTTCAAACAAAGCAGTTCGCTCATCAGGCCCACTATATAGGGCTGCGAAATGGTCTGGCCGCAGTCTATGGGCAGGGGATGGTCGTCGTAGGCGGTGGATACCAGCCCGGCCGGTACGAAAAGATGCCGCTTTACCTTGCGCAGCGCGGCCAGCACGCGCGCGTCCTTCACGCCGCGCCGCACCACCTGGTCCTCCACCATCGTCAGACGGATGAAATCCAGGTACTCGGCGTGGCGGCCTTTCAGCATGTCGTCGAGCACTACCAGACCCCTTTCTGCACCATGAAGCAGGCGGAGATGGTCTTTATGCCGTAAACCGAGGCTTTCGCTAACGCCTCCCTGGATTCGGAGCCGGGCTGCAGCCAGAGGGTCTTTATGCCCAGCCTGTTGCATTCCTCCACCACTTTCTCCGTGACGGCCGGCGGCACCACTGTTATCACCAGGTCGGGCTTGTTCTCTATCTCCGCCAGGCTTTTATAGAGAGCCTTGCCCAGTACGGTGCCTCCTTTGGGGTTGACGCCTTTCACCGGATACCCGGCTTTGAGCAGGTCGCGGAAGATCTTATGCCCGTACTTCGAAGCGTCGCCCGAGACGCCCACCACCGCGATCGAGGAATACTCTCTGTTGTTCATGGTTTTACTCCGGCAGCCGGCCGAAATCGGCGCGCAGACGTTCTTCCCAAGCGCCCGGCCGCGGGAAATTAGCCAGTTCCAGCACCAGCGCGAAAGCCGCCAGCAGGTAGAAATCCCAGTAATAGCCGGTCAGGATGAACAGGATCAGCCCCGAGACGGCCGGCAGTTCGCAGACGGCGGCCCGGATAAGCGCCAAACGCGTCAACTGCAGTACCGTTTCGCCGGGGGTCGTTTTTTTTACGGCTTCGGCCCGCCCGGCCAGCTTCAGCGCCGCCAGCGCCGACGCGCCTATCAGATAGAGCGCGAACTTCAGCACGTACGCTGCCGGCGGGACCAGCGGCGGGGTATAGCCCCGGTGCTTAAGGAATTCAACGATGAGGGTGTAGAACACTATGGCGGTGATTATCCCCCCGGCCGCGGCCGCGGCCGCCAGATATCTTTTCGTGAGAGTCGCTTTATCCATGTCCGGCCTCCCCTTTTCAGTATTTACGGAACTCCGCGCCGTCGGCGTCCTTGTGCGCGCAGTCCAGCAGCAGCAGCCCGTAATTCGCGGAATCAGGGGCTGAGAAATACAGCCAGCCGCCGGTGTCGGCGCCGGCCTTGCCGGGCTCTTTGTCGTATTCCTTAGAATCAATGACCGTAACCCCGGCGGTGCGCAGGTGCCCGGGCAGTTCAAGTTCCGGTATCTCACCGCCCAGCGCGGCCAGCCCGGCGGGGTAGGCGCCGCCCTTCTCGGCGTAATAAGCCTGCAGCCTGACGCGCAGCCCCTGCAGCGCTTTCCTGGCCGCCGCGGCGCGCGCGCGGTTCTCTTTTTCCGCGGCCTGCGCGAGGAGCTCCGCGCCCAGGGCGTCTTTCACCTTTGCGTCGAAACTTCTCAGCTCCGCGGCCAGCGCGTCGAGCTTTTCTGGTTTTACCTCGGCGCCGCGCTCCAGCAGCAGGGACAGGTCTTTCATTATTTCAGTTATTTCAGGGGCATATCTGCCGGCCGCCGGTGCCGCGGCCGGAGGCGCGGCGTTCTGCCCTGCGGGCGCCGCGTCCTCGGCGGCCGCCGCCGTAACTGAAAGCAGCAGGGCGAAGAGCAGGCTCCTCATAGGTTCCAGTTCTCCAGTTCGGGGATGAACTTGAAGTCCGTAAGGTCGAACTGGATCGGCGTGACCGAGATATAGCCGGCGTTGACGGCGTTGAGGTCGCTGGCCGAATCCTTATCCTTAGGTATGAAATCCCCGGTCATCCAGTAATAGGTCTGGCCGTGGGGGTCCGTGCGCTTGTCGAACCAGTCGTTGAAAGAGGTCCGGCTCTGGTTGGTTATCCTCACGCCTTTGATCTTCGCCCGCGGGATGTTGGGCAGGTTCACGTTGAGCAGCGTCCCGGGCGGCAGCCGGCGTTTTTTCATCCCGGCCGCCAGCTTGACGGCAAAAGCGGCGGCGGCGGCGAAATCCGGCTTAACGAAAGTGTTCAGTGAAATGGCGATCGACGGAATGCCCAGCAGCGCGCCTTCGGTGGCGCCTGAAACGGTGCCGGAGTAAAGTATGTTGTAGCCCAGGTTCCCGCCCAGGTTGATGCCCGAGACCACCAGGTCGGGCCGCTTATTCATTATCGCCTTGATGCCGAGCTTTACGCAGTCGGCCGGAGTGCCGCTGGCCGCGTAGCCGAAGAACTTGCCGTTGCGGTTCGCCGGCACCACGCGCAGGGGGTCGGTGATGGTGATGGCGTGCCCCACGGCGCTGCGCTGGGTGTCAGGCGCCACCACGGTCACGTTGCCGAGCTTTTTCAGCGCCGTCGCCAGCGCGTAGATGCCTTCGGCGTAGATCCCGTCGTCGTTGGTGATAAGTATTTCCATTGGTTCCGCCTGTAAAAAAACCGGCCCGCGCCGGCGTTCTTTTTCGTTTTTTAATTCCCTGGCCGGTTTGTCAGACCGCTTTCTTAAGCCTCAAGTCCCTGTAAATTCTATCATATCCAAAATAAGAAAAGGCGGCCTGTTGGAAGGCCGCCTCTTCGGGGTGGATGGATATCTTACTTTTTAGCCGCGGGTTTGGGCGTATCCTTCTTGTGTTCCTTTATTTCCGCTTTTTTTTCGTGCTCCTTGGCCATTTTCTCCTTGCAGGCGGCTGAGAGGTCGGCTTTGTGCTCTCTTATGCATTTCATCTTCTCGCCGTGACCGCCCTTTACATCCTTGCAGAACTTCTCCATGTCGGCCATGCAGGGATGATCTTTCATCCAGCCTTTCCCCATACCTTCCTTTGCGGGCACGCCCGCGGCTGCAGGCGCTGCGGGGGCTACAGCCGGAGCGGCCGGGGTTTCGGGAGCGGCGGCGGGGACGCCTGCAGGCGCCGCTGCCGGAGCGGGCGTGGCTTCAGGCGCGTTTGCCCGGATAGTGGAGGTCTCGCCGGCCTGAGCGGCCGTGGTTTCCGGCGGATTCGGCACGGCAGAGGGAGCTCCGGCGGGGGCTGCCGCAACGGCCGGGACAGGCTGGGCGGCGGGCGCCGGGGCCTGGTCCTGCGCCGCGGCGAAGGCCGGCAGCAGCAGAGCTAAGCCCGCTATAAGCAATTTTGAGTTTTTCATGTTTTCATCTCCTGTAAAATTTAACTTCACCTAAAGTATAACGCAAAAAAGTTTAGCGCAAGGTTAAAATAGAATTAAAAAATATTAATCTCCGCTGTCGCGCCGCTGCTGACCCGTGCGGCGGCGCAAATGAACAAGGCAGCCGGATGACCGGCCGCCTTGTTCCCGACTGGCGTGTGTTTTAGTTCCTGGCTCCGGCTATGTGGAAGCTGCTTTTTTCTTTCTGTCCGCCCTGCGCGGTCCGTTCTTTCTGTCCCCGTTCTCCCTTCCCGGCCCGGCTGCCGCGCGCCGCGGCCATTTTCGCCGCGCAAGGCCGGGCAAGTCCCCCTGAATGCTGCTTAAGGCACTTCACCTTAGCGGCCTGGCCGCTCTGTACGTCGCGGCATAATTCCTGTATGTCGTTAGTGCGGGGCGGGGCGCCTGCCGGGCTGGCCCCGGCCTTGCCCGCGGTGTTCCGGCAGGCGGCAGAAAGGGCGGCTTCGTGCAGCTTAAGGCATTTCAGCTGCGCGGCGCCGCCCGTTCTTTCCGCTTTCCCGGCGGCCGTGGGCGCGGGGGCGGTCTCGGCCGGCAGCGCGGCGCCGTCCGCCGCGGCGGTCCCGGCCGGGGTTTCGGCGCTTATCACCGTGACGCCGGAGCCGGCCTCGCCGGCCGGGCCGTCCGTTGCGTCGGGCGAAGCGGGGATGATCGTTATGGTTTCGTTGCCTTCGGAGCCGCCTTGAGCCGCGGCGAAAACCGGCAGCAGCAGGGCGAAGCACGCTATCAATGTTCCCAGGTTCTTCATTATCTCCCCCGCAGCTCAGCTCCGGGCCGCGGCCGGCTCGTTCTCCCGCATAAGATAGGCGCCGGCGGGAACGAACAAGGCGCCGAAAATAATATAGAAGCGCCAGTAGGTCTTGTGCAGCTCGCTCCAGAACATGCCGCCGCCGTGCGAGCTCATCCACCAGGCCAGCATGGACAGGCTGAACGTGAGGACTGTCGGGGTAAGCATCAGCGGCAGGAATTTTTTGAACGACAGCTTCCAGTCCGTCATGATGGTCACCACGAAAATACCCAGCAGCGGCCCGTAGGTGAACGAGACCAGCCGGAAGGCCAGCCAGAGCAGGTTGTCCAGGTTCTTCAGCGCCAGCGCGAAGACCAGGAACAGCAGCCCGAAGCCGACGAAAGAGATCCGGGAGATCCGCACCGTATGGGCTTCCGTGGCGTTTTTGCCGAAGAACGGCTTATAGAAATCCATGGTGAAAGCCGTGGATAAAGAAGCCAGGGCCGAGTCCGCGCTGCCCATGGCCGCCGACGCTACCGCGGCCAGCAGCAGGCCCCGCAGGCCGTGCGGCATCACCGTAAGGATGAAGCGCGGGAAGACGTGGTCGTTGTCCGTCATGCCCGCTATCAGCTCGGGGTGCACCTGCGCGTAAGCGTAAAGCGCCACGCCTATGCTCAGGAACAGGAAGGCTATGGGTATGCCCAGCAGGCCGGTCAATATCAGGCTCCAGCCGGCTTTCTTGCTGTTGTTGCAGGCGAGCAGCCGCTGCACCATGTCCTGGTCGGTGCCGTAAGCCGCCGAGGAATTGAAGAAGCCCCACACCGTCATCAGGCCCAGCAGCGCCATGTTCTCGGGCTTGAACATCTCCAGGAAGTTGAACTTGTTGTAGATGGTGCCGTCGGAGCGCACGGCGTGCGAACCGTAATCTACTATGGTGCCTACGCCGCCGGGCACGTGCGCCACTATATACACCAGCGCGGCTGTGGCTCCGGAGATAAGCAGCGTGAACTGCAGCAGGTCCGTCCACGCTACCGCTCGTCCCCCCCCGATGGTAGTGTAGGCGAGGATGCAGAAAACAACGATGCAGACGCAGCTCTGGTAGGAGAGCGCGCCGCCGGAGACCACTTCCACCACCTTGGCTATGGCCACTATGCGCACCGTCGAGGCCAGCGTCCGCGTGACAAGGAAATAGGCCGAGCAGGTGGTCCTGGCCGGCGGGCCGAAGCGCTCCGCCACCGCCTGGTAAATGGAGGTCACTTTCAGCCGCTGGAAATGCGGCAGGAAGACCAGCGCTATGAAAAAGACCGCGGCTATGTCGCCGGGGTTGCTGAGCAGGTAGCGGTAATCGGCGCTGTAGCCCTCGGCAGGCGTGCCCACGAAAGTGAGGGCGCTGATGCAGGTGGCCATGAAGCTGGCGGCGGTTACCAGCCAGGGGATGGAGCGGTTGGCCAGGAAATAATCCTCGGTGGTCTTGGAGGTGCGCCGCGCGGCCCACCAGCCGATGGAAGCCAGCACCAGGACGTAGCCGACTAGTACGGCGGTATCGAGGAAGCCGAATTTTAAAGTTGCTGGCATGTTAAATGCGCGGAGCGGCCTGCCCGGGCGCTACTTGCGCCCGTAGATCCAGCTAAGGAAAGCGCCCCATTTCGTTTCGTTGGCGAACGGGAGGGTCCAGTAGTCCGTCTCGAGGAATTTCGCGAAAGCGTCCCACGAGCCGCCGATGATCTTCACCGGCGGCACATGCACGGACAGCCCGTGCGCGCGGCTGAAATCGTAGCCGGTGTTGGAGACGCCGGTGTAATAATATTTGTCGATCAGGCCGCCGGCGATGAAGGCCATAAGCGCCTGGCCGGTCTCATGGACCCGCTGCTGCGCCGGCGTGTCCTTCGGGGTGTTCTCCAGCACCAGGCGCACGAAGTCGTACAGGTCGCCCGACATGGACACCCGGCTGGCTACCGCCGCCGAGGTGGCCAGCGTCACGCCGAAGATGTCGAAACGGGCAGTGAGCGGAATGGCTTTGTCTATGGCGGTCCGGTCGTTGAGCGCCATCTCCGCGTCCACCCAGGCGTCGAGCTTCCGGCCGAAGGCGGAAAGCTGGCCGGTGCGTATCACCGAGGCGTGCGCGCCTGCTTTCGTCAATTGCTTTACCAGGTTCACGTAGCTGGCTGCTATCCCTTCGCCCAGCGTCTCGCTGGACACGGAAGCGGAGCCGTTGAGCGTTCTCAGCAGCTCGCCCACGTCGTAGCCCACCGACAGCATCAGCTCGCTGGAGCCCACTATCACGTCGGTATAATCCTTTATCTGCCAGGCCACTTCGCCCATCTGCATTATGCAGGAGGTCATCACGAAAGCGTCCACGCGCCCGGTAGCCTGCATCAGCAGGCGCAGCTCCGGCAGGGTCACGTAGTTCTTCGTTTCCACGTCTATCAGCGTGCCCTTTTCCAGGGGAGTTTTCTTCTGGTCGAAGAAGCCGTTGCCGTGGCCGTAGATCACGAAAACATAGCGCCTGGCCGGGTAATTGGTCTTGGCCCATTTCGTGAAGTCCGCTACCTTGTGCCAGTCCCCGGTGTCGGTGGAGTTCTGCTGCCAGATGATGTCGTCCTTGAATTCCGCTATCACGCTCTCGTCTATGGCGCCGCCGGCCTTGAACATGGCCTCTATCATCGAGTCCAGGTGGTTCGGTTCTCCGGGCTTGCCCAGGGCCAGCCTGTAGGTGGTGGTGGAGATCGATCCGTCGGCGTGCTTTACCGGCACGGCGGCCTGCACCACCACGTTCACCTTATCGGTGGAGCCGGTCTTTTTCATCTCCAGCAGCTGCCACATCAGGGAATAGCGCAGCGCGTCCTTGGTGGTGGAGTAATACATCACGGTCCAGTTCGTAAGCGCTCTGGGGCGCCGCGCGGTGGCGGGCCTCGGCGCGCCCGGGGCCTTCACCGTGCCGGAAATATCGGCGGCCCTTATCGCATTAAGGTCCGTGCGCGGCAGGCCGGCGGCCCTGAGCGGGTTGGCGAACAATAGTATGAAAATAAGCGGGCTGATCATTTTAAGCATAGGTGTTTTCCTTGTGCCGCGGCGGTCATTCTTTTTGCCGGCCGTTCCTGCGGTCTGCGCTTCACGAAATTATACACTAAAAAGACGCCGAAAATATGGTTTTTTCGGCAATAAGAGCAAGGCTGTCCGCGCGCGCCAACGCCCGCCCTGCCGTTCTTGATATAATCATAGGGCCGATACGGCCGCGAAGAACTTATTATGCCGCATTCCTTCCATTTTTTCGGTTCTACGCTGATAGGCATCTATCTGGCGTTCCATCTTTATTTTCTCTGGTGGGCGGATCGCTATTTCTCTCCGTCCCGCCGGAGTTCCCGCGCTTTTAAATTCTGGCTCCTGGCGATGGCCCTGCTCTTCCCGGCCGCTGAATATTTCGAAGGGCGCGCGGCGGGCGGCCTGTCCGACGCGTTCATCTGGCTGGGGTTCTTCTGGCTGGGCGCCATGTTCATTCTTGTCACTGTACTGCTGCTGTGCGACCTCCTGTTCCTGGCCATCAGGTTTTTCCGGCCGGGCTGGCGGCGGGCGCTGGGGGCTTCGGCCCTGACCCTGGCGGCCGCGCTGATAGCCCTGGCCGTTTTCCGGGGGGCCGCCCTGCCGGAGGTCAGGCCCGTGGATATAGCGCTCCGTGGCCTGCCCGCCGCTTTGGACGGCTTTAAAATAGTCCAGATCTCCGACGTGCATATAGGGCGCATTGTCACGGTCGGCAAGTTCCGCAGGCTGGCGGCCCTGGTGAACGCCTCCAGGCCCGACCTGATCGTGTTCACGGGCGACATTACCGAGCGCGGCGTGGAGGACCCGGAAGAGGTGTGCTCGGTCATCAGGTCCATGAACGCCGTATACGGCAAGGCCGGCGTGCTGGGCAACCACGACTCCTTCGCCGGTCCGGACAATTCGGCCGCTTTTTTCGAAGCCTGCGGCGTGAAGATGCTGCGCTTCGTAAAATACGAGCCCGTGCCCGGGCTGCAGGTGGCCGGGGTGGATTCCCCCCGGCGCGGGGCGCCGGCGGTACGGACGCTGGACCTCCTGCTCTCTGACTTGTCTCCTTCCAGGCCGCTGCTCTTCCTTTCGCACCGGCCGGATATGCCGGAGCAGGTGCTGAAGGGGTTCCAGGCGCTGGCGCTCGGCGGGCATACCCACGAGGGGCAGCTGTATCCTTTCGGGCTGCTGGAAAGACATCTCTTTAAATATTTTTACGGCCTGTACAGGGTGGGCGGTTCCAGCGTCTACGTTACTTCCGGGGCCGGAACCTGGGGCCCCCCCATGCGGCTGTTCACCGTTTCCGAACTGCCGCTGTTCGTGCTGCATCCCGCCTGACGGGCGGGCAGGGCTACCGCGCCTGCGCCGCGCCGCGCGCCGCGGCCATCACGTCTTTAAGCGGGGTTCCGCTCTGCGCCGCCAGCCGGCGGCAGTCTTCATATTCCGGCGTTACGGAGCAGACCTTCCCGTTGACCGAGCTTATCTTTACCCGTACCTGGCCCCAGGGAGTGTCCGCCGCGGCCTCGCGGCGTTCGGCGGCGGTGCGCCGCACGGCGTAATTCCGTATCCCGAGGGTAGTGGTTTCCGTGAAAATAATATTCTCAACTTCGTCCCGCAGCGCAGCCGGCGCCAGAGCCGACAGCTTCACCGCCGGGCGGTCCTTTTTCATCTGTACCGGCGTCAGCCACACGTCCAGCGCGCCGGCCTTGAACAGCCGCTCCATCACGTAGCCGAAGAGCTGCGGGCTGGCGTCGTCGATGTTGGTTTCGAATACCAGCAGTTCGTCCTTCTCCCCCTTCTGCAGCGTCCCGATGCGCGCGCGCAGCACGTTGGGGATGTCCAGCTCCCAGCCGCCCGCGCCGTAGGCGGTAGTCTCGCCTATGAACCCCGCGGGAACTTCGCCGAACCCGTCGCACAGCGCGGCCAGCAGCGCGGCGCCGGTGGGCGTGAGCAGTTCTTTCTCGATATCCCCGTGCTTATAGGGAATGCCGCAGAGCAGTTCCACGGTGGCCGGCGCGGGCACCGGCAGCGCGCCGTGCGCGCATCGCGTGAAGCCGGAACCGGTGCGCAGCGAATCGGCGTACAGTTTTTCAATGCCCAGCGCTTCCAGCCCGAACACCGTGGCGACGATATCTATAATGGCGTCCACGCCGCCCACTTCGTGAAAATGTATCTCGCCCGGGCCGGTGCCGTGCACCTTCGCTTCGGCCTCGGCCAGTTTCCTGAAGACGGCGATGCTGCGCGCTTTTACCGCGGCGCTGAGACCGGCCGCCTCGATGATCTTTACAATGTCGGCAAGGCGCCGGTGCGGCTGGTGCCCGCCTTCTTCGAGCGTAACGTCGAAATACGTGGCGCTGATCCCCCGCTTCGTCACTTTTTCTATCTTCAGCGCGTACCCTGAAACGGGCAGGGCGCTCACCATGGCGCGCAGGGCGCCTTCCGGCAGCCCGGCGTCCAGCAGCGCGCCCACGAACATATTGCCGCTCACGCCCGAAAACCCGCTAAGGCACATCGCTTTCATGGTCTCACCTCATTGAATTGATCAGCGCGGCCAGGCGGCCGGCGCCGAAGCCGTTGTCTATGTTCACCACTGCCACGCCGGCGGCGCAGCTGTTGAGCATGCCCAGCAGCGCGGCCAGCCCTTTGAAGCTGGCGCCGTAGCCCACGCTGGTGGGCAGCGCTATCACCGGCTTTGCCACCAGCCCCCCCACCACGCTGGCCAGCGCCCCTTCCATGCCGGCGGCTACCACCAGCACGTTGGCCGCGCGCATCTTTTTCTGCTGGGCGAACAGGCGGTGGATGCCGGCCACGCCCACGTCGAACGCGCGCTCAACGCGGTGGCCCATCAGCTCGGCCGTCAGCGCGGCCTCCTCGGCGGCGGGAATGTCGCTGGTGCCGGCCGTCATTACCAGTATGAAGCGGCGCGCGTCGGGCCTGGAATTCTCCTTGCGCACCGTTATCAGCCGCGCCAGCTCATGGTATTGCGCCTCCGGCACGCGCTTTTTTACCGCCGCGAAGGTCTCGGGCGAGGCGCGCGTGGCCAGGATATTATGCCGGCCTTTGTTCATCCGCTCCACTATCCGCGCCGTCTGCGCCGGGGTCTTGCCCTCGCAGAACACCGCTTCGGGCGCGCCGCAGCGCGCCGCGCGGTGGTGGTCTATTTTCGCGAAGCCCAGCTCTTCGAACAAGTTCTTTTTCGCGCTCATTAGTTCTCCAGGTCCCTGTTCATGCTGCCCATCGAGTAGCCGGCCAGGTCCAGCGCCGTATGGTGAAAGCCCAACCTCTTCAGCTTTGCGGCTATTTTTGCCGCCGTGCCCGGCTTAGCCAGCCGGGGGATCCATTCCGGCTCTACTTCTATGCGCGCCAGCGCGCCGTGATGCCGCACCCGCAGCTGCCCTTCGCACAGCGGGCGTATGAATTTTTCCGCCGCCGCCACCTGCCTGAGCCGCCGGGGCGTCAGCGGCAGCCCGTATTCCACGCGCGAGGCCAGGCAGGCGGCGGCCGGCTTGTCCCACGTCGGCAAGTTCCAGCGCCGGGAGACCGCGCGGATCTCGGCCTTGGTCAGGCCGGCCTCTTTGAGCGGGCTGCTCATGCAGGCCAGCTCGGCCACGGCGCGGCTGCCCGGGCGGTAGTCCTTTGCGTCGTCCGCGTTGCTGCCTTCTATCACATGCCGGTACCCGCGCCGGCGGGCCCATTCGGCCAGCGCCGTGAAGCGTATCTTCTTGCAGTAATAGCAGCGCTCGGCGGAATTCTCCGTAAAGCGCCGGTCGCCGAATTCGGCCGTGCGCAGCAGCGCATGCCTGACGCCCAGCTGTTTGGCCAGCTTTACCGCCTCCGCTTTTTCGGCGCCGGTGAGCGTGGCGGATACGGCCGTTACGGCCAGCACTTCCACGCCCGGCGCGCGCCGGGCGGCCTCGGCCAGGAAGACGCTGTCCGCGCCGCCCGAGAAAGCCACCGCTGTTTTGCCCAGGCCCCTCAGGATATTTTCCAGCTTCCGGAGTTTGGTTTCAATGTTCATGGTACACAGCTTCAATAATAGCAAAAGTCCGGCGAAGTTTAGTTTCCTCGAAGGTCCCGGCATTTTGTATATTTATTCCGTATCCCGGCGGCGCAATTCACGGAGGTTCGCCCATGAAATACCGTAATTTCGGAAAACTGGACTGGAAGCCGTCGGCGCTCGGCTTCGGCTGCATGCGCCTGCCCTGTGTGCCGGGCGGGCAGGCCGTGGACGAAGCTGAAGCCGTTAAAATGATCCGCTACGGCATAGACCAAGGCATTAATTACGTGGATACGGCGTATCCCTATCACAACGGCAGCAGCGAAACCGTGGTAGGCAAGGCCCTGCAGGACGGCTACAGGCAGAAAGTAAAGCTGGCCACCAAGTCCCCCGTCTGGCTGATAAAAAAGCCGGAGGATTTTGACACGCTGCTCGGAGAGCAGCTTAAAAAGCTGCGGACCGACCACATCGATTTTTATCTGCTGCACGCCCTCAGCGAAGAGCGCTGGGGCTGGGTGCTGAAACATAAAATGCTGGAGCGGGCCGAGGCCGCGCTCAAGGACGGCAGGATCGGCCACCTGGGTTTCTCTTTCCACGACAATTACGCGGCGTTCCCGAAGATAGTGGACGCCTACGGCGGCTGGTCATTCTGCCAGATACAGTACAACTACATGGACACCGGCTACCAGGCCGGGCTGAAAGGCCTTAAATACGCGGCCTCGAAAGGGCTGGCGGTCATAGTTATGGAGCCGCTGCGCGGCGGGGCGCTGGCGAACCCGCCCAAGGCGGTGCGCGAGATCTTCGCGGCCGCTCCCGTGCAGCGCACGCCCGCAGAATGGGCCCTGCGCTGGGTCTGGGACCAGCCCGAGGTTTCGCTGCTGCTCAGCGGCATGAGCGCCATGCCGCAGGCGGAAGAGAACGTCCGCGTGGCCGGCGCGGCGGACATGAATTCTTTAACGGCCGCCGACCAGGAACTTATAGCCGCAGCCAGGAAAAAATACGAGGAAAGAACGCCCATCCCCTGCACGCGCTGCGGCTACTGCATGCCCTGCCCCAACGGCCTGGATATCCCTTATAATTTCGAGCTTTACAACGCGGCCGAAGTGTACGACGACCTGGGCTCGGCGCGGTTCCGGTACAGGAGCTTCATGGAGGAGAGCGCGCGGGCCGGCGCCTGCACGGGCTGCCGCGCCTGCGAGGGTAAGTGCCCGCAGAAGATAGTTATCAGCGAGTGGATGCCCAAAGCGGCGGCGCTGCTGGCTGAGAAAAAATAACCGCCGCGGCGTTCCCCCCGTGTAACTCATTAAAAAAAAGGGCCCGGCCCCTCCGGTGAAGAGGAGCCGGGCCGGGGCAAAACCGCCGCTGTCAGTACTCCTGCGCCGCCGCTGCCTGGGCCTCTCCCAGTTTTTTCAGCGCCGCTTTGTTGTAATTATTCGTTCTTTTTTCTATCTCGTCTGAGAACTGCTTGTAGAAATCGGCCTTTTTCTCGCTGGCCGCGCTGTATTCTTTGAGCAGCAGCTTGCGCTCCCTGGTCAGGCCTTTAACTTCCGCTTTTACGGCTTTTTTATCGGTCCCGAGTCTGGCCTTCGCTATCGCGTTATCTTTCTCGTCTATCTGGCCCTGTATGTCTGAAAGCGCCTGGTCGAGGGCGGTAGCCTGCGCCGCCATTTCGTCCGTCCAGGTCTTAAGCTCGTCCACGATGCTTTTATAGCCGGAGAGCAGCGGCAGGAAACAGTTGGGGCAGGACTGCGGCCGCGCGCTCGCGGGCTTTACCGCGGCCGGGGCCTCGGGCGCGGCGGCGACTACGGGCGCGGTGGAGACCGCGGGCGAGGCGGAGACCGCGGGCGCGGTGGAGACCGCGGGCGCGGCGGTGACCTTGGGCGCGGGCGCAACTTTCGCCGCCGGGGCGGGCGCTTTCCGGGGCTTTCCCGCCGCCGGTCCCTTCGCCAGGGCCGGCCCCGCGAACAGTACCGCCGCTGTTAAAAAAATAATTATTTTCATTTGTTCCTTTATAAGGCCGCCTTACACCTGTTCATATACTGAAACGCTTTCCCCCACTTCTTAAAATACGTGTATATGATACAAAAAACGCCCCAGGGCCTGTTTTTTCCTTCCGGCGGCCGCAAATATTTTGCCGTACGGGACCTTTATCCTTTTTGTTAGCCCCGTCCGGGAGCGCGCCAGGCGCCCGGCTTCATCCGCCCCAGCAGAGTTTCAAGATAGCGCGACTTCATCTGGCGGCTCGCCATTACCTGTTTTACCGGCGGCAGTTTCAGGATGACCCCCAGGATGGCCGCCATGGCGCGGTGGCTGAACAGCGCGCGGTTGTCGAAAATAAGGTCCTGCAATTTCCCTCTTTCTATCGCCATCACGACTACCCGGTGGGCGGTGTTCAGCGGCGTTATCACCCGCTGTTCCCGGGCGACAAGGCCTATGCAGCGGCCGGCGCAGGCCCGCGCGCAGAGGCCGCAGCCGAGGCAGATCTCCCGGTCAAGCCCGGCCGTTCTTTTGCCGGGGCGGGCGCCGCCGGCCGGCTTCAGGGCCATGGCGTTCACTGGGCAGGCGCGCACGCAGCGCCCGCAGCCGGTGCACCTGTCGGCGTTGACCTCCGGCAGGAAATTAGTGGTATGCACGGGATGCAGCGTGCCGAACCGGCGCGCGGCCAGCATGGCTTCGCAGCAGCAGCCGCAGCAGTTGCAGATAAAATTAACGCCGTTGCGCACGTTCTCGCCGAACTGAACGAGGCCGAGGTCGTAAGCCTGCCGCAGCAGGGCCAGGCCTTCGGCAGCGTCCACGGCCCTCGCGAAGCCGTGCCTGACGAGCGATTCGGCGGCGCTGTTGAAGGTCAGGCAGAGCTCCAGCGGCGCGCCGCAGGCCTTCCCGAGATGCCGCGCCTTGTGGCGGCAGTAGCACAGCCCCACCCCGCGGTGCGCGGCCGTGCGTATCACCTCGCTGGCCTTCTCGTAATCGAGCACATGCAGGCCGTCGTCCGCCGGCAGCGCCGGCTCGTGCACGAACACGCGCCCGAATTGCGTTTCCCCCGGCGCGAACAGGTTCTTTATGAACTCCTCTTCCACGTTCAGATATTCGCGGAAAAGGTCGCTGAGCGCTTTCTGATCTATGTCGCCCCGCGTGCGCATCAGCGAGAACTCGAAAAAGCCGGCCATGGGCGGCGGCAGCACATAGGTGGTCTCGCCGCCGCTTTCAGTATCAAGGAGCAGGGCCTTCTGCGCCAGCGCGTCGAGGAGGTTCCGGCTTTCCGCCAGCGGCAGCTTCCAGGCGGCCGCTGCCGCGGCGGCGGTAAAGGGCTTGATGGGCAGCAGCGAAACAAGGCCCGCTTCTTTCTCGCTGAACAGGACGCGGAGTATCCTGAACAGCAGCTCCGACCGCGCGATGCCCTGCGGGTAACGGTCGAGGCGGTCGGCCAGCGCCGCATAGCCCGATTTCATGATATGGTGAGCCATAGGCGGCTTATATCCCGGCGATAAGTCCGCGCAAGCCTTCACAGATCACCTGCACGTCTTTGAGCAGCGAATGGGTCATCAGCTGATTTTATCAAATCCCACGCGGCAAAAAAGCCCGGCTCTTGCCCGTATGCCCGCGGTCCGCGGGGGCCGGGGCGGCGGTTTTGTTTTGTAGAATATCAGCTGCGCGGGCCGGGCGGCGCGCGCGATAAGGAGCTGTCATGCTGAAACTATTCTTGGTCATGCTCGTTTCATCGGCGCTGGCCGTCGGCGGTTTCTGGCTGATGACCAGGGACCGGGCCACCGAAAGCGCCACCCCTGTCCCGGCGCGCCCGGCTTCAGCCGAGGCGGGCAAGACCGGGTTCGTGGGCAATTCCGGTTATCTGCTGACCCTGCCGCCCGGCTACGAGGTTTATCCAGAAATGCGCGGCAAGGCCGAGGTCGTTCTTTTTTATCCGAAAGGGACGGCGCTCACCGCCGACGAGAAGCAGTTCAAGGCCCTGGGCATAGTGCGCCTGGAGGTCAGCGAGAAGCCGAAGGGCGAGAGCGGCGGCGCCACGCTGGAGCAGCTCAAGGGCGGGGTGGAGTTCACGCTGAAGCAGAACAAGGAAACTTACACGATAAAGCCGGTCAGCTTCGGCAAAGCGGCTTTCCAGGCCGACATCACCCAGCCCAGCCCGCTGACGCAGGTGTTCATTGAGGGCGGCGGCGTTTTTTATGTTTTTACCGCCGGCGACGAAGAACTTATCTATTCCCTGGCGCGAACGCTGCAGGAAACCGGGAAGTGACGGCGGCGTCCCGCGCTCAGCGCTGCAGCGCTCTCTTCAGGCGCTGGTCCGCCTCCTTCAGGCCCGGCTCCAGGCTTAAGGCTTTCCGGTACGAACTTATCGCCTCTTCCAGGCTGCCCTGCTTTTCCAGGGCCGCTCCCAGGTTTACATAGACCATCGCCGTCCCCGGGTTCAGCCGTATTACCTCCCGGTACTGCGTTATCGCCTCGTCAAGCGCGCCCTGCGCCTCGAGACCGGCCGCTAAAATATCCCGGATGACCGCGTTGTCCGGGGCTAAGCTTACCGCTTCGCGGTACTGCTTTATCGCCTCCGCGGGTTTGCCCTGCGCCTCCAGCGCCGCCGCCAGTTCGGCGTGCAGCAGCGCTAAGTGCGGGGCGGACCGTATGGCCGCGCGGTATTCGGCTGCGGCCTCGCCGAGCAGGCGTTCCCTTTCCGCCGCGGAATGTCCGCCGGCCTTGGCCGGCGCGTAGTCGGCCCTCGCTTTCAGCGCCATATTGTAATTAGTCCCCTCGTCCGGAAGCACGCTCTGCATGCCGAGCGCTCCGGCCAGGCAGTAATGCGCCTGCGCGGAATCCGGGATGATATTCAGCGCCGCCCTGTACTGGCCGGCGGCGCCTTCCAGGTCGCCCTGCTTTGCCAGGATCACGCCGAGGTTCGCGTGCGCCTCGAAATTATCCGGGGCCGACCTGAGCGCCGCCTTCAGATTTTCCACGGCCTCCCCGCGCTGGCCGTTCTTCTCCAGCGCTATTCCCAGGAGGGTCCGTACTTCCGGGTTCCCGGGCCGGAGTTCGAGCGCCTTGCGGTACGCCGCTATCGCGCCGCCCGGATCGCCGGCCTTATCAAATACGGCGCCCGCCCTCAGTAAAGAGAGCGCGTCCACGAACTGTTCCTTTATTCGTTTCAGGACGCTGCCTTTTTCAGCCACGAATTCAGGGATATTGGCCGCCTTGTCGGGCGCGGTGAAGCCCGCCAGCAGGATGGGCGGGGTATCGCCGCCCTGCGCGTCTATATGCGTAAGGAAAAGCTGGGTGTAGGGCGTGTTGGCCTTGGAGGCGAAGACCAGCCAGCGGCTGTTGGGCGCCCAGCTGTGCCAGGAATTCATCGTGGGCAGGTTGCAGCGCATTCGCCTGGCTTTGCCCCCGCCTGCGGGCATGATGTACAGTTCGCTGTCGGGCTGCAACAGCATGAAACTTTTCGCCTTGCAGAAAATCAGCCATTTCCCGTCCGGGGAATACTTCGGGAAGAAGTTGCTCATGCCGTTGCCCGAAGCGCCTTCCAGCGGTTCCGGCGTGCCGCCCTGCCCGCCGTTAAAGGGGAGCCGGTAGAGGTCGTACTGGAATTTTTCCCCGCCTTCAAGGAACTCGTCGCATTCCTCTTTCGCCAGCAGCACCTTGTCCCTGTCGCGGAGGTTTTTCAGCTTGTGCGCCCGGCTCCTGGCGAAAACTATATATTTCCCGTCGGGGCTCCAGGCCGGGTTGCTCTGCACGAAGCCGGGGTCGTCCGCTCCCGGCAGCGCCCGGAAGGTTTTTTCTGCGCGCGAATAAACTGCCAGGATGCCGCTGACCGGGAAAAAAAGCTGCGAGAACGCCAGCCCAGGCGTGGCCACGAACACAGAGCGGTCCTTCACCGTGCTCACCGCGTAGCGCCCGTCCGGCGAAACCTGCGAGAGCAGCCCGAAGGTGGGCACGTTATCCTCTTTTTTATAATCGCTCCACGTGATGATCCTGCTTTTGTCCAGCACCGTTTCACCGAGCACCGGGGCGATGGCGTATGAGCCCTTGTCGTTGGCATAATCTATATCCATGCCCAGCACCGAGCCGTCGGCGGAGAAGGAGTGGCAGTTGCCGCAGACCGGCAGGTTCTCCAGCACCACGGGAGGCTGCGTTCTTAACGAGACCCTGCCCAGCCGCCAGCGGATGCGCGAGGGGTCCTTTACGGCTTCGCTGAAAGGCAGCGTTACCTCCCGGTAGAACAGCGGGGCGTCCACCGCGTCCCTGGAGGTGCGGAAGACGACGCTGCCTGACGACAGGATCCTGCCGGGCTCGGCATGGCTGGCGCCGGCCACGGTAAGCGTGGCGGCGCGCTCCAGCGACCTGCGCTTGATGCGCTCCCAGTCTTCGTCGGAGGGCGTCCAGCCCTCCGCCCCGGCGATAAAGTTCAGCCGGCCTTCCGCGCCGGAAAATCCTACGGTCACCAGCCAGATGTCGGCGGCGGCGTTCTGGTCCTTCCAGAGGAACCGCGGGGCGGCTATGTCCCGCGGGAAAAGCGACCCGTTCAGGGGCGACTCCACCGTTAAGCCGCCGTACGGGTAACCTTCCTTATAAGCTGCCAGGACGGCGCCCAGCGCGGGGTCGGGTTTTACAGGCGCGGCAAAGATAAAATTTATAAGCCCGGCGCCAAGGCCCGCCAGCAGAACGGCCCGGAAGCCGCGGTTCAGTGTTGTTCGCATTTTTTTCTGTCTGCCTTACGGGCGGCTGGCGGGAAGTCCGTTCTGTTCGTCCAGGAGGCGGGAGGCCCGGGAGCTCAGGGCGCGGGCTTGGCGGCCGGCTTCTTCGTTTTCAATTCGCGGATATGGGCGCGGATCCTGGCCTGCGCGGCTTTGTCCGTTGTCAGCTGCGCGGCTTTCTGGTAGTTCCTTACGGCCATATCCGTGCGGCCTTCCTTCTCCAGGCAGGCCGCCAGGCCGTTATGGGCGTCGGCAAGGTATTTGCCGCCGTTATTGTTCTTTTTCGCCAGTGAGATGGCCTGCATGAACAGCCGCTTGGCCACGCGGACCTTGTTGTCCCGGCTCATGATGTTCCCCAGGCGCTCGGAAACCTGAACGCGGCGCTCGTCGGCGTCGGGCAGCAGGTCGTAAGCTTTCAGGTAAGAAGCTTTCGCGGCTTCAAGGTCTTCCTGTTCCATTTTGCCGTCGGCCAGCCCTATCAGCGTTGCGGCCTCGTCCGTGCCGCCCTCTTCCGCGCCGGGGACCCCCGGCAGACCCGCGGGAGTCGCGGGGGCCGCGGCGGTCGCTTCGTCGCCGGGCTGGGGCGCGGCCGTCGCGGACGCCGGCTTCTTATGCGGCATCAGCGAGCAGGCGGAAAATAGTACGGCCGCAAAAGCCAGAGCAAAGAGATTTTTTGTCATTGTTCCACCCCCATAGAAGACGTTACGCACAGAGTTTAGCACATTATTATCTGAAAGTGTTTCCCGCTAGCAGCGGCTTAGCGCGGCAGTTTGTCCACCTTCCGCGTTGAAATATCAAGCAGATAGCGGTTGCCCCTTTCGTCGGTGATCTCCAGCTTTTTTCCTTTCAGCGCCAGCGCCGCTATATGCACCTGCTGTACGTCCGCCTCTTCATCAGCGTCTTCGGCTATCTGGTACACCCGCGCTTCCCACAGGAATTTGCCGCTGCGCGCGTCGTAAGCCCGCACCGAGCCGCCGTTGACGGGACTGACGGCGTTCTCCCGCCAGTGCGCGGCCGAGAACCGCATCCCGTCAGCGGCTACATCGGGAACTTCAGCGGGCGCGGCCCGTTTTGCTTTGTCAGCCGCTTTGCCGGCTGAAGCGGAGAGGGAAGCAGCCTCGCCGCTAAAGACGGCGGCGGGCGCCGCTCCGCCGAAGAATGAACTAACTGAACCGGCGGCGCCGGCGAACTTAGCCTGCGCGAGCGTCCCTTTGCGGGCGAAGGCCGGAGCGGCATAGCGTTTTTCCCCCGCGCCGCGACCCGCGGTTGGTGCCGGAGCCGCGGCCGCGGCGGACCTATCCGGCTCCGCCTCCATTTTCAGGCTGCCGGGAACCTGCTGGCCATTCGCGGCCCGCGCCGTCTCCGCCGGCCGGCCCAGGTCCGCGCTGCCGAATCCGACGCTGCAGGATAACCCTTCGGAGGGCTGGTGTTTCGGCAGATTCAGGAAGATCAGCAGGCCCGCGGCCGCGGCCGACAGGACGGCGGCCGGCTTAAGCCAGGCCGAAAGAACTGGTTCCCTTTTTTTTGCGAATACCGCGGCTCTCAATGAAAGCGGCTCGGGCTCCATCAAATGTTTTTTGACGATAGCCGAAACCCGTTTCAGCTCCGCCAGCTCGCGGCTGCACTCGGCGCAGCCGGTCAAATGGCTTTCCAGCGAAAGCCGCTCGCCCGGGGGCAGTTCGCCGTCCAGGTAGGCCGATAGATTTTCCCTGCAGGTCTTATGTTCCATTGTCGTTTTGCAGTACGCCCATCCTAAGTCTCAGCGCCTCGCGCGCCCTGGAGATCCGCGATTTTACCGTTCCCAGCGGTATCTCCGTAATGCCGGCTATCTCCTCGTAGGAGCGGCCGTCTATCTCACGCAGCAGCAGTATCGCGCGGTCTTCGGGGTCCAGCGCGGCCATGGCTTTTTCAAGCGTCGCCTTTTCGTCGGCGTTCTCCATGGCTTTGTCGGCCGGCGTTTCCGGCGAGGCTATCTGCAGCGCCGGTGGCTCGTCCCCGTCCTCTTCTCCCCGGTCCAGCGAGAAGGTTTTCCAGAAAGCCCGCCGCTTCTCCGACCGCACCCGGTTCTTCCAGACGTTCATGGTTATGCGGTAAAGCCAGGTGCCCGCCAGTGCGGCGTCCCGCAGACCGGGAAGCCCGCGCAGGGCCTTTATGAACGCGTCCTGGGCTATGTCCTGCGCGTCGGCGGGGTTGCCGCTCAGCCGCAGGGCCAGGTTATAGACCATGGCCGCGTGTTTGTCAAAAAGCTCTTCCGCTTCCAAAACGCCTCCGGGCTACCCTGGTTAGACACCGTCCCGCAGTAAAAGTTCCAAAAAGTTTACCAATTGCGGAAGAACTTTGGAACTTTTTCCGGCCTCCGGTGTCTAACGGGGGTCGGTCAAGGAGGCGGTTATGAAACTCTCAACTGAAATCCGTAAAGTTCTGGTCCCGGTTCTAGTCTTTGCCCTGTCCCCGGCCGCGTTCGCGCAGCCGCAGGACCTGGGCGAAGGTTCCCTGCAGATAGTCTCTGATACTCCCCGTATACTTCCCCTTAAGCATACCGAGGTGAAGGCCGAGATCTCGGGCTTCGTGGCCGAGGTCAGCGTAACGCAGGTGTTCGGCAATACGGCGGATGAACCTATAGAGGCTATCTACGTGTTCCCCCTGCCGGAGAACGCCGCTGTGAACGCCATGACGCTGACCGTGGCCGACCGCGTTATCAAGGGACAGATAAAGAAACGCGAAGACGCGCGCGAGATCTACGAGCAGGCCAAGGCCCAGGGCCGGACGGCCGCGCTGCTCGATCAGGAACGGCCGAATATCTTCACCCAGTCGGTTGCCAACATCCCGCCCGGCCACGAGATAAGGGTAACGCTTAAATATATACAGGACCTTACCTACGCGCACGGGGAATATAAATTCGTTTTCCCCATGACCATAGGGCCGCGCTATATTCCGGGCGAAGCGAAGGGCCGGACAGGCACCGGCTGGGCCGAAGACACCGCCCGGGTGCCGGACGCCTCACGCATAACGCCGCCGGTAGTAAAACCCGGTTCCCGGTCGGGGCGCGACATTTCCGTAGAGGTAAAGCTGAACGCGGGCTTGCCGGTAAAGAACATCCACAGCCCCTCGCACGCCGTAACGGTGGCAAGCAGCGGCACTGCCGGCGCGGTGATAACGCTGGCGCCGGAGGACCGTATCCCGAACAAGGACTTCCTGCTTACCTACGAGCCGGCGGCGAAAATGGTGGACTCCGCCGTTCTGGCCCATAAGGACGGCAAAGAAGGCTACCTTACGCTCGTGGTGCAGCCCGGCGGGGATTTCCCCCTTTCGCAGGTTACGCCCAAAGAACTGGTCATTGCCATAGACGTCTCGGGCTCCATGAGCGGCCTGCCTGTCGAGACCGCCAAGCGCACCGCGCTGCGCTGCCTGGAAGGGATGAACCCCGGCGACACTTTCCAGATAATGAGCTTCGCTTCCGGCAACGAACTGCATTTCGAACGGCCGCTGGAGAATACGCCGCTCAACGTGGCGCGCGGCCGCGCCGTTATCAACGCGCTGCACGAAGGCGGCGGTACCGAGATGCTGGTCGCGCTGCAGAAAGTGCTGGAGTTCCCCAAGGACCCCGCGCGGCTGCGCATCGTGCTGTTCATGACGGACGGCTTTATAGGCAACGATCCGGAAATACTGGGGTTCACCAAGGAGCACCTCAACAACTCGCGTATTTTCCCGCTGGGCATCGGCTCTTCTCCGAACCGCTTCCTGCTGGAAGAAATGGCCGTGCTGGGCAGAGGCCTGGTGCAGTACGTGCGCCTGGACGAAACGCCGGCCAGGATGGAGAAGATCATAGAGCGGTTCTATGACCGGATCTCCCGGCCTGTGCTTACGGACCTGACGGTGGACTGGAACGGCCTGGACGTGCGCGACCTTACGCCGGGCTTCATCCCCGACCTGTTCGCCGGGCAGCCGCTGCTGGTGCACGCCCGGTACGGCAAAGGCGGCAGCGCGTCCGTGCTGTTGAAAGGCAAAATGGCGGGCAAGCCCTGGAAAATGTCGGTGAACGTAAGCCTGCCCGAGCGGGAGCCCGCCAACGGGGCCATGGGGCCGCTGTGGGCCCGGGCGCGCATAACCGACCTGGAGCGCCTGACTTACAGGGGCGAAGACGCGGACGCGAGGGAGAAGATCATACAGCTGGCCCTGGAGCATCGGCTGGTAACGCGCTTCACTTCCTTCGTGGCCGTGGACGAAAGCCCCGTGCAGGCGAACTGGAAAAAGCCGCTGGCAGTGCCTGTCGAGTCGGAGCTGCCGGAAGGAACGCAGTATGAGGGCTTCTTCGGTTCGGGCAACGGGACCGGTGGCTCTTCGGGCAGCCTCTCAGCGATGAAGGCCTCACCGGGTTTCGGCTTCGCATCCCGCGGCGTGTCCGGGGCAAGTTACTCGCTGTCCCTCTTTAATTCAGCCGGCGCGAAAGGGCAGGCGAAATTCGCCGGCGCGGACCGGTCCGTACCTGAAGCTAAAGCAAAGAAAGAAGGTCCTGTCGGCGGCAAAACTATCCGCTGGTGGAAGCGTGTGTTGAAAGGCGGTGATAAGCCCGCGGCCCAGGCGCCGGGGCAGGAAACGACGGTGGCGGGGCTGGCAGCCGGGCTACTGTCAGCTCCCTCACCCAGGCTGCTGCGCCAGCTGGTCTCCCTGCAGGACGCTTCGGGCGCGTTCCGTGAACCCGGCGGCGCGCGGGCGCCGGCCGAGGACCAGGCGCTGGCGCTGCTGGCCCTGGTCAGGGCGAAAGCGGCGCTGGGCGCCGACGCTGACCCCGCTCTGCAGAAGGCCTGGGCTTTCCTGCGCGGCAGTTCCCCCGCCGGCCTGAACGGCCGGGAGGCCGTAGTAAAAGCGCTGAAAGGCAGCCGGCACTGGAGCTCCGGTACGGTACAGCGGGAGCTGGCCGCCCGGGGCCCGGTGCTTGAAAAAATGAAGTAAGCCTGGCGCCGACAATAAAAGGGGCGCGGTCTTCAGACCGCGCCCCTTCACTTTGCTCTCACCGGCCGCGCCCAACCTACTTGATATCCACGTCGGCCCAGTGCGCGCCGAAAGAAACGGAATTGACGAACTGCGGCGAAATAGCGCATTCCGGCCGCGTAGCGTACGGGCTCCAGTTCTTCGGCCAGCCCGCGAAGCCGGCCTTCGTCCAGGCCACTTTATTATAGGCCTCCGCTTTGTAGGCAGAGTCCTTTTTCCCCCTGTGGTCCCTGCTGAGAGGCGTGTAATAATAAAAAAGATAGGCGCGAACCTTGGCGCTGGACCACCGCAGGGATTTGCCGCATAGCCGCGTCATCGCGCCCCACATCACGTAGTTCACTTCTTCGGCCCGGAAGCATTTCCCGTCCACCGCTACGGTGTTCTGGCAGGCGCCGTTCTTTTTAAGCTCCTTGGAGATGCTGGACGAATACCCCAGGTCGGAACGGAGGTCCTCTATATCCCAGGCGTCGATAGCGGGATGCTTGGTGTTCACGTCCATCGCCAGGCATCTGTCCTCTTTCTGCTCGGTAGTCCATGAGTTATAGGCGTTCTCTATCTTCTGAAGTACGCCGCCTAACGGAACGGAAACGTCCGGGCCGCAGTAGTTCGTTTCGTTGTTCTGAGGAGCGGCCGGCGGCGGAACGGCCGTATTGCCGGAGGATGAAGAACCCGGCAGCGCGTTAAAAGCCTGCCCTGAATTCGGCGCGTCCCTGAGGTCAGCCGGATATGGACCTGAGCTCCGCAGGCCCGGAAGATAATACGCCCCCGCCAGCAGCGCCACAGTTAAAAATGCAGCAATTTTATCGCGCATATTCCCTGCCTTGGCCTTATTCTACCCTTAACTTATAGTATACACCGCGGCAGGAATATGTCAATGCCTAAAAGAACGCCCCGCAGGGGCTCTGCGGGGCGTTGCTGCTGCCGTCAGCGGTCAGATGCCGCCGTCCACCACGTACCGTTTCGCCGGATTATCGTTGCGTACGGCGATGTTCCACTTTTTAGTCTCGCCGGAGCTGAACGTGAGCTCGTACGGGATAAAATACCCGCGGTACAGGCCGGACTTGAACGGCTTTCCCAGGCTGATCAGTTCCAGGCCGCCGTAAGCGTCTTTCAGTTTCTGGCTGACATGGCCGAACTTGGCCGCCTCGTCCCAGTCCTTATTGGCCAGCGCCTTGAAGTAGGCCTGCGCCGTTTCCACCGGCCCCAGCTTGGCGTAATCCCCGCCGAGCGCCGCCGGCGGAGTTCTCCACTCCACGTTCTTAGGCAATTGCAGGGCGAACAGCGAATCGTCCAGCTCTTTGTCGTATTCAATGCCCGTTATCTCAAAGACCAGCGTTTTTACGGAGTCTTTCTGCACATAGACCTGCAGCGCCTCGAGCCGCTTGGTAGCCGCATCGAAGCGGTAAACGCGGGTGTTGTCGGCTTCCGTGATGCTCCTGTTCTTGCACCAGTCGTTGGTATACTCGCCCTGGGCTTTCGCGGTTACCGTCACCGTCAACTTCTCTTTTCCGTCGGCGCCCGTAGCGCGCGTCAGCTCCAGTTCCGACGACTGTTCCTTGGCCAGGGCCAGCTCGTGCTCCAGCACTTTATCGGCGTTCATCAGCGGTTTCAGCCATTGCACGAAGCCGGCATCGCGGCCGCCTTTTACGGCGCTGTCGGGCTTGATGAACAGCAGCGAGCCCTGGCCGTCCATCACCGCCACGCGGCCGGGTTTTTCCACCCGCCATTTAGGTTCGCCGCCGAAACTCTTCCACAGCTGCACGTCGACGAACCCGTAGTCGAGGCCTATCAGCTCGAAGTTGTCCCTTTCCAGGGTACGCATTCTTGCGCTGATATGGATGGACTTCAGGTTGGCCAGCGCCTTCGCCCCCTCTTCAAGCACTTCGGCCGCCATGGCGGAAGCGGTAAAGGGCAGCTCTCCCCTGTAAACCACCGCCAGCATAAGCGCGGCGGCCGCGCAGAACGCGAACGCCGGCTTTTTATGCGCCGAGACGTAAGCCTTGAGCGTTTCAAAGAAGCCCGGCGCGCTCTCCGGGCGCTGCGCGGCCTGCCCGGCCTTCTGCTCCATGAAGGCCGCGAACTTTTCCGAGAACGCTTCGGGGGAGATGCCGGCGGCTTTTATTTCGCCGTCCAGGTATTCCTCCTCGTTAACTTTCTTTTCTCCGTAGTTCATAAAATTATTAACTCCTTTAATGAAATTTTTGTTCGTGTGATCAGCGCTCATAAAGCCTCCTATAAGCCCGCCGCATAGGCCGCCGCCAGCCGCCGGCGGAGTTTGCGGGTTAGCTGGTAAACGTCCTTTCTTGAAAGCTCCATCAGCCCGGCTATCTCTTCCGGTTTTTTTTCTTCCTCTATAAGTGAAAGGACGCGCACCAGCGCGCTGTCATCTTTTACGGCCTCGAACAGCCGTTCGCGCACCTTGCCGCTTTCCGGTTCGGTCAGCTCCGGCAGAACCGCGAAGTTCTGCGGCTCGGCCGCGCCGTCCTCCTCCCCCGCGCCGGGCATTTCCGCCGCCAGCTGAATATTGTCGGCTGAAGTAGCCAGGTTGGACACCAGGCTTTTTATGACCCATTTAAGGTGTACCGTTATGTCCGGCACCTTATTTTCGTCCCACGGCCGCCGCCCCTCTATGGTCAAGGCTACGGCCTGCTGTACCAGGTCCGCGGCGGAAAGCCCCTGCGCCAGGTGCGACAGGTCGGCGTCCACGAAGCTGCCGGTATTCCCCGCCCCGCGCCAGGAGTACTTCCTGCACTCGCAGATGGCGTGCACCAGCAGGCGTTTGCCCAGCAGCCGGTAATCCAGCCGCTTCAGAGCTTGCAGCGCATTATTCTCGTTGTTCATAAGCAGCACCTCCTCACTAACCTATACTGGCGAGGCGGCGTTTTTAGCCATTTCTACCGTAGATCTATCCGGACAGATCCTGAAAATTTATTTTGCAGGGGATCTTTCAGCGGAAGGCGGAAAAGACATTTTGGAATCGCTTGACCAGAGCAGCGCCTTGAAATCAGAGGCTTTGTAAGCGCCGGTCCTGTAATTTTTGATTATGGGCACGGAGCAATCGCCCACATAGGCCGAGAGCTCCGGTATCAGGTACGGCCCGTCCTCCGACAGCGGCGGGATGCCGGTATGGACCGGGTTGACCACCACGTGGAGCTCCGCCTGCACGGTCACACCCGGCTGCAGCGCGGTCTTCATCATTTCAGGGATGAAATGCAGCGCTGACCGGTTTTCCCCGAAGTTTATCCAAGGGCCGGCCGAGACCACCAGCGGTTTTGTGGCCATCATATCCGCTTTGAAATTAATGTAGCCGCTGCCGGGTTCGTGGCTGTCGCTTACGTTCCATACCGTAAGCACTTTCAGCGCCTCGTCGGCGCAGGCTTGTCTCTCGGCGGCAAGCTGCGTTTCCCAATCGTTGCGCGGCGGGAAGGGCCACAACTGGGCGGCGCTGAGCAGGCCCGCAAAATAGAAAATGCCGGCCACGAGCAGCGTGCTCATTCCCCAGAACTCCCCGGCCGCCCGCCGCTGGCGGAATTCCTGGAATTTATAGAAGGCGTACAGGCTGCCTCCGGCCGCAAGCAGGAACAGGGTCATATAAAGAAACCCCGGGCCCTCCCACCAGCCCAGTACTATCATGTACAGCAGGCCGCCTGTTATCACGAAAGCCGCGCCGAGAAGCGTAAAAAGCGGCAGGAAAGCCAGCAGCGGCAGCCAGGCGCTTGCCTCCGTCTTTTCTCCTCCTTCCCCGGCGGCTTTTTCCTCCGCGGCCGGCGCCGGTTCCGCCGAAGTAAGGGTAAAATATAAATTGCGCAGCATGCCGCCGATGGCGGCGGCCAGCGGTACCGGGACCAGCAGCAGCCCCGCCAGGAACCCCATCCCTAATATATCCTCGCCGCGCATATTCAGGCCGTAAGGATAGGCCTTGTTCACAACGCAGATGTAGCCCAATAAGTTGAAGAGCAGCCCGGTCAGGCAAACCGGCAGCGCGGGAGCCAGGCCAGTGAGCAAAGCCTTGCTCCAGCCGTATCTGCCTTCCGCCGCGCTGCAGCGCCAGCCCAGCACCAGCATGAGCGGTATAGCCAGCGCCGCGGGGATCAGCATCAGGCCCGGACTGATAAATAATGCCGCGATGGCGATGACGGCGTAGACAGCCGCGAATAGCGCGCCTGTCCTAAGCCCTTTCCTGAAGGTTGTCATAGTTTATCCTGGTCCTGACCCTATCCCCGCCGCTTTGGTCCGCTGTTCTTTTGCGACGGCGGCCGGCGGCTTTTTAATGCCAGGACAATATCCAGGTTCTCTTTCGCCCTTGAATTGCCTGGAGCGGCCCTGAGCGCCGCGCGGAAATGTTCTACGGCCTCGTCCAGCCTGCCCGCTTTGGCCAGAACTGTCCCCAAATTATTGTGGGCTTCACCGTACTCCGGCTGAAGCCGCAGCGCGGCCCTGAAATGCGCGGCGGCTTCCTGCGGCCGGCCCTGACCGTCGAGAACCAGTCCCCAGTTATTATGCGCTTCGGCGTTCGCCGGATCTATCCCCAGCGCCTCCTGATAACGCGCGGCGGCCTCCTCAGCCCGGCCCTGCATGGCCAGAGCTGCGCCCCAGTTATTAAGGGCTTCGTCATCCTCCGGCTTATTACGCGCCGCCGCCCTGAAATGCGCGGCGGCTTCCTCAGCCCGGCCCTGTTCGGTGAGAACTTTGCCCCACTCATAATGCGCATCCCCGAAGTCAGGCTCTATCTGCAATGCCGCCATGTAATGTTCAACGGCTTGCGCCGGCTCCTTGCTCCCGGCCAGGGCGCGCCCCCAGTTATACTGGGCCTGCGCAAAATCCGGCCTGAGCCACAGCGCATGCCTGTAGCGCGCGATGGCTTCAGCCACACGGCCTTGCTTAGCCGAAAGCATGCCCCAGTTATTGTAGATCTCGGCGCTCTTCGGGGTTATACTCAACGCCGCCCGGTAATGCGCGTCGGCCTCCTTGTCCCGGCCCTGCCCGGCCAGAGAACCGGCCCAGTTCTTGTGCGCTTCGGAATATTTCGGATCTACCAGCAAGGCCTTTTCAAAATAGACCGCGGCCTCGTCCAGCCTGCCCGCGGCGGCCAGGGTGATGGCCAGGCCTTCCTGGGCCCTTTCCGACCTGGGAGAATTAGCGGCCGCATTCTGCCAGTAGCTCATGCGGCCTTTGAAGATCCGGCCGTGCAGCAGGGTAATAGCAGGGAAAACAGCCAGAGCCGCCGCTCCTAAAATGACCATTCCAGTCCCTTTGAAATGCTTAACCTGGTCAATTTCCAGTAAGACGAGGATAATGCCTAAAAATGGCAGGTACAGCCTGTGCGCCATGAAATATGAGCCGAAAAAACTGTTCGACGGCAAAAGGAAAAGCAGGAACCAGGCTGAACCGAACGCTATCCTGTTCCAGCGTTTCTCCTTCGAAACTGCCAGCGCGCAGGCGATCAACCCAAGCGTAATAAGCCCGTAGCCCACCGGCATGTCCCGCTGCACGGCAAAAACGGCGAGGTTGGCCGGGAAGAGGATATTGCCGAGGTACGGCAGCACGATCAGACTGTTCGCCGCCATGCCCAGGGCCAGGTTGAAGAACTCTGGCGGATTCGCCGCGATGAAATGCCTGAGCAGGAAGAACAGCGCTATGGCTGCCCCCCAGCCCGCCGCCAGGAACGTGTCGGTGGATGTGACCGGTTTTTCATCTATCCATAGCCGGTAAAGCATACATACCGGCACCAGCGCTGCCGCCGTTTCCTTCGTGAACAAGGCGAGCGCGAAAAACACTACGTGGCATGCGGCATAGCGCCTGCCGCCGGTTTCCCAGAAGTTGAGCGCCGCAAGGAACGCGGACAGGGAAAAAACAGCCAGCAGGGAATCGTTCCTGCCTGGGAGCCAGTATACCGCCTGCGAGATAGCGGGGTGAAGCGTGAAGAACAAGGAAAAATAGAAAGCGGGCGTCCTGCGGTACTTCATTTTTATCAAAACTTTGAACAGCAGAACTGAAGCCAGGAGGTGCATGAGCAGGTTCGTCAGCCGGTAAACGAACGGAGCGGCGCCTCCGAGCTGCGCGTCCAGCATGAACGAGAGCGTGAGCAGCGGCCGGTAAAAGTCGCCTGTCCCGTGAGGCAGGAAAAAGACGTCGTGCCGGAACGCCTCGAGGATATTCCCGGCGTTCCTTAAAAAGCTCAGGCGGTCGAGGATCAGGGCGTCTACGTCCAGCTGATGGCCAAAGCCGAAGCGCAGGGAGGCCGCATAAAGCAGGCAGCCCGCCAGCGCTATAAAGGCCGGCAGTTTCCAGGATAAATTCTTTTCTTCAGGCTTGTTTATAAGATCTGACCTTTCGCAGTGTCTGCCCCCGAACTGCTCAGCTTATTCTATAAAATCTAATGGAGGACAGGAGGAAGTCCGCAAATAAAAATCCCCGACGGTCGATCGGGGATTTATAAAGACTCTCCGCGTTCGAAGTTTTTCAATCTTATCCGCGAGATGCCAAGCCGTTCTCGGACTTTATATCCGCGGCGTCTTTAAGAATCCGTTCAAACCTCGCCGCCGCGGCAGCGCTGATGATCGCGCCTAAGGTGACGAGCAGCCCCATAAAAACTCCGCCTGCGCGGTCATCTGAGCTGCCCAGCATAATGAAGATCTCTCCTACCGCAACAAAACCAATAATGGCTAGCGCACAATATTTTATAGCCCGCAAAGCTTTCAGGGCCCTTTGCGGGAATACCTCTTTTTGTCCGGCACATCCCAACGCCTTGAATGCCTTAT
>CAIRNJ010000023.1 GCA_903879915.1 uncultured Elusimicrobia bacterium
AAGGAGCGGTCCTCGAAAACGGTGATGACCACGGGTATGGTCATGCCCGCCTCCATCTTCTTGGTGCGCTCGTTGAACTGCTTGCAGAAATCCATGATGTTCACGCCGTGCTGGCCCAGAGCCGGACCCACCGGCGGGGCGGGGTTGGCGGCGCCGGCCGGGATCTGCAGTTTTATAAAGGTCTTTATCTGTTTAGCTTTAGCCATAGTAAGTCATTAAGGGTATTAGCCTTAAGTATCTCTCCTTATAATTAGTCCCGGACGCGCCGCGTAACACGGACATCCTCAGGCCGCTGAAGCGTGCGGCCCCGGACCCTATACTTTTTCCACCTGCAGGAAATCCAGCTCCACCGGCGTGGGGCGGTCGAACACCGTAACGGTGACGCGCAGCTTCGCTTTAGCCTCGTTGACGTCCTCCACCATGCCCATGAAGTGCTTGAACGGCCCTTCGATGATGCGCACGTTCTCGCCTTTCTCGAACTGTACCGCGGGCTTGGGCTTTTCCTGGCTGGTGGAATTCATCAGCTCAAGGATCTGCTGCACTTCCACCTCGTCCATGGGCACGGGCTTGGGATCGCCCAGGAACCCGCTGACGCCCTGCACGCCGCGTATCATCCAGTAGGTATTGTTGTCCAGGTCCATGTTCACCAGCACATAGCCCGGGAAAAATTTGCGCTTGCTGACCTTTTTCTGGTTGTTCTTCACCTGCATCACGTCTTCGGTGGGGATGAGCACCTGGAACATGTGCCCGACGGCTTCGCCGGTGTCTATCTTGGCCTGCAGCATTTTCAGAACGCGCTCCTCAAACCCGGTGCGCGTGTGTATGACGTACCATGCTTTAGCCATTTAGCGGCCTCCCAGTATAGACTTGACGAAGATCGAAAGGCCGAAATCCACCAGGCTTACGTAGATGGCCACTATTATCACTACGAAACTCACGGCTATGGTCGAGCGCAGCACGTCCTGGCGGTTCAGCCAGGTGACCTTGGTAAGCTCGGCGTAAACCTCTTTGAGGAACGAAGGTATTTTATTCATAATTTAGATCCGGCCGCCCCGCGGGCGCAGCCCTGTTCACACTTACGTAAGCGTTGGCGGGAGCGGAAGGAATCGAACCTTCAGTTGCGGTTTTGGAGACCGCTGGTTTACCGTTAACCGACGCTCCCGCAGGAAAGCTCAGGCTTTCACTTCCTTATGCGGCGTATTCTTCCCGCAAGCCCGGCAGAACTTGTTAAGTTCTATCTTGAATTCTTTCTTTTTGCCCCTGGCAAAATGATAATTCTTGTTCTTGCATACGGTACAGCCAAGTATGATAGTTATTCTTTCAGCCATATTTTCTCCAGTGTTCAGCGTTCAGCGACCGTGCTCGTTCACAGTGAACAGCGGCCGGCGATCGCTCACCGGCCGCCGTCCGCAGGCCGCTTACTCTATAATTTCGCTCACGACACCGGATCCCACGGTGTGGCCGCCTTCGCGGATGGCGAAGCGCAGCCCCTTTTCCATGGCTATCGCGGATATCAGCTCCACGGTCATCTCGGCGTGGTCGCCGGGCATGATCATTTCCACTCCGGGCTTCAGCTCAACGCCGCCGGTCACGTCGGTGGTCCGGAAGTAGAACTGGGGCTTGTAGCCCTTGAAGAACGGCGTATGCCGGCCGCCCTCGTCCTTGGTCAGAATGTAGACCTCGCCTTTGAACTTCTTGTGGGGCGTGCAGCTCTTGGGAGCCGCCAGCACCTGGCCGCGCTCGATCTTCTCTTTGTCTATGCCGCGGAGAAGAATACCGACGTTGTCGCCGGCCTGGCCCTGGTCCAGGAGCTTGCGGAACATCTCAATGCCGGTAGCTACCGTCTGCTGAGTGTCCTTCAGGCCCACAATCTCAAGGGGATCGCCTACCTTCACCACGCCGCGCTCAATGCGGCCGGTGGCCACGGTGCCGCGCCCGGTGATGGAGAACACGTCCTCGACGGCCATCAGGAACGGCTTGTCGGTTTCGCGCTTCGGCTCGGGAATAGCGGTATCGAGAGCTTCAAGCAGCTTAACGATGGACGGCACGCCCAGCGGACCCTGGTCGCCTTCCATGGCTTTCATGGAGGAACCGCGGATCACGGGGACGGTGGCGCCGGGGAAATCATACTTGGTCAGCAGGTCGCGGATCTCAACTTCAACGAGGTCCAGCAGTTCCGTGTCGTCCACCAGGTCGCACTTGTTCAGGAACACGACGAGGTGAGGCACGTTGACCTGGCGGGCGAGCAGCACGTGCTCGCGGGTCTGCGGCATGGGGCCGTCGGCGGCGGACACCACAAGAATGGCTCCGTCCATCTGCGCGGCGCCGGTGATCATGTTCTTAACATAGTCGGCGTGGCCCGGGCAGTCGATGTGCGCGTAATGGCGCTTGTCGGTGGCATACTCAACGTGGGAAACGGCGATGGTCACCGTCTTTGATTCGTCGCGTACCGTGCCGCCCTTCGTTATTTCGGCGTAAGACCGCAGGTTGGCCAGGCCCTTTTCGGACTGGACCTTCACCAGCGCGGTGGTAAGAGTGGATTTGCCGTGGTCAACGTGGCCGATGGTACCTACGTTAACGTGGGGCTTGCTTCTGTCGAACTTTGCTTTTGCCATTTTATTCTCCTAAGTTTTTGCTTGCTTTACATCAGTCCGCCGGCTTTGCCGACCGGCGGGCTAAATCATTTCTCGGCCGCCGCGGCCGCGGTCCGGGTCTCGATGACGGACTTCGCGATGTTCGGCGGCACCTCTTCGTAGTGGCTGGGCTCCATGGTGAAGCTGGCCCGGCCCTGCGAGAGAGAACGCACCGAGGTGGCGTAGCCGAACATTTCCGACAACGGCACGGTGCCCTTCACGGAGCGCGCGTTGCCGCGGTTGGACATTTCGGTTATCTTGGCGCGGCGGCTGGACAGGTCGCCTATCACGTCGCCCATGTTGGCTTCGGGCGTGGTCACGTCTATCTTCATGATGGGCTCGAGCAGGTACGCGTTGGCCTTGCGGCAGGCGTCCTTGAACGCCATGGCGCCGGCTATCTTGAAGGCCATTTCGGAAGAGTCCACGTCATGGAAGGAGCCGTCGAACAGCGTCACCTTTATATCCACCACGGGGAAGCCGGCCATTACGCCGGTATCCAGGGATTCGCGCACGCCTTTTTCCACGGCGGGGATGAATTCCTTGGGGATGCGGCCGCCCTTGATGTTGTCTACGAACTCGAAGCCTTTGTTCATTTCCTGCGGCTCTACGGTGAGCCACACGTGGCCGTACTGGCCATGGCCGCCTGACTGGCGGATGAACTTGCCTTCCTGCTCCACTTTCTTCTTGATGGATTCGCGGAAAGCCACCTGCGGCCGGCCGACGTTCGCCTGCACGCCGAATTCGCGCTTGAGGCGGTCCACTATGATGTCGAGGTGGAGTTCGCCCATGCCCGAGATGATGGTCTGGCCGGTCTCTTCGTCGGTCTTGATGCGGAAGGTCTGGTCCTCTTCGGCAAGGCGGCCCATGGCCAGGCCCATCTTCTGCTCGTCCTCCTGGGACTTCGGCTCGATGGAGATCTGGATGACCGGCTCGGGGAAGTTCATGCCTTCAAGGATGATGGGGTGTTCGGGATCGCAGATGGTCTCGCCCACGGTGGCGCTCTTTATGGCCACGGTGGCGGCAATGTCGCCGGCCGAGATCTCTTTGATCTCAGCGCGCTTGTCGGCGTGCATCCTGAGGATACGGCCTATGCGCTCCTGCGTTTTCTTGCGGCCGAAGTACACGGTGTCGCCGGGCTTAAGGGTGCCGGAATAAACGCGGAAGAACGTCAGCTTGCCCACGAAGGGGTCGGGCTGGATCTTGAACAGCAGCGCTGAGAACGGCGCTTTGGGGTCGGCCGCGCGCTCCGTTTCCTTGCCGAATTCGTCCACGCCTTTTATGGCGGGCACGTCCAGCGGGCCGGGCAGGTAATCTATGATGGCGTCCAGCATGGGCTGCACGCCTTTGTTCTTGTAAGAGGAACCGCACAGCACGGGGAAGAACTTGTTGGCCAGCGTCCCAACGCGGATGGCGGCCTTCAGCTCGGGCACGGAGAAATTATGGTCCCCGGCCAGGAACTTCGCCATTATCTTATCGTCGAAATCGGCCAGCTTCTCCACCAGGTGGTCGCGGTACTTGGCGGAGATCTCCTTCATGTCCTCGGGGATCTCCACTTCATCGAAATGCGCGCCCAGGTCGTCGCCTACCCAGATCAGGGCTTTCATCTTAACCAGGTCAACGAGACCTTTATAAGTTTCGGTAACGCCGATGGGCAGCTGTATGGGGGCGGCGTTCGCGCCCAGCTTCTCCACAATGGAGTTGGCGGACATATAGAAGTCCGCGCCGATGCGGTCCATTTTGTTGACGTAAGCCACGCGGGGCACGTGGTAGCGGTCGGCCTGGCGCCACACGGTCTCGCTCTGGGGCTCCACGCCCTGCACGCCGTCGAACACGGTTACCGCGCCGTCGAGCACGCGCAGGCTGCGCTCCACTTCGGCGGTGAAGTCCACGTGGCCCGGGGTGTCGATGATATTGATGATGTAGTCCTGCCAGGTGGTGCTGATGGCGGCGGCGGTGATGGTGATGCCGCGCTCGCGCTCCTGGGGCATCCAGTCGGTGGTGGTGTTGCCGTCGTGCACCTCGCCTATCTTATGGGACTTGCCTGTGTAATAAAGAATGCGCTCGGTGGTGGTGGTTTTGCCCGCGTCGATGTGGGCGATGATCCCGGTGTTGCGTACTTTGTGTAGGTCGAAGTCTGCCATAATGTCCTTGAAGAGCTTGGATGTAAATTAAGAAACCGGAGCGCCGGGCGGCCGTTACTTAAGGCAGACAAGCTGCCCGGGCCGCCCGGCTCACCAGCGGTTTACCAGCGGTAATGCGCGAAGGCCCTGTTGGCTTCCGCCATTCTGTGGGTGTCCTCGCGTTTCTTGAAAGCGGCGCCTTCTTTCTTGTAAGCGAGAATAATTTCTTCGGCCAGGTGCTCGGCCATCGGGCGGCCCTTGCGGTCGCGCGCGGCGTTGAGCATCCAGCGCATGGCCAGCGTGCTGCTGCGGGCCGGGCGCACTTCTATGGGCACCTGGTAGTTGGCGCCGCCTACGCGGCGGGCCTTCACTTCCAGGATGGGTCGCACGTTCTCGATGGATTTGGTGAACACCATCAGCGCGTCTTCCTTGGTCTTCTCGGCCACTATAGCCAGCGCGTCGTAAACGATGCGCTCGGCCACGGTCTTCTTGCCCTGGAAATTCAGCCTGTTGACGAAGCGGGAGATCAATACGGAATTGAACTTGAAATCCGGCGGCGGGGCGTCTCTTCTGTCGCGGGGTCTTAAACCTTTTCTTGGCATAGTGTTTGTTCCAATCCTTTACTTTTTATTCAACGGCCGGGCGGTAACGGGGAGCCTCGCGGCTCCCTGCGCCCGGCTTACGGCCTTATTTCCTGGATTCAGCGCCCTTCCTGCCGGGAGCCCGCACGCCCTTGGGGCGTTTGGCGCCGTAGCAAGAGCGGCTCTGCTGCCTGCCTTCCACGCCGGACGCGTCCAGCGCGCCGCGGATGATGTGGTAGCGTACGCCGGGCAGGTCTTTCACGCGGCCTCCGCGCACCATCACAATGGAATGTTCCTGCAGGTTATGCCCCACGCCCGGGATGTAGGCGGTGACTTCCTGCTTGGAGGTAAGCTTCACGCGGGCCACTTTGCGCAGGGCCGAGTTGGGCTTCTTGGGGGTAGTGGTGTACACCCGGGTGCAGACGCCGCGGCGCTGCGGGCACGACATCAGGGCGGGGGCCTTGCTGAAGGTCTTCAGCGCGGTCCTACCGTGCCTGATAAGCTGGTTGATTGTAGACATTAACTGCTCCTTATTTTGCTTTCGCGTCGGCCTTTTCGGCCTTCGCGGCTTTAGCGGCGGCTTCCGCCTGCTCCGCCTCTTCTGCGTCTTCGGCATCTTCACAAAGCTTACGCGTGGCGAACCCGCTGCCGGCGGGTACCAGATGTCCTATTATAACATTTTCCTTGAGGCCTTTTAAATAATCCACCTTGCTGGTGGTGGCCGCATCGGTAAGCACGCGCGTAGTTTCCTGGAAGCTGGCCGCCGAGATGAACGATTCCGAGGCCAGCGAGGCCTTCGAAATACCCAGCAGCACGGGCTCGCCCTGGGCGGGCTCATGGCCGGTCTTGGCGGCTATTTCGTTCTCTTTCTTGAAGCCCGCCTTGTTCACTATCTCGCCCTTCAGCAGGGTGGTGCCGCCGGGCTCGGTAACCTTCACGTTGGACAGCATCTGGCGGACAACGATCTCTATGTACTTGTCGTTGATATTAACGCCCTGCAGCCGGTACACTTCCTGGATGGCGTCCACGATGTAGTTCTGCACTTCCTTCACGCCTTTTACGGAGAGCAGGTCGTGCATGTCCACGGCGCCGTCGGTGAGGGCTTCGCCCACGGCCACGCGGTCGCCTTCGTAAACTACCAGGTGCTTGCCGTAGGGTATCGGGTAAGCCTCTACCTGGCCGGTCTCCTCGTTCTTCACGGAAACCTCTACCAGGCCCTTGGCGGTGGTGCCCAGGCTTACCAGGCCTTCGATCTTGGTGATGATGGCGGCGTTCTTGGGCCTGCGCACCTCGAAGAGCTCGGCCACGCGCGGCAGGCCGCCCGTGATGTCCTTGGTCTTGGAAGTGTCGCGGTGGATCTTGGCTATAACGTCGCCCTTCTTCACCTCTTCGCCGGGTTCCACGATGATGATGGTGTCGGTGGGCAGCGTGTAGGAGCCTGCCACGCGGCTGCCTTCGTCCACGGTCAGGCGCGGGTTGCGCCGGGTGCCGCGGTGCTCGATGATCTTGCGCTCGATGATGCCGGTCACCTTGTTGCGCTCTTCGTGCAGCGTAACGCCTTCCTTGATGTCGAGGTACTGGGCCTTACCGTCGAACTCGGTGATGATGGGCACCGTATGCGGGTCCCACTCGGCTATCAGGTCGCCGAACTTCAGGCTGGCCTTGTCGGCGATGTGGATGCGCGCGCCGTAGCTGATCTTCAGGTCCTCGGCGGGGAATTTCTTGGCGTCGGCGTACTTGATGCTGATGATGGCGCCGCGGCTGATCACGATCTCGTGGCCGTCGCGGTTGATAACGGTGCGCACGTCGCGGAACGTGGCCTTGCCGTCGGCCTTCGCCTTGGCTTCGGACCGCTCGATGATGCGCGACGCCGTACCGCCGATGTGGAACGTCCGCAGGGTCAGCTGCGTGCCGGGTTCGCCGATGGACTGCGCGGCTATGATGCCCACGGCTTCGCCCGCTTCCACCAGGTAGCCGGTGGCCAGGTTCTGGCCGTAGCACTTGGCGCAGATGCCGATGTCGGCCTCGCAGGTGAGCACGGAGCGCACGAACACTTCCTCGATCTTCGCCTTATCTATTTCGGAGGCGTGTTTCGGGGTTATCAGCTCGTTGGCCTTCACTATGGTATGGGTCTTGCCTTCGGCGTCGGTGAATTTCACGTCTTCCAGCGTAACGCGGCCGGTGATGCGGTCCGTAAGAGGTTCGATGACCTCGTCGCCGCTTACCAGCGCTTTCATTTCCACGCCGTTGATGGTGCCGCAGTCGTGCGTGGTGATCACCACGTTGTGGCCTACGTCCACCAGGCGGCGGGTAAGGTAACCGGCGTCGGCCGTTTTCAGGGCGGTGTCGGACAGACCTTTGCGTCCGCCGTGCGTCGAAATGAAGTATTCCAGCACGGTCAGGCCTTCGCGGAAGTTCGACAGGATGGGGTTTTCGATGATCTCGCCCACGCCGCCGGTCAGCTTCTTCTGGGGCTTGGCCATCAGACCGCGCATGCCGGCCAGCTGTTTTACCTGCTGGCGGGAACCGCGGGCGCCGGAGTCGGCCATCATGAAGATGGAGTTGAAGCGCGCCTCTTTGGGGTCGTACTTCTGCTTCTCGCGCTTCTGCATTTCCGCGAACATCATGTCGGCCACTTTGTCGTTGACGTTGGTCCAGATGTCGATGATCTTGTTGTAGCGCTCGTTCTCGGTGATCAGGCCGTCCTTGGCCTGGTCGCCGATGGCGCGCACTTCTTTCTGGGCGCGGGTTATCAGGCCGGCCTTGTCGGCGGGCACGCTCATGTCGGCTATGGAGATGCTTATGCCGGACAGCGTGCAGTAATGGAAGCCCAGGTTCATCAGGCGGTCCAGCAGCAGCACGGTCTCGTGGTGCCCCACTTCGGGGTTCTTGTAGCTCTCGTCCACCAGGTTGGAAAGGTCCTTTTTATTGATGGCCTTGTTGTACTTGGCGCTGGGCGTTTTTTCGGGCAGCACGTCGAAGAAGATCAGGCGGCCTACGGTAACGTAGTCCTTCCACTGCGCGGGCTTCTTCCAGGTCTTCTCTTCCTTGTCGTAGTCCACCGAGGTCTCGGGGGAGGTTTCGTTGATCACGCGCACTTTTATCTTGGCGTGCAGGTCCACCAGCCCGTGCTGGTTGGCGGTAAGGGCCTCTTCCTTGTCGTTGAAGAACTTGCCTTCACCCATTTCGCCGTCTTTAACCTTGGTAAGGTAGTTCACGCCCAGCACCATGTCGTGCGACGGGGTGGCCATCGGGCGGCCGCTGGCGGGGCTGAGGATGTTGTTGGTGGCCATCATCAGCATGCGCGCTTCCATCTGCGCTTCCTGGCTGATGGGCACGTGCACGGCCATCTGGTCGCCGTCGAAGTCGGCGTTGAACGCCGCGCAGGTCAGGGGATGCAGCTGGATGGCCAGACCTTCTATAAGGACGGGCTCGAACGCCTGGATGCCGAGGCGGTGCAGCGTGGGCGCGCGGTTGAGCATCACGGGATGCTTCTTGGTAACGCGCTCCAGGATGTCCCAGATCTCGTTGTCGGCGTGCTCCATCTTCTTCTTGGCCACTTTCAGGGTGATGTTCTCTTTCTTTATCAGTTCGGCCAGCACGAAGGGCTTGAACAGCTCGAGCGCCATTTCCTTCGGGAGCCCGCACTGGTTCAGCTTCAGGTTCGGGCCTACCACGATGACGGAACGGCCGGAATAGTCCACGCGCTTGCCCAGCAGGTTCTGGCGGAAGCGGCCCTGCTTGCCTTTGAGGATGTCGGAAATGGACTTCAGCGGGCGGTTGGCCGCGCCGAGCACCACTTTGCCGCGCGCGCCGTTCTCTATGAGGGCGTCGACGGCTTCCTGCATAAGGCGTTTTTCGTTGTAGATCATCACCTGGGGCGCCCTTAAAGCCTCGATATGCTTCAGGCGGTTGTTGCGGTTGATGATCCTTCTGTAAAGGTCGTTCAGGTCCGAGGTGGCGAAGCGGCCGCCTTCCAGGGGCACGAGGGGCCGCAGGTCGGG
>CAIRNJ010000024.1 GCA_903879915.1 uncultured Elusimicrobia bacterium
AATTCTGCGCTGTACGGCCTGCCCGGCAGGCCGGGAGCGGTTGTGCCGCACAACCGCGCAAGGAGGTGCACAATAAGATGCAGCCTACCTTGGGAGCAGAACTGCCGGCGCAGGGCTATGTGCCGGCAGCCTGCGAACCCACTTCCTAGCGGCAAGGAGCAGTGCGGGGCCGCGCTGCGTGGCCACGCCTGCGACGACATCTCGCGGATAAGCTCGGCCTACCGCTTCCAAAGACGACGGGGGAGCCGCATAGTGGCCGGCAAGCGCGGCCACCCTGCGGCGAGCGAGCGGAGCGAAGGCGCGTAGTGCCGAGCCCGCGAGCGGCTTCTCGCGGCATCATCGAGCGATCTAGGCGCTAGATCTATAGAGATTTTTTAGGAACCGATACAGAGCAAGGCGGAATCGTCCCCACAGGTCAGCCGAATGTAATGATGTGCACAAGTCTGGCGGCCCGGCCCGCAGCGGGCGGGGCCGCTGGTTTTTCTGGTTTCTGCATTTGTTTTATGGTTCCTGTTTTCTACTCAAAGGAGGTTTTGTACATTTGTGAAACTCAATGTTTTAAACAATCTCTCTCCAGTCGAAGACGCGATAATTTGTAACGTCCAATTCGCCTTTTAAAAGCAAGTGCGGGGCGCGCTTCCAAAGCAGCGGGCGCTCTCCCTTTGCGGCGCAGTCGCGGTAGTACTGCAGGTTTATTCCCGGCATTCCGGACAGTGCGCGCACGTGTGCCGCTGTTGGAAGCTCGAAATCTGAGTTTCCCAGGATTTTCTCGTCCTGCCATGGTCTGGTATTAAGATAAATGGTGCTTGGCTGGGTGAGTGTGTCCTCCAGAGGAATTTCGAACCACAACAACTCCCGGTTGCTGTCGTTGAAGCCGGTCTCCACCAAGCTTTTGTATATGACCGAAGGATGCATCAGGGAGAAATGCAAAACATCGTTCCAAAGGCAGTCTAAAGGCGGTATGGTGACATTTATAAGCCATTCCCGTCCTTTGTATTTTTTTACGGCATTCTCGTAGAGAGCCGGTAAGCATTCCTTAAGTCGGTTAAGAGGGTAAAGGGTGGCTCCTGTAAAGTCAGGTGCCTGTCTGTGATATACGAAAGCTTCAGACATGTTTCCCTTAACCCGCAAGCATTGAGACGGCCCAGGTTTGGTAGCGGAGCAAGTGTTTCCAGAGATTGTCTACATCTTTTTTTGTGTAGACTTCCCCCTCGTAAGAAACTCGGTTCTTCTCGCTGATGATCTTTTCCAGGTGCCGTGTCCCGGCTTTGCCCTGCTCGTCCAGCGCGACAACCTGGTGCAAAAGGTCAACTGCGGCCATGTGGTCTTCGCCCTTGCTCTTTACTCCGCCGAATTTTATAGTAAGGGCGTCCGTGTAGGCTATGGCTGCGTGAACTATAAGAACCCCGGCAGCGTTGCAGTAGTCAAACTCTTTCGCAACCTCGGCACCTTTATAGAAGTTCTCGGCTACGCGGACATAGTCGGATTTCTTGGATTTCGGTACTGAAACGCGGCGGTGTCTTCTCGGGGTCATTTGATTATATCCTCCAGACGCTCCTTTAGCAGGTCTATCCCGTGTGTAAGAATATTCTTGAGCAGTGGGTCGGATTTCTTGTACTTGGCACGGGCTTCACGGATTGTCAGTGCCCTCGGGGAGAATCTCACGCCATATTCTGTAATGAATCTGTTTCCAAACTCACGCGCTTTTTCTTCCAGGAGTTCCTTGTCTTGTGCGTCCGTTACAAGCAGAAGATCCACATCGCTTCCTGGTTCGTCTTCTTTTCTCGCGGCGCTTCCGAAAAGCGTTGCAGTCCGCGCATGTCGCCCGAATTCGTTTCGGATCTGCAGGCGCGCCGACTCAAGAAAACTCTTTTCCGCCCGGAACATGGGAAGCAGAGCCTCTTTTACAAGGATGTTCTCGAAATTAAGCCGGACAAGTTGTGTGTGGCCTGCTCCCTGCCGTACAATAATGCCGGCGGACTCAAGATCCCCAAGCGCCCGGCGGCATGCCTGATGGGTGAACCCGGCCGCCCGCGCGGCGGCCCGGCCGCTCATTCCCTCCCGGCTGTCTTTAAGCGCCCGTATAACGGCGATATTGCTGGGGGCTGAAAAGACCCAGTTTAATGGAGAGTTGAGAAAGCTTGTCTTATTAGGCATGTGGATAGTATACCATCCAATTGGCTACTATTCAAGCCAATAGTGCAGCGAATGAACTGCCGAGGATCACTCAGTAGTTGCTGCTTCTTCCGGGGTGCCGATTGTTGGTAAAAACAGTGTGGCACATCATCCCGACAATGTGCTGTTGCGTTGAAAAGCGAGTTGTTTAGCTGTTCCTGCCGATAAGAGCCAGCAGCGTTTCTTTCTGCCCGGGAGTGTAAAAATAGCCTTCCGATTCCAGACCTTCCAGGAAAGCGGCTCCCTTTTTTATTCCCGGTTCAAGTTCCATCGCTTTTTTTATCCAGGCGTCCGCCGCGGCAAACTCTCCGGATCTTTCACTGACAAGCGCCAGGCCGAAAAAAGCGTCCCAGTTGGAGGGCGAGAGTTCCACCGTCTTTTTAAAGTCTTCCTCCGCCCTGGAATAATCCCCCAGCTCATAATTCACATAGCCTCTTACCCCGTAGCCCGCCGAATATCCCGGGTCTATTTTCAACGCCTTTTCGCAATCCGGCAGGGCCTCCCGGCAATTCCCTGCCTGGCATTTGGCCATGGCGCGGTTCACGTAGGCCTTGGCATTCGCCGGGTTCGCCGCTGCCGCGCTGCTGAAATCGGCGATAGCTTTGTCATAATCCCTGGCGCAGTAATGCGTCAGTCCGCGGTTGTTGTATATGACGTCTTTTTTTTGGCCGGGTAGTGCGAGGGCTTTATTGTAATAGCTGATGGCAAGCTCGTATTCCTTCTTTTTCCTGTGCAGGTTCCCCAATGAAACATAAGCGTCGGCGTACTCCGGGTCCAGTATTACCGCTTGCTCCAGATCGCCGGCTGCGGAAGCCATGTCTCCTTTCTTCTTGTACGCGGCTGCGCGGCCATAAAGTGTCCTGGCGTTGCGCGGGTCCAGTCTTTTTGCCTCGGTGTGGTCGTCAATGGCGCGGTCATAGTCCTTTAAACAGTAATAGGCCGCGCCGCGGTCGGCAAAGACGGCTCCGGGAGTTCCACTTCCGCAGTCTCCTGTCCGGTCCAGCAGCAGGGCCACGGAGTAATCCTCTGCCGCCCCGGCGCAATCTTTCAGGGCGTATCTTGCGGCCGCCCTGTTGCGATACAGGAGCGCGTCGGGCTCCCCGCTCAGGGCCGCGGCGTTGAAGTCCTCTATGGCCCCTGAATAGTCCTCGGAGTTCAGTTTCGCTATACCGCGCAGCCGGTATACAAAAGGATAGTCCATCCCGGAGCTTATCGCGCTGGTAAAGTCTTCCGCTGCTTTGGAGTAATTTCCCGAACTGTGGTATGCCAGCCCGCGGTTGTAATATGCGGCCGTATAGTCCGGGTCCAGTTCGAGCGCTTTGCCGAAATCCTTTATTGAATCCCCGTATTTCGAGGAAGCGTACAGGGATATGCCGCGGTTGGCATACGCAAGGGACAGGTTCTTTGCGCCGTCGGCCGTGGTCCAGGCGGCAATGGCTTCTGAGTAAAGCCGGATCTGGTCGGACACTTTCCCGGTCCTTTCATATGCCGCTGCGGTGCAATTCAGAAAATTTGCGCAAGAGGCGGAGGCGGAAATACCGGGAGCGTCCTTTGCGGGGGCGGTTTTGCGCGGTATTGCGGGGGCGCAACCGGTGACCGGGAGCAGCGCGAGCGCAAGGCATACCGTCAGCGCGCTGCCGCTGCGGAAAAGTGTTGTTTTCACCATGTCTTTTCCCTGTGTGAGCGTCCGTTCCCGTGCATGCCCGGTCTAAAGATATTGCCCGTCACCGCTGCGGAGGGTCCAGGAAAATGGGGCTTTGGTCCGTTCTCGGCGACTCGCCCATGGGCCCGATATTGACGCCGCCTCCCAGCTTGTACTTCATATAATCCCCTACGTGGAGCAGCGCGTTCTCCGGCGCCGAGGTGTGCGCCTCCATCTGGAACCAGGTGCTCTCGTCGCTGGTTTTCCCGAACAAGAGGCCGCCGATGTTCTTCAGGCGAAGTTCATACTGCTGCGTTTTTACGTTCCGGTAATGCGAAGAGATGCGCGGGAAGGCGTGCAGAAGGCGCCATCGCTCGTAATGAGCGCCTTCGTCGCGGATGATCATGTGGGAGCCGTGGAAAAGGTCCGTATAGGAGACTCCCATGGCGCGTATCTCTTCGAGCACTTGGCGGTACTGCTCAGGCAGCGCGGGCTCCTTGTTCGCGGCAGCCTCGCGGATACGCGTATCCTCCCGGCGCGCCTGTTCCATTCCTTTTGGATAATGGTGGCCGGCCGGGTCCAGCATTTCCGAGATGTTCCTTAGATCCAGGTTCTTGCCTGCCGGGGCGCCGGCGGGAACGGCCGTTGGGGCGGGTATCGGCGCCAGGGCTGATGCCGGCGGAACGGATATGTCCCGTACGTTCACGCTCAGCGATTCTTCGAACGTGTCCCCGCTGCCGGCGGCTAGGACGAGCGGCGCAACGGTCATTACTTGTGCGATCAGGAGACTAAAAAGGACACTCCGGCTGTACGCATTCCGGTACTTTATTATTTGTGCGTATGTGCAAGGTATTCCCATTTCCTTCCTCAGCGGCAGCGCGGCTAACTGCTCGTCGCTCAAGTGCTTTTTCATTCATCTGTCCGACGTGAATTAATATTATAGTCTAATGCTTCAACCCATGGTTGTCAGGTGGCTTGTAGCACTTTGCAAAACAACCGGGGGCGGCGGCAAAAAAACGCGGGTGCGGTCACTCTTCGCAGTAGGCCAGAAAGTAAGCCGTGCCGGCCAGGCCGCAGACGAAGGCGCAGATGAAATTAAGCTGCGGCGAGACCAGCCACAGGAAACCTCCGGCCAGTGCCGCTGCGGATACTATGATGTCCCTGAAGAAATAATAAGCGCCGTAGGTCAGGGCCTTGTTGGCTTCGGGCGCCAGGTCCAGGATCAGCGCTTTGCGCGCCGGCTCGCCGAACTCCTTCAGCCCGCGTATGATGAAAGCGAACCCCAGCATGCCCAGGGACTTGGAGTACATCAGCACCAGCGGGAAGGCGGCGAAGAAAGCGAAGGTTATGGCGATATAGGGTTTCTTCGTTTTGTTCTTCTCCACCAGCCAGGCCACCGGGATATAGATAAGGATGGCGGAGCACATCTCCAGCGCGGTCAGCGCGCCGAACTCCACCGGCGAGGCACCCACGTTCTTGATGCACCAGATCACCACGAAAGCGTAAGGGATCTGCTCGCAGAAGCGGATAAGGATGTCGGAGACGAGCAGGTGCCGCAGTTTGGGGCTGGTCAAAGCCAGCACCTTGAACGGGTTCTTCTGCATCTTCTCCGTGGGCGGTTCGGCTATATGTTCAAGGAAATAATGCTGCAGCAAGAGCGCCGCGGTAGCCAGCAGCAGCGCGAAAGCGAAGGCCACCCTTACGCCTTCCCGCTCGCCCCAGCGCTGCACGCACAGCCCGCCCAGCACCGGCCCGATGGCCATGGGAATGCGCCGGGCTATGGAGTGCAGGGAAACGCCCATGGTCCTTTTATGGAAAGGCACCACCTTCGAAATAGCGCTCATTACTGCCGGTAAGGAGACCGACGACCAAGAGATGAACAGCACCGCGCCGGCCAGGGCAGCCTGCCAGCACGGGAAAACTATAACTATGGCATACCCGACTATGGCCGCGATGTTGAACAGGATCAGCGAGCTTTTGTAGCCGATGCGGTCGCTCAGGTAGCCGCCGGGAAAGGAATAGACCGCGCCCAGGAAATTGTCGGCGGCGTTGAGGAAGGCCACGGCCAGCCCGCCGCCGCCCAGCGCCATGATATACAGCGGCAGAAAGCGCTCGCCCATCTTCTCGCCCAGCTCTATGAAGATGGCGGCGGAGAGGAGTACTACCAGGTTTTTCCCGGGCGGGAGCAGTTCCGTTATTTTTCGCATTTCAGGGCGGCATACAGGGCGTCGTAGACGAAGAACTGGTGCTCCAGGTTCTCGTCGTCGTTGGGGAACATCAGCGAGAAGCCGCGCGCCACGGCCTCCAGGCCCGCGGCGTAAGGGTGCGCTTTCAGGTTGCCGGTGTCGGCGGCGTTCACGATGTCGGCCATCCTGAACAGCACGGGGTCGGTCAGGTCGTATTTTTTCAGGATGGCGCGGAAGGTGCAGTCCCCGTCGTGGTGGCCCAGCTCGGCGTCCTCCACGTCAAAAGGGATGGCGTTCTCTTCGCGGGCTATTTTATCCACCAGGCTGTCGGCGGCGAAAAGCACTTCCGCCTGCGAGTCTATGAACCGCTCTATCAGCCACGGGCAGGCCACCCTGTCCACGTGTACGTGCGCTCTGGTTATCCATTTCATAAAATCCTTATAAACCGAAGCAATGCCTAATTATATTGCTTTGGGGGGGCTAATTGCCATTTATTAATCTTTGCAGCGCCGGTTAATCTCTTTGAACGCTTTGCCGGCGGGCGTAACGGCCATCCCGCTCATCAAGTCCTTCGCGCTCCGCCATTCTTCCGTCATACTTGCCGGCCAGGCCGGCTGCGGCACCGCGGGTTCGAATTGCCGGGCGGCGAAAAAGAACTGCGGGAAATAGGGTGCTACCAGCGAGATCCCGTTCTTTTCCCCCGCCAGGTTCATAAGCTCCAGGAACCGCGCGTCCAGCGGAGCCCAAAAATCATAAGCGTTACGGCCGTACGCTTCCGTGCTGAACGCTCCTTTAGGTTCGTCCGCGCTGTGCTTATAAAGCCAGGTCTCGCTTACCACCAGCTCCTTGGCAGGGTCCTCGGCCTTGACTCGGGCGATAAGGTCCAGGAACTTTGGAAAAAGTTCTTCAGAGCCCAGCTTCAGCGGATAGAAGTGTATATCGATATAATCCAGCCCGGTCACTTTCGCGAAGGCAGGAACGTACAGGCCGGATTCCCATACGCCGGCGCCTGCGCCCAGCTTTGTGCCGCCTTTTCCCCCGGCCCCGGGCAGTCCGCCTATAAGGCCGTTCAGCCAACGGACATGATCTTCGGCCGGGATAGAAATGCCGAGGAAGCGGTCATAGGTTTCCGGCTCGGTTATGACGGATAAATAGTCGGGCTTGATGCGCGAAAGGATCAGCAGTATTTCTTTTTTTTTTAGGTCGAGAAAAGTCCCGGCGGGGTCGGGCAGCGTTTTTATGGCGGCCACGAACCGGCCTTCTTTTGTGGGCGCGGACGGCGGATAGACAAAATGTTCCACCAGCAGTTTCATGCCCCTGGCCCGGACCTCCGCTGCCATGGCCGCGTAGAATTTCAGCAGCAGCTCCGGGTCTTTTACTTCGGGTGTAAGACTCGGGAAAGAGATCATTATTGAAACGGCGCCGGCGCCCAGGGCCTGAAAGCCGTCCAACTCGGTCATCAGCTCTTCCCAGCGCGGAGTGCCGGGTTCGGCCGGCCCGAAATAGCTGGAGGCCGGGAACAGGGCGGGCGCCATTGCCGGGCAGGCGTGCAGGGGGCCCTTTTGAGCCCGCGCGGACTTTTCCGCGCCGGCAAGCTCCAGGTCCAGCTCGGAATAAAGCTGCCTGAACCGCGGCGGCACCTCAGCGCCAGGGCCTTGCGGACGGGGCTTTACCCAGGAACATCCCGCCGCGGCGCCGAGGAGTATAAAAAGCAGGCATAGCCTGCCGCCTGACCGCGGCGAGGGTGTATTCATTCTTTTGTTCTATCAATTTCACCTAAGGTTGAACAAGCATCTTTATAAAGCTTTTGCAGATAAAAAACGCCCCGGGGTTTTAAGCCCGGGACGTTTTATAATTAACTGCGGTTTATATTTTCCCTTATGCCGCTTGACCTGCGGTCAGGTATCACCGGCTGCAGGTAACGGCGGCCACTCCCGGGTTGGCGTTCTCCGCCAGCATCTGGTTGTAGCAGTCCAGCGTTTCCTGCGCGTCCGCGCTGCCCCGGCAAAGGACAGCCGCCGTAGAGTCGCCGAGCGAGGGTTTCAGGGACTGGAAGCAGTCCAAAGGGCCGGAGCTGTTCCCGGAGGGAGCGTGTATGCAGATGCTGAAAGCCACGGACGCCCCTACGCCGGGAACCTGGTACGCGCTGGCGTAGCAATCCACCGGGGCCGTGTCCGCGGCGCCCTGGCAGAGCTTGGCGGCGCTGGGCGGCGGAGAAACATACTGCAGGGCCTGCTGAAAACAGGCGCTGGCGCCGCCGGAGAGTTTTGACCGGGTGAAGATGCTGCGTCCGGCCTCCCTGACCGGCTTGCCCAGTACCAGCGGGCAGATCTTCACGTCCATATAATTAGGGCCGTCGCCGGGGTCCTGGTAAAAGAGGTCCTTGATGGTTTCATAATCTTTTTGGGAGAGGAAATTTACTTCGAGCGCCTCTTCGCCCCCCGCTTTAACTATCCTGATCCCGGCTTTTATCCTGTACTCGCCCAGGTCTTTTTTAAGCGACAGCGAAACCTCCTCGGCCCAGCTCATGGCCGCTTTCGGGGCGGCAGGCGTGGCCACCTCTGTTTTCGCCAGCTCTCCGCCTAAAGACCTCAGGCCGGCGCTTTCAAGGTTTAGCTGCCCCGCCATAAGCGTTCCCCGCGCGATGAAGAATACCGCCGAGACCAGTAATGTTTTTTTCATATTTCCTTTTCGTCCTTTTTCCGCCCGCAAGCAGCTTCCACAATAATAGTTTACCAGCCGCCCCCGCGGAGGGCCTGAGGCGAAAGGGAAAAGAACGGCGTATTTCGGTCTATAAAGGAAGCGTGACGGAAGAAGCGGTTTTAGTAACAGGACCTGTTACCAAGGTTCAGAACTTTTTTATTTTCCTGAACCGGGCCTCTATCAGGAAAGATCCGGAGAACCGTTCCCCCCCGGTCCCTGCCGCTTTTTCTACCAGTCGGTAGGCCGGTAATCCTTCAGGAATTTTCCCCACACGTGCTCACCGGTGTTGAAGCCGGAGATGATGGGGTCTACGATGCGCGCCGCGCCGTCCACGATATCCAGCGGCGGATGGAAGCGGTGCTCTTTCACCTTGCGCGCGGCTATCTGCGCGGGGTCCTCGTCGGTCACCCAGCCGGTGTCCACGGCGTTCATGTGGATGCCGTCGGCCGCGTAATCCGCCGCCGAGGTGCGCGTCATCATGTTCAGCGCGGCCTTGGCCATGTTCGTGTGCGGGTGGCGGGTGGTCTTGAACTTGCGGTAGAACTGGCCTTCCATCGCCGAAACGTTCACTATGTGCTTGTCGCGCTCCGGCGTGCGCAGCAGCAGGGGTTTGAGCCGGGCGTTGAGGAGGAACGGCGCCACGGCGTTGACCAGCTGCACTTCCAGCAACTCCACCGCCGGCACTTCGGCCAGCAGCAGGCGCCACGAATTGCGTTCGCGCAGGTCCACCTGCTGCAGGTCCTGGTCCAGCTTCCCTTCGGGGAACAGGCCCTTCTGCGCCGCCAGTTCCTCGGGCAGCAGCGCCACCTGCGACAGCGCCGCCGCGTGCGTAAGGCCGGCGGCCCGCGCTATCCCGGGCAGCAGCGCCACCGGCGCCGCGCTCCCGGCCGGCGCGCCTTCGGGCAGCATATGGTAGCCGCGCAGCCCCTCGTAGGCGCCCAGCAGGCGGCGCGCCTGTTCGGGCATATCGCGCAGCGGGCCCTGCTCGCGCTCCATCATGTGCGCGTAGAACTCCGGCGGGCGCCGCACGGTCTGGCAGGCGTTGTTGATTATGAAATCCAGCCGCGGCCGCGTCAGCAGAAGGTGTTTACAGAACTCCTCCACGCTGGGCGTGTGGCGCAGGTCCAGCCCGAAGATCTCCAGCCGGTCCCCCCACTCCCTGAAATCCGGTTCCGCCGCGTAGCGCAGGGCGGAGTCGCGCGGGAAGCGCGTGCTCACTATCAGCTGCGCTCCGGCGCGCAGCAGCTTTATGCCCGCCTGGTAGCCTATCTTCACGCGCCCGCCGGTGAGCAGCGCCACGCGGCCGCGCAGGTCGGCCGTTTCCGTGCGCTTGCGGAAATTCAGCTCCGCGCACGGCGGGCAGAGCTGGTCGTAGAAATGGTGGAGCAGGGTGAAATCTTTTTTGCAGGTGTAGCAGTTGCGCCCTTCGTGCGCCGCCGCCGGCTCCCGCTCCTGCCCGGCCTCTTCCCGTTCCAGGGCCGGGGGCGGCAGCAGGTTGGGCGTGATGAAAACGGACTGCCTGCGCAGTTTGCGGATGCCCGTCAGGTTCAGCACGCTTTCGGCGCGCTGCGTTTTGGCGGCCTTGCGCTGGCGCTCATAGGCCTTTACGAGCTGGCGCCGCGCGCGGGAATCGGGCCGGGACAGCCGGCCGGCCGCCTGCAGCAGGCGGTGGCGCTCGGCCTCGGGCACGTCCGACAGCAGCCCGCGGTCGCCGGCCAGGGCTTCCAGCAGGTCGGCGGCGGCGCGGATCTTTTCGGCTAAGGCGGGCGGGTTGGCTTTATCGTTCATCGGGACCAATATCTTACTTAATATCCGCGCGGCCCACCGGGGCCATGTAGATCACGAACTCGTCCCTGCCGTCGAGGCTCAGCAGTTTGTCGGCCAGCTTCTGGTCGTAGGCCCCCACGGCGCAGGTGCCGCAGTTTATGGATTCGCAGGCCAGGTACAGGTTCTGGCACATGTGGCCGGAATCCTGCAGGATGAGGCGCGCGGCCTCCGTAAGGTAGCGCCATTCGGTGCGGTAAGGCACCGCGCTCCAGATAAAAGCTACGGCGCAGTTTATCATGGAGGCCTGGCCGCGCGCCGCCTTCTGCACTTTCGCGGGCAGGTCTTTGGGCGCCGGCAGCCGGGCCAGTTTATGGTCCAGCGGCTGGTAGCGGTACAGGCCCGGCTTAAGGTCGGTAACGTTATAAACCGCCAGGTAGGTCTCGAACGGATGCATGGCCCCGCCCGACGGCACGGTGCGCATGGTCACGGCCGGAGTGCGCATTTTCCGCACGCCCTGCGTGGCCCACAAAAGGTAGGAAAGCTCTTCCAGCGTCAGCGGCTCCCGGGTGAAGCTGCGCCGGCTTTCGCGGCCGGCTATGCAGGCGAAGAGGTCAGTTTTCTTCAGCACGGCCGGGTCGGGCTTGGGCAGTTCCAGGCCCGCGTCGCCTTTGCCGTAGGGTTTCTGCAGCGGGCCGCGCGGCAGGCCGCGGGCCTGGTCGCACTCCAGCCTGGCCAGTTCGGGGAACGCGCTTTTCATTACTTCCCTGTGCTTTATAGTTTTTTTGCGCGCCTGTACGTTCCTGTCGGGCATTGTTCCTCCGCCGCGCGCCGCGCGGCAGCTATAATTATAAAACAATTGCGGGTGTGCCGTACGCCGGCTCAGTCATTCACGCTCAGGCCGGCCCAGAATACGCCTGCGTCGCGGGGCACGGCGGCCGCGCAGACGTCGGCGCAGGCCTGCACCAGGTAAAGGTCGTACTTCTTAACCCCGTCCTTTTTCGCCATTACCCGGAACTTCATGCCGTGCTTCAGTATAACTTCGTCCTCGCCCTGGTCTACGAGTATTCCCTTCTCGCCGGGGCGGCCCAGGTACAGGGCGAAGACCGCCTTGCGGGAGCCGTCGTCTTCGGCGGCGCCCATCTCGATGGCGAAGTAGCGGGCTACCTTATAGGAAGTGGAAGTGGAGACATAGCCCTTGTCTAGGAACTCCTCGCCGATAGTGTAAGGTTCGCTGCCGCGGAATTTCAGGCCCAGGCCGCGGAACAGCATCAGGTCGGCGGGCAGCGCCGGCGCCCGGCTGAACACATGGTCCATGTGTTCCACTATCAGTTTTGCGTCTTCCGGGCCGGTGCCGTACCAGGTGTAGGGGCCGGGATAGAAGCGCAGGTAGCCGTTTATCTCGGAATAAAAACTATCGCTCTTGCTGGTATAGGCTTCCAGGTCCATCACCTCATCCCCGCTTGAGCCGAAATAGGTGGGCGACGGGTAGCCCAGGCTGCCGTAAAGGGTTTGGAAATCGTAGGTGCGCGCGCCCGCCGCGGCGGCGGGCAGCGGCAGATCAGCGCCGTGCAGCCCGGCCTGAACGGCCGCCAGTGCCGGCCCGCTGTAAAAAGGAAAGTCAGCGGCTTTTACGGGGCCGCTGAAGAGCGCGGCCAGGACCGCCGCCGCGCAGCCGGCTGTTAATTTGAAAATTCTAATGGTCACTTATATATTATACGCCTCCGGCCCGCCGCGCGCACGAGCCTTTAGACCTACGGAATTTACTTATTGGACCTACGCGTACCGGGGAACGGGTACGGCCAGAAAGGTATAATTCAAGGATGCGCAGGATCATTGACTGGCTATTGCTCGCGGCGGTGCTGGGCGGCGCGGGCTACGGCGCGTACACGCATAAGGCGCAGGTGCGCGCCGCAGCGCGTTCGCTGAAGGCGCAGCTGGCGCCCTGCTCGTCGCCCGTCACGTATTCGATCGGCCGCGTGGACCCCCGGTTCGGCATCTCCACGGCCGCCCTCGCGGTTTACCTTGAAGAAGCCGCGGCTACCTGGGAAAGGCCGGCGGGCAGGGACCTTTTCGAATATGCGCCGAGCAGCGGCGACGTGACGGTAAGCCTGGTCTACGACAGCCGCCAGGGCGCGGCCGACACGCTCAAGGCGCTGGGCATCAGCACCGACCAGAGCAAAGCGTCCTACGACGCGCTGAAGGCCCGGTACAACGCGCTCTCCGCGCGGGTGGACGCGGCGGAGGCGGCGCATCACGCCCAGGCGGCCGGCTACCGGCGCAGGGAAGACGCGTACAACGCGAAAGTAAGGCACTGGAACCGGCAGCGGGGCGTGCCGGAGCCGGTGTATAAACGGCTGCTGGCCGAGAAAGCCGCGCTGGCGCGGGAGTTCGCGGACGTGAAGACCGTCGAGAACGTTCTGAACGCGGACATCAACACGCTCAACGCGCTGGCCACCACGCTCAACCAGCTGATAGTGCAGCTGAGCCTGAACGTCGGGCAGTACAACCGCGTCGGCGCGGCCATGGGGCACTTTGAGGAAGGCTATTTCAAGATCTCGGGCGGCGTGCAGACGATAACTATCTACGTGTACTCCGCTCCCGTGCAGCTGGTGCGCGTTCTCGCGCATGAGCTGGGCCACGCGCTGGGGCTGGAGCACGTTAACGACCCCGAAGCTGTAATGTTCAAGATAAACAGGGGCGCGGACCTGAAAGTGAGCGGCGCGGATATAGCCGAGCTGAACCGGGCCTGCAAGGCCGGCCGCTAGCCGCCGGCGGCTTCCACCGTATAAAGCACCATCGGCTTTGATTTCCCCTTCATCAGCACCGGCGGGCAGGCCTTGAAGTTCACGTCCGGGAACCCGCTCCTGTCCAGGCCCAGCACCGTGGCTTCGCTGAGCAGTATCTGCGTGGCGGCCGTCTTGGTCTGGCTCTCGATGCGCGAGGCCACGTTCACGGTGTCGCCCAGCACGGTGTACTCAAGGCGCTCGGTGGTGCCCACGTTGCCCGCCACCAGCGGGCCGCTGTGCACGCCCACGCCGAAGAAAACCTCGGGGTAGCGGCCCTGCGCGTTGAACTCGCGCAGCGCCGCGCGCATGCCCAGCGCGGCCTTCAGCGCCGCCGTCTGGTGGTCGGCCACGCCGAACACGGGCGAGAAAATGGCCATCACCGCGTCGCCCATGAATTTGTTTATCACGCCGCGGTTGTCCGTTATCGGCCTGGTGATATAGGTGAAGTACTCGTTGAGGAAGCGGATCAGCTCCACCGGCGGCAGCTTCTCGCTGAGCGGGGTGAAGCCGCGGATGTCGGAGAACAGCACCGTGGCCTGTATCTCCTCGCCGGCCAGGTTCACGCGGCCGCTCTTCATTATCTTCTCCGCTATCTCCAGCGAAACGTAGCGGCCGAAGGTGTCCTTGATATGGTCCCGCTCCACCAGCCCGTCGAGCATCTGGTTGAAATGGCCCTTCAGCTGGCCCAGCTCGTCGGCGTACAGCACGGAGGTCTTGCAGCTGAAATCGCCGGCCGCCACGGCCTTCATGCGGCGCACCAGCGCGCTAACCGGTACCTGCACGTTGTAGCGGTAAAGCACTACGGAAACCGCCTGGAATACCAGTATCATCCCCGTCAGGCAGGCTATGATAAGAATGGGGATGAGCACCCGCATATGTTCGTATGGTAGCGTCCAGTCCCAGCCCTGGCCGCGGGTAGCGGCGAGCCTGGCGAACAGGTCGTAATTGGAGAAGACGGGAACATAAAGGGCCAGCAGCAGCGGCACCATGGCCAGGGAGAACATCATCAGCGCGTAGCGCAGCGTAAGGCTGACGGCGAAGCCGTGTTTTACGCCGTAGGGATTATTCTCCATGAAGAACGGCCTGGCGATATACCGGCGGATGTAGAGCCCGGTCAGCTCCAGGTTGAGATAGCTCACGAAAGCGCCGAAAAGCAGGGCGGACACAACAAAGACCGTCTGTACCCTGCCGGACGCGGTCCCGTACTGTTCGGAATAGACCGCAACTTTTACGAAGTAGCGCTGCGCGGCTATCAGCCAGCCCAGGACGAAGATGACAAGGGGCAGATGGATGATGCGGCTTTCTATGCGGGCCATGTTCTGCGGCCTGGCGGAGAAGCGGTGCCTGTACAGCGGCCACAGCCAGACCAGCAGCAAAAGGAAATAGAACCCGCCTATGCCTTCGGCGGCGTTATAGGTTTCCTGCCGCTCCAGTTTCCCCTCCACCCGGCGGTAGGTCACCTGCTTCGTCAGGTTCAGCGGCTTGAAGATGCGTTTCTGAACGTCCTCCGCGGGTTTGTAAGAAGCTCCCTTGGCCCTGGCGTCCGTGACGTGCTCCCATTCCGTTTTCAGCAGGCCTACGTCGATCAGGGAATATTTTTCGAAAAAGAAGGCGGTGGTGCTGCCCAGGTACACCATCAGCGAAAAAAGGACGTACAGGCCCAGGTTGAGCGTTTTTATTTTCCGCCATATCGTCGCAAGGATTTTCATAGGGACAGGTGCTCGTTCTCCGGTTTATTCTATCAGCGGTACAACGGCGTAAGAGTTCTTGCCGCGGGGTTTGGCCGCCGCGCCGCGCGCCGGTTGCGCAGGGGCGCCGCCTTCCAGGAGCAGGTCTATGCGGTAGCCCTTGCCGGCCACATGCCTGTTCTTCCCCGGCACCAGCGTGGCCAGGTTCTGCAGCTGGAAGGGCTGGTCCGGGCTGTGCAGGCTTTGTTCTATCTGGTACTGCAGGTCGAAGCTGCCGGCCGTATCCCCGGGCTTCAGGTACGCGGTGAAGATGAACCCTGTCTTGTGGGCGCCTCTCATGCCGTCCGTCACGTTGGACTGTATGCCCGCTTTGGTGGTCAGCCGGCAGCTCTGTTTGTAGGTGCCTGCGTAAACGTCGGCGGTAAGGCGGTAATTGGGCAGCCCTTTTTCGTTCCAGGGCGTTCTTTTCGCGTTCTTTTTCGCGTCCAGCGCTATGCGCACCGCCCAGGGGCCGCTTTCCAGCACGGTCATATTAGAGCCCGCCCACAGGGCTACCTCGCCCTGGCCCTGTATGGAGCGGCCGCCGGCGCCGCGGCCGTCGGAAAGCTCCAGCTGGTACTGCAGGGAAAAGTGGGCCGGGTCCTCGGCGCGGGCCAGCAGGCCGTTGAAGATCATTTCCTTGTCGCCGGCCGGCCCGACGAAACTTAACTGGCGGTCCTCCTGCGCCTGCAGGACCTGCGTGTATTCGGCCTGGCCTTTGAAGATGCGCACCGTCAGGGAATGCTCCGCCGGCGCGGACTGCGCGGCAGCCGGCGCGAGCGCGGCTAAAAGAGCCGGTAAAAGATATTTTGTTCTCATAGTATAATTTTTCGGCGCCGCGGGCTATTCCCCGGCGTTGCGGTCCTTGAACAGTTTCTTGGCCGCGCGCGAGATCTTGCGCGCGCCGGCTTTGCGCTTGAGCTGCGCGGCAATGTCGGCGCGGGCCTTCTGGTACCCGGCTTCTTTTTTCAGCTTAAGGTAATTGTCGAAGCGGGCCTGGTCCAGCGCGCCGGCCTCCAGCGCGGCGCGCACCGCGCAGTCCGGTTCGGTCCCGTGGGCGCAGTTGGTGAACCGGCAGTTCAGGGCCAGGGTCTCGATCTCGTCGAAATTCTCCCTGAAGCCCGTCGGCGCGTCCCAGGCTTCGAACTCCTTCATGCCGGGGGTGTCTATGAGCAGCGCCCCGCCTTCGAGGCGCAGCAGGCGCCGGGTGGTGGTGGTGTGCACGCCTTTGGAATCGCCTTCCCGGACGGCGGCGGTCTTCTGCTGCTCCGCGCCCAGGTTGTTTATGATGGTGGATTTTCCCACGCCGGAGGAACCGATGAAGGCCAGCGTCCGGCCTTTGGCCAGGAAAGGCACGAGCAGCTCGTAGCCGGCCATAGAGACCGAGTCCAGCACCAGCACCGTGATCCCCGCGCATTGCAGGCGGGTCTCGGCCGCCAGCCGCCCGGCTTCGGCACAGAGGTCCGCCTTGTTAAGGATCACCACGGGTTCGGCCCCGCTTTCCATCACCGCCACCAGCAGGCGCTCCAGGCGGCGCGGGTTATAATTGCCGTCCAGGCCCTGGACGATAAAAATAGTGTCGGCGTTGGCGGCTATGGGCTGCTCGGTCCCTTCTTCCCCCGCCGTCTTGCGCGAAAGCTTGGACTTGCGTTTCAGCACCGCCATTATAGGCACCCTGTCGGCGTTCTTCCTGTCCGCCAGCAGCACCCAGTCCCCTACCACGGGCATTTCGCCGGTGGAGGCGGCGGTGTGCTTGAGCCGGCCCGAGATCGAGGCCAGCGCCGTCCCGCGCGCGTGCTCCACGCCGTAGCAGCCGCCGTACTCGGCGGTTATCCGCGCCGGCAGCTGCCGCCCGGCGGCCGCGGCGTCCAGCTGCCGCTGGAAAAAATCGTCCCAGCCCAGGTCTGCCAGTTCCATGGTCAGTTCCGGGGCCGGGCGAATTCGGCGCCTTCGGCCTCGGTATACCTGATCACCTGGTTCATGGCGCGCACGGCCTGGGCCGGGTATTTGCCGGCGGCCGTCTCGGCCGAGAGCATAACGTAGTCGGTGCCGTCCAGCACCGCGTTGGCCACGTCGGACACTTCCGCGCGGGTCGGGATGGGGTTCGCTGTCATGGACTCCAGCATCTGCGTGGCGGTGATCACCGGCTTGCCGGCCCGGTTGCACTTCTTTATGATGCGCTTCTGCAGCACGGGCACTTCCCACAGCGGGAACATCACGCCCATGTCGCCGCGGGCCACCATTATGCCGTCGGCGGCCTCTATGATCTCGTCGAGGTTCCTGAGGGCCTCGCGCGCCTCTATCTTGGCTATTATCCTGCAGCCCGGCAGGCGAGGCTTCACCAGGCGGCTTACGGCCAGCACTTCGGCCTTCGAGCGCACGAAGGACTGCGCTATGAAGTCGCAGCGCAGGCTTACGCCTGTCTCTATGTCGGCGCGGTCCTCGGCGGAAAGCAGCGGGAAATCCAGGCTGGCCAGCGGTATGTTCACGCCTTTGCGTTCCTTGAGCAGCCCCCCCGCCGCCACTTCGCATTTAAGGGAGTCGCGCCCGACCGCCTTCACCTCGAGGGCGATAGTGCCGTCGTCTATGTAGACCATGTGCCCTTTCTTTATTACCTTCAGCGAGCCCCGGTAATCGAAAGGGATGCCGCCCGCCCCGTAAGCGGCCTGCGTCAGCAGCACCGTCTGTTTTCTTTTCAGCTCCAGCGGGGCTTTAAGGCGGCCTATGCGTATGCGGTTGCCTTTAAGGTCCTGCAGCAGCGTTACATGGCGGCGCAGCTTGCGGTTAAGGCCGCGCACCAGTTCCACGCGGGCGGCGGCTTCCTCCGTAGTGCCGTGGGAAAAGTTCAGGCGCACGGCGTCCAGCCCGGCGTCGTACATCCGGCGCAGCACGGCCTGCGTGGAGCTGGCCGGGCCCAGCGTGGCGAGTATCTTCGTCCTGGGGCGGCGCAGCGCGTTGGTTTTTTGCATAGGTTTATTGAACGGACAAGGAAAAAGCCGCCCTAAGCGGGAGCTGGACAAAACTCCACGAAAGACGGCTTGTCCCCGCCGGCCCCCCGCTTTCAGGCGGGGGCGCGGACGGGGGCTTCTAAGTCAGGCCGCGTCAGGCCGCTTTGCAGCGGCGGCGCTTCGAAATAAGATATTCGCCGTTGGGCTTGTGCATGCGCGCCACGAGCTGGTGCGTCCCCGCCGGGAAATTCGTCCAGTCGAACCACCAGTAGCCTACCGCGTGGCGGCAGGGCTGCCAGGGCTGGTCGTTGATGGAGATATCCACTCCCGTGCAGCAGCTGGTCCCGATGCGCACCGCGTAAGTGGTGCCGGTGGTTACGTTCTCCAGGTTCCTGGGATGGTCTACGACCACGTACTCTTCGGTAGTGGTGAGCTTGGTCTTCGCCGTCTTGCTGGTGGTGGTGGTCTTTTTAACCGCTATTTTAGGCATTTCTCTCTCCTCCGCTGTTTTTGCCTCCGCCTGCGGTTCCCCGCCGGGGCGGCCTACCTTCGCTATCCTCTCGCTTAAATAAGCCAGGGACCTGTCCAAGGGGTGTTTAAGGTGCAGCCTTAAAATGCGCCTGTTCTTTGCGTCCAGGGCTTCGAAATCGCCCAACGCTTGCGCCGTTTCCAGCTGCCAGAAGGTATATTTTTCCCCTGGTATCATTATATCTTTTTCGGCCTGGTTGGTCAAGATAAGGAAGAGGGCGTTGTCGGGCCCGCCCTTATGCAATTGGCCCGAGGAATGCAGGTAGCGCGGGCCGTAGGCCAGCGTGCAGGCCGAGGAGGTATAGACCGTAAGCGCGGCGCGCAGTTTTTTCAGGCCTTCTTCCACCAGCGGCGCGTTGGGCAGGTAGGCCAGCAGACCTATATATTCCTTTTCCTTCAGCCCGGAGAAGACGGTCCAGAAAACGTCGTCGTAGCTCTTGATCTCCGCGCCGCCGGTTTTCAGGGCCTTCGAGGCGAAGACCGCCACCCTGTTCGTGGAAAAATCCGGCCTGGGGCCCTTCGCCCTGCCGCCGGCGCGGTACTGCTTGAGCGCCTCCAGCGTCAGGGCTTTGGCGGCCTGTACGTCGGGCTGGTCGAAGGGGTTTATCCCCAGCGCCGCGCCCGCCGCGGCGGTGGCCACTTCCCAGCGGAAGAATTCCGCGCCCAGGCCGCTGGCGTCGGCGGCCGTTATGGTGTAGACCGGGTGGCCGGCGGCCGACAGCCGGGAAAGCCCGGCGTCGCAGGCCGCGTCGGGCCCGAGGGCGGTGCGCACGAAAAAACGGTCCGCCTGGTATTTGTCGGGGTCCATCAGCGGCTCCTGACAGACCGGGACCACGCCTTTGCCTTCCTTGCCGGTGCTTTCGGCCACCAGCTGCTCCACCCAGAGGCCGAGGTCCCTGAACTTCTCCGGCATCACCAGCGTAAGCTTGTCGCGGCCGGCGCCCGCCTGCGCGGCTATCAGGGCGCCCAGCAGCGCGCCGGGGTTGTCCTCTATGCGCGGCGCCCTGCAGCGCTCGGCCATTTGCGCCGCGCTCTCCAGGAGCTTGCGCACGTCCGCGCCGCACAGGGCCGCCGGCACCAGGCCGAAATAGGACAGCGCCGAGAAGCGGCCGCCCACGTCGGACGGGTTCAGGAAGGTCCGCAGGAAATTCTTTTCCCTGGCCAGTTTTTCCAGGCCCGTGCCCGCGTCGGTTATGGCTATGAAATTCTCGCCCGGCCTTTTTACTCCGGCTTTCTTGAGCAGCCCCCAGAAGTATTTGAACTGGCTGGAGGGCTCGATGGTGCCGCCCGATTTGCTGGCGAAAATGAACAGGGTGCGCTTCAGGTCCAGCAGGGAGTTCACCGCGCTTATCCAGGCGGGGTCGGTGGTGTCCAGCACGTGCAGGCGCGGGTATTTGGGGTTCTGGAAGACGCTCTTCAGCACTTCAGGGGCCAGGCTCGAGCCGCCCATGCCCAGCAGTACGGCGTGGGTGAAGCCGTCGGCCCGCACGCTTTCGGCGAAGGCGGTAATCTCCGCCGCCTCGGCCAGCATTTTCGCGGGAAGGTCCAGCCAGCCCAGCGCGCCGGAGATCTGCTTTTTAGCGGCCGGGTCCGTTGTCCAGAGCCCGGCGTCCTTTTTCCAAAGTCGCGCGGCGAAGTTCAGCCCGGAAAGTTTTTCCGCCGGACCGGCGCAAAGCCCCGCCCGCGCCGGTGCTGCCGCCGCGGCGGGCTCGTTCGGAATGCTCATTATTCCCCCTTTTCCAGCTTCTCTATTTTGTCCAGGCGCTTTTGATGGCGCTCTTCCCCCGAAAACCTGGCCGCCGCGAAAGCTCCGGCTATTTCAAAGGCCAGCGCGGAGCCGATGATGCGCGCCCCGAGGCAGAGTATGTTTATATCGTCGTGCTCCACGCCCTGGTGGGCGGAGTAGGTGTCGTGGCAGAGGCCGGCGCGGATGCCGCGTATCTTGTTGGCCGCCACGCAGGCGCCCACGCCCGAGCCGCACACCACGATGGCGCGCTGGGCGGCGCCGGAAAGCACCGCCCCGGCGGCCTTGGCCGCGAAGTCCGGGTAATCCACCGGGCGGTCCGGGGAGTCGGTGCCCAGGTCGGCGGTTTCATAGCCCAGGGTTTTAAGATGGGCCAGCAGCGCCGCCTTGAGATGGAAGCCCGCGTGGTCGCTGGCGAGAGCAATTTTCATATTTTCTCCACTTCGGTCCTGAGCGCCCAGCCTTTCACGCCTTCCTTGGGCAGCCCTATTTCGTAATATTCTTCGTCGGCGGAATCCAGCACCTTTACCAGCAGGCCTTCCGGGGCCGAGGCGCAGGCCTTGAAATTATTGCCGGGGCCGCTGAGCAGCCTGGTGCCGCCGGCTTTGGTCACCACGCCCCCGGAGGCGAAAGGCGAGTTCTGCCTGGCGCCCAGCCAGGCGAAGGAGCCCAGCGACAGCGCGCCTATCAGCACCGCCGCCCGGGCCGCGGCCGCCCCGGCGGGCATGCCGTCGAGCAGGAAGCCGGCGGCGCCGGCCAGGCACGCCAGCCAGAACAGGCAGATGGCCAGGGCCTTTATCTCGATGTCGGACATCAGGTAGTACACGTAATGCAGCGCGCGCGGCAGGCCTTCCGGCACCAGCGTCTGCCCCGTCTGGCGCAGCGCGAACTCCAGGTTGAAGCGGATGTTGGGGTTGCGGGGGTCCAGGCGGAAAGCTTTGGCGTAGCTGAAGACGGCCGGGCCCATGCGGTTAAGGCGGAACAGGGCGTTGCCCGCGTTGTACCAGCCCCAGGGGTTGGCCGGTTCGGCCGCGGTTATCCTGGAGTAGCCCTCCAGCGCGTCCTCGAAGCGGTCGCTCTTGTAAAGGTCGTTGAGCTCGGCCAGCTCGCCGCGGTCGAAGGCGGCGGCCCAGGGCACGGGGAGCAGCAGCAGCAGCAGCAGCAGTTTTTTCATCGGCGCGGCCCCCTGAGTTCTTTTTCCAGCTGCGCGATCAGCAGGGAATATTTTTTCAAAAGATCGCCGGCGCCCTCGGGCTCGGCCGCCGACGGCGCGAAGTGGCGCAGCTCCAGCGCGGTCCAGAGTTCGCGGATCTCCTCCAGCGCGCGCTCGCTGGCGCCGGGGAAGCGCGCCTTTATCAGCTCGGAGGCCTTGCGGATGGTGAGGGCGCTCACTTTTACGCCGCACTTGTCGGAGAGGTAGGCCATGAAGGAGTCGTACAGCAGCGACACCGCCTCGACGGTCTTGCCGGCCTTTATCAGGGTCTCGGTCCTGTCTATGGCGCCCTCCGCCAGGCTTTTGGCGCGGCGGAACCTGAACAGCAGCGGGTTGGCGGATTTAAAGCGGTTGAAGCGGGACAGCCAGAAAGTGGCCAGCATCAGCACGGCGGGGAAAGCGTGCAGCCACAGCGGCAGGGCGGCTATGCCGTCGGCCGAGTCGGCCAGGAAGCCGGCGCGGGGCTTGTCGCTCACGTAACGGATGTCGGAGGCGGTCACCTTCGGGGAGGAGGCGGCCTGGCCGTTGAAATAGACGCTCTTCGCTTCCTGCTCCCCTTTCTGCACGCTGATGGTGACCGGGGAGCTCTGCAGCTGCCGGTACTGGCCGGCGCGCGGCTCGAAGAAAACGAAGCTGACTGGCGGCACGGTCTTCCTGCCGGCCGCGCGCGGCACGAGGATGTAGGTGAAGGTTTTTTTGCCCCCGATCACGTCGCCGTCCTTTTTAATGTCGAGGGAGCTCATGGTGTCGAACACCTTAAAATCCTGCAGCTCGGGCAGCCTGGGGGCGGTGACGGCCTTCAGGTTGCCGGAGCCCGCCACGGTTATGGAAAAGTTAACGGCTTCGCCCGCTTTGGCCTCAGGCCGATCGGCGGCGGCGGCCACGGTATAATTGCCCACGGCGCCCGAGAACCCGTCCGGGGCGCCGGCGGGCAGCGGCTTTATCTCGAGCGCTATGGCGTCGCTGGAAAATTCCTTGCTCTGGCCCTGCGCGGTGCTCATCGACATGAACTTCTGGAAAAAGTTGGGGTCGAAAGGGTCCAGCACTTCGTTGGTGGGGATCTGCACCACCACCGAGGCGGCCTTGATCTCGGCCGGGCCCGGCGTAAGGGCGAACATGGCCGTTTTTATTTCGCTGTAGGAGAACCGCTCGCCGCCGATGTCCGTCTCTCCGGAGCGCACGGGGGGCAGGTCCTCGGGGATCAGGTTCTTCAGCACCGGCTGCATGTACTGCGGGTTGGAGGTGAGCGGCACGGAGGTGTAGAACTTCACGCTCAGGTTTATCTGCTCGCCCGGGTAGGCCGCTTTCCTGTCCGTTTCGGCTTTAAGGAAGATCTGCCCGTCGGCGCGCGCGCCGGCGGAAGGCTGGCGGGCGGAACGGCCCTGCTGCGCGTGCCGCGGCCCGGCCGCCCTGGCCGCCGGGGCGGCCTTGGTGACGCTGATCTCTATCTCCGGGGTGGCGGCCAGCTCACGGCCGTTGGAGATGGAGATGGACGGGATCTTCTGCACGCCGAGAAAACGCGGGGTGAGGATATAGGTGAACGAGACCGAGGTGGTGATCTTGCCGTTTATTATGGAGATGCTCTGGCTGCGCCCCGACGAGTAGACGTTGAAGTTCTGCATGTTCGGGATCTTGGGCTCGGGCACGGTGGCCGAATCCCCCGCCACCTGCAGCGTCAGGTAAAGGTTCCCGTTTATCTCCACGGAGGTGCGGTCGGTCTCGGCCGTGATGGAGAGCGTGGCCGCGGCCGGCCTCGGCAGCAGGGCCAGCGCCAGCGCGAGCGGCAGGACCGGTTTAAAAAAGCGCGTCACCAGTCCTCCGTGCTTATCGGGGGCGGCGGCTTGCCTTTCTGCAGGGCGCGCAGGGCGGCTTCGTTGCCGCGCGCGGCCTCTTTTTCTTTTTCCTTCATCATCTCAAGTATCTGGCGGCTCTTTTCCTTCGCTTCGGCCTTGCGCTTTTCCGCCTCCTTCTGCGCGTCGGATTTGTTCTTGTCCTTGTCGCCGTCGCCCCCGCCTTTATTGTCCTTCTTGTCCTGCCCGTCCTTCTTCTTGTCCTGGTCCTTGTCCTTCTTGTCGTCCTTCGGGTTCTTGCAGGAATTCTTGTTCTCCTTCTGCTGCTCCAGGGCCTTCTGCAGGTTGAACTTGGCGTTCTCGTCGGAGGGGTCCAGCCGCAGCGCGCCGCGGTAGCCGCTGATGGCGCCGGGCAGGTCGCTGCTTTTGAACAGCGCGTTGGCCTGGTTATAGCGGGCCCGGGCGGCCAGCTTGGGGCCGGCGGCGCCGGCGTCGAAAGCTTCCGCGGCCTTGGCGTAATCCTCCATGCGGTAATACGCCGTTCCCAGGTTGAACGCGAAGCGTTTGTCCTCCGGGGCTTTCTGCGCGGCCTGCGAATAATATTCGAACGCCTTGGGCCAGTCCTCCTTGGAGTAGGCCGAGTTCCCCTTTCTGGCCAGCGCGGCCGGCTGCGCGGCGTGGAGCGCGGGCAGGCAGGCGAACGCCAGCGCCAGGGCGGCGGCGCCCGGAAAAAGCTTCCTGCGCAGGAAGCCCGGCATTTTCAGCGAGAAGCTCCAGCCTTTTTCCATCAGCGTTAATTCTATCAAAAGCAGAAGGAGCGCCATAGCCAGCGGCCACTGGTAGCGGTTCTTTAAATTGGCGCGCCCGCGGCCTTTGGTCTTTTCCATGTCCAGGCTGTCTATGGCCTTGCGTATCTCGACCGCGGCCTCGTCGGGCCCGGTATAGCGCAGGTAGGCCGCCCCGGTGCGGCCGGCTATCTTCATCAGCGCGGTTTCGTCGAGCCGGCTCACCACGGTCTTGCCGGCGCCGTCCTTCTTGTACTCCATCGTGTTGCCGAGGGAGTCGTTCATGGGGATAAGTTCCCCGTCCGGGGTGCCTATGCCCACGGTGAAGATCTTCAGGTTCTGCGCCGCCGCCGCGTCCAGCGCCGCGGGCAGGTCCTGGGAATGGTTCTCGCCGTCCGTGATCAGCACCAGCACCTTCTGCCCGCCGTAGCGTGAGAGCATCCCGAGGCTGGTGCGGATGGCGGCCGCGAGGTCCGTGCCCTGGGCGGGCAGCATGCCGGGGTGCAGCGCCGTGGCGAAATAGGTTATGGCCTCCTGGTCGGTGGTCAGCGGGCACTGGACGTACGCCTGCCCGGCGAAGGCTACCACGCCTATGCGGTAATCGGCGAACTGTTCGGCGACGGCGCCCAGCAGCAGGCGCGCGTTCTCGAGCCTGCTGGGCTTCAGGTCGCGCGCCGCCATCGACAGCGAGGTGTCCACCGCTATCAGCACGTTGCCCTTCAGGTCGCTGACGGGTTCCAACTCCACCCCCCACTGCGGGCCGGCGGCGGCGGCGAATCCCAGGCCCAGCGCGGCCAGCATGAAGAATTCGCGCAGGCCGCGGCGCCGGGCGCCGGGCGCCAGGTCCAGCGCGTCCGCGCCGGGGCCCAGCACCAGGCGGGCCAGGGCGCGGCGCCGTTCTTCCGCCTTGAAGCGGAAAACTACCAGCGCCGCGAACGCGGCGGCCAGTCCGGCCAGCACCAGGGGGTATCTGAATAGTTCCATACTAAGGTATCGTCCTGAAATACGTCCGCTCCAGCACGAACAGCCCCGCCAGCAGCAGCAGCGCCGGGACCAGCAGGTACTCGTAAAGGTCGCGGTACGAAGTAAAGACCTTCGCCTCGAAAGTGGTCTTTTCCATCGAGTCTATCTTCGAGTAGATGCCCGCCAGCTCCTCGTAGTTCTTCGCGCGGTAGAACTCGCCCCCGGTGATGGCGGCTATCTCGCGCAGCGTGGGCTCGTCGAGGTCCTCGTCTATGTAGAGCACCGGCTGCAGCGGGTTGCCGGTGGGGATCTGCGCGCGGCCCTTGCCGGCCGTGCCGATGGTGTAGATCTTGATGTCGTGGGCCTGGGCGGTCCTGGCCGCCAGCGGCAGGTCGGTGATCAGGCCGGTATTGGAGCGGCCGTCGGTAAGGAGGATGATCACCTTGCTTTTCGCCTTGCTGTCCTTGAGGTGGTTCACCGCGGTGACGATGGCGTCGCCTATCGCGGTGCCGTCGGCGCCCGTCATGTTGAGCTCGGCGGAATCTATAAGCTCCAGCACCGACTGGTAGTCGAGCGTCAGCGGGCAGGTGAGCAGGGCCGCGCCGCCGAAAACGGTGACGCCTATCCTGTCGTTGCGGCGCTTCTTCACGAAATCGCCGGCGGCCATCTTGGCCGCGTCCATGCGGTTGTACGGCGAGAAATCCATGGCCGCCATGCTGTAGGAGGTGTCCAGCGCCAGCATGATGTCGATGCCTTCGGTGGGCGGCACTTCGCCGCGGCTGGCTTTCTGCGGCCGGGTGAGCGCAAGTATGAGCAGGCCTATCGCGAGCACGCGCGTCCAGAACGGGATTACGCGGAAGAGGCGCGAGCGCAGTCCCGGCTGAACGGGCATGGGCGCGGGCACCCCTGCCGAGCGCAGGCGGCGCCCGGCCTGCGCGGCGGCCAGCGCCGCCATTATGGCCAGCGGCAGCAGCAGCAGCAGCGCCCAGGGGCTTTTTAGAACTATCATTTCTTCACCGCCCCGGCGCCGGTCACGGCGCCCGCGGCGGCCGCGGAGGGCGCGGCGGCCTGCGGCTCCCTGGCTTTTTCTGCGGCCCGGGTGAATTCAATAAGCAGGTATTTGAGGTCTTCGGTATCCGCGGCGGCGTCCTCCGGGCGCAGGCGCGCGAACTTGACCAGGTCGGCCTTCTTCAGCAGCTCCCGGGTCCTGAGATTCGTCTTAAGGTCGGCGCCGGTGCGCTTCAGCTCGCGCGCCAGGTCGGCGGTGGTCATCAGCCCGGCGTCTATGGAAAATTCGTCTTTCAGGTACAGGCGCAGTATCGAGGTAAGCCCTATGTAGAATTCCTTGAGCCTGCCGGAGCCGGCCAGCGGGCCGGCTGCCAGCCTGTCCAGCCGGTCGCGGGCGCGCTGGTAAGCGGTGCGGGAATCCTTCCAGGCGGCCGCCGCGATGGCGGCGGCGTCCAGCGGCCTGAACCTGCGGTACAGCCAGCGCGCCGCGGCGGCGGCCGCCGCCGCGCCCAGCGCCAGCCAGTACCACGGGATAAAGCTCACCGGCGGGTAAATGTCCCGGATGCCCTCTCCCGGCTTGGTCTCGAACAGCGGCAGTATCTCCAGCTGGAAAGCCGGGCTGTTCACCTGTTGTGCGCTGCCTCCGCCGACGAGGTTCCAGGTTATGGCGGGGAAGGTGCTTGCGCCCAGCGCGAAGGCCTGCGCCCTGATCTCGAAAACTTCTTTTTTTTGCCCCCCCTCTTCGCCGGCGCCGGTCCTGGTGAACGAGAGCAGCTCGAAGCTCCCGCTGTCCGCAGAGGCGGTGTCCGGCCTGAGCGAATAGCCGGGCGGCAGGGTGGCTTCGGCCTTTACCGTGAAGACCTCGGCCAGCTTAAGTTTGCCGCCGGGCGGGGTCAGCTTGAAAGCTACCGTGCCCTGCGCGTAGGCCGCGCAGGACAGCAGCATGAGGGCGAGCGTGGTCAGCAGGGTCCGCTTCATATGCGCCTGAACTTCTTGCGCCGCTGGGTGAAGAACTTTATCACCGGGTTGTAGACCGGCAGGGCGGGGTCGATGTCTATCCACTCCGAGCCCGCCGATTTCAGGACCCTTTCCAGCTCCGCGCGCCGGGAGGCCGCGGCGGCCTCGTAGGTTCTCCTGAAAGCGGGGTTAGCGAGGTCGGCGGTGAACAAAGGGCCGCCTTCCAGCGGCTCGGCCACCAGCAGGGCTTTCGCGTCGGGCAGCGCAGCCTCGAAGCGGTCGGTTATGATCACCGGGATGAGGTCGTGCCGGCGCTCGGTGAGCCGCGCCTCGCGCGAGAAATCCGGGGCGTTGAAATCCGAGATCAGGATCACTATCCCCCTGCGCTTCATCAGCTGGTTGGCCGTCCGCAGCGCCATCGCCACGTCGGTGCCGCGGCCGACCGGCTTATAGGCCAGCAGTTCCCGGATGATGCGCAGGCTGTGGTTCCTGCCCTTGCGCGGCGGGATGTAAAGCTCGGGCTTGTCGGTGAACAGCAGCAAGCCGGTCTTGTCCGAGTTCTTCAGGGCCGAGAAGGCGAACATGGCGGCCAGCTCCGCGGCGGCCTCGCTCTTGGGCTTGTCGCCGGAGCCGAACGCGTGGGAGGCCGAGACGTCGCAGAGTATCATCAGCGTCAGCTCGCGCTCTTCCACGAAATTCTTCACGAAGGGTTTAGAGCAGCGGGCGGTCACGTTCCAGTCTATGGAGCGGATGTCGTCGCCGGGCACGTATTCGCGCACGTCGGCGAATTCCACGCCGCGGCCTTTGAAGACGCTCTGGTACTGGCCGGCGAAGGTTTCGCTGACCAGGCGGCCGGTCTTTATCTCTATCTGGCGGACTTTCTTTAATATTTCCGCGGTGTTCATAAGAGGATCAAAAATCAAGAATCGAGGGTCGGGAGTCGGGGGTCAGAATTCTGCGACTCTCGACCCTCGACTCCTGATCGTTCTTACGGTACCTCTACGGCCTCGAAGATGTGCTTAAGGATGTCTTCCGAAGTGATGTTCTCTGCTTCGGCCTCGTAGGTGAGCAGCACGCGGTGGCGCATCACGTCGAAGCCCACCGCCTTGATGTCCTCCGGGGTGACGTAGCCGCGCCCGTTGATGAACGCGTAGGCCTTGGCCGCCTGGATCATAAAAATGGTGGCGCGGGGGCTGGCGCCGTAAAGTATCCACGGCTTTATCTTCTCAAGCCCCTGTTTTTCCGGCTCGCGCGTGGCGATCACCAGGTCCAGCACGTAATTCTTTATTTTCTCGTCGACGTAGATCTGGTCGGCGGTCTGGCGGGCCTTGAGCAGCTGCTCCACGCTTATGATCTTCCCGGCCTGCGGCATCACCTGCCTGGCCATCAGCTCCAGCACGCGCCCCTCCTCGGTCTTGGACGGGTAGGTGACGTTGAGCTTCAGCATGAAGCGGTCGACCTGCGCTTCGGGCAGCGGATAGGTGCCTTCCTGCTCTATCGGGTTCTCGGTGGCCAGCACCATGAACAGGTCGGGCAGCTTGAAGGTGGAATCCGAAATGGTCACCTGGTGCTCCTGCATGGCCTCGAGCAGCGCGCTCTGCACCTTGGCCGGGGCGCGGTTTATTTCGTCGGCGAGGATCAGGTTGGCGAAGATGGGGCCTTTGCGCACGGAGAAGGTGCTTTCGCGCGGGTTGAAGATCAGCGTGCCGATGATGTCGGCCGGCAGCAGGTCGGGCGTGAACTGTATGCGCTGGAACGACGCCGCTATCACCTGCGCCAGCGTTTTGATGGTGAGCGTCTTGGCCAGGCCCGGCACGCCTTCCACCAGCACGTTGCCGCCGGCTATCAGCCCCACCAGCAGGCCGTTGATCAGGTCTTCCTGGCCCACCACCACCTTGGCCATCTCCCTGCGCAGGTCCTGTATGAAAAGAGAGTCCTGTCCTATCTTCTGGTTGAGTTTAGAGATCTCAGAGTCCATGGTTCATCTCCTGAAGTTTTTCAAGTACGTAGTGTTTATTCCACTTTGAACTCGCCGTGTTTTTTGGCCGCTTCAAGCTCCTGCAGCTGTTGCTTCTTCAGCGCCTCTATGTCCCTGCGTATGGTGTCCACCGCTTTAAGGGCCTCGAGGCGCACTTCCTCGTCGTAATCCTTAAGGGCGTGGTTGAGGGCCGGGATGGCCTCCTTGGTGGCGTAGCCGCCGATGGCCTGCACGGCCTTTATGCGGATGTCCTTGTCGGAATCCTTGAGCGCCTCGGCTATCAGCGCCAGGCTCAGCAGGCTTTTGTTCTGCTGCAGTATGTCGATCAGCTGTTTTTTCGTGGAGGCCTCGGTCTCGGTCTCGAACATGGCCTTTATCACTTCTCTGATGTTCTCGTCCTGGATCTGCCAGAGCAGGTCCACCGCCGCCAGCCGCACTTTCTCGTTGGAATCCGTGGTCAGCCCGCGCAGCGTGGAGATGGTCTGCGGCGAGAATTTCAGCGCGGAGCTTCTTTCCTGCGTCTCCGGGAGGGTCGGCTCGGCCACCTTTATCTGGTCGGTCTTAACCAGGCGCAGTTTCTCCTCGTTGATAGCGTCCTGCTTGCGCTGGTTCATCAGGTAGAAAACCCCGCCGATAAAAATAATGAGCATGAAAAGCCATTTCATAGAGCAGCTCCTTTGATGTCCGAGAACTTCAGCCCGAGGCGCCCGCCCTTGAGCTCGGCGTGGGCTATCTGCAGGTCGTTCATTTTTTTCCAGCCTGGCCGGGCGTCGGCGGGCTCGCTGGAGAAGACCGCGCGGCCGCCGTCGCGCCGCCAGGCTATGCTGCCGAAGCCCCAGCCCGGAGTCAGCAGCGCGGTCTTGCCGCCGGGGACCCCGGTCTTTTTGACCGAGGAGCTCCACGCGCCGGAATAATGGCACAGTACGGTCAGCGAGTTCTTCGACGCCAGAAAAATATTAAGCCCGCGGCAAGGCGCTTCCAGGCCCGGGTACCGGTCCTTGCAGGAGATCCATACCGTGCGTATCTCGTCCAGCGCCATCTCCAGCGCTTTTACGGGGGAGCCGTAGACGTCCAGCATCTTCACCACCTGCCAGAACAGGACTTCCGAATCGTTCAGGCCTTTGACCCCGGCGGCGTATTTCCCGAGCAGGCTTTTTATCTCCTCTTTTATGAAAAGGGTGCCGTTGTGCGCGAACAGCAGCTCCCCGCCGGAGAACGGCTGGGTATTGGCGCGGCCTATCAGCAGTTCTTTGTTTATTTTCCCGGGGTTGGAGGCGTCGCGCAGATGCGCCACGCTCACCCGTGAAACGGCCGCGGCCGCCGCTTTGGCGAAGGCCTTTTTTTCAAGGCGGGCGGGGCCGGCGCTTTTAACTACCGCCGGCACGCCGCGGGCGTTGAAAAAGCCCACGCCCCAGCCGTCCTCCTGGAAACGGCCGGGCACCGCGTCCGCCTGCGCGAGCAGGCATTTGGGGCTTTCGGCCAGCAGGTAGGAGCTGGCCGAAGGGGCGTCCGAGATCACGGCGGTCATTCTGCACATATAGCTATATTTTAGTCAATTTACCCCCCCCCGTTCAAACATTGTCCGGGGCCTTCCCGCGCCTGCGACAAACAGCCTCCCAAGTTGATATAATAAACGCAAGCCGGCGCCGTTAAGCGGCGCCGCCAAGGCGGAGCGCTCTATGGAAAATGAAAATTTTGTTTTCACTCCCCAGGCCAGGTCCGGGCCGGGCCTGCAGGTGGATTTCATTCAGCCGGAGGAAGAAGGACCGTTCGCGGCCGGCTTTAACGAACGGTTCCTGGCCTACGTGATAGACGCGGCGCCTTTCCTGCTCTTTCATTACCTGACCTTTACCGCCCTGGCCAGGGCAGGCAGCATAACCGCCACCCCCGCCAACGAATTCAGGATGAAGCTCGCCTGGATCGGGGTCTATATCGTCTATGAAGCGCTGCTGTCTTCCGGCGGCCGGGCCACCCTTGGCAAATATCTCATGAACATACGGGTGCAGGCCAGGGACGGCGGCCCGCTGCCCCTGGGGCGGGCTTTCGCGCGGGCGCTGGCCTATTTCGTGAGCTCCGCCACCCTGAATCTCGGCTACCTCGCCGCGCTGTTCACGCCCGAGAAAAGGGCGCTGCACGACTACATAGCGGGCAGCCGGGTGATGAGCGTCCGCGAGCGCGGCGACCTCGCCAGCGGCCTGGTGCTGGCCTGTTCCTGGGGCCTGATGGCCACCCTGGCCGGGTCCTGGATAAACAACAACATCATGAAGCTTTCCCCGGTGGAAAAAACGCAGATAATCGCCGCGCACAAAACCATCTCCAAATTAGGCGTGCTGGAGGAATTCTACCTGCGCAATACCGGTCATTACACCGGCGACCTCAAGCGCCTGGCCGCGCTGACCGGCAATGTGAACGCCGTCAGGGCCGAGCTGTACCAGAACCTGGAGCCGGATACGCTGGTCATCATGTCCAACGGCAGGACCTTCCTTATCACCGCGAAAGCCCGGAACTGGCGCAAGACGCAGGTGGAGGTCGCCTCCAGGGTTCCCGCCCCGGAGCAGTAGAAGAACGGCCGCGAAAAACAGAAAGCCCCGCGCGTAACGCGGGGCTTTTTGCTTTTACCTGCGGCGCAGGGTGGTTATTCTCTGCGTTTCAGTTCGGTGCCGCTCTGGCAGGTTATGCAATAGCGGGCGGAAGGTATCGCTTTTATGCGCTTCTTCTCTATGCCGTTCTTGCAGTGTTCGCACAGCCCGTAAGTGCCCTTCTCCATTTTCCTGAGAGCCGCCTCTATATCGCCCAGCATTTTCCTTTCGTTGTCCGACAGCTCGAAGAGGATCTCTTTGTCGAGGCTGCGGGTGGCCTGGTCGATGGAGTCCCCGCCGTCCGGCTCCAGCATGTCCAGGTTCTTCTTGTCCTCTACGCTTTTGGCGATGTCCGTTCTCATGGTGTTGAGGGTGGCGGCTATGGCGGCCAGCTCCTGGCTGGTAAGTTTACCGCCGGCGGCCGGCGCTTTTGCGGCCGCGGGCTTCGCTTTGGCCGCGGGCTTCGCTTTGACCGCGGGTTTCGCTTTGGCGGCGGGCTTCGCTTTGGCCGCCGGTTTGGCTTTTGCCGGGCTTTTCCTGGCCGCCGGCTTTTTAACGGCGGTTTTTTTTACGGTCTTTTTTGTTTTTTTGCTGCTTGATTTCATATTTTGCTCCTCTGGGACGTGGTGAAAAACATGGGGCGCGCATGGGTTATAAGCGCGCGGGAGGCCCGGATCCTGTCCTTGTAGTACTTCGGCAGACAGAAGGCCCCGGTTATGGACCGGCCGTCGTGGTATTTGAGCGGCCGCTTGAGCCCGGCGGCCGCCTTGTCCAGCGCCGCGGGCTTCAGGACGTCGGGTGACGGCCCCCGGTCGGCGCAGTAAAGGAAGCTCCAGGGCATGTCGTAAGAGGGTATGTAGGCCGTGTAGCTGCGCACTATCCCGAAGACGCGCCGCAGCGTGTTGTACAGCGCGGCGTGCAGCTCGAACTGCAGCGGCGTGCCGGGGCCGGCGTGCGTGGTGAAGCTGCCGCCGGGCGCCAGCAGCGCTTTTACGCGGCGGTAGAACTCAAGGGTGTAAAGCTCGTAGGCGGGCCCGTGCTCGATAGGGCTGGGCAGGTCCGCGTAGATCAGGTCGAATTTAAGGGAAGTGTGCTCTACGAGCTTTTTCGCGTCCTGCACCAGCAGGCGCAGGCGCGGGTCCTCGAAGGCGCCGCGGTGCCAGGCGCCGAGATGCTTGCGCGCGAAGCGCAGGATGTTGTGGTCGATGTCGGCCATCACCACCCGCTCTATGGCGGGGGAGTTGAGTATTTCCCTGGCCGTGGCGCCTTCGCCCCCGCCCAGGATCAGCGCGGCGCGCGGCCGCGGGTGCGCCAGCAGCGCCGGGCAGACCAGGGATTCGTGGTAGAAGGACTCGTCGAGGGCGCTCGACTGCGTTTCGCCGTCTATGACCAGCACCGGGCCGAAGGCGCTGGTCTTTAAAAGGGCGGCTTTCTGGAAGGCCGAGGCGGAGGTTTCCAGCACCTTGAGCGCCCTGTGCGCGTGCAGTTCCCCGGGCGTGAAGAATTCCACGAACCAGTCCCCGGCGGGCAGGACGCTGTGCGAATTCTTTATCCAGTCGAGATCCGGCTTTTTTTTCATGGCTTATTCCGGCAGCAGCCCCCTTTCGAGGTTGATCACGCTGAAGCTGGCGGCCCTGAAAAGTTTTTTCACGGTGTTGAACGCCTTCCACGGCTTTATCTTTTCCCCGCAGGTGAACAGGTCGGCCGAGGCGTAACGGTGCTCGGGCCAGGTGTGTATTGCGAAGTGGGACTGGGCTATCACTACCACCCCGGAAACGCCGTGCGGCTTGAAGTTGTGAAAGACGGAGTCTATGACCGTGGCCCCGGCGGAGCGGGCGGCTTTGAGCATGGCTTCCTGCACCTTGGCCACGGAAGACAGGGCGGCTGGATTGCAGCCGTAAAATTCAAGTATGAGGTGTTGTCCGAGTGCTTTCATTTTTTCAAGGATTTAGAAATCTATAATATTTGCCCACCAGTGTCAACCGCGCCGCTTAAGCGGGCGCGGCCGCAGGCCCGCGCCTGCGGAGGTTCGCGCCAGAGGTGCCCTTGAGGGCTTATTTGAACGAGATGCCCTTCATCTTCGTGAAGATGGAGCGGTCCCTGCGCTGGAAGATGGGGCTCCTGAAGGGGAAGTCGAAGGTGATGGAGATCCTGTGGGTGGACCCCAGTTCCCCCATCGGGATGAAGGCGTAGTCCAGCGTAAAGAAGTGCAGCGTGGCGCCCAGGCCCATCGAGAAGCCGTTAAGGCCGTCGTGCAACTCCTGCATGTTCAGGCCGGCGCGCACGCACAGGCGGGTGAGCTCGTTGGGGGTCAGGGCCAGCTCGCCGCCGAACAGGACGTTGGGCGAGTTCTGTTTGGGGAACACCACGTCGGTGGCCAGCAGCATGTTGCGGAAAGGGCTGACGGCGGCGCCCATCTTGAAAGTGAGCGGCAGCGGGTTGGATTCCTCGTCGTAGCTAAGCCCCCCGCCCATGTTGGAGGCCGTGACGGCCAGGCGGTAGGGAATGTCGCCGAAATTGTAGGTCATCACGCCGATGTCCATCGCGTAGCTTTCGGCCGAGTGCAGGATGCGCGACTTGATGTATTTGCCGGAAACGCCCACGGCCACGTCTATGTCCTTGTCGGAAAATTCCAGGATGGCCTTGCTGTAGGCCAGCGTGAACACCTGGTCCTGCGGCGTGAACGAGCCCAGCGTGTTGTTGGAGATGTCGGTGCGGGTTATCGCGCCTATGTCGGTCATCAGGGCCGAGACCCCCACCACGGAATCGTAGGAGAGGCGGTGCGCGTAGGCCGCGTACTGGTAGCTTATGTCGTCGATGTACTGCGCGCGCATGAAGACGGCCGACAGTTTGGGGATCTGCACCAGGCCGGCCGGGTTCCAATAGACGCCGGAGGCTTCTTCGCTGATGGCGGAATAAGCGCCCCCCATGCCCGCGGCCCTCGCGCCCACGGGCAGGTTCAGGAAATCGGCCGTAGTGGTGCCGATGGCCTTTTTATCGAAGTACCTGGGGTCCTCGGCGGCGCAGAGCGGCTTCAGCGCGGCGCAGGCGAGCAGCGCGGCCGCGGCCGTTATTGAAGCCAGTTTCTGAAGCGGGCGGGTTTCCATATTATCTTTCCACCGCTATCTTCGTTACCTTTTTTCCGGAGGCGGAATCTATTACCGCCAGGTAAATGCCGCTGGCCACCTGCTCCCCGGACTTATTGACGCCTTTCCAGATTATTACCCCGGTGGTCCCGGCCGCGCCTTCCCATACCTTTTCGCCGGAAAGGGTGTAGATGCGTATCTTGGAGTTGGCCGGGACGGGATCTATGGTCACGTAGCCGTTGCCGCGGTTCGTGTAGAACGGGTTCGGGTAGACCCGCATGCTCTTCAGGTCGGACACCGCGGCTTTAACTATAAGCTGGAAATCGCTGAAGTGGTTCAGCGTGGCCGTAACCAGCCTGTTGCCGGTGTCGAGCGTGGTCTCCAGCGGCAGGCAGTCGCCGTTGTCCGGGTTGAACCTGGCCAGCACGATGCGCGGGGCGTTGGCCTGTATGCCGGCCAGCGACTCCGCCAGCGTGTAATTGAACGAGAGGGTGATGGGCATTTCCGGCTGCGTTCTGTGCTCGCTGTAAAGCTTCAGGGCTACCGTGGCTATGGTCTGGCCGCAGGAATTAACGGCGGAGGAGGCTATGGAAAGCCCGATGGCCTCGGGGAAGGCGCCGGCCGGAACGCTCAGCGATATTATCCTGCCGTTGGGCAGCGTGCCGCTGATGACAACGTCTTTGGAGGGGTCGCTGGTGCCGCCGATAGAGCCGGGAGCTTCGTTCTCGGGGCCGGGGTCGGTGCGCACCGGCGAGGGCGATACGCTGGAGGTCCCGGAGGGTACTCCGTCGCCGTTGAGGGCTTCCACGTCGAAGAGATAATCGGTGTCGGTCATCAGCCCGTTGATGGAAAGGGAGGTGTCGTAATAGAGGCGCCCGAACGCTTTATATACGACGAAATCGTGGTCGAAATCGGTGTACGTGGTGCCCCGTACCTGGTAGGCGGTGTTGGGCGCGTTGCCGTCGGCGCTCCAGGAAAGAGTGACGCCTGAGAACGACGTGACCGCCTTGACGCCCGCCGGTTTCTTGGCTAGGGTGTATTTCGCTCCCAGGGCGGCCGAGGCCGTTTCCACCCCGTCGCCATTTATGGCTTTTACCCGCCCGTAATACCGCATGTTCGGATACAGTTCCGGGAAAGCGGTGGTGTTGCCGTTCACATAGGTAGTGGAGGAAAGATACGCGAAGATGGGCGTAGTGGACAGGTCCACGTTATAAATGGTGGAGGTGGAATTGCCGCTCTCCTGCCAGTACGCGGTGATGGTGCCGGTGCCCGGCACCAGGGCGCTGGGAACTCCCGCCGTAGGCACCGCCGCCAGCGTGTAAACTACCGGAGAATCCGAGGACGGCCCCCGCAGTTTCCCGTACCCGTAGGGGTCGTGCGCGGCGTTGACCCGTATCTTGTACGGCCGGTCGGGGAACATGCCGGGGTCCTGCTGCGTTATCTGGGTGTTCACCGTGGTGGAGGAAATAAGGCGCGGCGTGGCGCTGGAGATGTCGTAGATCTCGAAATAGATGCCGGCGCCGGCGGCCGCGGCCCAGGACCAGGCGATAGCCGCGGTGCTGATGGCCACGCCGGAGAGGTTCGCGATGCCGCCGACCGTAATGGTGGACACGCTGTTGCTGAACGCGGCTTTCACCCCGCCCTGGCCGTAGGCGAACGTAGGGAATTCCCCGTTCTGCGCCTGCACCCTGAAATAATACGTCACGCTGGGCTGCAGGTTGCTGATCACGGCGGTGGTCTCCGTGTGGTTGTCGCTGAACCAGACGGCGGTGGAAACGGAGGCCGGGTCGTAGAAATCGTTGCCCGGGCACAGCGTTATCTGGTAGGCGGTTTTGTCCGAGTTCCCGTTGCTGTCCCATTTGAGGCTGGCGGAGGTGAACTCGGAATTGATGACTGTAAGGTTAGTGGCCGACGAGGCAAGGGTGTAATAAGTGCCCGAGGCGGTAAGCTCGCCGCCGCCGCCCAGGTTGTAGCCGTTCACCTGCAGCGAGCCCTGGGTGTTGGGCGACAGGTTGTCCTGGAGATAGGTGACGGTGGGCGTAAAAGCTACGGTGTCGATGAAGACGCTGTTGCTGGCCGCGTAGATAGCGTAGCCGTTCACGTCGCCGGACAGGGTGTTGCTGCCCCAGGTCCAGGTTATGGAACTGGTCCCCCTCCAATAAGGAGAGAGCAGGTTGGGCGTGGGTACCGAAGGCTTGCCGAGCGGGCGGGGCATGGTGACCTGCACTACGTAGCCGGGCGAGAACTGGCCGTTGGCGGCCACGCGCATGTGATAATAGCCGTAGGGCAGCTCTCCCGCGGTGGCGGGGCTGATAATGGTGATGGAGGAGAGCGTCTTCTCCCAGTCGGAGTTGGGGCCGCCGTACAGCGGGTACAGGCTGGGCGTGATGTCCTTCATGAACCCGCTGGTGTTGTCCACCTGCTGCAGATAGACCCTGGGGTTATGGAAGGACGAGTTGGCCGAGCCGGAACCGCCGCCCGAGGCTTCGGTAATGCCGTGGAAATTGGTGGTGTTGGACAGGAGGGTAACCGGCTCGTTGCGGGCGAAGTATCTGGTGCCGCCGGTGATCTGCGGGTTGCGCAGGTCTTTGGGCGCAAAGCCCGACACGTCCGGATCGTACGAAAAATACTGCGCTTCCGTGGAATTAAGGTAGGTGGAGCCGTTCCAGCCGCCTATGGCCAGCAATACGCCGCTTGACGTGAGCACCATGGTGTGGTCGGCCCTGCTCGTCAATTTCCCCTGCGAGTACCAGACGGGGAAGTCGGGGTCGTAGCTTTCAGCCAGCCCCTGCAGCGTTCCCGGAGTTTCGCCGCCGCTCAGCATTACTTTTCCGTTGGGCAGCAGGACGCTGCTGTGGCTTGTCCTGTTATAATTTATGCTGGCTGAAGTTGTCCATGATGCCCCGTCAAATATCTCGGATGTGTTCTGGCTCCATTCATTATCGGAGCCGCCTATTGCCAGTACCCTGCCGTCCCTGAGCAGATTGGCCGTATGGGCGTAGCGCGGCGAGTTCATGGGGATGGAGGCGGTCCAGCTCTGCGTCGTGAAGTTGTAGAGGTCGGTCGTCTTCATGGCCCCGTATTGGTTGACGCCGCCCGTCACCAGAATGTTCCCGTTCTGAAGCAGCGTGGCAGTGTGCTGTGCCCTTGCCGCCGTCATGGTCGGGGAGCCTATAGGGTCCACCCAGGCCGCTTTCGTGGTAAAGTAGATCTCGGAGGAACTCGAATAGCCGCCGATAGTGTTCCCTCCGGCCACCAGCACATTGCCGTCCGGCAGCAGGGTGGCGGTATGGTTCGCCCTTTCGTGCGCCATTGAACCAGTGAGCGAGAACCTGCCGCTGGCCGGGTAATAGATCTCGGCCGTGTTTACGGCGTAGGTGGAAGCGTTTATCGCGCCGCCGGTCATAAGCACGTTGCCGTTGGGCAGCAGGGTGGCCGTATGGCGCGTCCGCGGATAGATCATTGAGCCGGTGTAGTCCCAGGTCCTGTTAACGGGGTCCCACAGTTCGCAGGAACCCAAAGTGGTAGTGCCGTCGGAGCCGCCGCAGGTGAGTATGCGGTCGTCGGGCAGCAGGGTGCTGGTATGGAAGGCGCGTTTCTTTTTTAGCGGCTCGAGCGCCGTCCAGTCGTTGGGATTGGACAGGACATGTATGGATAAGGGGGTCACGGCGGTAAAAGTTTTATTTAACCTCAGGCAGTCGACGGTCGGATTCGGCTCGCAGTTGCGGCCGCCTATCATGACCTGGTCGGCCGCGGGGGTTACAATGGTGGAGTGGCCGAAAACCGGGTTGAGCACCGTGCCGAACGCCCAGCTGTTCGACTCGGGAACGTAGGCCAGGTCGTCGGCGAAGATCATTTCCCGTATCACCATGGTGGAGTTGCTTAAATTATAGGTAGCGCCTGAAAGATCTATAAGCGTGGACGTATAACGTACGTTGACCTTTATATCCTTAACGACTAAGCCGGAGAAATTCAGCGGACTGTTTGTCGTAGCCGAGCTGTTGACTATGGTCCCCGAAAGGGCGGAAAAAGTAATATTGCCAATGGCTCCGACCGTAGTTGCCAGCGCCTTGGATTCGTCCGAAGGGTCGGGAGTGGCCGGCAGGGTCCAGAAGTCGGCCTCTGAACTGCCGGTGATAGTTATCGTCCACTGGTTGACCCCGGAGTTTTTTTCTATCGTTCCGCCGCCCAGCGCTATTTTCCCCCGTATCACACCGCCGGTATATTCTACCGGGACCTGTATCGTTATCGGGATGATAAGGCTTCCGTTCGTCAGCGAGTCCTGGTCGCCTTCTTTCAGCTTCCCGTCAGCAGCGGGGCCTGAGAACGTGACATTGCTTCCAGCGACGGCTATGGTTTTAGTGGCTTCGCCCGATTCCTTGGTAAAAACGATAGTGCCGGCCGGGTTTTGCAGCTTCACCACGGAGGAAAAATCCCCGGGCGAATAATCGGTGCCTATAGTTTCCCCTACCGGAAAGCCGTCCACGGGGGCGGTGCTGGGTTTAAGTAAAGTTTCGGAGTTCTGGATCGAGAAGCTGGACCCTTCAGCCGGCTGCGCGAGAAAGGCGTCGGCATTTACCAGGCGGCCGTCTACCGGCCTGGAAAGCTGGATGCTAAGGAGGAACTGGACGACGCTGGTGGAATCGACTACCGCGGTGGTAACTCCGGTGGGGGTAGCGCTTATGAACGAGCCGGGGGATATTGTCGGGCTGTCCCCGAAATAGGTGGGGGCGATGTTCCCGTAGCCGCCGTAGATATGGTGCGTGCCGTCCGGCATGAGGACCGCGGAATGCCTGTGGACCCGGTAAGGGCCCGCGCCGTATTGCGTTTCTGAAAGAACTACGCGCCCGCCGTTCTGGTCGAAGAACTCCGCGCCTTCAAGGTAGCCGTGCGTGCCGGGGTTCTGCCTGTTGGTGTCGCCTACCCTGTCTCCGTGCAGGTAGCGGTCTATATACCAGCATTCGTTGTCGGTGATCAGATCTCCGGCTTTGCAGTTCAGCAGCCTCAGGCCGTTGAAACCGCCCGAGATCATTATAAGGCCGTTGTTCAGCACCACGGCGGAATGTTCGGAGCGGCCCTGCAGCAGGGCGTCGACGGTCTGCCACTCGTTCTTTTCCGGGTCGTAGATCTCGTTGGTGGGCAGGTAGGTGTTGCTGTCGTTCTGGCCGCCGGAAACGAACACTCTCCCCCCCGTTATGGCGCTGGCGGTATGGCCCACGCGGGCGCTGCTCATGTCGGCCGCGTCGGCGTCGCTGAAGGAGGCGCCGTTGAACATTTCGCATTTGTTCGTGGCGGTCCCGGCTCCGTTCCTGCCGCCGCAGATCAGCACGTAGCCGGCTTTCGTCCCTTTGTTTATCAGCGTGGCCGTATGCCCGCCGCGGGCGGTGGTAAGAGCGCCGGTGGCGGCCCAGGTGTTGTCCGCGGGGTTGTAGAGGTAGGCGTTGGCTTTCGCTGTCCCGTTCTCGAAGCCGCCGGCCACCAGCACCCTGCCGTTGCCCAGAAGGGTGGCGGTGTGCGAGGACCGCGCCACGGGCGAGCCTCCGCCGATGTTGCCCGCCGCGCTCCAGGCGGAGGTGGGCATATCGTAGATCTCCACGCGCGAGGTGGAGGCGTTCAGCGTGCCCGTCGTACCCCCGGTAACGAGGATATTCCCGTTCGGCAGCAGGGTGGTGGTATGTCCGTGGGTGGCGATAAGCAGCCCGGCGAACGCGCCCGGCGTATACAACGCCGCGCTCAAAAAGAACAACGGGACCACTTTTTTAAAATTCATATATAGCGCCCGGGATAGTCTACCACCGGCCTGTTACAGGATTGTTAACTAATCTTTAACTGTTTTTCCGCCCCGCCGTCGCGCGTCAGGGGCCCGTCACTATCAGCAGGGAGTCCCCGGTGGGCGCGGCGGGCTTGCCGGGATCGGTCCTTTTAACGCCGTCCGCGACGAAATGATACGGGTAGGTGCCGGGCAGGATATAGACTTCCGTTCTCCAGAGGCCGTCCTTCTTCGTCATCCGGACGTCCTTCCAGGAGGTGAAGCTGCCGGTCATGAAAACCGCTTTGGCCTTGGGGTCCTTGTATTCGAAAGCGGTCTTGACCGCTTTTACCTTTTCCGGTTCCGTCTGGGCTTTTCCGGCCTCGGCGGCAGCGGCCCCGGCGGGCGCGCCTTCGGCGGACTCTTCGGCGGCGGGCTCCGGGCTCGGCGGCACCGGCGCGGGTTTTACTTCCAGGGTTTCGCCCGAGAAATGCAGGCTCAGGCGCCCGTAGACGGAGTAGCTTGAAAAAACCGCAATGCCGAGACTCAGCAGCGCGGCGACGGCCCAGAAGGTTTTAGTTTTGGTCATTTGCCCCGATAGTAACCAGCTGCTTGACTTAAATGGAGCGGGCGATGGGAATCGGACCCACGTCTAAAGCTTGGGAAGCTCTCGTTCTACCATTGAACTACGCCCGCGTTCGCTCCTTGCTACCCGTAAATTCTACTTAAAACTGTTCGCGATTTCAATATTATTATTGTTTCTTTATAAGATTCAGGAATTCTTCCCTTACCCTGTTGTCGCTCTGGAAAGTGCCGAGCATGGAGCTTGTTATGGCCGAGGAGGTTTCGTTCCTGACCCCGCGCATGCTGACGCACAGGTGTTCGGCCTCAAGGACCACCCCCACCCCGCGCGGCTTCAATACTTTGTAAAGCGTGGCCGCTATCTCCTGCGTCAGCCGTTCCTGCACCTGCAGGCGGCGGGCGAAAGTTTCCACCAGCCGGGGGATCTTTGAAAGCCCCACTACGCGGCCGGAAGGGATATACGCCACGTGGGCTTTGCCGAAGAAAGGCAGCATATGGTGTTCGCACAGCGAGTAGAAGGCTATATCCTTTACTATCACCATCTCGCGGCAGTTGACCTTGAAGAACGCCCCGTTGAAGACCTTGTCTATGTCGGCGTTATAGCCGGAGGTTATTTCGCGCAGGGCCCGCGCGGCGCGCCCGGGCGTTTTCAGCAGCCCCTCCCTCCGGGGGTCTTCCCCCAGGGCTTTTATTATCTGCAGGGCGGCGGCTTCGAGCGGGTCTTTCATGAATTAAGTTTACAACTTTTGCGGCGGCAAAAAAAACCCCCGCTGCCGCGCGGGGGGTCCGGGACCGCCTTGATCCCTCTATTTGGAAGCGATGAACAGCCACTTGCTGGTGGCGGCCGCGTTTCGGGAGGCGCCGTACAGTTTTCTCGCGTCGGCGGCCAGCGCGGACACGGCGCTCTGCTCCGCGAGCAGCTGGGCTATTTTTTTGCCGCCCGCTTTCTTCCCTTTCCGGCTCTTGGCGGAGACGGCGTCGCGCATGGCGGCTTTTTTGTTCTTCACGGCCAGCTGGGCGGTGAGCGCGCTGATGCGCGCGGTCTTGCGGGCCACCTTGCGGCTGTAGCTGAAGATGGCGTTGGTATAGGTGGAGATGTTCGCGTCCGGGGAGATGGAGGCGAATTCGCTCTTGTTCAGGGCGGAAACCCGGTTAAGGTTGCCGGCTATCATTTTCAGGTTCAGGCCCATCGCGGAGAGCTCGTGGGCGGACAGCGGCCTGGACGCGTCGAGGGTTTCCAGCGCCTCGTCCAGGTACTCGTCCTGGCGGACCAGCCTGAAAAGTATCTCTTTAAGGTTTTTGGCTTTGTCTATTTCCACGGGCACGGGGTTCTGCTTTACCACCATGCTGACCTTGGGTGCGTTGTCGGCGGCGGCCGAGGCGGCGCCGGCGCCGGCGGCCAGTATCAGGGCGGTTAGCAATATAAATCCATTTTTCATGATCGGTCTCCTTGCCTACGCTATATTGTAGCAGCGGGCGCGGCGCGCAGCGCGGGGCAGGGGGCCTTGCATTTTGTATTAATAGGCCCACCCGGAAATAGGTCTTTCGGGCAGCGGGCGCAGCGGCGGCGGAATGGCGGAGGTTCAGCCCATGCCTTTCAGGGCTTTCAGGGCCTGCGCGCGGGTCTTTATTTTCCCCTCGAACTGCAGCAGCCGCAGCCGCTCGAGTATCTCCCCCACCTTGGGGCTTTCCGGTATCCTGAGCGTGCTTATCACGTCCTTGCCGTCCACCAGGCGGGCGGTCCTCAGGTTCGGGTTTTTCTTTATATAGACCCGGAACAGCAGGTGCAGCGTCTGAATGAAGCGCAGGGTTTTTTTCGGGGAATTGTAGGGCAGGCCTCCGGGCGGGACCGGGGCGGGCGCCTCCGCCAGAGCGCCGCGCATTTTTTCCAGCTGCGCCGGCGAAACGTAGCTGGCGTGGTCGGCCCAGGACAGCGCCAGCAGCGGGATGGTGTATTCTCCCATGGTCCTGAAAAAACGGAACATGGCGCGGTCGGAGATGAAATCGTTGGAGGCCAGGTTGCCGGGGCGCAGGTGGGTGCCTATTATCTTCGAGACCAGGCGCGTGTCCTCCCGGGAAAAGCGCAGGCGCTCCATGATGTTCTCCGCCATCGCGGCCCCGCACTCCTCGTGCCCGAAGAACCGCAGCCGGCCTTTGACCATTCCGGCCTTCGGGGGCTTGGCCACGTCGTGCAGCAGGGCGGCCAGCTTGAGCGTGCGCGCTTCGGGCAGCAGCGCGCTGATCTTTTTATGCTCCGGCAGGTACGCCGGCAGGTTCGCGCAGAACTGGTCCGCGCGCTCCACCACGCGCAGCGTATGTTTCAGCACCCCGCCGCGGCCGTAGTAGACCACGGCGCAGCTCTCCTGCGCGGCGAGCTCTGGGAAAACGGCGCACAGGAGCCCGGCCTTGTGCATAAGGGCCAGCCACTTATGGGACACCGGGCTTTCCAGCAGGCGCATTATTTCTTCGCGCACGCGCTCGGGGGCGGAGCTGTTTATCAGCCCGGCCTGCGCTTTTATCTGTTTCAGGGCCGCCGGGGTGATGGAAAACCCGAGCCCCGCGGCTATGCGGAAAGCGCGCAGCAGGCGCAGCGGGTCCTCGCGGAACACCGCCGGGGAGGAGGGGCGTATCAGGCCCGCGGCCGCGTCCTTAAGGCCGCCGTTCAGATCTATTATTTTTGCGCGCGCCGGGCGCAGCGTGAACGCCCCGGTCCTGGCGTTCTGCGCGAGCGGCGTGGAGCGCTCCAGTTTCAGCGCCATGGCGTTGACGGTGAAATCCCGGCGCCGCAGGTCCTCTTCGAGGCCGCCGCCCTGGAACGGGGTTATGTCGAGCTGGAAGAAAGGCGGCTTGCGGGAGGTCAGGCGGTACACCTGGTTCTCTTCGTCCAGCGGGAAGCAGGAGGCGCCGAGGCCGCGCGCCAGCCTGAGCGTGCGCGCCCTGAAATCCGCCGACGGCGGGACCGCGATGTCGAGGTCGGTGAACGGCTTCTTTAAGACGGCGTCCCGGAGGGCGCCTCCCACAAGATACGCCTCAGCAAAGTTGTCCAGTATGCGGGCCGGTGTAAGAGAGGTCATGCCGTTCTTGTCTTTACTCTTTTCTCCAGTTCTTTTTTCAGCAGTTCCCGCTTGAGCACTTTCTGCATGGTGTTCTTGGGCAGCGAGTTGACTATCTCCACCTCGCGCGGCCGCTTGTAGGCGTCTAGATGGGTCTTTATGTACTGCATCATTTCGGCCTTCTCCAGCTGCTCGTCCGGCCTGGCCACGCAGAAGCATTTCATGGTCTCGTTGCCGGAACCGTCGGGGATGCCTATCACGGCGTTCTCCAGCACCTTGGGATGCGCGTTGATGATGTGCTCGATCTGCGCCGGGAAAACTTTCAGCCCTTTAACTATCACCATGTCCTTCTTCCGGTCCCGGATGAACAGGAAGCCTTCGGCGTCCAGCACGCCTATGTCGCCGGTCCTCAGCCAGCCGTCCTGGGTGAACAGCTCGCGGGTGGCGGCTTCGTTGGAGTGGTAGCCGCGGGTGATGTTCGGGCCTTTGGCGCAGATCTCCCCCTCCTCGCCGTGGGCGAGGTGGCGGCCCGCTTCGTCCATTATCCTGAGGCTGACGCCGGGGATGGCCTTGCCCACCGAGCCGTGCTTGCGGGCCTTGGGCGGCACGATGGTCAGCACCGGGCTGGTTTCCGTAAGGCCGTAGCCTTCCAGGATATGCAGGCCGAAGGCCGTGTTGAAATGGTCGGCGATGGTGCGGTTGAGCGGGGCCGCGCCGGAAAGGCACAGGCGCACCTTGCGCAGGCTCCAGAATTTAAGGAAGAACTTCTTCAGGCCGCGGGCCTCTTTGGCCAGTACGCCGTAGATCTGCGGCACGGCTATCATGATGGACACCCCTTCCCGGCCCATGGCCTGCAGCCAGGGCTTGGGCGGAGTGATGCTTTTCACGATCAGGGTCTTGGAGCCCAGCAGTATGGGGGTGATGACGTTGCCGGTCCAGGAAAAAGTGTGGAACATCGGCAGCAGCGCCATGAACACGTCCTTCCTGGTGGGTTCCAGCGTGCGGATGGAGGACATGGCGTTCTCGACCATGTTGTGGTGCGTGAGCAGCACGCCTTTGGGATGGCCGGTGGTGCCCGAGGTGTAGAGGATCGAGACCACGTCGTGCTCGTCCGCCGCCACCTGCTGGGTCTGCGGGTGGTAATGGGCGCGCTTGAGGTAATGCCAGAAATCCACCACGCCGTCCACGCCCGGGAAATCGGCGGAGACCAGGAACTTGAGCGCCGGCATCTGGCTCTTGACCCCGGCGTAGTTCTTCACGAACTCCTTCTCGGTCACCACGCCCTTGCAGGCGGAATTCTCCAGGATGTAGGAAATTTCCTCCGCCTTGGTCACCATGTAATTTATCGGGACGGCCACGGCGCCCAGCTTGGCCATGGCGAAATAGGAGATGACGAACTCCGGGGAGTTGCGCAGCACTATCGCCGCCCGGTCGCCTTTGCGCAGGCCCAGCTGCCAGAACATGTCGGCGGCGCGGTCCACGGAAAAAAGGACCTCGTGCCAGGACATCCGTTTTTCCCCGGTCACGAAAGCGGTCTGTTCGGGCTCCCGCTCCGCGGTCTTGGCCAGGCAGGAATAGAGGTCTTTCGGTTCTGTCATATGTTCTCCCAGGGGCACGTTATAGTGAACTAATTGTAGTTAAAAAAAAGCGCGCGTCAAAGGCAGCGCCGGGCTTTATTCGCGCCCGGCCTCGTGCACCTGTATGTAGCGCCTGAAGATCAGCAGGCCCGCGGGCGCTATCAGCGCCATGCCGCCCACGATGATCCAGATCATCTGCGAATTGCGCGGGCCGGTTTCCGGGCAGAAGGCGTCCAGCAGGAAGCCGGACATGGAGCCCACGAAGAACTTGGCCACGAAGTACGGCAGCATGGAGAGGGCCAGGTACGAGCCCTCCTGCCCCCTGGGGGCTATGGCCGCCGGGTACTCGTAGAGGCGGGGCGAGTAGAAGGATTCGCCGACGGAGTAGATGAAGGTGAACAGCACGATGGCCACGTAGAGCGGCTGCACCGGGCCCGGGAGGTTAAGCCACCAGGCTATGGCGCGGCCGAACTGCCCGTCGGCCAGGAACTGGTAGTGCGGCGGCGGCACCACCATCAGGAAGACGGAGAGTGCCGTGATGAAAGTTCCTATCACCACTACCCTGTAGGCGGTAAAGCGCTGCGTCAGCGCGCCTATCACCGGCGCCAGTATCACCACTATCACTGCGTTCAGCGTGCCGAAGAGCTGGCCGAAAGGCGCGCCCGCGCCCAGTTCGCGGATGGCGTACTTCGGGAACGTGTAGTACATCTGGTAGAGGATCAGCTTCACGAAGACCACCAGGCCGAAGAAGGCGAGGAAGCGGTAGAAGGTGGGCTGCGTCCAGAGGCTGGAGAAAATGCGGAACCAGTCCTTCATCGCGTCGCGGCAGGCGAGCAGGAAGGCCTCCAGGAAGGACTTGTCCGGGTACTTCGTCGGCTCCTCGGGCTTTATCACCACGCCCGCCTCTGTGACCTCCACGCCGCCGCGCAGCGCGAACCAGGTGAGCACCAGGTTGGGCAGCGTGAACAGCGCGCCCAGCAGGATTATCGTCTGGTAGGTGCTTATATGGAAGCCGAGCAGCGGCACGTTGTAGTGGCCGTACTCGCCCAGGCCGTGGCGCACAGTGTCGAAGGTCCAGCCGGCCACGGCGAAGCCCACGTTCATCATGGCGTAGTAGACCGAGAAAGCTATGGAGCGCTGTTTCGTGCTGGTGAAGCGCTTGACGGCGGCCACCATGACCGGGGTCTGCAGCGCCTCGCCCAGCGCCAGCGGGAACAGGCCGAAGGGCAGCGCTATCCACTTTATGGCGCAGAACGCCATCACCAGGCGGGCCGCCGCGGCCAGCCCGAAGCCGGCCAGCAGCGATTTCCGGATGCCCACCGCGTCCACGAGCGAGCCTACCATCACGGTGAAGATGGTCAGCGCGGTGGACCAGGTGGCCACCACGAAGCCGGCCGACTTGTCCCCGAAGCCCAGGTCCGACGACAGCCACAGTACCAGCGTGGAGTTGACCACGCTGTAGGCCAGGATGGTCATGATCTTGGTGCCGAAGATTATCCACAGCTCGCGCACCGCGCCTTTCAGCACCATGAACTTCCCTATAAAGGTTTCTTCGGTCTTTGTTTCGGTCATTTTTTTTCCTCTAGGCTCTTTGCAAGGTTCAGCCGCCCCGGCGCCGGGGGTAACTGCCGGCCAGCAGCCAGGCCGCCGCCAGTATGGTGAAGACCAGCGCCGCGGGCGCGAACAGCCAGCCCAGGCGCGTGTAAAAGGTTCCGCCGTCCATAAGGTAGGCCGTGCCGGTCAGCACTCCTTCGCCTTTCTCCAGCGCCGCGCGCTGCGCGCCGAGGGGGTCGATTATCTGCGAGCGGCCCGAGGAGGCCGCCCGCACCAGCCACAGCCCGGCTTCCACCGCGCGCGCGCCGGACATGTCGGAGTGCTGGGTGTGCTGGAGTTCTCCCCACTCCCGCGGGTCGAGCGTCGGGGAGACCAGCAGCCGCGCGCCCTGCGCGGTAACCTTGCGCGTCCCATCCTCGAAGGCGAGGTCGTAGCAGATCTGCGGGCCCAGTTTCCCCAGCTCGGTGTTCACCGCCGCGGCCCTGCGGCTGGCCGGCAGGCCGGCTTCTATCTGCGGCACCGGGTGCATCTTGTCGTAGCGGCCTACGGGTTTTTTTGCGCTGTTGAGGAACAGCATGAAATTCTCGCGCCGCAGCCGGCCGTTCTCCGTGACGTTTATGCCTACGCCGATCGCAACCACGGCGCGGGAGGGTTTCAGTTCTTTTTCGAGCAGGCGCAGGTAGGCGGCGGTCTTGCTGCCGGGCAGCATGACGGAATTTTCCGGCCACAGCAGCAGGCCGGCGTCCAGCGCTTCGGGCGCGAGGCTGTATCTTATCAGGGTCGAGACGGGAACGCTTTCGGCCTGTACCAGGGCCACTTTGAGCGGCGTGCCCGCCTCCGGGCTGAAAACGGCCAGCCTGTGCCTGCCCCAGAGCGCCGCGGCGAGCAGCGCGCAGACCAGCACGGCGGCCGGGACACGTATTTTACGCCCGAGCAGCGCCAGCGCCGCGGAGAAGGCGGCAATAAAGGCGGATAGCCCGTACACGCCCCAGACGCTTAGGGTCTGCAGCAGCGGCGGGTTGCCGGCCTGGCTGTAGCCGAGGCCCAGCCACGGGCAGGGCAGCAGCCAGACCTCGGAGCGGAAATATTCTATGCCGGCCCAGCTTACGGCCGCGGCGGCGGTCCAGGCCAGCGCGCCGGCCGCGCCTTTTTTTTCAAGCCGGGTCCAGAGGCCGCGCATCAGCGCCGCGTGCATGGCCAGCCACAGGGAGAAGATGCACCAGAAGATCAGCGCCACGCCGTAGACCGCGTTCGGCATCCAGCGCAGGGAAATGGTGTAGAAGACGAGGCCGGCCACGGCGCCGAGCCGCGCCGCCTGCCGCGGGCCTCGGCTTTTCAGGACCGCCGAAAAAAGCGGGACCAGCGCCACCCAGGCGACGGCCCACGACGCTAGCGGCGCGAAAGCCCCCGTAAGCAGCAGCCCCGAAAGTGCGGCCAGGGAATACAGCGCCGCGCTGCCGTGCCGGTGCCCGGCGTGCGGCGGCTGCGCGGCGGCCGCCGGCGGGAGCGCTGCCGGGCCGGTGTTTTCGGGGCTGGCCGTGTCGGTAGGGTTCGGCATGGATGGAGATTTTAGCACTTATAGCTCAGGCTGTCGTGGAAAGGCCGGCTATGACCCGCATGGTGAGGCGGGCGCAGCCGAAGAAATCTTTCAGGTCCAGGTATTCGCGCGTGGTGTGCACCTCGCGCATGCCGGTGGCCAGTATGGGCGCTTTTATGCCGTGGCCGTACATGATGTTGCCGTCCGTGCCGCCGCCCGAGACCGACGGCTTCATCTTAAGGCCCTCTTCGCGCATGGCCCGCGCCAGCAGCGCGAGTACGGGGTTGGTCCTTTCGATGAGCAGGTTCGGGAACTTCCGTTCCACCAGAAATTCGTAGCGGGGGCTGACCAGGCGGCCTTCGGAGCGGACCTTTGTCCTTTTCATGGCTTTTTTCAGGCAGTCTTCCATGTGCCGGATCTGTTTCTTCAGGCGCGCGGGGTCGTGGCTGCGGGCTTCCCCCGAAAGTTCCACCGTGGCGGGGATTATGTTAATGGCGTTGCCGCCGGAGATGAAGCCTATGTTGGCGGTGGTCTGGGCGTCTATGCGGCCCAGCCGCATGCCGCCGAGGGCTTCGGCCACTACTTTTATGGCCGAGATGCCTTTTTCGGGGGCGACGCCGGCGTGGGCGGCCAGGCCGTAGACCTTTATGTCCATCTTGTCGGCGGCCGGCGCGCTGACGATGACGTTCTCCAGGGCCTGTTCGTTGTCGAAGATGAGGCCGTAGCGGGAGCGCAGCTTGGAGTAGTCCAGGTACTTGGCGCCCATCAGGGCCATTTCTTCGCTGATGGTGAAGACGAGCTCGATGGGCGGGTGCGGGACCTTCTGTTCTTCCAGCGCTTTCATTACTTCGATGATTATGGCTATGCCGGCCTTGCAGTCGGCGCCCAGCACGGTGGTGCCGTCCGAGGTTACGCGGTCCTTGAGGATCTGGGGACGTATGTTGGCGGCGGGGCCGACGGTGTCCATGTGGGCGGAAAGCAGGAAGGGCGCGCCGGGGCCGGTGCCGGGGAAGCGGGCGATGAGGTTGCCCGTTTCGCCGCCTATTTTTGCGCCGGCGTCGTCGATGCAGACTTCGGCGCCCATGAACTTAAGGAGTATGGAAAGGCGCCGCGCTATGGCGCCTTCTTTGCCGGAAAGGGAGGTGATGCGCGCCAGGTCGCAGAACAGCTGGACCATGCGCTTTTCGTTGATAGCTGGTGTCATAAGGATATTATTTGAATTTTAAAGCTTGTTTACAACAGAAATTCCGGCCTGGCAGGGACCGTTCGATACTCGATCGGGGGGGCCGGGTGCGGGCCGGGCTGGCAAAACGCGGGGTCGGGCACACCGTGCCCGCCCCTCATCACTCGG
>CAIRNJ010000025.1 GCA_903879915.1 uncultured Elusimicrobia bacterium
CTACAGTTCGTACTCCATGGCCAAGACCCCCCCCAAGGCCAAGATCGACGTGTACGAGATCCTGGAAGACAACTACGAGCTGCTGCCCGGAGTGAAGCTTTCCTCCATGTACGCCAACCATCCCACCAGCACCATGGTCTACCTGCTCGAAACGCTGGGCAAGAAAATAGCCTACGCGCCGGACAGCGAGATCTGGGGCGACGCCACGGCTTTCCAGGACTACGACGAGAAGCTGGGCGGCTTCGTGCGCGGCGCCGACATACTGATCCACGACGCCGCCTACAGCGACAAAGATTACGAGACCCACAAGCTCAGGGGCCATTCGTGCCTGTCGGTAACGGTGGATTTCGCGGCCGAGAAGGCGCAGGCCCGCGACCTGCTGCTGTTCCACGCCCAGCCGGAATATTCCGACGAACAGCTCGACGCGATGCTCGCGGACGCCAGGGCCCGGGTGCAGGCCAAGGGCTTCTCCCTCAACTGCCATCTGCCGTCCGAAAAAGATTCCTTCCTGCTGCAGGGCGAATAGCCGGAGCCCGCCGTTCTTCGGCGGGCTCATAAAAAGAAAGATCCCGGGACCCGCCCGGGATCTTTCTTTTCCGGCGGCCGCCGCCCAGGTTCAGCTGTGGCCGTGCGTTATGTTCACCGCCCGCTCGGGGATGACGCCGAACCGCTCCTCGTAGCGCTTGATGTTCTCCACCAGCGCGGAAAGGAAGCGCTTGGTGTGCACGGGGCTGGAGATCACGCGCGCCCGCAATTTGGCTTTCGGCTGGTTGGGCTGCAGGAAAAGGAAATCGAAGATGAATTCGGTCTCGCTGTGCGTGACCCCGGCCAGGTTGGCGTACAGCCCCTGCGCGGTCACCTCGTCCATCTGCACCTCGAGCTGGATCGGCTTGGAGGGGTCCTGTTTGTTTTCAGCCATACGGTCTCCTTGAATTCGCTGTCTCGCGCCGCCGCCGGGCGGCCGGGCAAGTATGAGTATAATATATTTTCCCCGCCCGTTGACAGGCCGGCGCCCCCCCGGGCCGGGTAAAAAGGGACGGCCCCTCCCGGGAGGGGCCGTTCCCGCGAACTCCGGGATCCTTTATTTAGCCGGCGCTTTTTTCACGTTAACCGCTTTGGGGCCTTTCTCGGAGTCCTCGGTGTCGAACTCCACTTCCTGGTTCTCGGCCAGGGTCTTGAAGCCCTCCCCGGTTATCGAAGAGTGATGAACGAACAGGTCTTTAGAGCCGTCGTCAGGTATGATAAAACCGAACCCTTTCTTATCATTGAACCACTTTACTTTGCCTTTTGCCATTGCCGGATTACCTCTCTTTAATTACCGCTGCCGCAGGCCGTTGCCGGCCGCTGAAAATATTATATATATTTTCCGCCCGCGAACAACAGTTCGCGGGCACGCTCAGTCGTCGCTCCATTTTATCAGGAGCGGCATCAGCGCGTTGACCGCGTCCGGGTGCCGGCCGATCACCCGCACCGCGAAGTCGTGGCGCCCGCTCTTGCGGCACAGGATCTCGCCCTTGTACACGTAGGAGTCGCCCATGCGGGCCTCCTGCGTCATGGACACTGAGCGGCCTTCCTTGAAAACGCATTCCCCCCCGGCCGTGCCCACGTGCAGCTGCACGTCCACGTCCTCGGGCTTCAGGTCGCCCAGCCAGACCACGGCGCGCACCGGCAGGGTGGCGCCTGAGTGCAGCTCCATCTCGGGCTTGAACTGGTCGGTGACCACTTTCACCTGCGGCCAGTTGTCGGCCAGCTTCCTGCGCCAGCCGGCGAATTCGGCCACGCGGGAGTTCTCGGCGAACTTCCTGCTGGAGCGGTGCGCGTGCACGTAGAACTTCTCGTAATACTCGCGCAGCATGCGGTTGGTGTTGAAATGGGGGATCAGCTTCTGCACGCAGACCTTCATCATCTTTATCCAGTCGTGCGGCAGGCCGTCCTCGCCGCGCTCGTAATAGAGCGGCGCTATCACCTTCTTCAGCAGGTTGTAGATGGACTCCGACTCGACGTAGTCCCGCTCCTCGTCGCTGTTATAGGCCTCGGTGCCGCCGATGGCCCAGCCCAGGTCGGGCGAGTAGCCCTCCTCCCACCAGCCGTCCAGCACGGACAGGTTCATCACGCCGTTGGCGGCGGCCTTCATGCCGCTGGTGCCCGACGCCTCCAGCGGCCGGATGGGATTGTTCATCCACACGTCCACGCCCTGCACCATGTAGCGGGCCACGTTCATGTTGTAGTCTTCCACGAAGATGATGCGGCTCTTGAAGCGCGGGTCCATGGAAAGCTTGGCCACGGCCTTGATGAATTCCTTGCCGTGCGTGTCGGCCTGGTGCGCTTTGCCCGCGAACACGAACTGCACGGGCATTTTCTCGTCGGTGACCAGCTCCAGCAGCCGCTCGAGGTCGCGCATGAACAGCGTGGCGCGCTTGTAGGTGGCGAAGCGCCGCGCGAAACCTATGGTGAGGTACTCGGGGTTGAGCACCTTTTCGGCCTCGGCCAGCACGGTGGGGTCGGCGCCCAGGCGCTGGTGCTGCCGCTTGAGGCGCTCGCGCACCAGCTTCACCAGTTTCTGCTTGCGCACCATGTGCGTGTCCCACATTTCCCGGTCGTCGATCTCCCCCATGCGGTTGAAGTCGCAGGAATCCGGGATCCCGTTGGTGCCGCCGGACAGGTATTTGCTGAAGAGCTTGTGATGCTCGTGGCTGATCCAGGAGCAGGTGTGCACGCCGTTGGTGATGCCCTCTATCGGGATCTCGTAGCGGGGCAGCTGCGGCCACAGCTTGTGCCACATGTCGCGGGACACGTCGCGGTGCAGCAGGCTCACCCCGTTAAGGAAAGCGCACAGCCGCATGGCCACTACGGTCATGCAGAAGCCCATGGAGGTATGCTCCTCCTTGCCTATCTCGAGGAACTCCGGGAAGGTGAGGCCCAGCTCCCGCGAGTAGCTTTCCAGGTATCGCTTGACCAGTTCGAAATCGAAATGCTCGTTGCCGGCCATCACCGGGGTATGCGTGGTGAAGACGGAAGAGGCCCACACGACCTCCCGCGCTTCCGGGTAGGTCAGGCCCCTGTTCCTCATCAGCTGGCGGATGCGCTCGAAAAGCAGGAACGCGCTGTGCCCCTCGTTGATATGGAACACCGTCGGGGTGATCCCCATCGCCTCCAGGGCGCGGGCGCCGCCGATGCCCAGCACGATCTCCTGGCGGATGCGGTTCTCCCTGTCGCCGCCGTAAAGCTGCTCGGTGATAAGCCTGGCCTGCGCGGTATTCTCCGGCAGGTCGGTGTCCAGCAGGTAAAGCGAGGTCCGGCCCACCGGCACCTGCCACACGCCCACCAGCACCTTTTCCCCCGCCAGGTCCACTTCCACGCGCAGCGGCCTGCCGCCGGCGTCCTTCACTATCTGCACGGGCATGTTGTACCAGTCGTTCTCGGGATAGCGCTCCACCTGCCAGTTGTCGCGGTTGAGCACCTGCTGCACGTAGCCTTTTTTATAGAGCAGGCCCACCCCCACCAGCGGCATGCCGAGGTCGGAGGAGGATTTAAGATGGTCGCCGCTGAGCATGCCCAGGCCGCCGGAGTAGATGGGCAGGCCTTCGCCTATGCCGTATTCCATGGAGAAATACGCTATATGGATGTCCTTGTCCTGCTCCTGCCGGTTCCTGGCGAACCAGGTGTCCTTGTAGGAAATATAGTTCTCGAATTTGTTCTTGATCTCCTCCAGCTTGCCGAGGAAATTCCCGTCCCGGCTCAGTTCCTCGAGCCTTTCAGGGGGCAGCGTGCCCAGGATCCACTTGGGATTCCGGTGCGAGCGGTGCCACAGGTCCTCGTTTATCCCCACGAACATCATGATGGCGTCCCAGTTCCAGGTGAACCACATGTTGGTCGAAAGTTCCTCCAAAGCCCTGAGATTCTCAGGCAGATTGGGGATAACGTTGAACGATTTGATTTTCATTAGTTTCTCCACTTTTAGTATCACTGAGCCACAATTCTATTAAATTATCCGGCGGCAGGTGTAGGGCACGCGTCAATTATTTTAAAAAACGGATTGAAAGGCTCCTGTTTTTTTGATAAGATAGTTACAGTTCTTTAAACAGCGGCGAAGTCGGGCGTGTAGCTCAGTTGGGAGAGCGCCTCCATGGCATGGAGGAGGTCGCAGGTTCGATCCCTGTCACGTCCACCAGATTTTAAAAGCCCCGCAAGGGGCTTTTTTAATTCCCCCGCGCCTTATCCGCCCGCCTATATAATTGTTAGAATATTCACCTTATGGAAAAGCGCCTCACCGTATTTCATCTCGACGACGGCAGGGAACTGCGCGGCGGCCAGCGGCAGCTGCTTTACCTTGTAAAGGAGCTTAACGCCCTGGGCCACAGCAATACGGTGGTGTGCAGGGAAGGCTCCCCGCTGCATAAGGCCGCGCAGCGCAAGAACTTCGCCACTTTGACCCTCCCGTACTTTTTCGAGTGGGACCCGGTCTCGGCCGTCCTGCTGCGGCGCGCGCTGAAAAGCCTGCCGGCCGCCGGCGCCCTCCCGCCCCTGCTGCATTCCCACACTTCGCACGCGGCGGCGGTGTCCTGGCTGGCCTCGGCGGGGCTGGACTGCGTGCGCGTGGCGCACCGCCGGGTGGATTTCATCCCCGGCTCTTTCACCGCCCGCTTCAAATATTCCAAAGCCCACATAGTGATAGCCATTTCCGAAGCGGTAAGGGAAATGCTGCTCAAGGCCGAGGTGCCGGACGAGAAAATAGCCGTGGTCAACAGCACGATAGACCTCGACGACACGCCCTGGAGGCCGGGCGAGTTCCCGGCGTACCGCGCGGCAGCGCGCAAAGAGCTGGCGGCCGAGCTGGGCCTTGCACAGGAAGCTTTCTGGGCCGGCTCGCTGATAGCGCTGGTCCCGCACAAGGACCCCGAGAACATGGTGCGCGCCGCGGCGCTGGTGCTCAAAGAGGAGCCGCGGGTAATTTACCTGATAGCCGGCGAGGGCCCGCTGGCCCAGAGAACGGAACATCTGGCGCGGATGCTGAAGATACAGGACCGCTTCAGGCTGATAGGCTACCGCCCCGACCCCTACAAGGTCCTGGCCGCGCTGGACATGTTCGTGCTTTCCTCGGTGGAGGAAGGGATGGGCAGCGTGCTGGTGGAGGCCATGAACGCCTCCCTGCCGATAGTGGCCACCACCGCGGGCGGCATCGGCGAGGTGATAGAGGACGGGGCCAACGGGCTTACCGTGCCCCCCGGCGACCACGCAGCGCTGGCCCGCGCCCAGCGGCGCGTGATCAACGAGCCTGAACTGAGCGCGCGCCTGGCGCAGGAGGCCCACCGCCGCCGGGAGGATTTCTCCTCTCCGCGCATGGCGGCGCTGACCCTTAAGTGCTATGAAACAGCCATTGAAAATTTTAAGCGTAATAGACATCCCCTGGAATAGCGGGCTCGCCGCCTACGCTTTCGACCAGGCCAGGGCACTGCGCAGCGCCGGCCACTGCGTGATCTTCGCCTGCCCCCCCGGCAGCGCGGCCATGGAGTTCGCGCGCCGCGAAAAATTCCAGACGCACGCCATTCCCGGCCGCAGGGACTATTTCGGCCTGCCCGCCGCCGTAAAAGGCCTGCACTCGCTGGCGCGCGCCGAAAAGTTCAACGCCGTCTGCGCGCACACCGGCCGCGCCCAGACCATGGCCTGGCTGCTGCGCCTGAAGGTTCCCGGCCTGCCGGTGGTACGCGTGAAGGCCGACGCGCAGCCCCCGTCGCTGGGCTTTACTTTTTCCGCGGTCACCAAGGTCATTTCCGCCTCCAGCTACATAGAGGACCTTTACCTGGCGGCCGGGCTCGACCCGTCCTCCTCCGCTTTGATACGGCAGGGCATCGCCCTGCCTCCCTTCGAACATCCGCCGGCCCCGCCCCCCTGGACCATAGGGCTGCTGGGCAGGCTCGACCCGGTAAAAGGCCATAAATGTTTCCTGGCCGCCGCGGCCGAGCTGCTCGGCCGGGGGGTCGAGGCCGAATTCCACATAGCCGGCGGCGAGGCCAACCTGAAATACCGCGACCTGGAAAAATACGCGGCCGGGCTGGGCATAACGAAGAACGTGGTCTTTCACGGCCGGGTGGAGGATACGGCAGCTTTCATGAAGAACTGCAGCATAGGCGTGATAGCCTCGCTGGGCAGCGAGGCGGTCTCGCGCGCGGCGCTGGAATGGCTGGCCTGCGGCAGGCCGCTGGTGGCCACTACAGCCGGCAGCCTGCCGGAGTTCACGCCCAAAGCGATGCTGGTGCCGCCGGGCGACCACATGGCGCTGGCGGACAAGCTGTTCGCGCTGACCGGGGCCCCGGAAAAGCTGGCCTATTCCGGCGGCGAGAACCGCGCCAGGGCCGGGAACGACTTCAGCCCGGCCGGCTTCGCGGACGCCACCTGCTGGCTGTTCGAAAACCTGTGCCGCACGGCGCCCCCCGGGAAATAAGATCTATGGCCACCATCTCTATAGCGGTGATAGCTCATAACGAGGAAAAGAACGTCGAACGGGCTTTGGCCAGCGCCGCCTGGGCGGACGAAACTATCTTCGTCGACTGCGGCTCCACCGACGGCACGGCCCTGGCCGCGCGCGACTTCCCGGTGAAGTTCTTCTCACGGCCCAACAGCACGGCGGTCTACGTCAACAAGCAGTTCGCCGCCGACCAGGCCGTTTCGGACTGGATCCTCGTCCTGGACGCCGACGAAGAGATCTCCCCGGCGCTGAGAGCGGAACTGAAGCGCTTCATCGCCTCCTCCCCCGCCGCCGCCGCCAGGATGCCGAGGAAGAACTATTATTTCGGCCGCTGGCTGAAGCACGGCGGCAAATACCCGGACCCCCAGCTGCGCCTTTTCCGGCGCGGCCGCGCGCGTTTCGCGCCGCTGCCGGTGCACGAACGCCTGGACGTGGACGGCCCGGTGGAGACCCTGAAGGAGCCGCTGCTGCACTTCCCCTATTCGGACGCCGACGACATGAAGAAGAAGCCGGCCTTCTACGCCGAGATACTGGCCCGCTCCTACGCCCTGAAAAAGCGCAGCCGTCTTTTCATCCTGCTGCGCCCGTTCACCCGCTTCGTGTCCGCCTATGTCCTGAAGCTGGGCTTTCTCGACGGCGCCGAAGGCCTGAAGACCGCCGCCATGGATTTCCGCACCGTGCTGGCCTCCGCCCTGCGCTATATCAGGGCCCGGGATTGAACCCGGGCGCGGCGGTTCCCGAAGGGCCCGGCCCCGCCTGGGCCTTTCACCCCTGTGAACCGCCCGGCTATTAAGGATATAATAGAACTATGACGGTTAACCCCAAAGTCGTCCTGCTTTCCCTTTTGCTCACCCCTTTATTTTCCGCCGGCAGCGCCGCCGCGGACGAGGACGCGGCGGTCTTCAGCGGGCTGAGCTACCCGATAACGGCGCCGCTGCGCGCCGCTCAGAAGGAAGGCGCGGTACTGTTCGAGACCCCTTTCAGCGCGGCGCCCGCCGCCGAGTACGATACCATACTTATACAGGGCGAGCTGGCCGCCCCCGGCGTTACCGTGGAAGCGGTGATAAAGTCCGGGTCCTTTTTTCTGGCGCCGGCCAGCTACCTCAGCGAACAGTTCCGCCGCTTCCCCAGCGGGCGCTTCTGGGCCAGGTTCAGCGTGCCGCTCACCCGCCAGCCGCTGAAGTTCAGGGTGGTCAGCCTGGGGCTGAAGACGAATTCTTCCATAACCATTTACGAAACCGGGCTGTTCCAGGCCGGCAAGGCCGCGGAGGCGGCCGTGCCCCAGTCCACGGTGCCCTATGTGCCCGACGCGGCCCTTTTCCTGCCCGAGTCGGCGCCTTTCAAAGTGATACGCCGCGCCGAATGGCGGGCCGCCCCGCCCACCCAGCCCTACACGCCGCATGCGCCCCGGTATTTCACGCTGCACCATACCCAGGCGCATTATCCGAAGAACTACGCCGAAGCCGTCAATGAAATGCTGTTCATACAGGATTATCACCAGCACGGCCGCGGCTGGATAGACATCGCCTACCATTTCCTGATAGACCCCGCCGGCAATATTTTCGAGGGCCGCCCGATAAACGTGCTCGGGGCGCACGTGCTGAGCCGCAACACCGGCAACATAGGCATTTCCATAATGGGCAACTACCATCCGCCCGCCAACGACCCCTTCACCGCCGCCGCGCAGGATTCTTTCGTGGCCGTCGGCCGCTACCTGAAGGACACCTACGAAGTGCCGGTCAGCAGCTTCTACGCCCACCGCGACATAGGGAATTCAGACTGTCCCGGCGATAACCTTTACGCTAAAAAGCCGCTGCTCACCGGGCTGATCTTCACCCCGCCGGCGCCGGCGCTGCCGCCGCCCCCCGGGGACGTGCCGCCGCTGACCGAACCCCAGCAGCGCAGCCTGCGCCAGCTGATGCTGTCCCTGGGCGCGCTGTAATAAGGATATTGCTTAAATAAAAAAAGGAACGCCCCGTAACGGGGCGTTCCTTTTTGCGCGGGCCGGCGGGCTTAAAGCTCGGCGGCTACCAGGTCCTTGTAGGTTTCGCGCCTGCGCACCAGCCGCCAGGAGGCGCCGGTGATCAGCGCTTCCGCCGCGCGCGGGCGGGAATTGTACTGCGAGCTCATAGAAAAACCGTAAGCCCCGGCCGAGTAGATCAGCAGCAGGTCGCCGTTGCGCGGCTCAGGCAGCGGCACGCCCTTGGCCAGGAAATCCCCGCTTTCGCAGACCGGCCCCACGATGTCGTATTTTTTCAGCGGGCCGCGGGCCGCGCCCAGCAGCGCCACCGGGTGTTTGGCCCCGTAAAGCGCCGGCCGCACCAGGTCGTTCATGGCGGCGTCCACCACGATGAAATTCTTGCTGCCGCCGCGCTTGCGGTACAGCACGCGGGTAAGCAGCGCCCCGGACGGCGCGGCTATGGAGCGGCCGGGCTCGAGCACCACTTTCAGGCCCGTGCCCTGGAACACGCCGGCTATGGCCCGCGCCAGCGGCGCCAGGTCGGACATTTCGGAGCCTTCCCTGACCCCCCAGCCGCCGCCCACGTCGGCGTAGACCAGGTTGACGCCGCGGGAGGCCAGTTTAAGGATAAAGGCGGCCAGGCGCCCGGCGGCCATGGCGTACGGCCCCGCGGAGTGCACCTGCGAGCCGATATGGAACTGCGCGCCCACCGGCTTAAGGTGTTCGGACCCGGCGGCGTACATATAGATCTTCTCGGCCTCTTCGAACGAAACGCCGAACTTGCTGCCCAGCTTGCCGGTGGCGATGAACCTGTGGGTATGGGGGTCCACGTCGGGATTTATGCGCAGCGAGAACGGCGCAGTTTTCTTCAGCTTCGCCGCCGCCCGCTCCAGCGCCTGCACTTCCTCGAAGGACTCCGCGTTGACGAACAGCAGGCCGGTCCTGAGCGCGTACTCCAGCTCGTCGGGGGTCTTGCCCACGCCGGAAAAGATTATTTTACCCGGCTCGAACCCGGCGCGCAGGGCGCGGTACAGCTCGCCGCCGCTCACCACGTCGGCGCCGAAGCCCTGCCCCGCCGCCAGCGCGCACAGGGCGCCGTTGGAGTTGGCTTTCATGGCGTAGCAGAACAGGGGGTCGAGGGCGCGGAACGCCTTTTTATACGCGGCCGTCTGCTTTATGAAAACGGCGGCGGAATAGACGTAGACGGGCGTGCCGGCTTTGGCGGCGATCTCCTGCAGTACGGAAGGCTTGAAATATCTGGCTAGCATAGGATAAAAAAAACGGGAGGGATGGACCCTCCCGCAAAATTTGCTCGGGGCGGGAATCGAACCCGCACGCCGTTAGGCACACGCCCCTCAAACGTGCGTGTCTACCAGTTCCACCACCCGAGCTTAGATCGATCGTAAAGAGCTGATGATATTTTACCAAAAAAACGGGCAATGCGCACGCCAAGCATAGTATTGTAAAATATAACCGATGCTCAACCTCTTCACTCTGCTGATCTCCCTGCTGCTGATCGTCATCAACGGCCTGCTGGTAATAGTGGAATTCTCGCTGGTGAAGGTCCGCTTTACCCGCCTGGAAGAGCTGGCGGCCAAAGGCGTGGCCTCGGCCAGGCTGGCCCAGAAGCAGGTGCAGCATATAGACGTCTACCTTTCCTCAATACAGCTGGGCGTCACCATGGCCAGCCTGGGCGTGGGCTGGCTGGGCGAACCGGCCATGGCGGGCCTGCTCTCCCCCCTTTTCGCGCTGACCGGGCTGCCGTTCAGCCATACCGTCACCCACTCGATCTCTTTCGCCTTAGCGTTCCTGATAATAACGGCCCTGCACGTGATAGTCGGCGAGCTGATGCCTAAATACACGGCCATCCTGATACCCGACCGCATCGCCATCCTGGCGGCCGTGCCGCTGGAGATCTTTTACAAGATCACCTATCTGCCGATGCTGGCCATAAATAAAAGCGCCAATTTCCTGCTGCGCCTGCTGCACATCAGGCCCGCGGAAAACGAGCTGCTGCATTCCGACGAGGAACTGCGCATGATCCTGGGACAGTCCCAGGAGCACGGCAAGCTTTCGCTGGGCCGCCTGATGATGTTCGAGCATCTTTTCGACTTCGGCAAGACCAAGGTGAAGGAGGTCATGACCCCCCGCGGGGCGATAACGTTCATAGACCCCGCGGCGCCCTGGGAAGAGACGCTGAAGCGGATCAAGGAAAAAAGATTTTCGCGCTACCCCCTGCTCCAGGCCGACGGGCGCATAACCGCCTACATCCACCTCAAGGACCTGGCGTACTCCTCCTGCCTGACAGCCGCCGACGGGAAGCCCGGGCCCGACCTCAACGCCGTAAAACGGCCGCTGGCCGAGATACAGGAGGAGATCTCGGTGGAGCGCGCTCTGAGGGATTTCCAGGAGAAGCGCATACAGCTGGCGCTGGCGCGCGGCGCCAAAGGGGAAGTGACCGGCCTGCTTACCATGGAAGACATCATCGAGGAGCTTACCGGGGAAATACGCGACGAATTCGACCAGCCGCCCAAGCTGCTGCTGAGCTCGCTGCTGCTGCCGCACGCCTGCAGCCTGGACATCCGGGAGGCGGGACGCTTCGAGGCCATCGAGGAGGTGCTCAACGGACTGCACTCGGCCTCCCCCTCCTTCGACAGGGAAGAAGCCCTTAAGGCCATAGTAAAAAGGGAGACCAATTTTTCCACCGCGCTGGGCCACCAGACCGCCTTTCCCCACGCCCGCCTGGCCTCGCTGTCCAAGCCGCTGCTGGCCATAGGCAAAAGCCGGGAAGGCATTTACTTCCCCTCTCCGGACAGCCAGCCGGTAAAAATTATTTTCCTGATCCTGACCCCTTTCAACGAGCCCACGCTGCAGCTCAACATCCTCTCCCAGCTGTCCGGCCTTATCTCCAACGTGACGCTGCGCAAACGCCTGTTCTCTGCCAAGACCCCGGGGAACCTGATGGACATCATCCATACCTTCGAGAACAAGGTGATGGAATAAGAGAGAATCCGGCCCTGACGCAAAAAAGAGCCTCGCGCTGTGCGCGGGGCTCTTTTTTTTACTTTATCTTTTACTGTTCCCGGCTATTTCTTTACGGGCGCCGGCGCTGCTTTAGCCGGAGCGGCTTTAGCCGGAACGGCCGCGGGAGCGGCGGGAACGGCGGGCGCGGCGGCGGCCGGCGGCTGGGCCGGCAGCGGGTACTGCTGCACCACCGAGTGGAAGCGGTTGCTGGAAGAGAACACCGTAAGCAGCAGGGAAGTGGCCGCGAACAGGGCGGCCGCGCCGGCGGTGAATTTCTTTATGAACGAAGTGCCGCTGGCGGCGTTGAACAGCGAATCGCCGCCGCCGCCGAACATCGACAGGGCCGACCCCTTGCTGGTCTGGAAGACCACGATGGAGATGATGATGACGAAGCCCAGCAGCACGTGCATAGTTATGATAAATGAGTACATTTTTCCTCCAACAGCTTTATTGACCGCTGAGCGGTTATTTCTGAGACAGCGCCACCAGTCCGGGCAGCTGCTTTCCTTCCACGAACTCAAGACTGGCGCCGCCGCCGGTCGAACAGTGTGAAATATTCTCGGGCTTCACCTTGGCCGTCTTCAGCACGGACAGCGTGTCGCCGCCGCCCAGGATGGTGGTAGCGCCGCTCTTGGTGGCCTGCGCCATGGCGTTGGCCACGGTGATGCTGCCGGAAGCGAACTCCGGCGTTTCGAAGATGCCTACGGGCCCGTTCCAGAAGATGGTCTTCGAAGCTTTTATCTTGTCGGCGAAAAGCAGTTCGGTGCGGGGGCCGATATCCACGCCGGTCCAGCCGTCGGGCACGGCCATGGCCTGGGTGATCTCCACCTTGGCGCCGGGCTCTATTTTCTGCACCACGCGGTGGTCGGCGGGCAGCAGCATCTCCACGTTGTTGCGGTGCGCCTTCAGGATGATATCCTTCGCCTGGTCCACCTTGTCGGCCTCAAGCAGCGAGTTGCCGATATTGGTGTTCTGCGCCGCCAGGAAAGTATAGGCCATGCCGCCGCCGATGATCAGCGTATCCACTTTCTCCAGCAGGCTGTACAGCACGCTTATTTTGTCCGAAACCTTGGCGCCGCCGATGATGGCCAGGAAAGGCCGGGCGGGGCTGACCATGGCCCTGTCGAGGTATTCCAGCTCTTTCTGCACCAGGAAGCCGATGGCCCCGGGCAGCAGGTGCGCCACGGCCGCGGTGCTGGCGTGCGCGCGGTGCAGCGCGCCGAAAGCTTCCTGCACGAAGAACTCGCCGTGTTTGGCCAGGAGCTTCGCGAAAGCTTCGCCGTTGGCCTCTTCCTCGGGGTGATAGCGCAGGTTCTCCAGCAGCACGATCTCGCCTTTCTTGGCCGCGGCCACCACTTTGTCGGCGGCGGGCCCCACGCAGTCAGGCGCGAAATGCACCTTTACGCCGGCCAGCTTCTCAAGATGTTCGGCCACGGGCTTCAGAGTATACTTGGGGTCCGGTTTCCCCTTGGGCCTGCCCAGGTGCGCCATCAGCACCACTTTGCAGTTGCCGGCCAGCAGCAGTTTTATGGTCTTAAGGGTCTCGCGGATGCGGGTATCGTCCTTAACTACGCCGTCCTTCAGGGGGACATTGTAGTCCACGCGCACCAGCACGTTCTTATCCTTCAGATGGGCGTCCTGCACCTTGGCCAGTCTCAGCACAGTTTTATTTTCCGTGGTCATTTTTTTGCACCTCTAAAATTTTAAGGCCGCGCCCGGGCCGGTCGCCCGGCCCGGGTCGGGCCATGCTTATTTCCTCAGCAGCTTCTGCACTATCGCTTTCAGGGCGGGCTTGCGCTCTTTAAGCCGGTACGTAACGCGCACCGACGGCTTGTTGAAGTTAAGATGCTTCGCCAGGTCGATCGGCGTGCCCACGATAACGACGTCCGCGGGGATCGCGTTGATGGTCTTCTTCAGCTCCGCCATCTGGGCGTCGCCGTAGCCCATCGCCGGCAGGATGTCGGTGATCTGGCTGAAGTTCTCGTACACTTTCTTTATGGTGCCGATGGCGTACGGGCGGGGGTCCACGATCTTGGCGGCCTTGTACTTCTTGGCGGCCACGTGGCCGGCGCCGAAGTGCATCTCGCCGTGGGTCAGGGTGGGGCCGTCCTCGACCACCAGCACCTTTTTCCCCTTAACAACGCCGTCGATAGTGACGGGGCTTTCGGCCTCGATGATGATGGCCTTGGGGTTCATCTTCTTGATGTTCTCCTTGACCAGTTTCACCTGGGCGGCGGACGCGGTATCGACCTTGTTGATAACGATAACGTCGGCCATGCGCAGGTTGACGGCGCCGGGGTGATAGCTGGCTTCGTTGCCGGCCCGCAGGGGGTCGGTGACCACTATCTGGAGGTCGGGCTTGTAGAAGGACATGTCGTTGTTGCCGCCGTCCCAGAGGATGACATCGGCTTCCTTCTCGGCGCGCTTGAGTATTTCGCCGTAGTCCACGCCGGAATAGATTATGTGCCCGGCGGCTATGTGCGGCTCGTACTCTTCCATCTCCTCGATGGTGCACTTGTGCGTCTTGAGGTCCGCAAGGGTCTCGTAGCGCTGCCAGGTCTGCTTGACCAGGTCGCCGTAGGGCATGGGATGGCGTATGGCCACCACTTTCAGGCCCAGCCCCTTGAGGATGTCCGCGATGTAGCGCGTGGTCTGGCTCTTGCCGCAGCCGGTGCGCACGGCGCAGACGGAGATCACGGGCTTCCTGGACTGTATATAGGTATGTTCGCCGCTGAGCAGTTTGAAGTCCGCGCCGCAGGCGAGCACGAGGGAGGCCTTGGACATGATGGTCTGGAAGGACACGTCGGAGTAGGCGAATTCCACTTCGTCCACCTTAAGCTTCTTGATCAGCCCGGGGAGTTCCTTCTCCTCGTATATCTTTATGCCGTTCGGGTACAGCTTGCCGGAAAGTTCTTTGGGGTACTTGCGGCCCGCTATGTTGGGTATCTGGTAAGCGGTGAACGCCACCACTTCGTAGGCCGGGTTGTTGCGGTAAAACACGTTGAAGTTATGGAAGTCGCGGCCGGCGGCTCCCATGATCAGCACTCTTTTCTTAACCATTGTTGCTCTCCTATCGCTCACGAACAAGCCGGGCGTCTTAGGGTCCCCGCTCGGCGGGGACCCGACCCCCAGGCCAAATCACAGACCTTTCTTTATCATCAGCAGGGCGAGGTCGACGACGCGGTTGGAATAGCCCCACTCGTTGTCGTACCAGGCCAGGACCTTGGCCATGTTCCCGCCGATAACCTTGGTGCTCAGGCCGTCCACGCTGGAGCTCAGCGGGGAGTGGTTGAAGTCGATGCTCACGAGGGGTTCGGCGACGTACTCCATGATGCCCTTCATCGGGCCTTCGGCGGCCTTCTTGATGGCGGCGTTGATCTCTTCCGCGGTGGCGGGCTTGGACAGCGTGACCGTAAGGTCGACCACGGACACGTTCGGGGTAGGCACGCGGATGGCGAAGCCGTCCAGTTTCCCCTTCAGCTCGGGCATCACCAGGGAGATGGCCTTGGCGGCGCCGGTGGAGGTGGGGATCATGGACAGGCAGGCCGCCCGGGCGCGCCGCAGGTCGGAGTGGGCCATGTCGTGGATCTTCTGGTCGTTGGTGTAGGCGTGGATGGTGGTCATCAGGCCTTTCTCGATGCCCCAGTTGTCCTGGAGCACCTTGGCGAAAGGCGCCAGGCAGTTGGTGGTGCAGGAGGCGTTGGACACCACGTGGTGGAGCTTGCCGTCGTACTTGTCGTCGTTGACGCCCATCACCACGGTCAGGTCCTCGCCCTGCGCGGGGGCGGAGATGATCACTTTCTTGGCGCCGCCCTTGGTGATGTGGTTCTCGGCGCCTTTCACGGTCTTGCCCTTCTTGTTCACGCCGTCCTGCTTAATAGTGACCAGGCCGGTGGACTCCACCACGATCTCGACTCCCAGGCTCTTCCACGGGATGTTGGAAGGATCGGTTTCCTTGAAAACTTTTATCTTATTGCCGTTCACGGTTATTTCGTCGTCGGCGGTGGCTTTTACTTCCCCCCCGAACCGGCCGTGCACCGAGTCGTACTTGAGCAGGTGCGCGTTGGTCTTGGAGTCCGTGAGATCGTTTATGGCGACCAGCTCGAGCTGGCCGTCGGTGCGGGCCAAGATGGCGCGCGCCACCAGCCTGCCTATCCTGCCGAAACCGTTGATACCTATTTTAACAGCCATTGTACTTGCCTCCGTATCAGAAGAATTAGCGAAATCCAAGCCCGCGTTAAATCGGTAATAATTATAACAAATATGACGGAGCCCCCGCACTCCGCCCCGGCGCGCGAAAAGCGCGGGGCTATGCCCACCGAACAGGTAAATCTTGTACAATTTCATGAACATGGGACCTTTCAGCCTTTACTCCGACCCGGCGGAAAACGCGCTATTGTGGGGCGCGCCCGTTTTTTTCTGCGCCTTTCTGCTGTTCGTACTGGCCGGCAGGCTGGCCTCCGGAGAAAATTGTACCGCCAGGCTTAACCGCACCAATTTTTTATTCTTTATCCCTTACGCCCTGGCCTCGCTGGTCTTTTCCGCGGCCGCCGGCAGGCTGGACCTTTCCCTGCTGCCCGCCTTCGCGGCGGGCTGTTTCGTCTACTTCAGCCTGCACTATATTTACCTGATGGCTTTTATCGGCCTGGCGAAAAAAAGCTTTTCCGTTAATATCCTCGCCGATATCCGGGCCCTGGGCGCCGGCGGCCGCGGGGCGCCGGCCCTGGCGGCTTTGCTGGCCTACGAGAACGAGAAGACCGCCTACATAAGGGCGGGGCGCTTAAGCCAGATGACGGAGCTGGGCATGGCCGTGCGCAGCGGGCCCGAATACCTGCTCACCCCGCGGGGCCGCTTTCTTAACCGGCTCGGCAACACGATCCTAAGGATCTGGAACCTGAGGCGCCTATGACCATGTGGTCCACGCTTACGGTCTCTGCCTCGTTCTTTGCCGCCGCCGTCGGCGCGCACCTGCTGGTCTGCCGGGCCACCGGCGAAGGCAAGTTCATGCTGAAAGGACTGCTGACCGGCCTGTTTTTTTTCCTCGGCGCGGCAGCCTGGGAATACCGGGCCGGCGCAGCGGACATTGTTTCGCTCTACCTGATATTTACCCTCTGGCTGACTTACCTGATGTTCTTCATCAATTTACTGAACTCGGTCACGCTTAAAATGCTGTCCCGGCTGGCTGAGGAACCGTCGGGCGCGCTGACCGAAGCGGCTTTTCAGGATATTTTCAACGAAGAGACCGGCATCAGGCTCCGCCTGGCGGATATGCGGGCGAACGGCTTTATTAAGGAAGGCGACCCGCTGGCACTGACCGGGAAAGCCGCGCTTTTGCTGAAGGTCGTCTTAGTAATACGGAAGATCTTCTCGATAGACGTGGTAGGTTGACAGCGGGCCGCGCTTAACCTGGCAGGGAGAGATATTTAAGTTTAAACCGGCGGGCGGCTTTGGTATAATTCAAACTCGTAGAAATGACCGCAACCATGTCTGACATAAAACCCGCTTTCGAAAAAGCCGCGCGCCTGTTCGGGACCGACAAGCCCCTTTTCGCGGAAAGCGCCGGGCTTTTTATCTTCGCGGCGGCCCTGCCTTTTTCCGTATCGCTGTTGCAGGGCGGCATGCTGCTTTTCATGGCCGCGGCCCTCTGGCGCCGCCGGGAGCAGGGGAACCTGGCCGGCCTGCCCGCCGAACTCCGGGACAACCCGCTTTTCATTCCCTGGGCGCTTTACCTGGCCGCGGGCTTCCTGGCCGCCGTCTTCGGCGTGAACGTCCCGCGCAGCCTGGCGGCGCTGAATTCGGACGTTTTTAAGATCGCCTCGTTCGCCGCCCTTTGTCTTTTCCTGAAGCGTGAACGCCGGGAGACCGCCGTAAAGTTCTATCTGGCGGGGCTGGCGGCCACGGCCCTGCTCGGGATCTGCCAGTCCGCGGCGTCGGGCTTCACGGAGCGCGCCCACGGCACCTCCCACCACGTGCGGTTCGGGGAAATCATGGTGATAGGGCTGGCCCTGTCGCTAAGCGGCCTCGCGTTCCCGGAAACCACATCCGCAAGAACGAAAAAAACGTTCTATGCGATCGGCCTCTTGACCATCGCCGCCATCACGCTCAGCCAGACCCGCGGGGCGTATCTCGGCGCGGCTATAATGTTCGCGTCCTTTTTTATCGCGAGAAGGCCCCCGAAAAGGACCATCCTGCCGTTCCTCGCCGCGGCGGCGGGACTCGTCTTCGGGCTTTCGCTGCTGAACGCCGCCATCCGCAATAAAACCTTCTCCATCTTCCTGGGCGCCAACAGCATGGTAAATTCCGCCGCGGCTTCCCCCGACCAGTCGGTGAGCACGCGGCTGGAACTTTGGAAGACCGGCCTGACGATAATCTCCGACAGGCCGGTTTTCGGAACGGGACCGGCGAACGTAAAGGAACTTTTTCCCGTCTACTACAAGAAGGCGTATCCGGAGAACATCCTGTGGGGCAGCCTGCACAACATCTATATCCACCAGGGGGCCGAGCGCGGGCTTACGGGCCTGGCGGCGCTGCTTTTCCTGTTCTGCATGATGTTCCTTACCGCCCTGCGGGGCTTCCGCGCCGCGCCTTCGACAATGACCCTGTGGGCGCTGAGCATTTTGCCCGCCTGGTTCGTGATGAACCTCACCGAGATCTCTTTCCAGCACGTGAATACCTCCTACGCCGTGATGCTGGCGCTGGCGTTATCCATCACCGCCTCCCGCGAAAAGTAGCCGCGCCGCATTTATGTATAATAATAGCGGCGCCTTTCCGGCCGCAGGGCGGCCGCGCACGGCCGGATACGCGCCCCTCCGCCCATGACACTAGCAACCCACCTGACGCTGCCTAAACTAAAGAACCGGCTGGGAGCCTTGCTGCTCGCGCTGTGCGATTTCGCCGCGCTGCTGGCCATCTTCCACCTGGCGGTGCTGCTGCGCAAAGCGGTGCTGCCCCGGTTCCTTTCCGGCCTGCCCGAATACCGGTACGATTTCCAGAGCTACTGGTGGATCTTCGCCGTGTGGCTGATCATCATGCTTTACGAGGAAGGCTATTCCCGCCGTTTCGCGCTCTGGGACGAGGTGCAGTTCCTCTGGAAGTCGGCCTTCTTTTCTTCCGCGGCCATCCTCAGCATGCTTTTCGTGATGAAGCGCGGCCAGGAATATTCCCGCCTGCTGGTGGGAATGATGTTCGCGCTGTCGGTGCTGCTCTTCCCCGTCATCCGCCTGCGGGTAAAAAAAGCGCTTTACGGCCTGGGCCTGCTGCGCCGCAGAACAATTGTCATAGGGTCGGGCACCGCCGCCATGACCGTCTACAAGGCCATAACCAACGAGCCCAACCTGGGCTACGAGATAGCCGGCTTCGTGGACGACGAACCTGCGGAAAGAACGGTCTGCGGGTACCGCGTGCGCCCCGGCATAAACAAGATCGGGCGCTACATCAAAAGCGCCTCCATTCACGACGTGATAGTGGCGAAGCCCGACCTGGAGAAGAACGCCCTTATCCGCCTGATAAATCATATCCAGAACAAGGCCGAGAACACCCTCTATATCCCGGACATAAACGGCATAGCCGTGGCCGGCACCGAGCTGCGGCATTTCTTCCGCGAGCAGACGATGATACTGGAGATCAAGAACAACCTGGCCAACCCGCTCATCTATTTCACCAAGAGCGTTATCGACTACGCCGCCTCCGCCTTCATCACCCTGCTGCTGGCCCTGCCGATGCTGCTGATAGCGCTGCTGATAAAGCTTTCCTCCCCCGGCCCGGCCACCTACCGGCAGGAGCGGATAGGCAAGAACGGAAAGCCGTTCTGGTGCTACAAATTCCGCACCATGTACCCCGACGCCGACCAGCGGCTGCAGGAGATACTGCGCAAGGACCCGGCGGCGCGCCAGGAATGGGAACGCTCTTTTAAGCTTACCGCCGACCCCCGCGTAACGCCCATCGGGGACCTTCTGCGCAGGACCTCGCTGGACGAGCTGCCGCAGCTTATCAACATCCTGAAGCGCGAGATGAGCCTGGTGGGGCCCAGGCCGGTGATAGCGAAAGAAATAGAGAAATATTACGGCGAGGACGCGGTGTTCTATTTCCGGGTGCCCCCCGGCCTGACCGGCCTCTGGCAGGTGAGCGGCCGCAGCGACACCACCTACGAATACCGGGTTTCGCTGGACTGCTGGTACGTGAAGAACTGGAGCCTCTGGCTGGACGTGATGATCTTCCTGAAAACGTTCGGCGTGGTGCTCAAGCGCGAGGGCGCCCGCTAACCTTCAGCGCCGCGCCACCAGCCGCGGTGCATGCTCAATCTCCCCGCTATTGCCGCCGGCAACAAAGCGTGTCTTCTGCCCAGCCGGTAAAAAACGAACTTCAGCCCCGCCCGGGCCAGAAAGGCCGGCACGCTGAGCGCCGCCCCGGCCTTAAGCAGCGCGCGGACGCCGGAAAGGACGTATTTCCCTCCCTCGCCTTCGGCGGCGCCGAAATCCGCCAGCAGCCAGCTTTCGCGCTGGTGAAAGACGCCTATATCGAAATAGCGCCGGGCCTCCTGGAGCGGGGTGTAGGAGTGCGAATGCCAGACCGCGGCGCCGGCGCGGTAAGCCAGTTTATAGCCGGCCTGGAGCAGGCGCGCCCCCGCGCAGGTATCCTCGCCCAGTATCAGCCTGGGGCTGAACCAGCCGATCTTTTCAAGGGCGTCCTTCCTGTACGCGCAGAACGAGTTGGAAAGGAACGGGGTCTTTATCCCGTAGCGCCGGCGCTGGGAATATTCCCGTACATGCGACTGCGCGGGATAATTAAAAGCCCGCAGGTGCGCGGAAAAAGTATCAGCCCCCGGGCGGGGCAGCTGCCTGCCGTAGGCCGCGCCCACGCCAGCGTCGGCGAACGCTCCCAGCAGCTCTTCGAAAGCCCGCTCGTCCGCCGGCAGCGCGTCGTCGGTCATGTACAGCAGGAGGCCGCCGTCCGCGGCGCGGCCGGCCAGGGTACGGGTGCCGCCGTGGTCGAAATCGGACCGCTTCACCTCTATAACCCGCGCCCCCAGCCCCGCGGCTATGGCCGCGGTGCCGTCGTCCGAGGAACTGTCCACGACGAACACCTGGTCCGGCCCGCGCGTCTGCCGGCCGACGGCCGCCAGCAGCGCGGCTATCCGCCGCGCGGAATTAAGAGTAAGGATGATAAGGGTTACTTTCATGCGGTCGGCCGTCAGGCGGCCTCGAGGCAGGAATTATAAAGCCCGCGGGCGGTGTCCGCCCATTTGAACAGCTTTACCTGCTCCAGCCCCTTGTGTTTTAATTGTTCGCGCAGCGCCGGGGAGGCCATCAGTTCAACTATCGCGGCGGAGATGCTTTCCGCGGAAGCGGGGTCGATGTAGCGCGCCGCGCCGCCGCAGACCTCGGGCAGGCTCGAAGTATTGGACGCTATCACCGGCGCGCCGCAGGCCATGGCCTCCAGCGGGGGCAGGCCGAAGCCCTCGTAAAAAGAAGGATAGACGAAGCAGGCGGCGCGCGAATACAGCGCTTTCAGCTCCGCGTCCGTAACGTAGCCGAGGTATTTCACCGACTCCGGGAAGCCCGCCCTGTCCTGGCTGAAAACCGCCGGGTTTATCCCCCCCGCTATGACAAGGTCGAAGCCGGGGTTCTTTATCCCCTCCATGGCTTTGATCACGGAGCCGAAATTCTTATTGGGGTTCAGGCTGCTCACCGCGAAGATAAACGGCCGTCCTGCCAGGCCGTTGCGCCCGAGAATGGAATAGTCGGGCTCTATGGCCGCCATGTGGTCGCAGCCGGCGTGTATTACTTTTATTTTCTCCGGCGGGGTGCCGAGGATCCTTATTATTTCGGACCGCGAGAACTCGGAATCGGTTATCAGCGTTCTTGAATTGCGCGTGACGCGCCGGAACATAGCCTGGTGCCAGGTCCTGAAAAGCAGCGAGGTGCAGCCGGGCACGGCGAAAACTATCATGTCGTGGATCAGCGCCACCTGCCTGGTCCTGTACAGCGGGGCGGGGTTGCACAGGTTCAGCAGCACGCCGCCGCGGGAATAAAAAGGCAGTTCGAACTGCTCCCAGGGGTGGCCTGCGAGCCGCCCGGCGCGGACCACGGGGATATTGCGCAGCGCGGGAGCGGTCTTGAGCCCGGCGCCGGGCACGAGAAGCCTTACGTCCTGGCCCGGCCTGAGCTGTAGGTCCAGCGCTTTTACCGCTTCGATGGCGTAGCGCTGCACCCCGGTCACGGCCTGGGTAAGAAAGCGCCCGTTAATAAAAATAATAGGTGGTGTCATTAAAATGCGGCCAATATTATTATTCTACCAAATTGACCGCCTCCCCCTGGGCACGCGCCAGGACACAGAAGTGCGTCCGCAAGAAGGCGGCCTGGATAGTCTTATCCAGCCATTTCAAAAGATCGACCGATTTAAGACTGATGTCGCGCCGGATAATTCTGACATCCCTCTGAATCCGCAGAAAATATATAATTAGACCATGCCTCATAATACGGAACTACCGCGAATAGCGTTCAACTCGATCTTTGACTCCACGGAGCTGTATGTACAGTTGGCGCGGCACCTTGAAGGCAAAGCTGAATGTTTTTTCATAACCCCGGACATCTACACGAACCGCAGGCTCTTCTCCTACGGGATCCCCGCGGACCGTATCCTGGACATATCGATAACGAAGAAAGAAATGCGCGGGCTGCCTCCCCCTTCGGAAGACATGCTCGGGAAGGCCGCGGAGTATGAGAAGCATGGGCCTACTTTGCCGTCCCTAGTAATGATGAGCCAGAGGTTTTACCACCCCAGGGACGCCAGGTCGCTTTACACTTATATAGTAAAGAGCGCGGCCAGGGCCGAGGAGTTCCTCGTCAGGAACAAGATCGGCTGGGTAATATCGGAACCCACTGTCGCTTCGGAGATAATTTCATACACCGTCTGCGACAAATTGGGGATAAACGCGGCGAACATGACCGTTACCCGCCACCCGCTGGGCCGGGTGGCGCTGTTCCGCGGTCTGGATGAAAGGGCGTTGTACCCGCTCTCACCCGGCGGTACAACCGCCACGGAACAGGAAACCCTGAAGTGGATAGAAGAGTTCCGCAAGAAAGGAGAACCCCCGGTCTACTTTGAAATACAGAACCGGCAAAGGACTATTTTCAGCCTTTTCTCCTCCGTTCTTAAGCGGACCGGGATAACGCTGCAGGAGGCGGCCGGGACCAATCAGCTTAATTACACTAATCTGCGCTGCCAGGCCGAAATTTACAGCCGCCGTTTCCGCACCCCCAGCCGCGGACTGGACAAAACTTTTACCGGCGAAGCTTTTGCCGGCGACCCGCGGCCTTACGCCATCTATTACCTGCATATACAGCCGGAGCGCACCGTGGACGTGATCGCCCCGTACAATGACAACCAGTTGGAACTGATAAAAGGGATACGCCGCGCCCTGCCGTCCGCAATAAGACTGGCGGTCAAAGAACATCCAAGCGGCACTGGAGCGCAGCCCCCGGAGTTTTACTCCGCCCTGAAGAACATTCCGGATGTCTCGCTGATAGCCGCGAATCACGACTCGTTGAAGGCGGCTCGGAACGCGCTTTTCACAGCCACCATCAGCGGGACCATAGGCATGGAAGCCGCCCTGCTGGACGTACCGTCGGTAGTCTTCAGCAGTGTTTTTTTCTCGAATATGCCGAATGCGTTCCGCCTGGATTCCCCGGCCGGGCTGGAAAAAATTCTCCCCGCCATACTGGCCCACAAAAAAAACCGGAACGACGCGGCCCTGGCCTCATATATCCGGGGAATAATAGACAACAGCGAACCCTGCCTTTGGAACGGGACTTACGGCTGGCAGAGCCCTGAAATAGTGAAAAGCTTTTCCCGCCTGATACTGCGGGCGGCCGGACGCTGAAGCCGCGCAGTTAGCACGGCTGCCGGCTGGACCAGCAGGACAGGACCTGCAGTTAAGACGCGAACTTTAGCAGACCCTTATGTACCGCATACTTTCGAACGAATATTCCCGGAGGCCTTCCTGATGAAAATAGCGCTTATTAACCCCGCACTTGAAATGGACAGCGCTTGCTGGTTCCCCATAGGGCTGGGCTATATCGCCTCTGTCCTGCGGCAGGCCGGTTTCGAAGTGGAACTGATAGACATACTCGGCGAAGGACTCAGCAGGAAAGCTTTCCGGGAGCGTCTCGCCTCCGTAAAAGCGGATGCGTTCGGCATCGGCGGAATAGTCACAGCATTTAACAACGTGGTCGACGCGGCCGCATATATACGCCAGGAGCATCCCAATGCCCTTATTTTCGCCGGCAACACGGTTGCCTATTCCATCCCGGAAATACTTTTGAAGAACAGCGAGGTTTCCGCCATAGTGCTTGGAGAAGGCGAGGACACCACCGTTGAGTTCATGAAGGCGGTGCGTGACGGCACGGAGCTGGGCGGGGTTAAAGGCCTGATGTACAAAGCAAAAGACGGGACGCTGGTGAACACCGGTGAAAGGGAACCAATAAAGGACATCGATACCCTGCCGTTCCCGGCCTGGGACCTTATGCCGCTGAAACGCTACTTCAAGAACGCGAAACTGCGGTATTGCGTCATCTCCACCGTGCGCGGCTGTCCTTTTAACTGCACCTACTGCTGCAAGACGTTCATGGGCTACAAGATACGGTATCGTACGCCGGCGTCGATAATGGCGGAACTCCTGGCTTTCCAAAAAAAATACGGGATGGACATATTTTATTTTTTCGACGACCTTTCAACCGTGAACAAGCCGAGGATGCTGGAATTTTGCCGCCTCAAGATGGCCTCCCCGCTGAAAAAGGTCCCCTGGACCATTTCCGCCAGGGTCAACCTGGTGGACGACGAGCTTATTGCGAACCTAAAAAAAGCGGGCTGCGCCCAGGTCGGGTTCGGACTTGAGTCCATGGACCAGAAGATACTGGATTCCATAAACAAGAAGATAACGGTAGAACAGATAGAAAAGGCCGTGGAACTTTGCGACAAGTACGACCTGGACTACGGCGGCAGTTCTTTTATGGTAGGCTACCTCGATGAGACCGAGGAGGAAATGCGCAAATCGGCGGAATTCTGCCGCCGGAAATATCTGCGCTATGAACCCCATTACATGACGCCTTTTCCCGGCACGGAACTATACCGCTACGCTCTTGAGAAAAAACTTATACCTGACGAATTGGAGTACATCAGGAAGATATCCCTGCAGGGCAACACCAGCTACCTGCTGGTAAACCTCACGAAGAACATGAGCGACGCGGAACTCACCGCGCTGCGCGGCAAATACCTCTTCTATACGGACCCTTACAGGGAAAAAGGCCGGCTCTCAGCGAGGAAGTTTGTAGCGAAGTTCAAAAGCCTCTGCAACCTGCCTCTTGAGCTTTTGGCGGTTACCGTTATAAGAAAGACGATGCGGATGGCGGGGCTAAAGACGCAAGGCGCCGGCGGAGGCTCAGCCGAAGCGGAGCACTACAGCAATATCTGGAATTGAGCCCCGGCGTCAGCGGAGTTCCCTGAACACCAGGTCCGACTTGGAATAGACGATCGTATTGGACGGCACGTCTTTTTTAACGAGCGTCCCTGTCCCCACTATAACGTTGTCGCCGATGGTAACGCCGGGCCCTACGAACACCCTGGCGCCCAGCCAGACGTTGTTCCCGATAACTATCTTCTTCGAATCGAAGCCCTGATTAACGAACGGCACGCCCGGCTGGTCGCGCCGGAAGTTATGGTCGTAGATCATCACTTCCGCCGCGAAAACGCAGTTGTCGCCGATAGTTATCCCCGACCGCGCCAGGATGGACGAGTTCTTGTTGACGAAAAAATTGCTGCCTATCTTTATGGCGGCGCCGTCGTAGGCCTCTACGTCGGTGCCTTTCTTGAAATAGGCCCAGTTGCCGAATTCCACCCGCGAGCCCGGCTCGATGTACAGCCGGCACAAGGGCTCCAGCGAGACCGAGAAAGAGGCTAAAGAAAGCCGGCTCCGGTATAAAAGTTTATAGAAAGCGAGCTTAACGGCAAAAGACAGATACTTGGGCTTGCACCCTTTGGAAAGGAACCGCCCTATCGGCCCGAGCATAAAACCCGCGCAGCTTTTTTTTTCGTTCATGATTTCTATTCTCTCCGCGCCGCCGGGCCGGTACGCCGGCGGTTTAAGAATTCCCGTTCCTGCGCCGAAAAAGAACGCCGGCGTTGGTCAGCAAAAAGCCCAGCAGCACCAGTGGATGCAGCGCCCACAGCTTCGGGTCCCGGAATTCCAGCGTAACTTCGTGCGTTCCGGGCTCCTTAAGCGGCACGGCCTGGAAAGCGTGGTCGGCCCGGTAAAGTTTCACCGGGGCCCCGTCCACCGCCGCCTGCCAGCCGGGGTGGAAATTATTGGTGACCAGGAGCAGGGCCGGGCCTTCGTTCTTTACTTCGAGCCGTATCCTGTCCGGCGTGTATTCCGTGAACCTGGCCGTCCCCCGCGCGGGTTTCCCGGCGCCTGGAAAAGCCTTTATCGCGGCGTCGGCGTCCCCCTCTTCGAAGAAACCGGTGCTTGAAAGCCCGGGCAGGCCGCTCTGCGCCAGCGCGGCGAGCAGCGCTTTCTGATCGGGCAGAATGGCCGCCCCCCCCGCCAGGAACGCCCGCGGCAGCGTGCCTTTAAGTTCATAGATGAAAATAGTCCGCGGCTTCAGCACGCCGGGCAGCGCCTCTTTTTCCAGGCTCACCCGCTGCGCCTGCCGCGCCATCTTTACATCGTAGCGGTCGGAAACGAAATATTTTATGTTCGCCAGCGCCGCGATGTTATAGTTGAAGTCCTGGACCGGGGACCAGTCCACAAGGTCGAGTGTCTGGAGATAGCGCTCCGCGAAATAGCGCTCCTGGCCGGGCGAAGGCGCCTTTTCCTGCGGCGCGATGAGCAGCCTGAACAGGTCGTCGTACCGGGCGCTGAACATGGGGCCGCGCGCGTCGGCCGTCTCTATGCCCAGCCGGGCCACCGCCCAGCTGCGGGCAACGCCCACGGTGCCCGCCCTGAAAGGCGCGCCCCCGCCGGTCATGACCGCCGCCGCCGGCGAAAGGGAACTTATGGTCTGCTGATAGCCCGAGCGTTCCGGCCAATCCCCGGAAAAACGGTAGAACCGCGTGGTCAGCCCGAGCAAAAGACATATCCCGGCTATAAAGTACGGGGTAATGGAAAGCGCGCCGTTGTTTTTTGCTCTATACAACTCCCTGAGAAGGAAAACGAACAACAGCAAGAAAGCCGCTGCATTCAGGGCCATAAACCTATGCAGTGTGAACTTTGTGGCTATCACTACCAGATTCAGCGCTAAGAACAGCCAGGCCGCCCATACGGCTTTCCCGGACGGCAGTTTAAGATCGGGAACGCGCGCCGCGAAAAGCAATGACAGGATAAAAACCGCGCCATAAATATTCGCCAGGCATATCCGTTCCAGCATCCTGTGATGAGAATAGAGCAGAATAAGAGCCGCGCAGAAGACGGCCGCGAAAACACATAAATAACGCCCCTGCAGTTTCTTTTCCTTTATCACCAGGTCCAAGCCCAGGAAAGAGGTAAAGGCGGTAATGACCGGCAAGGTCCAGGAAAAATGGCTAAGGTCCATCTTGCCGAAAATGGACTGGCCGAGCAGCCCCCTCATACTTGAACCGAAAAATACCGCTATAAAAAGAAAACAGGCCCAGATCAGGCCCAAACCGCGTATCCTGCGCGATTTCGGGAAAAGGGTTAACGCTGCAAAGAACGGGATCACTGTAAGGCTGCGGGTTGCCGTAAGCTTAAAATAATACAGCAGCTGGACCAGGAAATCCTTAAACATGGCTATAAACGGCAGTACTGATCCCCCGTGTACCCGTGAAGCGAACGGGATATAGGAGTACAGGCTGTATAAAACCGGGGTCCAGGCAAGCACATATCCGGCCCAGAGTAAACACCAGACGGCGCACGCGCGCGCCAGCTCTTTCCCGCTGAAAAGCATTAAGTTAAGCAGCAGGTGCAGCAGCGGGTAATACGGCAGGGTAAGTATAGGATAGGAAAGAGCCAATAATATATTCAACGCGGCCAGCGGCAGCAGGCGCGAGCGCAGCGGGGCCTCCGCCTGAAAAGCCTCGCAGCACCACACAAAAAAAGCCGGGAAAAGATAATTGAAATAAACGCTCGGTATCGGGTTGGGCTGCACCTGCGAGGCGAGAGCGAAAAAAACGCCGCCCGCGAAAGCGGTCCCCCGGCCGACGGAGAAATGTTTTTCGAGCAGGGCAAACATCCCCCACCCGGCCAACGCCATAAGGGACACGCATACCGCGGAATAGACCAGCCAGACCGGGACAAGGGTGGAAATAATGGACAGCAGGTAGAACGGCGTATGATGCCAGGCATATACCGGTATGCCGCCGGCGTAGCCGGGATACCAGGCGAAAAAGCCGTACTTCAGGAAAAGCCGGCCCACCGCCTGCTGGCGGATAAAGTCCGAAGCGAACACGTCATGTATCTGGACGCTGGAAAAAGGGCCAAGCAGGAACTTGTCTATGTAAAAAAACCCGGCGAGCAGCAGGAAAAGAGCCGCCAGTTCCCGGCCGGAAGCCGCGGCCAGCCGGTCTTTAAACCCCGGCGAGGCGAACCCCCTGAGCCACGATCCGATCTTTTTCATTTATTCCGCCGCAAGGGTGTTTACACCAGAGAACCGTCCGACGTTCTATAAAAATACTGTTGTAGGCCAAGCCACGTTTGCACATATTTATTTTAACACTTTTCCCGGCACCAAGCCTGCTAAAATTTCGTTCAGAAACTGGGATTATGACCCTTGCTGAACATTTAAAGCTTCCTTTGTAACGGATATTCTCATTCAGGGTTCTCACGTAGAACGCGCTATCCAGCATGTTTGACATTTGCTGCAAGCACTAGCTCCTCTAGCTTCCAAAATTCCCCAATACACCTGCTGCTGCATGAAAGATTACGCTGACGCATACAATCTGTTGCCCTCCTGGGTCTAAAATCTATAACCTCATGGCTATTAAGCAGTTAAAATCCTAAAATATGCATACGACATATCCTTTGGCTTCCATCCGGGATAGAAGCCGGGCTGGCCCGTACAACCAATGAGCAAGTATATCCACCTGTTAATTCTTGCCGCTTATTCCCTGATCTTGGTCTGGTTTTTTAAAGTTTGTGTTGTAAAGGATATATCTGCTATATCTGAACGCGATTGCCAAACTTTGGCCCCGGGAAAGAAACTTCGGCTTGAAAACAGGCCGTTTTTCCGCATATTGCGCCTGAAAGGGAATTTATCCGACAGGGTTCAGGTCAAGATAGATTCCATACCATTGAACCGTTCAAACTTACTTAAAAGAAAGGGTGACCTGAACTATTTCGCTCTTCCACCGGGAAAAAACACTTTTTTTGACCTTAACGTCGAACCTTTTGCAGCTGCGGAAGCATGCACGTTCAATTACTTTGCTTATTCAAAAAACCGCTATTTAGCCGTTTTCAAGGACTACCCAAAAGTATCCTCCATTCATCCGCCAGACGGGTACTTCCTTTTCTTATCCCTGCTGGCTTTAGCTTTTATCGCCGTCCTATTCGGCAGTCCTGCTGTATATTCTCTTAGCATGGCTCCCGCAGTCATTCTGGTCACAGCACTCGCCTTTATCCCGCAGTTCTACGGGATAAAAGTTTACATCGCTTTCCCGTTATTCGCTAAGTTAACAGGCTTTTCTCTCTTGGCCGCTTTGAGCTATCAGTTCCGGAAAACAGCAAAAGACGCCATGATGCGCCAATGGAGATTTGGACTTTGGGAACCGTTAAAACATTCATGGGTTCAAAGGGCCATCATAATTTTCGTGGTCACTTTTATATTTTGGAATGGTCTATGGAGCGGCGCTCCACGCGCGGATCAAATCCCATATTTGCATCAAATAAGTCAATTTAACGATCTATGGCAGATCCTGTGGAATTCACCTTCTTGGAACCGAACTCAATCGGCAGGAGATTTTATACTTTTCCGCCCGGTGCTGTATTGGTTATTGGGCACTTTTTATTATTTTTTCAGGTATAACTTTTTACTATGGCAGATTAGCGCCCTTCTTTTGCATATTCTTGTCATATCAGGTATCTATTCATTATTAACAATTGGCCGCCTACGCAAGACGCAATATCCTTTTTTGATATCCTTGTTTTTCGGGACAGCCATTCTGAGTTCAGAACTGGTGTTATGGAACCACATGGTTGGATATCTGTTGTTTTCAGTTCTCAGTGTTTTTTTAATATATTTTCTGGTCAGATTCTTTGACACCCAGAAGACTCACCTTGTGTATTTAAGTCTGTTTTTGGGGCTGCTTGCTGAATTCACCTACGAGGCCGGCGTTGTTGTAAACCTGTTAATATCGATTACTTTCTTTTACAGGTTTTTATTCAAGCATGTTGACGCAGATGATGTACCGCCAAAGGAAACCGGGAAAAACATTAAATGGGCGGCATTGTTCTTATCAGGCGCATTGCTTTATCCGGTATTAAGCTTTATTGATCTGAGGGTCAGGGGGATCGTGGTTTCTACGGCAACTGACGCACAAAACATAACGCACCCGTTACTTCTTGCGTCTTGGTACGCGATAAAGCAAATCGCATTTTGGATAGGAGGCTGGCTGCTCCCGGCTGCGTACAAAATAAGCGCGGCAGCCAGGGCTAATTTCAATGGATTTAAATCCGACAGCCCGCTTTTTCTGGTAAACTGCGCATTTGTAATAGTTTTTATTTCAACTATCGGCTTAAAGATCAGTTCTCTTAAGGAAAAGCGGAGGGAATTGTATTCAGGGGCAGGGCTTTCATTTTTAATGGCATTATGTTTTCTCTTCGCATACTCCTTTATTATTGCATATGGAAGGGCTCTGCCCAGAGGATTGGATTATGTTTTTATTGGCAATATCTATTATAGCTATATCGCGTATCTTGTAATTGTAGTTAGCATCGGGTTATTATCGTCAAGAAATGGATATTCTGGCGAGGCGATAGGAACTTCAGCTGAAAAAACAACAGGCGTAAACTCCAACCCCGACTTATCAAAAAACAGAGTTTCCTCCTCTGCATCTTTAAATCTTTTGACCTGCAGTTTGATAGTATTGATCAGTTTTAATATGTATGCGGTGGTTAAACTCACCGCGCAGTATAGATATGACTATTCCGCTCCCAGACAGGAAGTTATAAATGCTGTAACAAACTGGAGAAATAGAGCAAAAAGCAGCCAGGAGTACTTCACGAGCAACTGCTCAGGCAATGATCCCCTTCCCTGGTTCAATTTGAACCATATAAGAAAAGGATCGGAGTGGACGCCTCCGGTAAGGCTGGCAGACGCCTTATGGCCGGAGAAATCGTACACTCTAAATAAGAGGCTGCTTATTGGGAAGAATTTTTCTGTTTCCGATATTAAATGTTCAGCGATTTTAAATAAGGTCTCTACTGATCATACTAACGCAAAACAGCAAAATTGAGTCAAAAATCTATCAGCGTCAAGAATCGATGCCTAAACACCTGAACATATTAATCTTTTTCGTTTACTCGCTCATCCTGGCCTGTTTTTTTCAGGGACATACGGCAAAAGACATTTCCGCAGTAGCCGACCGCTATTGCCAGCCCCTGGGGCATGGCAAGGAACTGCGCCTTGAAAGCTGCCCGTTTTCACGCGTACTTCGGCTAAAAGGCTGTTTAACCGCGGGCGGCGGCCCCATAACGCATCCCGCTCCCCTTGCCCCTTCGCCGCTGCTGAAAAAAAAAGGCGATATCTGCTATTTCACTATCCCCCCGGGAAAAGGCGGCTCCCTTGACCTGAGCGCCGAAACCGCCGGGACAGCGCAGGCCTGCGTCTATAATTATTTTTCCCGCTCAAAAGGCGTCTACGTAGCGCTTTTCAACGACTACCCGGACATCGCTCCCGTTCATCCGCTGGGCGGCTACTTCCTTTTTTTTCTGCTGCTGACTTTAGCTTTTTTGTCCGTGTTATCCGGCAGTGCCGCCGCTTATTCTTTGTTCATGGCGCCTGTGGTAATCCTGGTTTCAGCCCTTACCTTTATCCCGCTGCTTTTGGGGATAAAAGTTTACCTGGCTTTTCCGGTATTCGTCAAATTAATGGTTTTTTCTTGTTTAGCCGGCCTGGTTTATCAACTGCAAAAAAAAGTCAGAACGGCCTTGGTTTTTTTATTAAAGCCGGCCGTCTGGCCTGCTCCCTCTATAAAAGAAG